>NZ_DS996812.1:165367-375367 GCF_000156235.1 Pseudovibrio sp. JE062
TTTGCCGGGCTCTCCAAACATCAGGATAGCCATGAACATGGTGACCTTGCCGCCGGGGACGACCATGACGTTGTCAGGGGAGACGCTTGTACCGGTTTCCGCATGAAGGCTTGAGGCGATGATTTCGCGTAGTGGGAGAATACCTGTGGCGCCGGTGTAGCCGTGGTGTTCGTCGCGCAGGGCTTTGACGGCTGCTTCCACGATGTGTTCTGGAGTTTGGAAATCAGGCTGACCGATGCCGAGATTGATGATGTCGCGGCCTTGTTGGGCAAGCTCTGTTGCACGTGCCAAAACGGCGAATGCGTTTTCATCTCCGATGCGATCAAACGCTTCTACGGTTTTCAGCATGATGGTTGGCCTCCCAGTCCCCCAAAACAATCGGCTGGATGGTAGGGGATGGAAGCGATTGAATGCAAACAGAAAATAGTAGAGTGGGTTGAGCCGCTTGCGATTGCTTGTGCCCGCTTCGCTCATCAATGTTGGCTTCTTGCTTCTGTCAAATAACGGGCCTAGGATCTCCATGTATTTTGATTGGAGATTTTTATGAGTAGCCTTCGTGTGCCTGAGGCAATCAGGTCTATGGGTGTTTTCCAGTTTGTGACAAGAAGCCCAGCGCGCACATTTGTGACAATGGCGATCCTGATTTCGATTTATCTGTTTTTCTTCTCACCTTTGCTGAACAGCAGCATGCCCATTGCAATTAGCCTTGTGGTGTTTTTTATCGTCTTCTGCATTGTTTTCCTGCTTGTTCTGGAGCTTCGGTACAAGCTGGGGCTGTGATCCCCATCAAGAGGTATTGGCCAATTCCTGGGGGACAGGAACCCGGATATCAAACAATCAGCAGCTAGGGTCTTTTGCTGGCAGATCAACTGTCTATATTGAGGGCACGAAATTATCGTGCCAGCTGATTGCGAGCGCACGCCCATCCAAGGAGACGTAAATGTCCGAGGCTGCTGATAGCCGTATTCCTGTTACCGTGCTGACCGGGTATCTGGGCGCAGGTAAAACCACCTTGTTGAACCGTATTCTGAGCGAAAACCACGGCACGCGTTATGCTGTGATCGTCAATGAATTTGGTGAAATCGGTATCGACAATGACCTTCTCGTTGAGTCTGACGAGGAAGTCTATGAAATGAACAATGGCTGCATCTGCTGTACCGTTCGTGGCGATCTGATCCGTACCGTTGAAAACCTGATGAAGCGTAAGGGTGCGTTTGACGCGATCATCGTGGAGACCACTGGCGTGGCCGACCCAGCTCCTGTGGCGCAGACGTTCTTCATGGATGATGATGTGCGTGAAGCGGCGAAGCTGGATGCTGTGGTCGCTGTTGTTGATGCACGCCACGTTCAGCAGCGCCTGAAAGACACCAAGGAAGCTGAAGACCAGATCGCGTTTTCTGACGTGATTTTGCTGAACAAGACCGACCTTGTTTCTGCTGAGGAACTGGTTGGTGTTGAAGCGGCGATCCGCAAAATCAATCCATATGCGAAGATCCATCACACAGAGCGTTGCCAGATTGAGATCGGTGATGTTCTGGATCGTGGCGCATTCGAGCTAGACCGTATTCTGGATCTGGACCCAGAATTCCTGAAGAAGGCCGAGCATGCGCATGATCATGAGTGTGGTCCGGATTGCGATCACGATCATCACCATCATGGGCATGACCACGGCCACGCACATGATCACGACCATCCTGACCATGAATGCGGCCCGGACTGCGATCATGACCATGAAGACACGCACTCCGTGAAGTCCTTTTCCTTCACTGCTGGTGATCTGGAGCCGAAGGTGTTCTTTGACTGGATCAATCAGGTAACCCAGATTCAAGGTCCGAACATTCTGCGCATGAAAGGTATTCTGGCCTTTAAAGATGATCCGCAGCGTTATGTGGTGCAGGGCATCCATATGATTGTGGAAGGCAACCATCAGCGTGACTGGAAAGACGATGAGAAGCGTGAGAGCCGCATCGTGTTCATCGGTCGTGAGCTGGATGGTGCAGCGCTGAAGACTGCGTTTGAAGCTTGTGTTGCGGAGTAAGTTCTGGTGCCTGTAACTGCTCCTCTTGATACCGACGGTTATGTTGTTTCGGCAACCTTCCTCGGTGACGTAGCAGCCTTTGCCAGTGGCGAAGGTTCTGTCTTTTTTGCTGGTGGACCGGAGACGCAAACTCCGGTTCACAAAAACGGTTTGCTCTGTGCAACGCCTTCACTGGATGGCAAGTCTCTGATCACCGGTGGTGGTGATGGGAAGATCTGCAAGGTCAGTGCAGATGGCAGTGTTGAAGAGCTTGCTGAGCAGCCTCGCAAGTGGATCGACATCATTGCTGCTGGTCCGCAAGACAGTGTGGCGTTTGCCTCTGGTCGTACAGCTTGGGTTCGCCTGAAGACAGGTGAGATCAAAGAGTTTCAGCTGCCACGTGCGTTTGCAGGTTTGGCTTTTGCGCCAAAGGGTATGCGCCTTGCTGCATCGCGTTATGACGGGGTGACGCTGTTTTGGGTGAATGCTGCTGGTGATCCGCAGGAGCTGAGCTGGAAGGGGGCACATGGTCATGTGACTTACTCTCCAGATGGCAAGTACCTTGTGACCACCATGCAGGAGAACGCTCTGCACGGATGGCGCCTGGCGGATAGTCAGGACATGCGGATGACGGGCTATCCGGCCAAGGTGAAGTCTGTGAGCTGGTCTGCAAAGGGCAAGTATCTGGCGACATCCGGCGCGCAGGCTGCGATCCTGTGGCCATTCATGGGTAAGTCTGGTCCAATGGGACAGGCGCCTCTGGAGCTGGGTGTGCGTGGTGACAGTATGGTGACGACTGTTTGCTGCCATCCACAGGAAGAGATGCTGGCGATTGGCTATCAGGATGGCATGGTGATGGCTGTGCGGTTCTCTGACAATGCCGAGGTTCTGCTGCGCCGTCCGGGTGCTGGTCCTGTTTCTGCGCTTGCATGGGACAAGAAGGGCGACCGTCTGGCGTTTGGTACAGAAGAAGGTGCTGCTGGAGTGATCACTCTGCTGGATTAATTTGGGTGTGGGAGGTTTGCGATGATGTTTGCAAGAGTACTGACGCTTGGCGTTGCGCTTGTAAGCGGCACTGTGACCTCTCAGCTTCCTGAGTTTGCGCAGCAATACCGACAGCGCATGGGTGGTGCCATTGATGCGTTGGAGGAAGTGAAAGCCGATTTTGTTGCGGATGCAGCTGCCACCAACCGGAGCATTTCAGAAGCTCTGGCTCATATGGCGCAGAGCGCGGATGAGTTTGTGCAGTTGCGTGGAACAAGCATCGAACGATCTCTGGATCGGCTTGAGGTGTTGAAAGACCAGCAACTGGCGATGGCAACCGCCGCTGCATTTGAGCGTGTCTGGATCTTCATGAAGGAACCGGACACCAAACTTTCCAAAGCAACCTGGGAAGACTTTGAGCCAGCCGTGCCAGTGACCGTTGAAGGCGGTGTGTTGGCCGGGCTTGGCTTTGCCACGGGTTTGTTTATGTTGCGTCTGGCTGGACTTGGTGGGCGTATTCGCCGCCGCAGAAAGCGCCGTGAGAAGCAGCAGACTGAGGCTCGTTCGCTTTGATTTTGCGTGTCTCTGTTCGCAAACTGGTTTTGCGTTTCAAAGATATGCTGTGAGAGGTTTGACCGATGGATTCCATCACACGAATTAGATGTTTTTTGCAGGTGGTCGAAAGCGGTGGCTTTTCAGCAGCGGCGCGAGACATGGGGCGCTCCAAAGCCCTGATCTCCAAATATGTGAGCGAGCTGGAAGATGAGCTGGGTGTGCGCCTGCTTAACAGAACCACACGCCAGATTTCTCTGACGCAGGTTGGGGAAGCTTACTTCCGTGAAGCGGGTGAGTTGTTGCAGCGCTTTGATGATCTGAAAGACGCTGTGCAGCAGGATCACCGGGAGGTGCGCGGCAGGTTGCGGTTGAGTGCGCCACGGTCTTTCTCTGAAGCAACGCTGGGCAGGGTGCTGGCTTCCTTCCTGCAGGAGCATCCGCGGGTAGAGCTGGATATTGAGATGGAAGATCGCTTCGTCGACATTGTCGAGGAAGGGTATGACGTTGCCATCCGCGTGGCTGAGCTTGAAGATTCCAGCCTGATTGCCCGCAAGATCCGTGATGTGCGTGTGGTGGTTTGTGCTTCTCCTGCTTACTGGGAAGCGCATGGGATGCCGGAGAAGCCGGGTGATCTGGCCAACATGCCGTGCATCATTGATACCAACTACAAGCACAAGACCAACTGGATGTTCCTTGAGAACGGGGAGCGGTTTTCCGTTCCTGTCAAAGGCCCCATGCATGTGAATAGTGCGAAGACAGCCGTTGCAGCTGCCTTGGCCGGTCTGGGCGTTGTTCGGTTGCCGATCTTTTATGTGCTGGAAGAGTTGATGTCAGGTCAGTTGATACCGGCATTAGAAGACTGCGAAGTACCGGGGCCTGCAATGTATGCTGTTTACCCGCATCGCCGCCATCTTTCCGCGAAAGTGCGTGCGTTTGTTGACTACATGGTCAACTGGCATAAGCAACTGGAGCAGCATGGTGACTGCCCCAAGATGCTTGATGGGCCTGTTCCCAAAGAGGGCTGAGTTCGCTCTCTTAGTTAAGCCGGGTTGTGGTGGTGCTGGAAGCGCTCTTCTGCCAACTCATCGGCGATGATGTTGGTTGGGCGTTTCTCTGCGTCTGCTCTCTCGAAAATCTGAGTGAGCGTGTTGCCGATGGCGAACGTTTTCTGGCGGACGATTGTGTCTGATGCGCCAGGCTCTCCCAATGCAACGGAGATCACGCCGCCTGCGTTGATGGCGTAGTCCGGTGCGTAGAGGATGCCACGCTTCATGAGAGCTGCACCGTCTTCCGGAGTTTCCAGCTGGTTGTTTGCGGCGCCTGCGACGACAGCTGCTTTCAGCTGAGGAATGGTGTCAGCGTTCAAGCCACCACCCAGAGCACATGGAGCGAAGATGTCCGCTTCTACGAGGTGTGCGTCATCCGGAGATACGCTGGAAGCTCCGAGTTCTTCAATTGCGCGCTGAACAGCCGGGTCGTAGATGTCGGAGACGATAAGGCGTGCGCCTGCTTCGTGGAGCTGGCGGGCAACGTCATAGCCCACATGACCGAGGCCCTTCAGGGATACGGTGAGGCCGGTGAGATCTTCAGAACCGAACTTGTGTTTGGCAGCGGCTTGGATGCCGACGAAGGTGCCGAGTGCGGTGTAAGGAGACGGGTCACCGAAGCCGGTTGCCTCTGTACCGCGTGCGAACTGGGTCTGGCTGCCGATGATTTCCATATCGTCAGAGCTGATGCCCACGTCTTCTGCGGTGATGTAGCTGCCGGAAAGGCGGTTGATGTGCCTGCCGAATGCTCTGAGTAGCTCGGGGGTCTTGTCAGTGCGCGGGTTCGCGATGATGACTGACTTTCCTCCTCCCAAAGCAAGGTCAGCCAACGCGTTTTTGTAGGTCATGCCTTTGGAAAGGCGGAGAACATCAGTCAGTGCTTCATTTGCGCTTGCATAGTTCCACATGCGGCAGCCGCCCAGACCAGGACCGCGATTGGTGTTGTGAACCGCGATAATTGCTTTCAGCCCTGTTTCGTTGTCTGTTGCAAATACGATTTGCTCGTGGCCAGCGAACTCTGGATGATCCAATGGGGTCATGTAGGTATCGATCGTTATTTTATTATGCAATGGCACGTTCATTCAGCCCTCCCAAACGAAATTGAACAAGAAGCGTTGCGGGGATATTGGTTTATTCTTAAAGCAATATCCGGTTTATTTCGTAGGTGATGAGCATCAAATTCGGAAGAATTATCCGAATGGTTCTAAATTGCGGGAAAATCGTATCTCAGGATCTTCAATAATTGGGTCTTGAATTTGCCGTTATTTTATTACACTTGTCGTGTCGGGTTCTCATATATTGTTAAGGCGCCATGTCTGATAAGCTTCTACGGTTTTTGACCGCATTTTGCATGCTGTTGGTATTTCTGTTGCCTTCTCAACAGGTTGCCGCTCATCCGCACATGTTTGTGCAAGCGCGTGCCGAACTGGTTTTCGATGATGATGGGTATTTGACTCACATTCGGCACAAGTGGCTGTTCGATGATCTGTACACGGCTTATGCGGTGCAGGGGCTGGATGAGAACCAGAATGGATTTTTCGAAAAAGACGAATTAGCGGAACTGGCCAAGATCAATATTCAGGGTCTGGGCGAATACGGCTACTTCACCTTTGGCGATGACAGTCAAACGGAGATAGATTTTACCGAGCCGTTTGAGCCTTCCATGAAGATGATCAAGGTGGCTTTTGATGACTACTGGCTGATCAGTGATGAAGACAAAGCGGCGATTGCTGAAGATATTGCCAGCGGGCGCAGTCAGCCGGATACAAGCCCTGTTTCGCTGGTGGAGCTGAGCTTTACGCTTCCTTTGAAAAAGAAGGTCAAAGCGGATAAGCCGATTACGCTCGATGTGTATGACCCAACCTATTACATCGATTTCAAGTGGCCGAAGTCCGGTCTGGCTGTGACGCTGAGCAATGCTCCAGGCAAATGTTCTGTTGAGCTTGTGCACCCGCCGGAACTGGATGGGCAGATTGCTGCACAGTTGGCGACGATTGGTGCCGACCAGCGGAATGTGCCTGAGGAGCTGCAGAGTTATACGCAGGCGCTGGTCAATCAGGTGATTGTGTCCTGTGATGGCGCGGCTGTGGCTGCTGCCTCTGACGGTGGCAACACCAAGTTTATCTCTGAGATCACTCCTGAACCGGCTGAAAGTGCACCAGAGACCGCTGCGGACGCTGTTGCTGCGTTGGCGCAGGGCGGTGAGCCAATGGCTCTGTCGACTACTTCTGAGCGTCTGAGCGCTGATGAGGCTGCTGCTGAGGTGCGTGGTCCTGACATGAACATCTTCCAGCAGGGCATGGCGACCATCACTCGACTGCAGAATGAGTTCTATCTGAAGCTGACAAGTGCGCTCAGAAACTTCCGCAGCAATCCGTCTGCTGGCTGGCTGCTGATGTTGATCAGCTTTGCTTATGGTGTGTTCCATGCAGCAGGACCGGGTCACGGTAAGGCGGTTATCTCCTCTTATGTGATTGCGGATGAGCAGACCCTGAAGAAAGGGATCGCTCTGTCCTTCGCTTCTGCCTTTGCGCAGGCTGTAACTGCGATTGCTCTGGTTGGCGGGGCAGGGGTGCTGTTGCATCTGACGAGCACGGCGATCAACTCAACAGCGCGCTGGTTTGAGCTGGGGTCTTATGTGCTGGTCTTCCTGCTTGGTCTCTACCTTGTCTGGCAGCGTGTTCTGAAGCCTTGGTTTGGTAAGAAGCCGGCTTCCAGTTGTGGGCACTCGCATGATCACGACCACGGCCATGATAACCATGACCACGATCATCATCACGACCATGCGCACGAAGGTCATGGAGAGGTTTGCTCCAGTTGTGGGCACGCGCATGCACCAGACCCGAAACTGGTCCAAAACTCAACAATGACGCTGACCAGTATCTGGTCCATTATTCTGGCTGTTGGCCTGCGTCCATGTACCGGAGCGCTGATCGTTCTGGCCTTTGCCTTCTCGCAGGGCATGATCTGGGCTGGTGTGGCTTCTACGCTCGTGATGGCTCTTGGAACGGGGATTACCGTTTCCATTCTGGCGAGCCTTGCGGTGCTTTCCCGTGATGTTGCTCTGCGCATCTGGGGCGCTGATAGTCAGGCTGGCACGGTCATCCTGCGCGGCTTTGAAGTGGTTGGTGCGCTGACCATTCTGCTGATGGGAACGCTGATGCTGATTGCTGGCCTCAATGGTGGCGCAACGGCAGGTCTGTTCTAGAATAAGGCGATTTTTGGAAGAATCGCTCTCGAAATGCCCTTGAAAACTGCTTCGAGGCAATTTCGTAGCGAAGATTTCGAAGAAATTCGCGCTATCGTTAATGCGCGAAGGTGTGAATTTTTACACCTTCGCGATCTACCTAAATCTCACTCTTCGATCCTCTAGCTTTTCTTAGCTGTCTTTGTTCCACAAAAAGAGGCTGGGCAGAGCCTGATTCCGTGGTTTTGACGTGTGGTGATGAGTTTGGGTGGTTCAGTGTAGATTTTGCGCATTCTAAAGATTAGTTTCATCTAAATTATTGTATTTTAAAGCATCTGCAGGCTGGCTTGCTAAAATGCCCAGAAAAACTGCAGGAAATTCATTGTTGAGAATTAGGTCAAGTCCACTGACTTATTAACATTGAAATAAAAGGCTATGAATTTCGAATTACGAGGTCGATTATTAGTCCTTTAGGGCGGGATTTCCTAAAAATGTTTCGATAGTTACGTTGCGGTTGGTTTCGGTTGAAAACGTATTGATGAGGTACGCTCAGTTGATCCAAGAATAATTAATTTGTCCAATACGATGCAGATTTCCTTGTATTTTCACGTAGTTTTAGGGTTATAAGAAGTTGGTCATGTTGTCGCAGAGATCTCAGAGGACGAGTTTCGTTTCTGCGGAGGCATAAAGAGATTTGATTTAAGAAGCTCTTGGGAGGAGTTTTTATGGACCGCCGTAGTTTTCTGAAAAATGCTGGTTTGGCAGGCGCAACCGCTGGCGCAGCTACTCTTGCAGCTCCTGCGCTCGCATCTGGCAAGCGCGAACTGAAAATGGTCACCACCTGGCCAAAGAACTTCCCGGGTCTTGGTACCGGCGCACAGCGCATCGCTGACCGCATCACTGCTGCAAGTGAAGGTCAGCTGACTGTTAAGCTGTTCGCTGCTGGTGAACTTGTTCCTGCATTTGAGAGCTTCGATGCTGTTTCCAACGGTACAGCTGACATGTACCACGCTGCTGACTACTACTGGCTCGGCAAGCACAAAGCATTCGGCTTCTTCACTGCAGTTCCAATGGGTATGACTGCTGCTGAGCTGGAAGCATGGATGCACTTCGGTGGCGGTCAGGAGCTCTGGGATGAGCTGGCTGGTCAGTTCAACGTTAAGTCCTTCCTGGCAGGTAACACCGGTCTTCAGGCAGGTGGCTGGTTCAACAAAGAGATCAACTCTCTTGAAGACCTCAAAGGCCTGAAAATGCGTATGCCTGGTCTGGGTGGTGAAGTTCTTCGCCGTCTTGGTGCATCTGCTGTTGCACTGCCTGGTTCCGAAATCTTCCCAGCACTGCAGTCTGGCGCGATCGACGCGACCGAGTGGGTTGGTGCATGGAACGACATGGCATTCGGCTTCTACAAAGTTGCTAAGTACTACTACACCAAAGGCTTCCATGAGCCAGGTGCTGGTCTGTCCTTCGGCATGAACAAAGGTGTTTGGGAAAGCTTCACACCTGGTCAGCAGGAGCTGATCCGTTCTGCATGTATGGCAGAGAACAACTACATGTTCGCTGAGTACAACCACAACAACGGTGCTGCTCTGGAAACTCTCCTGACCAAGCACAACGTTCAGGTTCGTGACTTCTCCGACGACGTGTTCGATGCAATCGGTCGTAAAGCTGAAGAAGTTGTTGCGGAAGTGGCTGAAACAGATGACATCTCCAAGCGCATCTACGAAAGCTACGTTAAGTCTCGTAAGGAAACCTCTGCATGGTCCAGCCTTGCTGAGCGTAACTACCTGACTGCTCGCGATCGTATCCTGGGCTAATTTTTCTTAATGCTGCACGAGCTCTCCGCAATCCTTGCGGGGAGCTTTTCTTTCAAAAATTCTATCCTGGCCTTTGGGGCCCAATAATAATCCTAGAGGCTTGGTTTAGACCAAGACGAAGAGGCGGGCATGCGCGCCCTAATGAACCTGATTACCTCAGTCAATGGCGGCATCGGCAAGACCTGCGCCTGGCTGTCTCTGGGCATTGTGCTTGTCCAGTTTACAGTGGTGGTGATGAGATACGTTTTTGGTATCGGCTCCATCTGGATGCAAGAATCCATCACCTACATGCACGGTTTCCTATTCATGTTGGCTGCTGCTTATACGCTTAGCGTTGATGGGCACGTGCGCGTTGATATCTTCTATCGAGATGCTCGCCCACGCATCAAAGCAGTGATTGATCTGATCGGTTCGGTCTTCTTCCTGCTGCCGATGTGTGCAGTGATTGTCTACTGGTCATGGGGGTATGTGGCCAGCTCATGGGCAATCTGGGAAGGCTCTCAGGAAGCCTCCGGTATTCAGGGGCGTTATCTTCTGAAGAGTGCGATCATCGCCTTTGCCGTTCTCGTCTCCCTACAGGGTGTTGCTATTATTATTCGAAGTGTTCTTGCCCTTGGTGGTGACAAGAAGGCGCTCGACTCATTCCGTCAGATTCAGGAGTAAACGGAGATGGATGGATTTCTTCATACTCTTGATATTTTGATGTTTGCGGTTGCCTGTATTTGTTTGCTTGCGGGCTTCCCTGTTGCATTTACGCTTGCTGGTGTCGCACTTATCTTCGCTCTGATCGCGTCGTTCTTTGGCGGTAGCGTGACACTTGGTGCGATCCCAAGCCGAATTTTCGGCACCATGTCCAACGAGACCTTGATTGCCGTTCCACTCTTCATCTTTATGGGTGTGATGCTGGAACGCTCCAAAGTGGCTGAAGAGCTGCTGGAGACCATGGGTCGTCTGTTCGGTCGTATGCCGGGTGGTCTGGGCATCTCCGTGACAATCGTGGGTGCGCTGCTTGCCGCTTCTACCGGTATCGTGGGCGCGACTGTTGTGACCATGGGTCTGCTTTCTCTGCCAACAATGCTGCGTAACGGCTACAGCCCGCGCATCGCATGTGGTTCGATTGCTGCATCCGGTACACTGGGACAGATCATCCCACCATCTATCGTGCTTGTGTTCCTGGCTGACCAGCTGTCTAACGGCTATCAGATCGCACAGCGTGAGATGGGCAACTTTGCTCCGGAACCATTCTCTGTTGGTGACCTGTTCGCAGGTGCGCTTATTCCTGGCATGGTGTTGGTTGGTCTGTATCTCTGCTACCAGCTGTTTGTTGCGTTTACGCAGCCGCATAAGTCTCCACCAATGCGTGATGATGGAACTGACGGACCAACTCTCAGTCAGGTTCTTCATGCTCTTGTTCCGCCAATTGCGCTTATTATTGCGGTGCTTGGCTCTATTTTGGCTGGTATTGCAACCCCAACTGAAGCAGCTGCTGTAGGTGCTGTTGGTGCGTTGTTGCTGGCTGGTTATCGCATGAACGAAGAGAAGCCTTGGCCGGTTTATCTGGCGGTTCTTTCTCTGATCGTGATGCTGGGTCTGACAAGCTTCATGGATCTGCGTGTTGCGCGTAACGAGATCCCAACTGGCGATATGGTTGGTATTTGGGTTGCGAGCGCTGCTTGTGCGATTCTTGCTTACGGCCTTTTGGTTTCGCTGTACCGCGTGATGGCGAAAAAGGTTCTGGTTCCAGTGATGCAGTCCACCACACAGATTACCTGTATGGTGTTCGTGATCCTGATCGGTGCAACCTTCTTCTCCCTGATCTTCCGTGATCTGGGTGGTGAAGAGCTGGTGAAGGAAGCGCTGACTGGTCTACCGGGTGGTGCACTGGGCGCTATCATCGCTGTTATGCTGGTGATGTTCGTCCTCGGCTTCTTCCTGGACTTCCTGGAAATCGTGTTCGTTGTGGTTCCACTCGTTGCGCCAATTCTGCTGCAGCTTGAGATGCCTAACGGTGAACCGATGCACCCTGCATGGCTTGGTGTGATGATGGCTGTGAACCTGCAGACATCGTTCCTGACGCCGCCGTTCGGCTTTGCGCTGTTCTATCTGCGTGGCGTGGCTCCACCGTCCGTGAAGACCACGGATATCTACTTCGGTATCATCCCGTTTGTGCTCATCCAGATCCTGATGCTGGTGATCCTGTGGTACCTGCCAGAACTTGCAACCTGGCTGCCTAAAGTTATCTACGGCTGATAGTAGTAATAGATTAGTATATGTAAGGGGCGCGAGTATTCGTGCCCCTTTTTTGTTGCAGTGCGGATAACCAAAAGTAGTGATTCTTTTTTGACTTAGCCCAATGTTCTACAAAAAGGAATTGAAACTTAATCGAAAGTATTGGCTATTGATTTACCTAGCGTATTTCGCTTATGCGTGACCAATATATTGCATGTATACCTTAGTATAGATATTTTCTAATGTAACTCGTTGAAATATCACAGTTTTGCATTGCACAAGTGCCGCAGGTTGCAATGCGCAACGAATAAAACCAATTAAAAAAGTTTTCGTATCTTGCTAAGACTTAGCTCAGGGAGGAACTCGCAGGTGGAGGACTTGCGAGGCGGGGCTATTAGTCTTTCGTATTTCCTCAGAGTAAACAGGCAGACCAAAGGCACAAGTGTGTGGCCTTTGGCGAGAGGTGATTCAAAGATGCAGGTGCCTCCGTCAGCGGGTATGGATACATTTCCGCAGTTGCTTATTCGGAATGCGCGGGATTGGGGGGATCGCCCCGCGTATCGCGAGAAGGACCTCGGGATCTGGCAGAGCTGGACCTGGCTTGAAGTCCTTGAGGAAGTTCGCAAGCTCTCATTGGGGCTGAAAAGCCTTGGATGTAAAGAGGGCGACAAAGTTGCGGTGATTGGTGCAAACCGTCCGCATCTTTATTGGGTTTTTGCAGCAGTGCAGGCGTTGGGTGGTATTCCGATCCCAGTTTATGCCGACTCCGTGGCTGAAGAGATTGCTTATGTTCTCGGTCACGCTGAAGTGCGTTTTGCAGTTGCTGAAGATCAGGAGCAGGTTGATAAGCTGATCGATATGTCCGAGAAGCTGCCGCTGCTCGAGCACATCATTTACGAAGATCCAAAGGGTCTTCGCGATTACGATCACACTCGCCTGCACCGTTACAAGACAGTTCAGGATGCTGGTCAGGCTCTGCTCGACAATGACGAGAAGCTGGCTGAGGAGTGGTTTGAAGCGGTTAAAGGTGGCAAGCGTGAAGACGTTGCCGTGATCCTTTACACCTCTGGTACGACTGGTCGTCCTAAAGGTGTGATGCTGACCTTCAATAACCTGATGGTTTCCGTTCAGAACGCGAACAAATTCGACAATCTGGATGAGAATGCAGACACCGTTGCTTACCTGCCTATGGCATGGGTTGGTGACCACGTGTTCTCGTATGCCCAGTGTATTACGGCTGGTTACTGCGTGAACTGTCCTGAAGGTCCTGAAACAGTTTCCATCGACCGTAAGGAAATTGCTCCGACCTACATGTTCGCACCGCCGCGCGTGTTTGAGGGTATGCTGACACACATCATGGTTCGCATGGAAGATGCGGGCACGATGAAGAAGAAGCTGTTCGACTACTTCCTTGACTACGCGAACAAGGTTGGCGAGCGCATTCTGAACGGTGAGAGTGTCTCTCTGTTCGAGCGCATGAAGTATGCTGTTGGTGAGTTCTGCGTTTATGGACCTTTGAAGAACGAGATGGGTTTCTCCCGCGTTCGTGTTGCTTACACCGCTGGTGAAGCGATTGGTCCTGAGATCTTCAAGTTCTACCGTTCCATCGGTCTGAACCTGAAGCAGCTTTATGGTCAGACGGAATCTTCCGTGTTCATCACCTCGCAGCCTGACGGTCAGATTTATGCTGATACCGTTGGTGTGCCTATGCAGGATGTTGAGGTGCGGATCGCTGATAGTGGTGAGGTCATGTACCGTTCACCAGGCGCGTTCCTTGGCTATTACAAGAACGATGACGCGACCAAAGACACCAAGACCGAAGACGGCTGGGTGCACACTGGTGATGCGGGCATGTTCCTTGAGAATGGCCACCTGAAGATCATCGACCGTGCGAAGGACGTAGGCAAGCTGAACGACGGTTCCATGTTCGCGCCGAAGTACATCGAGAACAAGCTGAAGTTCTTCCCGAACATCAAAGAGGCTGTGACCTTTGGCAATGAGCGGGATTACGTTTGTGCCTTCGTGAACATCGATCTTGTTGCGGTTGGTAACTGGGCGGAGCGTAACAACATTGCTTACGCGTCCTATCAGGAACTGGCGGCGCATCCTGAGGTTTACAAGACCATTCAGAGCCATGTGGATCAGGTGAACAAGGATCTTGCCGAAGAACCAATGATGGCTGGTGCTCAGATCAAGCGCTTCCTGGTTCTGCATAAGGAACTGGATCCGGATGATGGCGAACTGACACGTACTCAGAAGGTCCGTCGTAACTTTGTTGCTGACCGTTATGCGCCGCTGATTGAAGCGTTCTATGCCGGTGAGACCTCCAAACATGTGGTGACTGAAGTGACCTTCGAAGATGGTCGTCAGGGTACGATCGAAGCCACCGTCGAGATCCGTGACATGGAAACTTATAATAGTAAGGCAATGTCCGCGATTGGGGAGGCGGCAGAATGACTGTAATGGATCCAACGCTCGAAGAGGTCAAAAGAAAGGCCGAGGAGCGCGAGGTTCTGCTGGATCTTGAGAACGTTTCTCTCTCCTTTGGCGGTGTTAAAGCAATCACGAATATCTCCTTCAACATCAAGAAGGGGGAAATTCGCGCAATCATTGGTCCTAACGGCGCGGGCAAGACGTCCATGCTCAACGTGATCAATGGTTTCTATCAGCCACAGGAAGGTGTGATCACCTTCAATGGCGAAAAGCGTAAGTCCATGAAGCCGCACCTTGCGGTTAGTCAGGGCATCGCTCGAACCTTCCAGAACGTTGCTTTGTTTAAGGGCATGTCCACGCTGGATAACATCATGGCCGGACGTGCAACGCGGATGAAGCAGAACATGTTCTGGCAGATGCTCTACTGGGGCCCTGCGCAGCGGGAAGAAATTGAGCACCGTAAGAAGGTCGAGGAAATCATCGACTTTCTCGAAATCCAGCATATCCGTCGCACACCTGTGGGGACGCTTCCATACGGCTTGCAAAAGCGCGTTGAGCTTGCCCGTGCGTTGGCGATGGAGCCTGAACTGCTGCTGCTCGATGAGCCGATGGCAGGGATGAACCTGGAAGAGAAAGAGGACATGAGCCGCTTCATTCTGGATGTGAATGATCAGCTCGGCACCACGATTGCTCTGATTGAGCATGACATGGGTGTTGTGATGGACCTTTCCGACCGTGTCGTTGTTCTGGACTATGGCCGCAAGATTGCTGATGGCGTGCCGGATGAAGTGCAGAGCAACCAGGAAGTTATTGATGCCTATCTTGGCGTGTCACACTAGGGGGCTCTCGTGGAAACGCTTTACACTGTTTTAATCGACCCGTTTGTTCAGATGGTCGAAGTCCCGGACTTCTTTCTGCAGGTGTTGTGGGAAGGCCTTGTTTCAGGTGTCCTTTACTCTCTGATCGCGCTTGGCTTTGTTCTTATCTTTAAGTCCTCGCGTATCTTCAACTTTGCGCAGGGCATCATGGTGGTGTTTGCGGCGCTGTCACTTGTCGGCCTGCATTCCTTCCTCGTGCCTTATGTTGGCAATGAGTTTGTTGCTGCGGCGATCGCGATGCCGCTCACTCTGGGCATCATGTATGCGCTTGCAATGGGCGTTGAGCGTATGGTGCTGCGTCCGCTTGTTGGTCAGCCAGACATCATCCTGTTCATGGCGACGATCGGTATCACCATGTTCCTCATCGGCTTTGGTGAGTTCGTGTTTGGTGGTGAGAACAAGGTGATGATCACCGAAGCTCTCGGCATTCCAACCGGTGCTATCGAGTTTGAACCGTTCGGCGGCTTCCTGCTTATGGAAGAGAAAGATGTGTTCGCGGTTGTTATGGCGATCATTCTGGTGATCAGCCTGCTGGTGTTCCTGAACAAGTCTGCGATGGGCCGCGCGATCCGTGCGCTGGGTGATGATCACACAGCAGCTCTGTCCGTGGGCATTTCCCTGAGCACGATCTGGGTTCTGGTGTGGTTCATTGCCGGTGTGATTGCTCTTGCGACAGGTATTGTCTGGGGCGCTCGTGCAGGTGTGTCCTTCGCGCTTGAAGTGATTGCCTACAAAGCGCTGCCGGTGCTGATGCTTGGTGGTCTGGAGTCTGTCTCCGGTGCGATCATCGGCGGTATCGCTATCGGTCTTCTTGAAAAAGTCTTTGAAATCTACTGGGGCCAGCCTCTGTTCGGTGGCAACACTGAAACCTGGTTCGCCTTCATCTTTGCTTTGATTGTTCTGCTGTTCCGTCCGCAAGGGCTGTTCGGTGAGAAAATCATCGAGCGCGTGTAAGGGAGGCCTGGCGTGTTTTACAGAACTTCTGGTCAGTTCAAAACAAGTTACGAAAGCGATCAGGCGCTCTTCCCAATCAAACAGGATATGGTCCTGCTGGTTGTGATCCTTGCCACCATGTATGTGATCTTTCCGATGTTCGCATCGGAGTTCACCTACAAGGCTCTGCTGGTGCCGGTGCTGATTTACTCCCTTGCTTCGCTCGGGCTGAATATTCTGACGGGGTATGCAGGACAGCTGTCGCTGGGTACCGCGGGCTTCATGGGTGTTGGTGCCTATGCCTGCTACAAGATCACCACGATCTTCCCTGAAATGAACATTGTAATTGCTCTGTTCCTTTCCGGCTTCTTCTCAGCAGCTGTTGGTGTGGCGTTTGGTTTGCCGTCGCTGCGTATTAAGGGCTTCTACCTCGCGATTGCGACGCTTGCTTCGCAGTTCTTCCTGGTGTGGCTCTTTGAGAAGTGGGCGTGGCTTTACAACTACAACGCATCCGGCGCGATTGAAGTGCGCACCATGGACATCTTCGGTCTTGTTGTGACCGGGCCAAATGCGTCGCCGATGGTTCAGTACTACTTCGTTCTTGGCATCGTTTCTGTGGTGACCTTTGCCATGATCAACCTGACACGTGGCCGTTACGGTCGTACCTGGAAGGCTGTTCGTGACATGGACATTGCTGCGGAACTGGTGGGCATCAACCTGATGCGTGCGAAGCTTTCTGCCTTCGCTGTGAGCTCCTACATCGTTGGTATTGCCGGCGCACTGATGGTGTTCTTCTGGAAAGGTGCTGCTGAGCCGAACCTCTTTGATATTCCAATGAGTTTCCAGATCGTCTTTATCGCGATCATCGGTGGTCTTGGCAGTGTGATGGGCAACTTCCTGGGTGCGATCCTGATTGTGGCGCTGCCAGTTGTGCTGAACCTGTTGCCTGAAATTCTCGGAATTAGCATCGGGTCTGCCACCATGGAACACGTCAACGTTATGGTGGTTGGTTCCCTCATCATCATGTTCTTGATTGTCGAGCCTCACGGTCTTGCGCGGTTCTGGGCGCTTATTCGTGAAAAGCTCATCATTTGGCCATTCCCTCACTAATAAAGAACTGCGTTTTAGCAGCTGGGGAATAGAGGAAGTGGCCCGCGGCATTAGCCGCAAACGCGGAGGAAAATATGAAACACTTTACGAATTTCGGTAAGGCTGTTGCAGCAGGTGCTCTTGCAGTCGCTATGAGCACAGCTGCGATGGCAGCGGATGGTCTTAACTTTCCTAACCTGACATATCGTACAGGCCCATTTGCGGGCACTGGTACTCCGATCATGAACGGTCAGCGTGACTACATGCTTATGCTGAACGAGCGTGATGGCGGTATCGGCGGTGTGCCAATCGACTACATTGAGTGTGAAACCGGCTACAACACCAACAAAGGCGTTGAGTGTTACGAGAAGACAAAGGGAGATGCTCTCGTAACTCAGCCATGGTCCACCGGTATCACTCTGCAGGTTATGCCACGCACCAATGTTGATCGTATTCCAATTCTGGCACCGGGCTATGGTTTCTCGCCAATGTCAGACGGTAATACATTCGCTTGGGCGTTTAACCCACCAGTGTCTTACTGGGACGGCGCGTACATGATCCTCGACTACATTGCTGGTGGTGATATGTCTTCGCTGAAGGGTAAGAAGATTGTTCTTCTTCACCTTGACCACCCGTTTGGTAAAGAGCCAATTCCGCTTCTGGAAAAGCTTGCTGAAATGCATGACTTCAAGCTGGTTCCGATCCCTGTTGGTCTGAAAGAAATGCAGAACCAGTCTGCTCAGTGGCTGCAGATCCGTCGTGAGCGTCCAGACAACGTCGTTATGTGGGGTTGGGGTGCTATGAACGCCGGTGCGATCACCGAAGCGGTTAAGACCCGTTACCCAATGGAAAACTTCATCGGTATCTGGTGGTCCGGCTCTGATGCTGACCTGCAGAACGTTGGTGCAAAAGCAAAGGGCTACAAGTCTGTCAGCTTCAACGCTCCAGGCAACTTCCCAGTGCTTGATGATATCCGTACGCATGTTGTTTCCAAAGGCAACTCAGAGATCAAATCTGAAGCTGACATGGACACCATCTTCTATCAGCGCGGTATCATCATCTCCATGATCCTGGCGGAAGCAGCGAAAACTGCTCAGGACAATTTTGGTGAGAAGAACATCAATGCAGAACAGCTGCGTTGGGGGCTTGAGAACCTGGACATCACTGAAGCTCGCCTTGAAGAGCTGGGTATGAAGGGCATGACACCACCACTGAAGATGGCTTGTGACAACCACACTGGTCACTCTGGTGCATGGATGCTTGAGTGGAACGGCGAAGAGTTCGTACAGGCAAGTGACCTGCTGACTCCAAACCGTGAGCTGATCAAGCCGCTTGAGTTGGAAAAAGCTGCTGACTACGCGAAGAACAACGCTCCATGGCCAGGTCGTGGCGACCTCGCTTGTAACTAAGCATTGTTTGTTTTGGTCGGGCGCATTGGTGCCCGACCAACTCTACCCAAGTCAAATAATCGGAATGTTCGCAGGCTAAGGCTGATCTCATGAACGCAATTGCAGAACAGACATCAAATTCCAAGGCACCAGCCGCTAACCTGCAGGTTGCCGAAGACATTTTGTCTATTAACAACATCGAAGTCATCTACGACCACGTGGTGCTGGTTCTCAAAGGGGTGTCTTTGACCGTGCCTAGAGGTGGTATTGTTGCTCTGCTGGGTGCGAACGGTGCCGGTAAGACAACGACCCTGAAAGCTATTTCCAACCTGCTGCAGGCAGAGCGTGGAGAAGTGACAAAGGGCAACATTGAATTTCAAGGAAAGCAGGTTCAGGCGCTTTCTCCGAACGAACTGGTGCGCCGCGGCTGTATTCAGGTGATGGAAGGCCGTCGTTGTTTTGGCCACCTTTCCATTGAAGATAACCTGATGACCGGTGCTTACACCCGTACAGATGGCAATGCTGAGATCAAGCGCGATCTGGAGATGGTGTACGACTATTTCCCGCGTCTGCGTGAGCGTCGTGGTTCTCAGGCGGGTTACACCTCAGGTGGTGAGCAGCAGATGTGTGCGGTGGGCCGTGCCCTGATGAGCCGCCCTGACATGATCCTGCTGGATGAGCCAAGCATGGGTCTTGCGCCGCAGTTGCAGGAAGAGATCTTCGAGATCGTGAAGAAGCTGAACAAGAACGAAGGCGTTTCATTCCTGCTGGCTGAGCAGAACACCAACGTTGCGCTGAAGTATGCGACCTACGGGTACATCATGGAAGCAGGCCGTATCGTGCTGGATGGTGATGCTGAGTCTCTGCGTGAAAACGAAGACGTGAAAGAGTTCTATCTTGGTGTTGGCGGCGAGGGACGTAAGTCGTTCCGTGATGGCAAGCACTATAAGCGTCGTAAGCGCTGGTTGGCATAATCTGCGCCAATTGAGAGGATAACCCCAAAAAGATGGGGGTGAACTGTCACAGGAAGTCAATGTATCTGGTTTTGAATAATCTGCATGCTGCTTATTGCTGCAAAAGGTATTTTGGAGGACCACATGCATTTTCTTTCTAAGGTCATTGTCGGGGCTGCGCTTTTGGGCGTGGCCTCAGTTGTGCCGGCTTCCTCTCAAGTGAAACTGGATGGTTATTTCCTCGCTGAAGAAGCCTGTCCGGCGTTCAAGTCTTTTCGGAAGCAGACCAATCCGGGCAGCGTCCATGTGGAATGGATGCGGGCTTATGAGCTGCTTGGAAAGAACAAAGCGCAGGCTTCGCATTACTTTATCCGAATGAATGGTGTGAACCCGGCAGAGCGCTGGGTGGATGCTTCCTGCGGTCTTCATCTGGTTGAGGCTGAGGGCAGTGGGCAGACGGCTGGCAATGGTTCCGGTGGATCGGCTGGATCAAAGGTGGTTCGTCCTGCTGTGAAAGGCCCATCGGCTGATGCGGAGTTTTTGCTGGCGGCGAGCTGGCAACCGGCCTTTTGCCAAACTCACCAAGAGATCCCCGAGTGTTCTTCTCAGGTGGAAGGGCGGTTTGATGCGAGCCACTTTGCGTTGCATGGTTTGTGGCCTCAGCCGCGTGGGAATTTCTGGTGCGGCGTGACACGTGCAGAGAAACGTCTTGCTGAAGAACGCTCTACACGCGGGCAGCTGCCTCCTGTTGAGTTGGAAGAGGCAACACGGGAAGAGCTGGATAAGGTGATGCCGGGTGCTCAATCCCATTTGGACCGTTATGAATGGGTGAAGCACGGCACTTGTTACAGTGACAGCGCTGAAGAGTATTACGCGGAATCTCTTGATCTTATGGAGCAATTGAACGGCTCAGCTGTCCGTGATCTGTTTGCTTCCAATATTGGTGAGGTTCTGACGACTGCGCAGGTTCGTGCGGCGTTTGATGAGTCTTTTGGGGCCGGTGCGGGGAACCGTGTTGAGGTGCGTTGTAAGGGTGGTTTGATCACTGAGCTCTTTATCAATCTGAAGGGTCAGATTGAGCCAGATACCCCAATGAGTGAGTTACTGCTGGCGGCGAAGCCAGTGCAATCTGATTGTCAGGGCCGGGTTGATCCAGTCGGGTTCAACTGAGGCCTCTATTCGTATGATTTGCAGGAGGCTTTGCCTTCTGCCCAAGAGAAGTTTGAGGCCATGGGAGGGCTTCTATGGGAACCGAATATTTTGACGAGTTGGAAATCCGTTCGCCAGAGGAGCGTGAAGCTGATCTGATGGCGCGTCTGCCGGGCCAGATTGCCATGGCGAAGGCTGAGGCTTCTGGTTGGGCAAAGCATCTGGCTGATATTGATCCTGCTGAGATCACAAGCCGTGAAGCTCTGGCCAAGTTGCCTGTGCTGCGTAAGTCAGACTTGCTTGCAGCACAAGCAGAGGAGCCACCGCTGGGCGGCTTTGCTGCGGGTGACTTCTCTACCTACAAGCGCATCTTCATGTCTCCGGGCCCAATCTGGGAGCCGCAGGGGCCAGAGGCTGATCCTTGGAAGTCTGCGCGTGCGTTCCATGCGACAGGTATTCGTCCGGGTGACATCGTTCACAATGCGTTGTCCTATCATATGACGCCGGGTGGGTTCATTCTGGATCAGGGCGCGCGCGCTTATGGTTGCGTTGTCTTCCCAGCTGGTATCGGTAATACGGATATGCAGGTTTCTGCGATCTCCAGCCTGCGCCCGACGGCATATGCCGGTACGCCGGATTACCTGAAGGTTATTCTGGATCGCGCTGCTGAGATGGGTGCAGATGTCAGCTCAATCACTCGCGGTCTTGTTTCCGGTGGAGCGCTCTATCCGAGCTTGCGTGAGGAATACGCAAATCGCGGTGTGAAGGTGTTGCAGGCCTATGCGACGGCTGACCTTGGTATCGTGGCTTATGAGAGTGAAGCCATGGAAGGCATGATCGCCAACGAAGATTTCATCATCGAAATCGTTCGTCCGGGGACTGGTGAGCCTGTTGCACCGGGTGAGGTTGGCGAGTTGGTGGTAACCACATTCTCACCGACCTATCCGCTCATTCGCTTTGCTACAGGTGACCTTTCTGCCGTGATGCCGGGTATCTCACCTTGTGGCCGTACCAACATGCGTCTGAAGGGCTGGATGGGCCGTGCTGACCAGCGCACCAAGGTGAAGGGCATGTTTGTTGACCCTGCTCAGATCGAACGTCTGCGCAAACAGGCTGGCGATGATATTGGACGTGCGCGTCTTTCCGTGGTTCGTCAGGGAGAGCAGGATCACATGATCCTGAAGGTGGAGACGGAAGCGGCAAGCGATGACTTTATCGCTGCGCTGAAGAAGTCCCTGAAAGAACACACTGGTCTGAATGGTGATGTGGAACTGGTGGCGCCAGACACACTGCCGAACGATGGCAAGGTGATCTCTGATGAGCGTGAAGTGACTGCATAAACGCCGTTGAACCTAATCGATTTTTGAGGTGCCAGCCTGCACATGTAGGCTGGCATTTTTCTATTCTGGGTAGTTTCACCGTATTATTCAGAAAATCGTTGGGTTTGACCTTGGCGCGGGCAACGGGAAACTCTATTTAGCAAAGGGATTGGATCTGATGCGCATAGGGGTCTCATGAACCAGAGCACAAGCGGCAACGCCACAACGCCGGGAAATCACCCTCCGGTCTCATTCGGGAAAGTGGGTGTTCTTCTCGTAAATCTCGGGACACCTGATGGGACCGATTATTGGTCCATGCGCCGCTATCTGGCGGAGTTCCTCTCAGATCGACGGGTTATCGAATGGTCACGCTTCCTATGGCTACCAATTCTCCACGGTATCGTTTTGAGTAAGCGCCCGCAGAAGTCCGGTGCAGCTTACAAAGAGATCTGGAACAACGAGCTTGATGAGAGCCCGCTGCGTACCATCACACGAAGCCAGTCAGATAAGCTGAGCGAGGTTCTTGCTGATCTGGGCGAGAACGTGGTTGTTGACTGGGCAATGCGTTATGGCAACCCATCCATCGCGAGCCGTCTTGATGCGCTGAAGGCAAAAGGGTGCGATCGTATCCTCGTCTTCCCACTGTATCCGCAGTACTCGGCCTCTACGACTGCTACTGTGAATGATGAAGTGTTCCGCGCCTTGTTGAAGATGCGCTGGCAGCCGACCATTCGCATTGTGCCGCCTTATCATGATGATGAGACCTACATCGACTCATTGGCGACTTCGATCAAGAACAAGCTGAGTGAGCTGGATGAAGAGCCGGAAGTGGTCCTGGCGTCCTTCCACGGTATTCCGCAGAGCTATTTCGACAAGGGCGACCCTTATCACTGCCATTGTCAGAAAACGACTCGGCTGATGCGTGAGAAGCTGGGTTGGGATGACAAGAAGCTACAGATCACATTCCAGTCGCGTTTCGGGCCGGAAGAATGGCTGCAGCCTTATACGGACAAGACTGTCGAGAAGCTGGCAAAAGAAGGCGTAAAGCGGATTGCCGTTTTGAATCCGGGGTTTGTGGCAGACTGTCTTGAAACCCTGGAAGAGATCGCCGGTGAAGCCGCGGAGATCTTTGAGGAGCATGGCGGGGAGCAGTTTACGCATATCCCATGCCTCAACGATGCACCGGAAGGTATGGCTGTGCTGGAGAACGTGGTGCGCCGCGAGCTTCAGGGCTGGATCTAGGAATTTAAGTTTTAGTTTACTATGTGAAGAAGAGCACTCGTTTCTTTTGGGAAGCGGTGCTCTTTGGCATTTATTTGAGCAGTTTTCTCTGGTCTTAATGGGACAAAGCTAGGATAGTTTAGGCAAATTACTCCAAAGGACTAATAGATATGGATATTTTGACAGGTAGTTCGATTACCGTCCTCATACTGGTCGCTGTGATCATTTTTGTTGTATTTGCTGGCGCGAAAATGGTCCCTCAGGGTTACAACTATACGGTTGAGCGCTTTGGTAAGTACCGGAAAACATTGCATCCGGGTCTGAACATCATCATCCCGTTTATTGATCAGATCGGTCATCGCGTGAA
This sequence comes from Pseudovibrio sp. JE062, assembly GCF_000156235.1. Lineage (NCBI taxonomy): Bacteria > Pseudomonadati > Pseudomonadota > Alphaproteobacteria > Hyphomicrobiales > Stappiaceae > Pseudovibrio > Pseudovibrio sp. JE062. The sequence continues at coordinate 188,930 of NZ_DS996812.1, forward strand.
CATGATGGAGCAGGTGCTTGAAGTTCCGGCTCAGGAAGTTATCACCAAAGACAACGCTACTGTGACCGGTAATGGCGTGGCCTTCTATCAGGTCCTGAATGCGTCTCAGGCTTCCTACGAAGTGCAGGGCCTTCAGAATGCTATCCTGAACCTGACCATGACCAACATCCGTAGTGTTATGGGTTCCATGGTGCTCGATGAGTTGCTTTCTAACCGTGATGAGATCAACTCCCGCTTGCTTCGCGTGGTTGATGCGGCCTGTGAGCCTTGGGGCGTGAAGATTACCCGTATTGAAATAAAAGACATAAACCCGCCGGATGATCTGGTGGATGCGATGGCCCGCCAGATGAAAGCGGAACGTGAGAAGCGTGCGGCAATTCTGGAAGCTGAGGGTGACCGTCAGTCTGAAATTGCGAAGGCAGAAGGTGTTAAGCAGTCCCTGATCCTGGAAGCGGAAGGCCGTAAGGAAGCTGCGTTCAGAGATGCGGAAGCACGTGAGCGTATGGCTGCAGCTGAAGCGAAGGCGACCGAAGTTGTATCCAAGGCGATTGCTGAGGGTGATATGGGCGCGATCAACTACTTTGTTGCCAACAAGTATGTTGAAGCGTTTGGCGAGCTTGCTAAATCTCCAAACCAGAAAACACTCATTCTGCCAATGGAAGCGACTGGCATGATTGGCAGCCTTGCTGGCATTGCTGAGATTGGTAAGGAAGCGCTGAAAGAGTCGCAGCAGCGTAGCTCCAGCCGTATCCCAAATACAGGTAGTTCAGAGGGCTAATCACCATGCTTATTGAGCTGTTCCAAAACAGTATTGAACCCTGGGTCTGGTTTGCGTCCGGGCTGCTTCTTGTAGGGCTGGAGTTGGCTGTGCCGGGCTCTTTCTTGATCTGGTTTGGGGCAGCGGCTCTCGTTGTTGGGGCTGTTGTCGCGTACTTTGATATCGACTGGCGCTGGCAGCTGGTGCTGTGGGGTGTGCTTTCCCTCGGTTTCCTTCTTGTTGGACGACGTCTGACCTCGAGAAATAACGATGGTGAGGGAGACCCCTATCTCAATAAGCGAGGTAGCCGGTATCAAGGGCGTGTGTTCGTGTTGAAGAAAGCACTGGCCCACGGCAAGGGTACGCTTGAAATTGGCGATTCTGTCTGGCGTGTGAACGGTCCGGATCTACCAGCAGGTGCGCATGTGAAGGTTGTTGGCCAGGAAGGCACCACGCTGATCGTGGAAGCTGCACCTGAAAGTGATGCAGCCTGATCCTTACTGATATGGATTGAAATCTGGTGGCAGCGGAGGTTCTTCTGCCATCAGCAAAATAGAGATGCGGCGGTTCGCTGCAAGATACGGGTCATTCGGGAAGAGAGGCTCCGTATCAGCTTTTCCCACCACAGAATGAATATTGTTGGACGGAAGGCCGTACTCGGAGAGGATCTGGCGGGCGGTGTTGGCACGATCTGCTGAAAGCTCCCAACCGGTTTCACTCGGTGAGGTGATCAGCTGCCCCGTGGTGGTATGGCCTGTGATACGGACACGGTTTGGCAGTTTGGCCAGAACAGGTGCCATTTTAGCTAGCAGGCGTCTAGTGATCTCATAGGGATACTTGGACCCCTCCGGATACATGGAGCGGCCTTCCTGATCGACGATCAGGATGTTGAGACCTTCATCAGTTTCTTCAAGAATGATGTTGTTTGAGATCTCGGTGATCTCTGGCATTTCCTGAAATGCCTGGCGCAGGGAAACCGCCGCCGTTGCAAACTGACGTGGCTTTTCGATATCAGCTTTCTTGGTGGTATGGGTGTTTGCTTCTGGGCCTTGCTTGCGTTTTTCAGGGTGGCTTTCTGTTGCAAAGTCGGCGTCGGTGATCTGCTTTTCGTAGGTGATGTCTTTCATGAAGTCACGCAGAGGCACGCCTTCAATTTCCAGAACACCAGCGCGTTTCGTCACCTGCTTAATGCCGAATGCGTCTTTGATGGAGCCAGCAACAACCTGAAGCTTCTGTTTATCCTGTACCGAGAATGAGATGATCAGAACGAAGAAACACACGAGCAGGGACATCAAGTCCGCAAAGGTCACCATCCATCCCGGAGCGCCTGCGGGTGCTTGTTTTTTTCTGCCTGCCATGGTGTTCCCCCCTTACCGGAGCGCTTAAGCCGCTGCTTCAATCATGTCGCTGCGCCCCTTCTCAGGGATGTACGCCAGCAGCATTTCGCGGATGAGGGATGGGCTTTTGCTCTCACGGATCTGTAGCACGCCATCGATCACGAGTGTCTGGTTGAGTTCTTCCTGCTCAAACTTGGAATCAAGTTTGTCAGCAACCGGAATACACACCACGTTTGCGATGAGAGAGCCGTAAAGCGTCGTCAGAAGTGCAATCGCCATGGACGGGCCGATGGTCGATGGATCATCCATGGTCGCAAGCATCTGCACCAGACCGACAAGCGTTCCGATCATGCCGAAGGCCGGGGCGGAATCACCGAGCGCGCGATACACACGTGCGCCTTCGTTCAGGCGGGTCAGGTAGAGGTCGCGTTCTTTCTCCATGGAATCGCGAATGAGATTGTAGTCGTAGCCATCAGCTACATACTGCATGCCTTTTGCGAGGGTTGGCTCTTCAATCTCAACGTTTTCGAGACCGAGTGGGCCTTCCTTACGAGCGGTTTCTGCGAGATGAGCGATGTTCTCAACCAACTCACGTGGCTCGATCTTCTTGTGGGTGAAGGCGAGTTTTGCGCCCATACCAAAGGCACTCAGCAATCCATTTAAGGGAAACCTGACAAGCGTGGCTGCAAGTCCGCCGCCGACAACAATCAGAATGGAAGGAAGGTCAACGAACTGGCTGAAGCTTCCGCCCAGAAAAATAGCTATCAGCACGGTTACGCAAGCAGCAATAACGCCGATGATCGTGGCTAGATCCATTTAGCTTACCCGAATGCACGCCTTTGATGAGGCAATTTAACTAGTATTAATTTGGGGTATTATGGCTAACCAAATCCTAATAAATGGGAAAAATCCGTTTGGGCAGAATAACGGATGTATTTCGGTGAGTGATGGCAGGAATCAAAAATGCCCGTAGATGAGGTCATCCCGGGCATTTGTCTGTTTCATTCGTGCCAGCGTTTAGGCCGCACCGATCTTCAGAAGATCCAGTGTACGGATGATTCCAACCGGCTTGCCATCTTCCACGATGAACAGCGAGCTGATTTTCAGAGAGTTCATCATCTCAAGAGCAGAAGGTGCCAGCAGAGTTTCCTCGATGGTCTTCGGATTATGGGTCATCACATCTTCGACGGCCTTTTCAAGGAAGTCCGGGCTGATGTGGCGGCGCAAATCACCATCGGTGATGATGCCGATCAGCTTGCCAGCTGCATCTGTAATGCCAAGAACACCAAAGCCCTTTTGCGTCATCAGGACGAGGGCTTCCTTCATAAGCATGCCAGACTGAGCCACAGGCAAATGATCGCCGGTGTGCATGATGTCTTTTACATGCATCAGGCTCGCACCAAGTTTGCCGCCCGGGTGATAGACCTTAAAGTCCTGAGCCGTGAAACCTTTTGCTTCCAGAAGAGCAATTGCCAGCGCGTCACCCAGTGCCAGCTGAATCAAGGTGCTGGATGTTGGTGCCAGACCGTGTGGGCAGGCTTCCGGAACCTGTGGCAGGGTCAGGCAGATGTCAGAGGAAGACCCAAGTGCGCTGGATGCGTTGCGTGTCAGTGCAATCAGCGGCACCTTAAAGCGACGCGTGAAGCCCAAAAGACTTGCAAGCTCCTGAGTCTCACCTGACCAGGACAATGCGATTACCACATCATCTTCGGTGATCATGCCCAGATCGCCGTGACTTGCTTCGCTTGCGTGTACGAAGAAGGCTGGCGTGCCGGTGGATGCGAGTGTTGCTGCCAGCTTGGTGCCAATAATGCCGCTCTTGCCGATGCCGGACACAATAACGCGGCCCTTGGAATGAGCGATGGTTTCTACCGCTTTGGTGAAAGGTTCTGCCAAACCGTTCGCCAAGCTCGCCTGAAGCGCGTCAAGCGCGGCAACTTCAGTTTCGATTGTCCTTGCAGCAGACTGGATCCACTCCTCTGCCGGGCGCAGTGGACGGTCTTCATGCGTTAGAAAAGATGGCATATGCATTGGGCATTACTTCTTAGCTTGGCTCTGATGAGCACTATGACGCTTTTGCAGCAAGATTCCTGCACTAGATAAGAGTGCATTGTGAACACTCTGGGGCAAGACTTGGTTTACCCTCTAGCAAATTTAAATTGAGAAAACAATCAAGGGTAGAGCGTCCTGTAGCAAGGAAACGTTAACCATGTTCGGCGAGTGTGGGGCTGGTTGAATTTCCTTCATTTGAAGGTGGATTGCTGGAATATTTTATGCGGTTGCGCCCTGAGGTTTTGAGAGCTCTTCGAGCCAGGTCATGTCTGACCTGTGTTTTGATGCTGGGCGCTTTTTCTCTCCAAGATGCAGTTGCACAAACCAGCAATTTTGAGTTCCGCGAAAGCCTGTCCTTTGAAGATGATCCGAGTTCTAGTTTTGAGCTTCCCTCTGAAACTGATGCTCAGCCATTTGAGCAGGAAGTCGAAGAAGGGCTCCAGCGGCCAAGCGCACGCCCTCCTGTTTCGACTGTTGGGCAGCAGCTGACCGGAACAAGCCGGAGCAGTCGGGCGCCCAAGTTTTCTGAAAGAGTGAAAGCCGTTTCGCGTTTGTCACGTCCTGTTGGTGGGGGCGGGATTGATGATGAAGGGGTCTTTGATGGAGAGACCGTTCAGGATCGGCCTGTTGGCATCCAACTGGATTCTCTGCGTTTAACACCTTCATTTGATGCTGGTTTGGGCTGGACTGACAATGCCGAGCAAGCAAATGGCGGTACGCCTGATGGGTTCTATGAGGTTGATGCTGCTGTTGGTGTGGTTTCTGACTGGGAGCGCCATGAGCTTGGTTTGGAACTGCGCGGCAGCCTGCGGGCTTTCTTTAATGAACCTGACAACAACCAGCCTGTCATCACCGGACGCGGTAATGTTCGGCTTGATCTGAGTGATCTGACAGTTGCTGATGTTGAGGGTGTTTACTCCTTCTCTCGCGAAGAGCGGTCTTCTGCTGAAAATGAAGCGACAACCGGACGGACCAACTCTGTTCAGGAGATCGGCGGGCGGTTTTCCTTAAGCCGGCAGGTTTCTGTTGTGCAGTTGCGTGGTGGCATTGGGGTCGACCGAACGGTTTATGGCGGGCAGATGAGCAGCTCACAGCCGCGCGATAACACGGTGTTTGATGCAACCCTGCGCACTTCGTTTGATAATGGCGCGACGTTTGAACCGTATCTGGAAGGTGGCTTTCTGGTTCGGAAATACGATGAAGATTGCAGCGGTGATCCATCCTGTTTTGACAGAACTTCGCGCGGATACCTTGCCAAGGTTGGTATGAGCATTGACCGCGGGCCGAAGCTGCGTGGTGAGTTTGGTGTTGGCTATCGGGCCGAGTATCTGGATGATGATCGGTTGGATGCACTGCAGGGCTTCATTTTTGATGGTGCCTTTGTTTGGTCCCCGACACGCCGTGATACTGTGACTGTCAGTGGCGCGACCAGCTTTGCTGGCACAAACATCAGCGGAGCATCAGGTTCCATCCTTTATGCGGGGGATGTGCGGTATGCGCATCAGTTCACGCAGGATCTGGTTGGAGATGTTCAGCTTGGCTACACCTACAGAACGTATCAAGGGGTGGATATTGTTGAGCAGGAAGGAACCGGGTCATTCGGTTTGGTGTGGGCGTTCTCCAAGGATGCAGCGTTGCTTTCCCGCTATACATTCCGTGCGTTTGAGAGTTCCACTGCTGGTAGCAATTACACCAGCAGCCTCATAGAAGCGGGCCTTCGGATAAGACGCTGATTTTATGCGTTATTTAGAGTGCGTTAATTTTCAACGGACGCATCTAGTAAGAATTGACAAGCTTAAAAAGGGGTTTTGATTAAAAACGGCCTTTTTTTTACCATGGTTGACAGTCATGGCAGTAATGCCTCCGAGGGCTAAGCAAAAAGACTGCGCGGCATGCGCTCAATAAACTCCCAATCGGGTGACTGGAGAAAGCTTCATGCGATTTTCTTCTTTGCCAGCTGTCCTGTGCGCTGGGTTTCTACTTTTCAGTAGCTCCTACGGCTTTGCTCAAGGGAGTGATTTTCAAAAATGGATTGCAGGCTTCAAGCGGACTGCGGTTGCGCAGGGCGTGAGCCCTCAGCTCTATGATCGTGTGTTTAAGGGCATGACTCCTGATCCGCGGATCAAGAAGAGTGCTGAGAACCAGCCTGAGTTTACCCGTGCAATCTGGCAGTATCTGGATAGCGCGGTCTCGCAGGATCGGGTGCTGCATGGCCGCCGGATGGTCGATGAGTGGGCTGGCTGGCTCGACAAGATCGAGAGCAAGTACGGCGTGAACCGCCATGTGGTGCTGGCGATCTGGGGCATGGAGAGCTCCTACGGGCGTATTCTCGACAACAAAGCGATTGTACGGTCTACACCACGGGCATTGGCGACACTGGCCTACAATGGTGGGCGTCGTGGGAAATATGCGCGCAAGCAGTTGGTTGCAGCGCTGAAGATTTTGCAGAACGGCGATGTTTCTCCGCAGCAGATGCAGGGTTCCTGGGCTGGTGCGATGGGGCATACACAGTTTATTCCGACCACCTACCAAGCCTATGCGGTTGATATTACAGGTGATGGCAAGCGCGATATCTGGAACAGCATTCCGGATGCGTTGGCGTCGACAGCGGCTTATCTCAACAAGATGGGCTGGCAGTCCGGCCAGACCTGGGGCTATGAAGTCACCTTGCCGAAGAACTTCAATTATCGCCTGAGCAACCAGCGCAAGCAGCAGTCGCTTGCGAGCTGGAGCAAGCTGGGTGTGAAGCGGGCGAGTGGTTCGGACTTCCCTCGAGGCGGAGACATGGCGCGGCTTTATACGCCTGCCGGGGCAAATGGCCCTGCGTTTCTGCTGCTCAAGAATTTTTACGTGATCAAACGCTACAACAACTCCAATGCCTATGCGCTTGGTGTTGGACATCTTTCTGATCGTTTGCTCGGGCTTTCCGGTTTTGTTGCGGACTGGCCGCGTGGAGATCGTCCTCTGACATTCAGTGAGAAGAAAGCACTACAGAAGCGTCTGAGTGAAATGGGGTATAAGCCGGGTGCCGTTGACGGTAAGATTGGCCAGAGGACTCGTCAGGCGATTCAGGCTTATCAAAAAGCCTCAGGACTTGTTCCAGATGGTCACGATTCAATAAAGCTTCTTAATAGGTTGCAAGGTAGAACATAATCGGGTTTCCTAATTGCAGGAAGCCAATGGTGGTGGTTGGTTCCTGCTGGAGACTCGCGGATATGCAACGATCCTTTTTGTCACTTGTGTTTGTAGCGCTGGTAAGCCTTTGCTTTGTCAGCGTTTCTGTTGTGCCTATAGACGTTGCAGCTCAGGTGCGCAGCAACAGTGCAAACGCGCCTAAGAAGGGCAACAAGTCGTTTTTCGGCTGGTTGTTCGGTGGCAGCAATAAGCGGATTGAGCAGGCGAATCCCTCCAAAAAGAAGCGCCGCAGAAGCAATACCCGCAAAAACCGTAGTGGTGGCGTTGCTGTCGTGAACGCGCCGAAGATCGTCGAGAAAGAGAAGAGCAAGGACGCAAAAGTTCTGCTGGTTGTTGGTGATGATCTGGCGATGGGGCTGGCGGACGGTCTGAAGGCTGTTTATGCCGAGACACCCTCCATCAAAGTGAAGAAGCTGGTTTATCCTCAAACCGGGCTGGTGGCGGTCAAAAAACCGGATTGGCCGGAAGATGTGGCTGCTTCGCTGAAGAATGAGGATGTTGGCCTTGTTGTTGTTGCCCTTGGTGCACGCGACAATCGGAATATCAGTGTTGTCGAGCAAGGGGTGATTGATGGTCAGCCCGCGACCTATGCTGAGGAGCTGCAGTTTCAGGGGGAGGAGTGGAAGAAGGAATATCGCTTCCGGACCGCCTCCCTGGTTGCAGCTATTCGCAATGAACAGTTGCCGCTGATCTGGGTTGGCCTTGCGCCTGCTGAGGAGTACCTGACGAGTGCGAACTTCAGCTATCTGAATGACTTGTTCAAAGAGCAAGTGGAACCGGCAGGTGGTATCTTCGTTGATATCTGGGCCGCTTTTCAGGATGACAATGGCGAGTACACCACGCATGGTCCGGATGTGACCGGTAAGAGCAGGCGTTTGCGCTCGAAAGACGGTGTCTACTTCACGTGGGCCGGGTATCGGAAAGTGGCCTACTTTGTTGAGCGTGAGATTGCCCGCATTTTTGGTAGTGCGACCGCCTTCATCTTTGAAGGTGTGAAAGATGATCCTAACTTCATTGTTCTGACAGGTCGTTTGACGTCCCCTGAAACCAAGCTGATCGGGCCGGATGACAAGGGCGGGAAAGCAGCGGCAGGGAGTGATCTGTTTAAGCTGACTGTATCTGGTGAAGCTTTGCCAGAAGTTTCCGGACGGGCTGATGATACGCGCTGGACCGGATTTTAATATCTGAAGTATTTTTTAGCGTGTAAGCGGTTAATATTAGAAGTCACTCAAGAAGAACTGCAAAAAATTAAATTTTATCGCTGTTTTTTTGAAAATACATGCAATTCACACCCTGCTGGTAGTGTTCTGTTTACATACATGGGTAACATTACTCACATTCAACTTATGGGTGAAGTGGGGCTTTTGATGGTTACCCAACCGCATGTTTTTAAGTTGTCGATGGTGGCGAAGTTTGTGTTGGTCGTGTTTATGGCCATGACAATCATGTCGCTCGGCACGCTATTTTCCTTCGTTACGATTTATAACGCGCTGACGTCTGCGTTGGGGGACGAGACGTTGAGATCTCAGCTTATGTCTGATCATGGGCAGAGTGCGCTGGAAACGCTGCTTGTCGACAATCTGATGTTCATCGTGATGGTCTGTGCGCCTGTTGGTGCGCTGTTCTTTGTTGTTGCGGTTGTGATTGCGCGGGGGATGCGAACGAATATGGCAGCGCTGCAAGGCGGGCTGGATGCGTTGGCGGATGGTGCTTTGGATACAGAGATCAAAGGCACTGAACGGGGTGATGAAATTGGTGCGATTGCACGCTCCATTGCTCAGTTCCGAGTTGCGCTGAAAAAGAAAGCTGAAGCGGATGCTGCTGCGAAGATGCAGCAGGAGCTGGAACTTGCGGATGCGCGCAAGGAAGCTTTAGCCAGTGTTGCGCGTGAGTTTGAAGCCTCCGTCGGCCATGTGGTGCATGATCTTCTGGAGATCAGCCAGGCTGTTGAGACGCGCTCCAGAGAGTTGGACGCAAGCGTTCAGGGCGCGCACAGTGCCATGGCGTCTTCCAGCGATGTGGCGCAGACCACGCAGACCTCGGTTGAAGAGCTAGTTGAAGCTGCGGAAGGCGTTTCACACTCCTCCGGTATGATTGGTGACAACACCACTCAGGCTGCCCAGTTTGCGCAGGATGCTGCGGAGCATGCACACAAGACCAACGAGATTGTGGGGCGCCTTGCAGAGAGCGGTAAAGCAATTGGCGAAGTGATTGAGTTGATCGACCAGATTGCTAATCAGACCAACCTGCTGGCTCTTAACGCGACGATTGAAGCGGCACGGGCAGGGGAGGCTGGCCGGGGTTTTGCCGTTGTGGCAAGTGAGGTGAAGAACCTTGCCGGACAGACGTCGAAAGCAACCGAAGAGATTTCAACTCAGGTTGAGTCGGTGCAGAAGGTGGCTGAGCAGGCGGTGACGGCTATTCGCTCCATTGGGGAGACCATTGAGCGGATCAACTCTCTCTCGACTGGCATCAATGAGGCGGTGAGTGAGCAGAGGCAGGCAACGGATGATATCTCCCGCAATCTGAACAGTGCGCACCAGAATGTTTCTCAGGTCGCCTCAAACATGCAGGATCTGGACAGCGAGTTCCAGGGCACCAAAGATGCCTCAAACGACCTGCATCAGGCCGCCGGCAAACTCGGCCTTCTCTCCGAAAACCTACGCTCCGAAGTCGCCAGCTTCCTGGAAAACGTGAAGGCTGCTTAAAGCTCTTTAAGCAGCCTCTGGGAGATGTGGGGGAGTGATAAAGTGTTGAGCTGAAAGCGGTTTAGTAGAGGATACGGGCGTTCGTTGTAACGCGAAAACTCAGCAAACTAAGAAGCCTTGCCAGCATCGGAGCCATTACCGGACATTAATAATTTCTACTTTGAGTTGATGTGGGCCGATGAGACCCTTGGCCAACATTTGAGTAAGATAATCATTCCGAACCATCATAGTAATAGCTTCACTAATCGCCACGATGTTTTCAACAAGTAGCTGCATGACCAAACCACGTAAGAACATAATGATGCTTATACCGAATAAGCAAATAGAACTACTTATCAATAGAATACTGATAATCGCATAGCTTGAAGGCGAAAGACTGCCTGCTATATGATCACTTTCTAATGAGCCATTTGCGTCTGGTGTTTTCCTGCATTGAATGACACATCTCTTTCAGTCAATTTTACCAATTCAATGACCTCCGAGTAGTGAGTGGCATTACTAGAAATTAGATTGCTGACCTGACGTAATACATCCAGCTTATCTTGTAATATTTGATATGCAGAGTGATCAAAAATTGGGCGGGCCTCAACATCTATCCACCAATTTTTTAACGCATAGCAAGCTTCACGAATATAGTCTAATCGAATGACGCGATTTCTTGTTAGCCTCATAATTCCTGAAAAAACATTAAGTTGATCACCAGGACGATGATACATAGCCTTCAAAATTGATATATAGATTTTGGCAATGTCTTCCTGTGTCTTTCGTAGCGAATTAAAATACTCTGAATTAAGTGTTTGGCCAGATATTTTGATTTCAATTCGCTCTATCGCATTAATTGCTAATTCAGCTTCTCTTTTCGCATCGCCTCTTAATTTAGCTACATCCATTAGTTTTTTGGATGCCAATAAAAAATGGTTTAAGACTTCATCTTTTCGAGAATGATGCGAATGTAGGCTTTGGGAATATTCAAGCAGTCCTTTCCAGTTCTCGGCACCTGCCTTTGCCGACAATAAGCTTGATTGTAATTCTGGGCGACTGCACGAAGCTTGTCGAGCGAAATCAAGAATTTCCTCTGCTTCTTTGTAACGAGGTGGAGTTGATTTTAAGTAAGTCACACCGAGAACGCATGCAACATCTCCATTTTTTGGATTAGCTTTGCGCAAATCCTTAGCGACCACGAGAGCCGAGTCGAAGTCATCTTCCTTCCAAAAGTCAACAATCTTTCGAATTTGAATGCCAATACTCCGCTCGTTATTTTTGTTCTCAGATCGTATCTTAGCACACGCTTTTTCCACGGACCTACCTCCATCCGTGATGTGCTTTTTCAATATGCTTGTGACGGAAATAAGCTCCTTTGAAGCAATAAGGATCGTATCTCCATAACGACTTTCATTTTTTGCAATTAGATGAAATACTTGTAACTCAGAAACTGCATCTCTCAATGTTTTACGGGCAACCTCAAGCACACTTTCGAGGTCTTCTAGCGTGGTTTCTCCTAGCAGTAAAACCGCATACAACGCTTGAGCCGCTCTTTGGTTTAGTCTCTCAAGTTCGCGCCTAAATGCGAACACACGAACGTCTTCACCGTCAGAACCCGACCAAGTAGTGCAAATATCTCTGATGTTTTCACCTAGACTGACTAACCGCATAAGTGAACCTGCAAACAATGGTGACCCCTGCGTAATCGCATGCATTTTTTTTATTTGTCTGTCGGTGACTTTTGGAAGTTCGAATTGATGGCTAAGGTTGTGAATGTGTTTAGAAAAAGCCTCTAGATCCAATCCTGTTATTTTGAGAACAGCTGTGGGTGACAACCCCTGATCTAGCCTAGAAGTCATTAAGAACCTGCTTGGTGCATGGTCTCTATCAACGGTACGAGCTGCAATCTGGGTTAGTTGGGCAGCACATTCACGTTGAATTTCAGGTGATAGACTGTCCAAGTCATCCACTATGATGAGTGATGGATGGTAAGCTAAAATGTCGACAAGTACCTCTGTTAGTTCATCTATGTCGGCATCATGTGGGATTGAGCTGTGCCCTGCTAAATAGATGATAAGCTGTACAAGAAGCTCTGCGAGGTCGGAAAAATCCGAACTACTGGTCTTAACTAGTTTCCCTTGTAGCGCAGAAAAAGTCGTTCGTTTGGCTGTGACCCAAATGACTTTTTCTAATTCGCTGAATCCAGACCTTATAACTTCTTCTGCAAAGGCGTAGGCAATAGTTGTTTTCCCGAGCCCACCAATGCCGGTCAAAAGCCTAGCAGGGCTCCGAGGATAACATAACCAATCACGTAATTTGATTAGTTCTTCATTTCTGCCGACAAACTCGATCAGATCACCGTCTTTGGGCGGGAGTTTTGCTGGGATCCTGTTCTTTTCTGGTTTAAACTCAGATGCAGATAGGCTTCTGTCAGAATACAAAAAACTCCAATCTTCGTGAGTAGCAGCTGCTGGCCTACATTCGTCAAGAACCCGAACGTACACCCCTTGAGAATATGTCTTTTTGCCGTTGCTATGCTTGGGGCCATCTTTCTTGAAGCAAGCTGGTTGCGAATTATTTGGACGTCTTGGAATGAAGAGTAAGCCTAGTGTATTATCTCCGAATGTAATTAATTCAAAAATACACTCAATTTGCACGCCGGTAGAGCTTTGGATCTTCTTATTCAGTTCGTCCGTGTCGACAATTGCATCGCATCCAATAATTCGATCTTTGCCTGAGTCTTTAACCCCAAAGAGAATATAACCGCCCCAAGCGTTGTAGAAGGAAATCGCATCTTTTGTAATTTCCGCGTATGCCGCCTTGTGAGCAATTTTTTCTTCCTTTGTAGGATTTTCGGATAGTTCAGAAATTTCGGCCTTGTAGTCCCAGAGACCAGATTCCGAATTATGAGGCTTTCCATCTGGAAGCAAGTTGGAAAGTACAGTTTCATTCACCACCCCCTTTTCAATCGCGTTCCTCAAATTGAGTTTTAAGTCGGAAAAACCATTTTGTCTCAATTTAATATCTCCGGGGCAGTTACTTAAAGTTGTATTTATTTAATTAGCGTCTTTTGGCTTTAACATCCAGTCTGTGATAACAATATTGTGGACGAAAGCCTTGAGCCGAAAGTAATTTATTCAAAAACTGCGCAATCTTTTGCCCAGTTAGGCTACTACTTTTAATCTGGAACTCTGTTTGACAAGGCAACAACCGGAAACCGCGGCGATGTCACGTTAGGGCTACCTAAGGACAGTTCAAATGGTGGGATTGGTCATTCAGCAACAAGTAGACTAAGTTCGACCTATGGTTGAAGTTACATGCCGGCCAGAAGTGACCAAATTTAGTTTGAATGGCAGCAATTGATCATAAACGACTTGCTCTCCCCGCGAAGACTATTGTCATCGCGTATGACTAGAATGGGCTCAACGTCACGGTTCCTAGTGTTGTTGATGCGCCATTGGGCATGACACTTTACTCCTTTCTCTAGGGGGAGAGTGATTGCTGAAGCGTAGAGAATATCCAAAAAACTTATCCCCCTTGCTTGAAAGTGGTCTCATACTCATTGCATGCCCACGTGACGGGCTGCTGGCGGGCCGTCCGTCGGTGTGTCGTGGGCTGGGTGGGGCTTTTGTGAGGGGTAACGCATCTTGCAGAGGTCCGGTGGCACCGATTTTCAGGCGTGACTGCATGGTCTGAGAGGAAGGGCCCAAGCCTGAAGGGCATCACGCAGTGGCATTTGCTGGTCAGAGCAGTGCATGTCAGGGGTAGCGGACCTGTTTGGATACGGAAACTTATCTGAGCAAAGCCGTTGTCTTTCCGGGAAACCGGCTATCGTGCCTTTCAGGATAAGAGGCGATGTTGGCCATACCAAAATGCCCGGGCAAGGCGCGTAGCCAATGCCGAAGACTCATATCTAACAAGTAGCGCAGGTGTTGCCTGCCGCCTTGCTCCTCCCGATCTTCGGGAAAACTGCTTCACCACTGCATGGATTGCCATGTGGTGCTGTTGGTGCTTGTAGAAGCAAGTCAGAGAACTCGTACATCATGCTATCAAAAAGCCCCGGGAAGCGGGGCTTTCCGGGGCTTTGTTGTTAAATTATCCGCTATGTTTAGCGTGGCAGGTTGGAAGACCCTGTCAGGAACTCATCGATGGACTTCGCTGCCTGACGGCCTTCGCGGATGGCCCAGACCACGAGAGACTGACCTTTGCGAACGTCACCAGCTGCGAAGACCTTTTTGATGGAGGTCTTGTAGTCTTCAGTGTTCGCCTTCACGTTGGTGCGTGGGTCCAGCTCCAGCTCGTCGCCAGCTTCCTTGATGTAGGTCTCCATGTTTGGACCGGAGAAGCCGATGGCTGCCAGCACGAGGTCTGCTTTCAGGATGAACTCGGTGCCTTCAATTGGAACACGCTTTTCATCCACGCGAGCACACTTAACGCCGGTTACAACGCCGTCTTCATCACCAACCACAGCCAGAGTAGCTGCGGAGAACTCACGCTCGGCCCCTTCTGCCTGAGAGGTAGACGTGCGGAACTTGGTTGGCCAGTACGGCCAGAACTGGTTCTTGTCTTCCTTCAGCGGAGGCATAGGACGGATGTCCATCTGGGTTACAGAGAGCGCGCCCTGACGGAAGGAGGTGCCCACACAGTCAGATGCGGTGTCACCGCCGCCAACAACAACAACGTGTTTGCCGCCTGCCCAGTATGGATCTTCCTCGGAAATGTCTTCCCCGCCTACGCGACGGTTCTGCTGTACGAGGAATGGCATTGCGTACATGGCCCCTTTGAGGTCCATGCCCGGGATGCCCGGATCACGCGGACGCTCAGCACCAGTGCACAGCAGTGTTGCATCGTGACGGGTGTAGATTTCCTCAAACTCTACATCCTTGCCGATTTCACAGCCGTAGTGGAAGGTGACGCCTTCTGCTTCCAGCTGCTCGACGCGGCGGTCGATGTAGTGCTTTTCCATCTTGAAGTCAGGAATACCGTAGCGCAGCAGACCGCCAGCCCGTGGCTCACGCTCGTAGATGTGCACGGTGTGACCTGCGCGTGCTAGCTGCTGAGCCGCTGCCAGACCTGCAGGGCCGGAGCCGATGACGGCTACGGTTTTACCGGTCTTGGTTGTTGCTGGCTCAGGTTTGATCCAGCCTTCTTTGAAGGCGCGGTCTACAATTGCCTGCTCAACGGTTTTGATCGCAACCGGAATGTCTTCCAGATTGAGCGTACATGCTTCCTCACATGGCGCAGGACAGATACGTCCTGTGAAATCCGGGAAGTTGTTGGTTGAATGCAGGTTGCGAGATGCTTCTTCCCAGTCGCCGGCAAACACCAGATCATTCCAGTCCGGAATCTGGTTGTTGACCGGACAGCCGGTTGGACCGTGACAGAAAGGAACACCACAATCCATACAACGCGCGGCCTGACGCTCTACGTCTGTTTGTGAGAGCGGAACCGTGAATTCACGGAAGTGGCGAATGCGATCTGATGCCGGCTGGTACTTCTGTTCCTGCCGGTCGATCTCCAAAAAGCCAGTTACCTTACCCATGTCTTCCCCTCTTATTCCGCAGCCGCGAGGCCCATACGCGCAGCTTTCATTTCCTGAAGCGCGCGACGGTATTCAACCGGCATAACTTTCACAAATTTCGGACGCCATTCTTCCCAGTTGGCAAGAATGTCTGCTGCCTTCGTGGACCCAGTATACTTCACGTGGTTTTCAAGAATGAGACGCAGACGTTCGTCGTCGTGACGTGTCATGTCAGCTGACAGGTCCACACGTCCTTTGTGCTCGATGTCGCCGCCATGGTGGTGCAGCTTTTCAAGCAGGTCGTCTTCTTCTTCCACTGGCTGGATTTCAACCATCGCCAGGTTACAGCGAGAGTTGAAGGATCCGTCTTCGTCCAGAACGTAGGCAACACCACCGGACATACCTGCTGCGAAGTTACGGCCCGTCTGGCCGATAACAACAACAACACCGCCGGTCATGTATTCACAGCCGTGATCGCCAACACCTTCGACAACAGCGGTTGCACCGGAGTTACGAACAGCAAAGCGCTCGCCTGCGACACCGCGGAAGTACACTTCACCGCTGGTTGCACCGTAAAGAACGGTGTTGCCGACGATGATGGAGTTTTCCGGCACGATGCGGGTGTTTGCCGGTGGGCGTACGATGATGCGGCCGCCTGCGAGGCCCTTACCAACGTAGTCGTTCGCGTCGCCTTCCAGATCGATGGTCACACCTTTGGCAACGAACGCGCCAAATGCCTGACCTGCAGTACCGGTCATGGCGATGTGAACGGTGTCGTCCTTGAGGCCTTTTGCGCCGTAGCGTTTTGCAATCTCACCGGAGAGCATTGCGCCAACGGAGCGGTCAACAGACTTGATTTGCGCAGGGAAGGAGACCTTCTCTTTGCTTTCAAGTGCTGGTGCTGCATTCCTGATGAGCTCGCGGTCAAGGATGTCATTGATCGGATGCTCTTGCAGCATGGACCAACGGCTTTCTTCCGGAGTTGCATCTGGGCGATAGAAGATCTTGGAGAAATCAAGACCCTGAGATTTCCAGTGGTTGATCGCAGACTCTTTGTCGAGCATGTCGGAGCGACCAATGATGTCGTCCAGCTTCTTGACGCCGAGCTCAGCCAGCAGGCCACGCAGCTCTTCTGCAACGTAGAAGAAGTAGTTGATGACGTGCTCAGGCGTGCCTTTAAAGCGCTTGCGCAGGACAGGATCCTGAGTTGCGATGCCAACCGGGCAGGTGTTCAGGTGACACTTACGCATCATCAAGCAACCTGCTGCAATCAGCGGTGCAGTTGAGAAGCCGTATTCGTCAGCACCCAGCAGAGCACCGATGAGAACATCACGGCCTGTACGCAGACCGCCGTCTACCTGCAGAGCAACACGGGAGCGCAGACCGTTGAGAACGAGGGTTTGCTGGGTTTCAGCAAGGCCCATTTCCCAAGGAGAACCAGCGTGCTTCAGAGAGGTGAGCGGAGATGCACCAGTACCACCATCAAAGCCGGAGACAGTGATGTGGTCTGCACGTGCTTTTGCAACACCTGCTGCAACTGTGCCAACGCCCACTTCTGACACCAACTTAACGGAGATGTCTGCAACTGGGTTCACGTTCTTCAGATCGTAGATCAGCTGTGCCAGATCTTCGATGGAGTAGATGTCGTGGTGTGGTGGCGGCGAAATCAGACCAACACCCGGGGTGGAGTGACGGGTTTTCGCGATCACTGCATCCACTTTGTGGCCTGGCAGCTGTCCGCCTTCACCCGGCTTTGCACCCTGTGCCACTTTAATCTGGATCATGTCGGAGTTGACCAGATATTCGGTGGTTACACCAAAGCGACCGGAAGCAACCTGCTTGATTGCTGAACGCATCGGGTTTGGAGATCCGTCCGGCAGCGGGTTGAAGCGTTCTGCTTCTTCACCACCTTCACCGGTGTTGGACTTGCCGCCGATTTTGTTCATGGCAATCGCAAGCGACGTATGCGCTTCGCGAGAGATGGAACCGAAGGACATCGCGCCGGTTGAGAAGCGCTTGACGATGTCTTCTGCGGATTCCACTTCGTCGATGTTGATCGGGCGACGACCCAGCTCTTCTGCGGATTTCACGCGGAACATGCCACGGATGGTGAAGCGACCAGAGGTCTCGTTCACTTCCTTCGCAAATTCCAGATACTTTTCTGGCAGGTTGTTGCGAACTGCATGCTGCAGAGTTGCGATGCTGTCTGGAGTCCACATGTGGCTTTCACCACGGGAGCGGTAAGCGTACTCACCGCCAACATCCAGAGAGCGGCGCAGGATTGGGATGTCCTCAAAGGCGTCATGATGGCGAACAACAGTTTCTGCAGCCACTTCACCCAGGCCGATGCCTTCGATGGTGGTTGCTGTGCCGAAGAAATATTTTTCGACGAACTGGGAGTTCAGGCCAACTGCATCAAAGATCTGCGCACCACAATAGGACTGGTAGGTGGAGATGCCCATCTTGGACATGACTTTGAGCATGCCTTTGTTGATGGCTTTGATGTAGCGGGAAACAACTTCGTGCTCATCCACTTCCTCAGGGAAGTAGCCCTCAGAGTGCATGGAGCGGATTGTTTCGAACGCGAGGTATGGGTTGATTGCCTCTGCACCGTAACCAGCCAGTACGCAGAAGTGATGTACTTCGCGTGCTTCACCGGTTTCAACCACGAGACCAACGGAGGTACGAAGACCTTTGCGGATCAGGTAGTTGTGGACTGCAGCGGTTGCCAGCAGTGCCGGAATTGCGATGCGGGCACGTGAGATTACGCGGTCAGACAGGATGATGATGTTGTAACCACCATGTACTGCTTTCTCAGCGCGTTCACACAGACGCTCCAGAGCCTCTTCCATACCTTCCGGACCTTTTTCGGCGGAGTAGGTGATGTCGAGGGTCTTGGTTTGGAACTGGTTGTCAGCGATATCACCGATCGCGCGGATCTTTTCCAGATCAGCGTTGGTG
This sequence comes from Pseudovibrio sp. JE062, assembly GCF_000156235.1. Lineage (NCBI taxonomy): Bacteria > Pseudomonadati > Pseudomonadota > Alphaproteobacteria > Hyphomicrobiales > Stappiaceae > Pseudovibrio > Pseudovibrio sp. JE062. The sequence continues at coordinate 207,443 of NZ_DS996812.1, forward strand.
AGGATCGGCTGACGTACTTCCAGACGCTTGGAGGTCGAAAGGCCTTTCAGGTCAAACAGATTCGGGCGTGGGCCGATGAAGGACACGAGGCTCATGACCAGCTCTTCACGGATCGGATCGATCGGTGGGTTGGTCACCTGCGCGAAGTTCTGTTTGAAGTAGGTGTACAGCAGCTTGGACTTGTCAGAGAGTACAGACACAGGGGTGTCTGTGCCCATGGAGCCCAGTGCTTCCTGACCAACTGTCGCCATTGGCTGCATGAGAAGCTTGATGTCTTCCTGCGTGTAGCCAAATGCCTGCTGACGGTCGAGGAGAGTTTCACCAGCAACCGGTGCACGTTCACGCACAGGTGGGAGCTCTTCCAGAACCATCTGAGTGCGGTGTAGCCAGTCTTTGTATGGGTGTGCGGTCGAAAGCTGGCGCTTGATTTCCTCGTCGGAAATGATGCGGCCTTCTTCCAGGTCGATCAGCAGCATCTTGCCTGGCTGCAGACGCCATTTCTGAACGATCTTCTCTTCTGGAATGTCCAGAACGCCAACTTCGGAAGACATGATGACAAAGTCATCGTCGGTCACGATGTAGCGGGCAGGGCGCAGACCGTTACGATCCAGCGTTGCGCCGATCTGGCGACCGTCCGTGAACGCAACCGCTGCCGGACCATCCCACGGCTCCATGAGAGCTGCATGGTACTGGTAGAAGGAGCGACGGTTTTCGTCCATCAACGGGTTGCCGGCCCATGCTTCCGGGATCAGCATCATTGCTGCATGTGCGAGGGAATAACCGCCGGTGACGAGGAATTCCAATGCGTTGTCGAAACATGCAGTGTCAGACTGGCCTTCATAGGAAATTGGCCAGAGCTTGTTGATGTCATCGCCAAATGCCGGAGAAGACACAGATGCCTGACGGGCTGCCATCCAGTTTACGTTGCCGCGCAGGGTGTTGATTTCACCGTTGTGCGCAACCATGCGGTATGGGTGAGCCAGATCCCAGGATGGGAAGGTGTTGGTTGAGAAGCGCTGGTGGACCAATGCCAGGGCAGAGACATAGCGCTCATCACGCAGGTCATCGTAGTAGGCGCCAAGCTGGTAGGCGAGGAACATGCCTTTGTAGACGATGGTGCGGCTGGAGAAGGAGACGATGTAGAAGCCTTTATCTACGGCATCGCATTTCTCGCGCACAACGTTGGAGATGACTTTGCGCAGGATAAAGAGACGACGCTCCAGAACATCACCATCAGTATTGTCTGGTAGTGTTACAAACAACTGACGGGAGACCGGTTCAGTCGCAGCAATATCCGGTGCTTTGGACAAAGAAGAATTGTCGACTGGAACATCACGCCAGCCTAGAATCTCAAGTCCTTCTTCAGATACACATTCCGCAACGATGCTTTCGCACTGCTCGCAGAGCTTTTTATCTTGTGGAAGAAAGAGGAATGCTACGCCGTATTCGCCTGCTTCTGGCAGTTCGAAGCCGATCTTCGCGCATTCTTCTTTAAATAACTCGTGTGGGACCTGGGTCAGCATACCTGCACCGTCACCCATCAGAGGGTCAGCACCCACGGCGCCGCGGTGTGTCAGGTTTTCAACGATCTGAAGGCCGCTTTGTACCACATGGTGAGATTTTGCGCCTTTGAGGTTAGCTATAAAGCCGACACCACAGGCGTCGTGCTCCTTGGCTGGATTGTAAAGCCCCTCAGTGGCAGCAGTGCGGAGTTTTTCCGTAACGGTGCCAGTGGTGGTAGCACGGGTTTTCATAGTTTCCCCCCCACTCATATGCATCGTGTTTCCTCCTTTTTCTGCCATTTTTGGCCTCACTTTCGCTCATCTCAATGTGACCGGTTAACGTCACTTCCTCGTTCGGGTCGCGGGGATGTCTTCCTCGCGGCTCGTTCGAAGCCCCGGCACGGCTTGCCCCGGATCTGTCGAATGAAGCACGGCCTCTTTATATGTAGGGCCGCCCATTCGGAGTTTCCTCCGATCTATCTTACCCCTTTGGCGAGTGCATTGCGATATGTCCGCAGGGCACACATTTGGGGGAGAATGTCGCGGCGTTGGGAACGCGCCTACATTCTTCTCTTTAGCGTTGTGTGGATCTCTTAGGCGGATCGCTTGGAAGGTGTCTTCCAAATTGTCATCAACGCATGCGGGATAATAAGGACAGTACTCCTGTCCTTTTCCGCGTCGCGAACATGCCAGATTTCAGAGGGTAGAGCAAGAGTGTTTCAGAAAGACTTTATTTCTATTCTTTTAATTTTATTAGGCCGATTGTCGCATTGGCACCTAAAACTCAAGTTAGATGCAATAATATTTCAACTATTCACGAACCCGTGAGGAGGATGATCTCATTTTATTGGTTTAATCGCGCGAAAATAACATGTGTTTGATTTCCCATTGATCGAGTTTTTTGCAAGAACTGTGTTCAGAGGCGAACCAAACCTGTTGAACACATCGCCGAATTTCAATTGAGGAGTTTTGAAATGTCCAAAAAAACGTTGTCCGCTGCTGTACTCGCAACCGCTGTTACTGCTGCTGTAGCTGGTGCGAACATTACTGTTGCTGAAGCTGCTTCCAAAGAAAAATGTTACGGCGTTTCTCTTGCTGGTGAGAACGACTGTAAAGCTGGCGCAGGCACCACTTGTGCGGGTACTTCCACTGTAGACTATCAGGGCAATGCTTGGACACTCGTACCAGCTGGCACCTGTGAATCCATCGAAGTTCCAGGTGACCGTAAAGGTTCTCTGACTGAACTTTCCCGCGACCTGCCAAAATAATCGCTTTAAATTACAATATACTGCATGGCACCGGGGCGGGTTCTACCCCTCCGGTGTTTCTTTAAGAAGAAGTCATAATATAGAGAACGAGGTGCGATATGAGTGCGCAAAGGGTCAATGCAAAACTGCCTGCACGAGGTGGCGTCGGCTTAAAGGCTGATCACTACCGCACCATTCTCAATGAAAAACCTGATATGGGCTTCTTCGAAATCCACGCGGAAAACTACATGGGTGCTGGTGGTCCTCCACATGGTTACCTTGAAGCGATCCGCCGGGATTATCCTCTTTCCGTTCATGGTGTTGGCCTTTCCATTGGTGGTGCTGACCCTTTGAACAAAGATCACCTTGCTCGTGTGAAAGACGTTGTTGACCGTTATGATCCAGGTCTCTTCAGTGAGCATCTGGCATGGTCAACGCATGACACTGAGTACTTCAATGACCTTCTGCCGCTGCCATACACAGAAGTGACTTTGCAGCAGGTGGTTGATCATATCGATGAGGTGCAGACTTTTCTTGGTCGTCAGATGCTGCTTGAAAATCCAAGTGCGTATGTGATCTTCAAAGAAAGCACCTACGAAGAAACTGATTTTCTTCGTGAAATTGTGAAGCGGACCGGCTGCGGATTGCTGCTGGACGTGAACAATGTGTTTGTTTCTGCGACCAACTCCGGTGGTTCACCTGAGGACTATGTAGACCGGTTCCCGGTTGAACATGTTCAGGAAATCCATCTGGGTGGGCATGCGCCAGAAACAGACGAGCTGGGTTATCCTCTTCTTATCGATGCACACGACCGCAAGGTCGCTGATCCGGTCTGGGCTCTGTATGCCCGCACAATTGATCGGACTGGTCCTCAGTCAACATTGATCGAGTGGGACGCAAACATTCCGACCTGGGAAATTCTGGCTTACGAAGCCGAGCAGGCTGATGTGGTGATCCAATCCCACATTGAAGCACACGCAAAAGCTTCTGAAGAGCGGAGTGACCATGTCTCAGGCGCCTGATAACACGAAGGAAAAGATTGCCTTGAAAGGATTTGGCGTTCCTTTGCAAGACTTGCAGACGAATATGCAAGGCTTTGACATGTTTTCCGACGGGTTGATGAATCCAGCTGTTCCAATTCCCGACGGGGTTGTTGGGCGTGATGGTAATCCATCTGAGAAGCGTTATGGCGTTTATCGCAATAATGTGATGGCGAGCCTGATCGATGCAATGGCTGCCAACTTTCCTGCAGTGCATGAACTGGTTGGACGTGATTACTTTCGGGCACTCGCTGCAGAGTTTATTCGCAAAAGCCCGCCTGAGCAGCCTGTGCTCAGCGAGTTTGGTGGCAAGTTCTCCGAGTTCATTGGCGCGTTTCCTCCGTTGGCGGACTATCCGTATCTGAAGGATGTGGCGGAGATGGAATGGGCTTGGCTGCGTGTTTACCACGGTGCAGATGCGAGCCCTCTGGCGCCGGATGCATTGACCAAGATTGATCCAGCGAAACTAGGGGATGCGGTGTTTACGCCGATCCCTGCACACAAACTGATTTACTCCCGTTTTCCGCTGAGCGAGATCTGGAAGCAGAACCGTTCAGAGAACGTGGAGGGTGTTACTCCAGAAGCTGATCAAGCGATTTTGATTTGCCGTCCAGACATGGACGTGACACTGACCGGATTGGCTCAGGACGTAGCGGCATTCGCTGATTTGCTGTTCTTTGGCAAGACATTGGGAGAGGCCGCTGACGTGGTTTCGTCCTCTTTTAAACTCTTTGATCTGTCGCAGGCATTGGGCTGCCTGTTGAGCGCGCGCGTGTTCGCGAGCGTCCATATCAAAGCTTAGTAATGATTACGCGGGGCCGGGCGGTATGGCCCCCGAGTGGTGGGAAGCACCTGAGGAGGAATCCGATGAGAATGCTTGTAAATTTATATCAGGGCGTATTTGGCTGGCTGGAACGCGTTACTGAAGGTTGGTTCCTTGGTTTGTCTGCGCGGTTTCTGTTCGCTGGCGTCCTGTTCATGTACTTCTGGAACTCTGCACTGACCAAGTTGGGTGATGGTTTCTTCGGATTCCTGTCGCCATCAACGGGTGCTTATGCGCAGATTCTGCCGCATATCACTGAAGCGGCTGGTTATGACATCTCCCAGATCGCGTTCTTTCCGTATGGCTTGATCGTTCTGTTGGGAACATGGGGTGAAATCATCATCCCTGTGCTGATCGTCGTGGGTTTGTTCACCCGCGCTGCGAGCATCGGCTTCATTGGTTTTGTGGTTGTTATGTCCATCGTGGATGTGGTTGGTCACGGTGTAGATCTGCCGACTATTGGTGCGCTGTTCGATCGTCATCCATCTGCACTGATCTTCGACCAACGTGCTCTTTGGATCTTCCTGGCAACCGTGCTGGTGATCCGTGGTCCGGGCGTCTTCTCTCTGGATTGGGTGCTGGGCAAGTGGTTCGGCATTCACCATGAGACTGGTTTGTCTGATACCAAGAGCCACGCATAAAGTTCTGATTTACAGCCTTCCTCTCTTGTAGGCTTAAGTACAGATTATGGGCGCATCACTGTTGAGTTGATGCGCCCTTTTTTGTTTGCGTATAAGACTAGAGCCCACGCGACAAACATGAGGGAGGTGGCGTTGCAGATAATGTCTCTTAACGGTTGGGGCGGAACGCTTTACTCCGACCTGTTGCCTTATCTCTCGCAAGCCCTGCCTGATGTACTGTGTTTGCAGGAAGTAGTGCATACGCCCGAAAGTGACAAGGACTGGCTGGCTTATCGCGACGGTGATCATGTTTTGCCTCAACGCGCCAACTTCTTTCGAGATGTCTGCGAAGCTCTTCCTGAACATGTTGCTGTCTTTTGTCCTGCTGCTCAGGGTGTTCTGTGGGATGATGAAAAGTCAGTCCCTTCTCAATGGGGGCTGGCAACTTTTGTGCATCGTTCGTTTCCCATCATTGGGCAGGTCCAAGGGTTTGTGCATAAGGGCTATTCAGCGGATGGGTACGGGGAGCATCCACGATCCCGAAGTGCGCATGGGGTTCGCGTGTATGACTATGCCAGTGATCGCGTGGTGAGCATCACTCAGATGCATGGGCTGCGTGACTTAAATGGTAAGATGGATACGCCAGATCGTCTTGCGCAAGCTAAGAGGCTTCTCAAGATTTCGCAGGCTGTATCTGAACCAGAAGACCTGCGAGTGATTTGTGGTGACTTTAATGTGGAGCCTGACAGCGAAACAATCAGGTTGCTTGAAGCAGATGGTTTGGTTGAGTTGGTCAAGCACTATGGTTTCGAGACGACCCGGAACTCCTACTACAAGAAGCCGGGAAAGTTTGCTGATTACATGCTGATTGATCAGATCGAGCAGATTTCAACCTTTCAGGTGCTGCAAAAGCCTGAAGTCTCTGACCATTGTCCTCTTGTTTTGACACTGAACTCCGATGTGACTGAGGCAAAACAGCAACGCGCTCATTCTGATATTGAAGCGACTTAAGCTGCTTCTGGTGGAGAGCTTTGCCGTTTAGGTCAATAAATGGCTTGAGTTCCCTTGGTTTGTTGTTATTCAAATCCTATGATTTTTGCGAGTGACAACTGGGCAGGTGCGACGAGTGCAGTAATGACGGCACTCTCGAACCATACAAGCGGCTTTGCCACCGCTTATGGGGTTGATCCATTGAGCCGCTCTATTGAGCAGCAGTTCAATGATCTCTTTGAAAAAGAAGTGGCTGTGTTTCTGGTTTCAACCGGTACAGCAGCCAACTCTCTGGCGCTTGCGACTTATGCGAAGCCGGGTGGAGCAGTGTTCTGCCATGAGGATGCGCACATCAACGTGGATGAGTGTCATGCGCCGGAGTTCTTTACCGCTGGCAACAAGCTGATTGGTATTAGCGGTGAGCACGGCAAACTGACGCCAGATGCATTGCGGATTGCTATGGACAAAGTGCCGGACAACAATCCGATGCACGGACGTCCGGCAGCGGTTTCCATCTCACAAGTGACAGAGTTTGGAACTCTCTATCAGCTGGATGAGATTCAGGCGTTGGCTGACGTTGCTCATTCCCGCAATGTGCCTTTGCATATGGATGGTGCGCGGTTTGCGAATGCGTTAGTCTCTCTGGATGTTTCTCCAGCGGAGATGACATGGAAAGCCGGCGTGGATGTGCTGTCCTTTGGTGGAACCAAGAACGGCTGCTGGTGTGCGGAAGCTGTGGTCTTCTTCAATCCAGAAGATGCTGAAGGCTTTGAATATCTGCGTAAACGTGCTGCTCAGGTCTTCTCCAAGGCACGCTTCATCTCAGCGCAGTTTGAAGGTTACCTGAAAGACGATAGCTGGCTGGCGACGGCTCGTCATGCTAATGCGATGTGTACTCGGCTTGCTGATGGTATGCGTGACATTGAAGGTGTGCGTCTGCCAATCAAGCCTGAGGCAAATGAGCTGTTCCCAGTGTTCACCAAAGAACAAGCGGCCCGTTTGGAAGCTGCTGGCGCGAAGTTCTACGACATCCCGGCGGATTTCACTTCCGAAGACGAAGTGTTCCTCCGCCTGGTCACCTGCTTCGCCACAACGCCAGAAATGGTTGATGAGTTCCTGGCCCATCTGCGCGGCTAACAGTGGCAATATGCTTGCATTGCGGTTGCATCTTATGGTTGCGGTGTGGGTGGTTGAGACGTAGAATGCTGGCCTGCGGAGGGATATAAATCCGCAGACCAGCGGGGCACCTGCAAGGGTATAGCAAGGGTGTTAGAGGCTAACCCTCGCGGTGTCGGTCCAGTGGGTTCAAGGCACTGCCTTAAGCTTTGCACTCTACATATGTTTTTTTGCGTGTAACTTACCACTCAGCTTTTCTTAAGTGGCTGAGTGGGCATAGGAAACGCGGTTATTCCTGAAAATGATGCTGAGTTTGCGTGTGAAAGCGCAGAAGTATGCAGTGGTGAGCGCATAAAAGAACGCCCCGCTGGGGCAAGCGGGGCGTTAATTGTGTCTGGCCCTTTTTGGGGGGGGAGAGGCAGCCAGACAGATCCGCATGGGAAATGTGCGGAGGAGGAACCTGTTGATTTGAATGAGATTGGCTGACTGGAGGCGGGCCAGCCAATCTAAGAGAGACTGCGTACTTCTAAACTCGGTTTCTGCTTCAGAAACACGCCTTGGGTTATTCAGAATGTTACCAGGGTGGCCACTCGCGAGGGTGGGAGTTTGGGAGGAAGGTTCCTCGCGAGGGCTTTGCGGTTTGGGCTGCTTTAGTGAGCTACTGTTTCGCCTTCAATCTGTTTGTGTTCTTTCTTGTCACCAGATGTGATGTTGATTTTGCGCGGTTTCATTGCCTCAGGGATTTCTCTGATGAGGTCAATGTGGAGCAATCCGTGCTCCAGACTTGCGCCAATCACTTTCACATACTCAGCGATCTGGAAGCGGCGTTCAAAAGCGCGGGAGGCGATTCCGCGGTAGAGAACTTCTTTTTCATCGCTTTCAGGCTTTTTCTCGCCGGAAACAGTCAAGACATGTTCTTTAGCTTCAATGGTCAGTTCATCTTCCTTAAAACCGGCGACTGCCATGGAGATGCGGTAGGCGCTCTCTCCTGTGCGCTCAATGTTGTAAGGAGGATATGCTGATCCCTGCTGCTCCGTTCCTGAATCCAACATGGAGAAAAGACGGTCGAAACCAACTGTGGAACGGTAGAGGGGAGTAAGATCGAAATGACGCATTTTTAGTGTCCTCTTTTATGTGGCCAATCGGCCATCTGAGCAACGTTCACCATTCGCCGCAAAGCGCGCGGACGATGAAATTTTCCTTTTGCTTACAGTGCCTTCCCATCATTGGCGAAGGTTCTAAGCGGTGTCAGACCCACTCTGTGGCGCCTGTGATTTTGAGATGGGAACGGGCTGAATAAGTTTCAAGAGCTTTTTTTCAAAATAGGTGTTTTTGCTCGTTTGGAGCCCGGATTTTGCAGATTAACAGAACCTGAACGAGGGCTTCTGATCCCGTACATCTGGTGCTTGCTAGTGTCTTCTTGTGTTGAGGCAATCCCTACTGCCAACAAGGAGAAAACAGATGAATGCTTTGAAGAAAAAAGTTACCGGACTGGCCGCTGCAGCTGTTGTGGCTTTAGGAGTTTCTGGTGCGGTGGCTCCAGCAAATGCTGCAACCAAGTTTAGTTTTGATGGGCCAAATGTAAGCATTCAGGTGACGCAGGCTCATTATAAGAAGCAGCGTCACTGGGGGCATGGACAGCATCATGCGTTGAATAAGAAGCAGATCAAGCGTCGGCTGCGTTCCTGGGGCTATCGTAACTTCAAGAAAGTGAAGCGTAAGGGCGATGTTTACATCGTGAAAGCGAACTGGCAGGGCCATTATCCGGCACGTTTGGTTGTTGACGCTTACAGCGGCTGGATCCTGAAGTACCGCTACCTGGGGTACTAAGCGCGACTGCTGACCTTCTTAATCTGTTTATCCGTCTGACCTGCCTTTTTGCGATCAAGGCAGGTCTTTCGGCGTCTGGGCTTAATAAGCTGTTTCTTTCAGACGAGCTGGGTAAGCTTTGTCGTAGGCTGCGCCATCAAACTCAACCTTTGAGAGAGACTGTGCCATTTGCCCAGCAGATGGGATCGACTTGCGATCAACCTTTGCTTCTTCTGTCCAAAGGCCTGAACGGTAGATGGCTTTTTGACATTGGAAGTAGATGGTGTCGACGGTCACTGTGATGATGGACTTAGGTAATTTGCCTTCCATCATATGTGCTTCCAGACGAGCTGGATCCGTGGAGATGCTGGCCTTACCGTTAATTCTTACAGTTTCGCCAATACCTGGGATCATGAAAAGCAAGGAGACGCGTGGATCTCTTACGATGTTGCGCAGGCTGTCGATGCGGTTGTTGCCGCGGCGGTCCGCAAACTCGATGGTTTTTTCGTCGATGACCTTTACAAAACCAGCTGGGTCACCACGTGGAGAACAGTCTGTACCTTCTTCTGCAACAGTCGACAGTGCGAAGAAGGGAGACGCTTCGATAAATGTTTTATAATGCTCTGAAATGTAGCCAACCTCTTTGTCGATCGAGATTTGCTTGGGGCTGCCATAGAGCTCTTCGAGTTGTTCAATACTTGTGATTTCGTGGGAAACAGATTTCAGGTCTGCGTCTTGCATGAAAAATATCCTTAAGTCCGCGCACTGGAACTGAGAAAACTTCCAGAAATTGCGGTTGCGGCGGGTTACCCGGAGAGGCTATCAAATTGAGTGTGAGAGAACTAGAGGTTACGTGCTGATGCTGCTGGTCGATACGGATTTCAATCGTGTTCCTGAGGGGACCGAGTCTGGCTTTGTGCAGACGGAAGACAATGTGAAAATCCGTTGGGCACGCTGGGCTCCGACAGGGGCTCCCCTGAAGGGAACAGTGACCATTGTTCAGGGCCGGACCGAATTTATTGAGAAATACTTCGAGGTCGTTGAGGAGCTACGCGCACGTGGCTTTTATGTGGTGGCCTTTGATCTGCGCGGGCAGGGTGGTTCAGAGCGGTTGCTGAAGAATGAGCGACGTGGCCACGTTGAAAGCTTTGATGAATTTGCGCTGGATCTGCACGCTGTTCTCGACAATGTGTCTCTCTCTGATTGTCCCGGTCCACACTTCCTGCTTGGGCACTCGACAGGTGGGGCTGTGGTTATGCATGCGAACCGGCGTCTCAAAACAAAGATTGATCGTGCCGTTTTAACTGCACCACTTGTGGGCCTTGCGATGAGCGGACGGATTCGCAAGTTTGCAGGAGCTTTGGCGAAAAGCCTGGTCTGGGTCGGAATGGGGAACGCGTTTGTTCCGGGTGGCAACGACAAGATCCTCGTTGACTATGATGGCAATACGCTCACCTCCGATCCTGATCGGTTCAAGCGCATGAACGATATTCTTGAAGCTGCGCCGCAGTTGGGGCTTGGTTCTCCGACTGTGAGTTGGTTCCGTGCGATGGGTATGGCGACTGAGCGCTTTAAAGAGCCGGAATTTCAGATTGAGTTTGGTGTTCCGTCCTTGGTGATTGGTGCTGGACGGGATGAAATTGTTTCGACAGATGATGCCGAAGAGCTGTGCCGCTCGTGTCCTGGCATGAGCTTTCTGGAAATTCGAGGATCTCGCCATGAGATTTTAATGGAGCGAGATCCTTATCGTGAGCAGTTCTGGGCTGCGTTTGACGCGTTTATTCCCGGAAGTGCTGATTAGACAGCAACGCTTGCCAGTTTGGTGAGGAGTTCGTCGTGCAGGCGTTTGTCGCCTGTTGCGAGAACCTGACCGCCGTCTGCAGCATTGCCGCCTGTCCAGTTGGTGACGAAACCACCAGCGCCTTCGATGATCGGGATAAGAGCCAGAATATCGTAGGTGTTCATGCCTGTTTCGATGACTGCATCAAAGCCAGCTGCTGCCACCATAGCGTAGCCATAGCAATCCGTGCTGTAGCGGGTGAGGCGGGCTTCTGCGCAGATTGCATCCCAGACAGGGCGTTCAGTCTCCGTGAAGAGTGACGGTTCTGTGGTTGTGATGATTGCTTCTGACAGAGAGGCGCAGCTGCGTGTTTTCAGTGCTCGCTCGCCCAGAGGGCCGGTCATGAAGGCTTCTTCGCAATTGCCCCAGAAGCGTTCGCTGTTGTACGGCTGGCTCATAATGCCTTGAGATGCTTTGCCGTTGGTTCTGAGGCCAATCAGTGTGCCCCAGAGCGGTGTGCCACAGATGAAAGAGCGGGTGCCGTCGACAGGGTCAAGAACCCAGACGTTTTCTGCGTCGTCGCGGGTTCTGCCGTACTCCTCACCGATGATGCCATGATCTGGTCGTTCAGCTTCCAGAACAGCGCGGATTGCTTCTTCTGCTGAGCGATCAGCGATGGTGACCGGATCAAAACCTGCGTCCAGCTTGTTATCGACCTCATAGCCGCTGCGGAAATGCTGCATGGTTTTTGCGTCTGCAGCGTCAGCAAGTTTGTGAAGAAAAGCGTAATCAGGATTGGAAGAGGTCATATCAATTCATCCGGTAGGAGCAGTCAATTGCCTGCGCACCATAGTCAGGATTTTCAAAAGTGCAAATGCGTAGGACCAACAGACTCATTTTTAACGTGCTGGGAGCGTCTGCGACTTAGTGCTAGTGCACTGCATGAAACTCATACCAACGTCCATGATCCCTGAAAAATCAGGGTGTTGTCGCAAGGATACAAACTGGCCAATTCGTCTAGGAAAGGTGCGATTCCAGTGTTGAGTGCTTGACGTTTTTGCGATGCGGTGCGAGCCTTGTTGCAGCGCGACATTTGGAGTCTGCGCCGCCCTTCGCGAAAGGGTGTTTCCTCCCTAGACTAGAGGCCGCCTCCCGGATGAGCGCGGCCTTTTTTTTGTTAAGTTGTTAATGCTCCCCATCGTAGGAAGGTTGCAGGGCAGGGGAGGAAAAGGTGCCAAATTATTTTGAAAGTCCGTTTAAGGGCATTCCGCTTCAGGAGCAGGTGACCAATCCCAACATCATCGTTGGAAAGCATTCTTATTATTCCGGTTTTTATCACGCCCACAGTTTTGATGAGTGCGCGCGCTATCTGAGTGCTGAGGAGGATGAGCAAGACAAGCTCATCATCGGCTCGTATTGCTCAATTGGGTCTGGTGCGGTGTTCATGATGGCCGGGAACCAAGGCCATCGGGTAGAGTGGGCTTCGACATTCCCGTTCCATTATTTTGATGAACCTGCGTTTGAGGGGGCATTGGATGGCTATAAACCTTCAGGCTCAACGTGCATCGGCAATGATGTCTGGATTGGATCTGAGGCCATGATTATGCCGGGTGTGCAGATCGGAAATGGTGCCTTGATTGGCAGTCGTGCAGTGGTGACAAAGGATGTTCCTGCTTATGCGGTTGTTGCAGGCAATCCGGCCAAGGTTATCCGTTCCCGCTTTTCAGAGGAGCAGGTGCAGATGCTTCAGGAGATGAAGTGGTGGGACTGGAACGATGACACTTTGAAAGGGGCCATGCCGCTGCTGTGCTCTTCAGACATCGAGCGGCTTTACGATTATTGGCTTGGCTTTTAAGGGATGGGCTGCAGTTTATTCTGCAGCCAATGTTTCTCTGGTGAAGGTTTCTGTCACCATTTCCACCAGTGCAGTCAAAAACTCCATCAAGTCCTTACGCAGGTCATGGAACCCTGAGTGAGGTTGATGGGCGTGCTCATCCATATAGAGTGCGCGATTGATTTCGACTTGTAGGGCGTGAATGCCACGCTCAGGTCTGCCGTAGTTTTCAGTGATGTAGCCGCCAGCGTACGGGCGGTTGAGCGCTACGTTGTAGCCCATGTTTTGCAGCAGGCCGACTGCGCATGATGAGAGCCATGCGGAGCAACTGGTTCCAAAGCGATCTCCAATGACGAAATCGGCTTTGGGGTCGTGGTTTTTGTTGGAGTTGGCGGAGGGCATGGAATGGCAATCCACCAGGACTGCAAGGCCGAACTTGTCCTGCACGTTATTCAGGAGCCCGCGCAAGGTGTTGTGATAGGGCTTATAGACCCTTTCAATACGATCCAGACCTTCTTCTGCAGGAATGCGGGTGCGGTAGATCTCGCGGCGTTCGCCAACGATACGAGCGATGGTGCCGAGGCCGCCTGCAACGCGCAGAGAGCGCGAATTGATGTGCTTTGGGAGTTTGCCTTCGAACATCTTTGGATCGAGCTCATAGGCTTCTCTGTTTACGTCAATATACGCACGCGGGAAGTTTGCCTTGAGGACCGGAGCTCCGAGGTGCTCAACATCTTTGATAAGAAGATCAACAAAGGCGTCTTCGCTCTGGCGGATCTGTGTGGTGTCCAAACGAGAGGATTGCAGGAATGACGAAAGGTACGCCCGCCCGGAGTGGGGGCTGTTAAAGACAAAGGGGACAGAATGTTCATCTGGGGAGAGGACCTCAAAAGCGGGGACCTGATCTCCGGTGCCAAGCGTACTGCTGTAGTTCGCAATGGCTTTAATCTGATGATCTTCCAAAACTGTCACAGAGCTTACATTCCTTAATCGCCGCAATCCCGCCCAGTATAGAGGGAGATCGCTCCATGGGCCAGACATTACAAAGTCTGCTTATGAAATAGGCAAGAGATCTCAGAGATTTTACGCAGTTTGCGGGGGCGGTGTGGCTCTGGACCCTCAGTTAACGCAGAAGTCTCTTCAGAAGTGAACCTGTTTCATTTGTCCCTATTGTTTTGACAGGTATTCCCGAGTAGTTTCCTGAACCTAACAGCGTACGTTATTCGGAATCTGTCGGATTGCGAGGGGTGAGTGCGTCTGACATATTCTAATAATTTACGGGGCGGCTCTGAGAGGGGAACCTCGTCGCTGCACCTGGAGTTTTAAGGTTGTCGAACATGTCTCGAATTCTGCTCGCGGAAGACGATAATGACATGCGCCAGTTCTTGTCCAAGGCACTTGAGAAGGCTGGGCACACTGTTGTTTCCTTTGATAACGGAAAGAGCGCATACGAACGCATCTGTGAAGAGCCTTTTGCGCTTTTGCTGACAGACATTGTGATGCCCGAAATGGACGGGATTGAACTGGCTCGCAAAGCTACTCAGCTTGATCCGGATCTGAAGGTCATGTTCATCACTGGATTTGCTGCTGTTGCGCTTAATCCTGATTCCAAAGCGCCGCAGGATGCAAAGGTTCTTTCCAAGCCTTTTCACCTAAAGGATCTGGTGCGCGAAGTGGAAAAAATGCTCGTTTAGTCAGTTTTTAGGGGCGAATGTGGAAAGAGACAGCAAATTTCCAATTTTGGACTTGCACGTTCTCCAGATTCCTCTTATACGCCTCTCCACCGCAGCGTTGAAGCGCTGACGGACGAGCTTCTTTGAAAGTTTCGGGCGTGTAGCTCAGCGGGAGAGCACTACGTTGACATCGTAGGGGTCACAAGTTCGATCCTTGTCACGCCCACCATTTTTCGTCGGTTAACATCTTGGATGTATATCCGGCGGAGCGGGTCCTGATCTCAGGTCCAGCGCCGCTTCTTTAAGAATGCAGCGCGGCGAGATCAGAGGCTGTACACTGGAGGCGCTTAGCGCCTCTTTTCACTGGCGGATCGTGGTACTTCAGGATCCCTAAGTATTGTCCCTAACCGGGGGTAGGATAATGAAGATTAAGAACTCTCTTAAGGCACTCATGGGCCGCCATCGTGATAACCGCATGGTACGCCGCAAGGGTCGCGTTTACATCATCAACAAAAAGAACCCACGCTTTAAAGCACGTCAGGGTTAAGTTTGTTGCGCTGATTTGAAATAAAACAGCGCGAAAAACCCTTGGTTCTAAGAGTTGCAAGCCGCGTAGCAAAAGTGAGATGCTTTTGCTATGCGGTTTTTTTCGTTTGAACGCCCAAACAGCTTCGCTTCAGGAGCACTCAGGTTTCTGTTCAATAGACTTTCCGGATTTTCTGGAAGGGCCTCTTTCTCTCGACATTCTGACTGGTTAAGGCGCTCTGCCGTGGCAGGTAGTGCAGCAGCACTGGTATGTCTGTTGATCACTGGTGGTTCTGTGGCCTTTGAGCGTGATGGCTCTACAGGGCGCTCAGATCTGCAGGTGGTGCGCGGATTGCCAGATGGGCATCCAAAGCTCAACATGGGGCCGGATGCGGTTCTTGATGGGCCTGCTGGCGGGCCTGCTCAGATTGGGCGGTCGGCGCCTGGTCACGGACATTCTGCGCATTATACGCGTCAGCAATTGTTGGATGCGCTCTTTCTGGAGCTTAGGGATGCTGACACGTTGGGAGACGCTCAGGCGATTTCACGCCGCATCCATAGCCTTTTCATGCAGTCAGGGAGCCATACGCTGGATCTGCTCATGATGCGCTCTGCGCGGGCTATTGAGGGCAAGGAATACGGTTTGGCGTTGGATCTGCTGGATGCGGTGGTTCGTCTTGATCCCGGATATGTAGAGGGATGGAACCGACGGGCGACGGTGCATTTCCTGAAGGAAGATCTGGGACGTTCTCTTGCGGATATTGAACAGGTGCTGCGGATTGAGCCACGGCATTATCCGGCGCTCTCTGGCTTTGCCATGATCCTTAGAAAGACAGGTGAGAATGAGAAGGCGCTGGAGGTGTTCCAGCATGTGCTGAGCATCTATCCGTTGTTGGAGAATGCTCAGGACGCCGTTAAAAGCCTGCGTGAGGAACTGTGGGGGCAGTATCACTAGCAGGTGGGGTTTTAGCCCAGAATGCGATCAGCGGCTCTTGTGATGCCGTCTTTATATTCCGCGTAGCTTGAGACTGTGAGAGACAGCCCTTTGGCGAGGGTGAAGAGGATGAAAGCATCATCTTCCGCTTGATCTTTGGTGCGGTCGTCATAACTCTCAACAATGACATCAGCGATTTTGAGCATGACCTGGGGCATCAGGCCTTTGCCGACGGATGACATGACCTGCTCACCCATCTGAACCAGCTCAGCGCCATGTACAGAGTTTCGCATCAGGTCGACGTGCTGACCAATGATAGTGTCTAATGCGCTCAGGATGCGGGACTTAGTGTCATCTGACTTTTCTTCAAGGATTTCCAGTGCTTGAAGACCGATCTCTTCAGAGTATTCCTCGATTATGGTCTGGAACAGCTCTTCCTTACTTCCAAACTTTTTATAGAGCGATTGGCGTGAGAGGCCGACCGCGTTTGCAACGTCACCGACTGAAGTCTTCCGAAAGCCGTATTGAGCGAAAACACCCAGCGCCTTCTTTTTGTCAAAGTTTGTTTTCATGTTTACCTAGTTGACAATTATAGTTCATATTGTCAACTTTGTTATGCAGCAGAGTGAGTGCTGCGTATTGGAGAATGAAATGAGCACAGCGAACAAGAGCAGCGCAGTTTCCGATTGGACTGCGGACCAACTGCCTTCTCTTGAGGGTAAGACTTATATCATAACAGGCGGTAACTCCGGAATTGGGTTTGAGGCAGCAAGAATGCTCGCGGGAGCGGGCGGTGATGTAGTTATCGCCTGCCGGAATGCTGAAAAAGGTTCAGCTGCCCAACATGCGTTGCAAGCTCAAGCGAAAGGAAAAATTGATCTGGTTCAGTTGGATCTGAGTGATTTGGTGTCCGTTCGCTCTGCAGCAGAAATTGTTGCTTCAAGATACACCAAGATCGATGGGCTCATCAATAACGCTGGTATTATGCAAACGCCTGAGTTGAAGAGTGTTGATGGCTACGAGTTGCAGTTCGCGACCAATCATCTTGGCCATTTTCTCTGGTCCGGCTTGCTGAAGCTTAATGTTGAAGCTGCTCAGGGGCGGTTTGTTGTCGTTGCGAGCCTTGTTCACAAGATGGGCAAGATCAACTTCAACGATCTGATGATGCGTGAAACCTACGCGCCTATGAAAGCCTACTCGCAAAGCAAACTGGCGAATGTGATGTTTGGTTTGGAGCTTCAGCGGCGTCTGTCAGATGCGGGGAGTGCGTCTTTTGTCACGATGGGCCATCCGGGGTGGTCTGCCACCAATCTGCAGAGCACGGGGCCGACTGGTCTGATGAGCAAGACCTATAAATGGATGAACAAGCTGTTTGCTCAATCTGCTGAGAAAGGTGCGTTGCCGACTGTATTGGCAGCAGCTGGCGTAGAAGCTGAGCCGAATGGGTACTACGGCCCTACGAAGCGGATGGAGAGTGTTGGTCCTGTTGGCGTTGCACGCATCGCCAGCCATGCGTTGAACCCTGAAGTTGCGCGGCGACTATGGGATGAAAGTGAATGGCTCACTGATTTTAAGTGGGCGTTTTACTAATGGAAGTTGGCTAAGCCCTCATTAGGCTATCAGCGGTTTAATCGATTGAAAGAAAAAAGCCCGTGATACTGGATCACGGGCTTTTTCAGTAATGTTGGATGTGTTGGTTGACGGCTTATGCGTCTTCGGAACCAACGAACGCGACGCGCAGCATGTTTGTGGAACCTGGGGTGCCGAATGGAACACCAGCAGAAACCAGAACGCGCTGACCTGGCTTTGCAAAACCTTCGTTGTTTGCAAGGCAGCATGCGCGGTTGATGAGGTCTTCCTCAGTTGCTGCATCCTGGTTAGCCACACAGTGCAGACCCCAACCGATGGTCAGGCGGCGAACTGTAGACATTTCAGGAGAGAACGCGATGATTGGAGTTGCAGGACGCTCGCGGGAAGCGCGCAGTGCAGTTCCACCAGATGCGGTGTAGGTCACGATTGCAGCCAGATCCAGAGTTTCAGCGACCTGGTGAGCTGCTGCAGTGATTGCGTCAGCGCCGGTTGCTTCTGGTTCTGTACGCTGAGCGTGGATGATGGAACGGTAGTTCTCGTCCTGCTCAACTTCGGTCGCGATTTTGTCCATGGTCGCAACAGCTTCAAACGGGAAGTCACCAGCAGCAGATTCTGCGGAGAGCATTACTGCGTCTGCACCTTCAAACACTGCGTTTGCCACGTCAGAAACTTCTGCGCGGGTTGGCACTGGGGAGGTGATCATGCTTTCCAGCATCTGTGTTGCAACAACAACTGGCTTACCAGCTTTGCGGCATGCGCGGATCATGCGCTTCTGCAGGCCTGGAACCTTCTCGAGAGGCATTTCAACGCCAAGGTCACCACGAGCAACCATGATTGCGTCGGACAGCTCGATGATCTCGGAGAGACGGTCGATTGCTTGAGGCTTCTCGATTTTAGCCAGAACGCCAACGCGGCCCTGAGTGGTGTTGCGCACTTCGATGAGGTCTTCTGGGCGCTGTACGAAGGACAGTGCAATCCAGTCAACTTTTGCATCGAGAGCTGCCAGCAGGTCTGCGCGGTCTTTTTCGGTCAGGGCGCCAACTGGGATTTCTGTATCTGGAACAGAAACGCCTTTACGGTTGGAGATCTTGCCGCCCACTTCAACAGTGGTCACACAACGCTGCGGAGATGCTTCAGTCACGCGCAGGCAGATCTTGCCATCGTCTACGAGGAGACGGTGACCAACTTCGAGGCTGCCGAGAATTTCCGGGTGTGGGAGGTAAACGCGGGATGCGTCACCAGGGGTTTCGTTTGCGTCTACAACAAAGGTTGCGCCATTTTCGAGAACTGGCTTCGCATCATCTGCAAAAGTGCCAACACGCAGTTTAGGGCCCTGCAGGTCAGCGAGAATGCCGATTGGACGGCCTACTTCTGCTTCAACTTCGCGGATGCGACCAACCAGATTGTTGAGGACTTCGTGGGAGGAGTGGCTCATATTGATGCGGAAAACGTCCGCACCTGCCTGCCATAGCTTTTTGATTGCTTCTTTTTCGGAAGACGCCGGGCCGAGAGTTGCTAGAATTTTGACCCGTCTGTTACGCTTCATCGTCCACCTGTTCCTTGCTCTACCGGCTCCGTCAGCTGGACCGTCCAGCTGCTTTGCTCGCCTGTATCTATTTCAAAGAAACCTGTTCGCTCATAACCACGAGCGACACAGTCTTCTATACCGCGAATGGTGAACTTTTTTTGACGTACACACATATACGCCTTGCCATCCCATTCGCCATTTTGATCCGTTTGTACTGCGTACAAGTAATAGTAACGTGACGCCAAATCGCCGGACACCAACGTGTCACAGGCGTTTTTGTCGATGGTCCACCATCCTTCGGTGATCCAATCGGCGCCATCACGGTAGCCTATTGCGATGTTGACTGTGCTTTCGGTCTTATTACATGCGCGAAAGTCGGCTTTTGCAGAGGGGATCTGCTGAAAGCTCAGAACTCCAAAAGCAACACAGGCAAGAGCCAGTGAATTTTTCCGAAAACGGTTTGTTACAGCAGATGCGAAGTCGTTTCTGGATGTTCTCATAACAGTCATATGTACAGCTACAAACGGCAGTTTAATGCGTTCAGTTGATGCCCTTGTCAACGTGGTTCGGCCCATGGCCGATGCGTTTCAGAGCACGACTAAAGGGTAATACAGGTTGTTCTGAGTAAAGAACGTTGCCCCAGCTCACCATTGGCCACACAAAAACGGCAGGATGATGAATTGATGAAAACCCGACATGTCATGCTTTGGTTGCCCCGCCCTGACTCTGGATGAGTGTGGACGACCCCCGTCAACACTTGAAATATGATCCAAAAGTCGGATCTTACCTCTAGGAATCTAAGTATCTTTATTGGCCTGAGTTCTGCATGGAATCAAGAGGAAAGCCTAAAAAGCTTATCTCCTCCCACAGTTCCTCTTGCTTATTGCGAATATATTTAGAAAGAGAAGACAAAGAGATAAACGCCGTTTCGGACAAATGTCCGGTTTTTGTGGTCAGCTTTGAAGCATCGGTCCGGCCACCTACATGAAAATCCTTAGTGCTGCAGCAAGTTATTTCTTTGTAATGCGACACTTTGTCAGGAAAAGTTTCGTAGCGTTGTTCCATTGAATGGAAATGGAAAAGTTGTCATCTTAAATTTTCAAATGAACACTTCCGCTTAGAGATGAAGCACTCTGATATATTTAGGGTGTGAATTTGTCGCGCAGATTTATCTTTGGACAATTGTGAGTATGTTTTGATCTATGCAGCAGTGCGTACGTAACGGCACCTATCTTTACGGTAGGTGGAAGCCATTGAATGGATTGAGACTATCGGATCGGTGGTGTGAGTTGCAACGCTAAGATGAATTTTGTGACGAGTGTTGCCAGCTGATTGTGCATCAATTGAGGCGAGTGTTTTATATTCCCATTGAAACTTAGTTCTTCCCCCAGATCCTGTGAAGGTTGCTGAAAACACATCGTGAACGGTTGACCCGTCTGCTCAGTTCTGGCAGCAAGACAACAAGGTTAATGGTGTTTCGCACGAACGTAAGGTGGATTTCATATGTCAGATGCCGGTGGTGTAGCAGCAGATCAGCTGCGCGCATTTATTGAGCGTATTGAACGTCTTGAAGAAGAGAAAAAAGTTATCGCGGACGACATCAAGGATGTTTATGCGGAAGCTAAGGGCAACGGCTTTGACGTGAAGGTTATGCGCAAGATCGTTTCCTTGCGTAAGCGTAAGCCACATGAGCGTGAAGAAGAAGAGGCGATCCTCGACCTTTACCTGCATGCGCTTGGCATGGCTGGCCCTGTTGAGGTGGACGCGTAAGCGCTCATCCAGCAAATCGAGAATACTGAAAGAGGCTCCTTACTGCAGTGAGGGGCCTTTTTTGTTGGGAAACATAAACCGGTGCTCTGGAGGGAATGAGCTGAGCCTAGCTGTCTTTGAGATTGGTATAGAAAGCAGTTGTCGCGAGGCTGAGTGCTCTTGCGTTGAAAGGGCTAGGTTCTCAACTGGAAGCGGGGATGCTTACCGAGAAGAGACTTTGACTGAACCTGTGTAGATAGAGTCGAGCCATGCGATTGCTGAGCCGCGGTTGATGCGTTTGCGGATCGGGCGGTATGGCGTTTGGGCCAGAGCATCTTTCAGGACGGAGGTGACCGGTGACATCAGAACTGCCAGTTGGTTCTGGTCAGGATGTTCCATCGTGATGGTGCGGCGGTTTCTGGCGGTCCAGGTTGGGTCTAGCATCAGCACCGCATTTGCTTTTGGTGCAGAATGGAAACCTGTGAGCGGTGCTTTATGGACTGCTTTGGAGATCACAGTCTGCTGCGCCGGTTGTGGCTTTGGCGGCAAGAGGTTTGGCAAGCGCTGCTCAGCAAATGGTGCCTGAGCGGAGAGTGCGGACTTCTTGCTGAACTTGTTCTTAGCCTGCTCGTTTCCAGATGCCGGGGAGGCGTACGCGAGCTGTGAGTTCACGAGCGGGCGAAGGCTATCCGGTGTTTTTTCGCCAGTTGCTGCGATAATTGCCGCGATGCCGTCTTTTGGTGTTTCCACTTTTTGCGGAATAACTGGCGCGCGCTGAGGTGCAGCAGGGGTGGCCGCCGGCAAAGCGGCGACCTGAATGATTTGCTGTGGCTTGATGCGAGGGCGAGCGGAAGCGAACAGATTGAGGTTCTGCTCAGTTGCTTCAGGTGCTGCCTCGGTTTCAGCCTTAGGCTTGGCGTAGGGTGTGATCGACGCCAGAGCGAGTGGTGATGCTGCTCCCGGAACCGGGCTTGCTGCTGGCTGTGTTGCCAGCAGTGCCACTTTTGGCTGCGGAATTGCGTTGAACTCGTTTTCTACACGGCGGCTTGGATCAGGCTCACGCTCACGTGGTGTCTTGGTTGCCGGTGTAGGAGCTGGTTTGCTTGCTTCATTGCTGTCAGAGTTGCTGAACAGGCGAGAGAAGAAGCCGCCACCGCTGTTGGATGACGTTGCTCTGGCGCTTGCTTTAGAAGAAGAACTGGAGCGGCTTGCAACGCTTGTTGAGCGGCCTGAATCTCTGCGCTTCACTTCAGCAAGGGTCTGCTTGTAGCGTGCCAAAGGCTTGCCATCAGACGGCACGTGAATGGTATCGCCTTTTGGGAACACCTTGACCAGCTGAGAGCGTGTCATACGTGGCCAGTGACGCACGGAGCCAGTGTCCATGTGAACGAACGGTGTGTTTGAGCGTGGGTAGTACCCGACGCCGCCAACATGCTGACGCAAACCAAGGGCGCGCAGCTTTGCTGTGCTTACACCTGGAATGAAGAAGTCCATCGCGCGGCCTCTGGTGTGCTGGCTGTTTTTAGCCACACCGCTGGAGCGCTTGCGGAGCATATTGTTGGTTTTGGGAGAGCGGTATGCTGAGACCACATGGATGTACTTGCTTGTACCGGCCTTCTGGTAAACTTCCCAGATGAGGTCAAACAGTTCAGGATCCATTTTGGTTGGCTCATTCTGACGCCAATCCCGAAGGAAGTTGTTGAGCTTGCGAAGGCCTTCTTTGTCATAGCGGCCATTGCGCTTGAAGGTGATTTCCGCCCGCTCTTTTGTGTGGGTGAAGTACAGCTTTAGCGTGCGTGTACTCGCACTAGCCGAAGCAATTGAGGTGAGGAAGAACGCACAAAGAACAGCTGCGACCAGCATTGAAATGCCAGGCAGACGTTTACCAAAGTCCGAGCGCCCGAATGCAATCATGTCACGCAATTGAATCTCGCTTTCGCGTTATCGGCTAAAACCTTACCCCAGAGCCCCACCTCTTTCGTTCTAGTGCGGACAAGGTTAATGAGCCTTTACTTTAGTTACAATTAACGCGAACTAGTGACTTACCGGCAACAATCCAAGTTTTTTGCCAAAAACCGCTATTTACATGCGACAAATGCGCGCGAATCCGCACGCATAAGTCGTCATATCACTGTGGATACATGTGGATTGTGACAATTTTAAAGATTCAGAGCGTCGATCACAGCCTGATTGTGTCCGTAAATATCCGGACGTCTTTGTAGCTTTCCGGCCTCATCCACAAATGCAGTGAAGTAAGAGATGTGGACAGGGATATCTTTTTGCAGATTCACTTGTGTCTGCTTCTTACCTACGAGTGAGCGAATGTAATTGCCGGTGATGGTGTCTTGTGTTGCCATCAAAGCATCTGAGAACTCGAACGGGTTCTGCACACGCACACAGCCATGAGAGAAGGCGCGTTCGGAGCGGTTGAACAGCGACTTGGATGGTGTGTCGTGCAGGTATACGTTGTGTTTGTTCGGGAACATGAACTTGATTTTGCCAAGTGCATTGCCGCGGCCCGGACGCTGACGAATACGGATCTGCTTGAAGGTTACTGCATCCCAGTTCACACGGCGTGGATCAACGATCTTGCCGCCATATACGATCTCGTAGTTGCCCTTTTGCAGGTAGCTTTGCGGGTTGCTTGCGCGCAGTTCCGGCAGAAGCTCCTTGGATGCGATGGAATATGGGACGTTCCAGTATGGGTTCACGACCACATGCTGCATCTTGTCTGAGAATACCGGCGTCTTATTGGAGCGTTTGCCAACGACAACGCGGGTCTCATACAGAACGAAGCCTTCCATGTTCAGGCGAACCATGAACTCTGGAATATTGACGCGCAGGTGGGTTTCACCCAGATCCCGCGGCATCCAGCGCCAGCGCTCCATGTTGGCGATGACGTCCTTGATCGGGTCACCACTCACGCGGCCATTGAGGGCCAGCAGAGTGCGCGGGCCGACAGCGCCGTCTGGATGCAAACCGTTTGCAGCCTGGAATGCCTCAACGGCGTAGGCCAGATCCTGCGTGTAGACATTCATCTGGGATTCAACGGTTGGAACACTCAGGCGCTCACGCAGCAGAGCAACGCGGGAGCTTTTGCTGCCGACTTTCAGGAGCTTACCAGCTGGGATAACGACCTGCTTTTCAAGATCGCCATTGTGGGTCTGCTCGCGCAGTTCAGCGAGTTGTTTTTTCAGGGCTTTGTATTCAGCATGCGGTGGGTTGAATGCTGCCAAAACCTGTGCCGGAGCTGCCGAGCGCGCGACGGAGGTCAGCGCTTCAATCGGGTCCGGGCGTTCTGGGCGAAGGGTGATGTCCTCGGAAATCGCGTAGGGGCTGACGCGGCCAGCCTGTGCGTCCTCTGCGTATTTGAGGATGGAATGGGTCAGTTCCAGTTCAGCTGCAGCGATCTGGTCAGGTGTTGCTTTGCCATCTGCATTGAAGTCAGCTGCCGGAACCGGGTAGTCAGCGGTGTGCAGGCCTTCTTCATCAGCGGATTGCAGAGTTTCAATGGCGGACAGAGCGCCGGATGAGAGCTTGCCTTTGAGGATCCAGGCTGGCTGGAAGCTTCTGTTTTCGTAGAAGAGTTTTGCAGCAGCTGCCTCACGCTTTGCATGGAAGTTCTGGCGGCGATGCTTTTTGCTGAACGCCTTTTGAATTTCCTGCGCAACCGGATTTGACAGAGCAAGGTTTACTTGCTCGAGCTGCGCGTCAAAATTGTCAGGAATTGCGGCTTGCGCAGAGTACAAAGTTGATGAAAGCGCAAAAACTGCCCCTGCGAGCAATACTGATGTGCTCGTTCTACCAAACATTTATGACTACCCACCTGATAACTCTTTGATATTTCAAAGCAGAAGACGAATACCTTGAAATCTAAGAGTGTTGTTTTGCCCAAACTTATATTTATTACGCATATACACTAATGCGTTTTGAGATAGCACGTGTGCGTGATGTTTTAAATTCAAGGTTCAGTGATATGAACTTAAACCCACGGTTTTTTGCCACATATTGTGCTAGAAAATGCCTCAAAGTACGCTCAATCAAAATTGATAAGCGAACTTCGTTCTCCTGGCTTGCGCCACGCTTGCGACTTGCGCTTTAGTGCGCCGCTTTGTTTTCTGGAGTTTCTTCCAGACCGTATTCTTTCAGCTTGCGATAAAGCGTTGAGCGCCCGATGCCCAAACGCTTGGCGACCTCGGTCATGCGGCCTCCGTAATGGGATATGGCTGTCCGGATCATCTCTTCTTCGACGCCGGTCAGGGTGCGTACGTGGCCTTCGCCATCGAGTGAACGCATATATCCAAAGGGAGGTTGCTCCGCATCGAAGGCTGATACGGCTTCGACATGAAGAAATTGTTCGTCCTGCTGTTCCTCCCATTTACTCGCTACACTTAGGGATGAAGAATAGACGTCAGCTTGCGGCTCTTTTTTTCCAACAGACGGCGCTGCCGCGTAACTCATTGGCGTATCAGTCGCTTGAGCTATTTGCGGGAAGTCATCGCATGTCAGGCTTGGACCATCGCACAGGACAACGGCGCGGAATACTGCGTTTTCAAGCTGGCGAATGTTGCCAGGCCAGTCATAACTCTTAAGCATATTGACCGTGTCAGAAGTGATGCCCGTAACTTGAGGCTTGCTTTCTTCTGCAGCAAAACGCGCGAGGAAATGGCGTGTGAGCTCGGGAATATCCTCACTACGATCTCGCAGGGGAGGGATCCAGATTGGGAAGACGTTGAGGCGATAATACAAGTCTTCGCGGAACTTACCTTCCTTCACCTGATCGATCAGGCGGCGGTTGGTTGCGGAGATCAGGCGGAAATCCACTTTGACAGGCTTGCGGGCGCCAACTGGGTCCACTTCACCTTCCTGAAGAGCGCGAAGAAGTTTGACCTGTACTTCCAGAGGCAGTTCGCCGACCTCATCCAGAAACAGCGTGCCGCCGTTTGCTTCCTGAAATTTACCGATGTGCCTGTCTACAGCGCCAGTGAAAGCTCCTTTTTCGTGACCGAAGAGGATGGACTCCACCAGATGATCGGGAATGGCACCGCAGTTCACCGTAACAAACGGCTTGGACCTGCGCTCGCTGGAGCCCTGAATGGCACGTGCGATCAGCTCTTTACCGACACCGGACTCGCCTTCAATCAGGATCGGGATGTTGGAGGATGCTGCCCGTTCGCCCAGCCGCAGCACACGGTCCATTGGCTCTGACCGCGTGACGATGTTGTCAAAGGTGAGCGTGCCTTCTGAATGCTTGCGGATGCGGGTGAGTTCGCCTTCCAGCGTGGCGACTTTCAGCAGGTTGGTGATGGAAACCTGAAGACGTTCTGGACGGCTTGGTTTGACGACAAAATCCTGAGCGCCTGCCCGCATGGCCTCGATGACGGTTTCAATGCTGCCATTGGCGGTCTGCACGATGACCGGGACGGCGTTTTTGGCTTCCCGGGTTTCTTTAAGAACCTGAAATCCATCAACTTCCGGCATCATCAAATCCAGAATGACCAGATCGATTTCGGATTGGGCACTTCCTGTCAGGATTTCCAGCGCTTCACGGCCATCAACACAGCTTTTGGAGCGGTATCCGAACCGCTTCACTGCCTCTTCCAGCAGGCGGCGTTGGACCGGATCGTCATCTACGATCAAAATGCGCTGTGCCATGGGAAATCCCTTCAAATTGATTGGGCAGTAATGCATAGTGTGCCAATTCAGGTCATCCTGCACTCAATTTGGTAAACAAATTGCCCACTTCATTTTGGGGATCTTGTGAAAACACGCCATTGCATGTGCACGGATTGGACGCATATTTAAACAGTGTGCTACGGAACTTGTTCTGCGCACCTCAGATTTCTTTTTTGGTTACATGCCAACCCACAATCGGACGCTCAAATGACACTTAAGCACGCCACTCCTTTCCCTATCGCTTATCAAAGTGCTGAGGCTGCAATGACAGCCGGAAGCCTTGGTGACTTACCGGAGTGGGATCTTTCTGTATTTTACAGCTCTATCGAAGATCCTGCGATTGATCAGGATATGGAGCGTGCGAAAGAACTGGCAGAGCAATTCGAGGCAGATTGCAAAGGCAAACTTGCTGAGATCGCTGCTCGTTCCGGTGACGAGATGGCCGAGATCGTTCGCCGTTATGAAGAGCTGGAAGACCTGATGGGTCGCATTGGCTCTTATGCCGGCCTCTCTTATGCCGGTGACACCACCGATCCGGCGCGCCAGAAGTTTTACGGCGATGTGCAGGAAAAGCTGACAACCGCTAGCCTTCACATGCTGTTCTTCTCTCTGGAGATGAACAAGATTGATGAAGCGGTTCTGGAAGAGGCTCTGAAGTCAGAGAAACTGGCTTACTATCGCCCTTGGCTGGAAGACCTTCGCAAAGAGCGCCCTCATGAACGCAGTGAGGAAATTGAGCAGCTCTTCCATGAAAAGCATGTGACTGGTGCTGCTGCGTGGAACCGTTTGTTTGATGAGACCATTTCCGGGTCCCGTTATGAGATTGATGGCGAAGAGCTCTCCATTGAGCAGACGCTGAACCTGCTGCAGGGTGCTGATGCAGAGCTGCGTAAGAAGGCGGCTGGTGCACTTTCCAAAACCTTTGCCAAGAACCTGAGCATCTTTACGCTGATCACTAACACGCTGGCGAAGGATAAAGACACCTACGATCGCTGGCACAATTTTGAAGACATTGCTGACAGTCGTCACCTTTCCAACCGTGTTGAGCGGGAAGTGGTTGATGCGCTGGTGGATTCTGTTCGTGCTGCTTACCCGCGCCTGTCTCACCGCTACTATGCGATGAAAGCCAAGTGGCTTGGTGTTGAGAAGATGCACTTCTGGGATCGCAATGCGCCACTGCCGCAGGCGGATACTCGTGACATTCCGTGGGATGAGGCGAAGACCACTGTTCTGGACGCTTATTCCAAGTTCTCGCCAGAGCTTTCAAGCATTGCAGAAGAGTTCTTCGACAAAAACTGGATTGATGGCGCGGCTCGTCCGGGTAAGTCTCCGGGGGCGTTTTCTCATCCAACCGTTCCAAGTGCGCACCCGTTTGTGCTGATCAACTATCAGGGCAAAATTCGTGATGTGATGACCTTGGCGCACGAACTTGGCCATGGTGTGCACCAGGTACTGGCGGCTCCTAATGGTGCGTTGATGGCACCAACACCGCTGACGCTGGCTGAGACTGCTTCTGTGTTTGGCGAGATGCTGACCTTCAAGGATCTGCTTGCAAAAGCGGAAACGCCTGAAAAGCGTCAGATCATGCTGGCGGGTAAAGTGGAAGACATGCTGAACACGGTGGTTCGCCAGATCGCGTTCTACACGTTTGAGCGCCAGGTGCATGAGCTGCGTAAAGAAGGTGAGCTGACCTCTGAACAGATCTCGGCGATCTGGATGAGCGTTCAGGAAGAGAGCCTTGGCGAGGCGATTGACCTTGAGGGCGGCTATGAGAACTACTGGACGTACATCCCGCACTTCATCCATTCACCATTCTACGTTTACGCCTATGCCTTTGGTGATTGCCTCGTGAACTCGCTTTATGCGGTTTACGAAGAAGCAGAGGAAGGCTTCCAGCAGAAGTACTTCGACCTGCTGAAAGCAGGCGGTACCAAACACCACAGCGAACTTCTCGCCCCATTCGGCCTAGATGCCACCGACCCAGCCTTCTGGCAAAAAGGTCTGGCCGTGATCGAGCGGTTCATTGATGAACTGGAAGAGATGGATAAGGCGTAAGCCAAACCGAGTTGGATTTCTTCAGGAGGCGAGGGCAATTGCTCTCGCCTTTTTTGCGTATGCCCCTACGAGTTTTCCCACGCTTACTTAAGTTTTCAGTCAGATCTGAAGGGCGCTGGTCCTTGCTGTTTGGTTCTAGACTGATGCTCTAAATCGTATGAGCGGAGCGGGATCATGCGCAATCTTCTGGCGATGTTGGCTATGGCATTTACGATCAGTGCATGTGGGTCGTACAAGCCCACCAGCAATCAATCGCATTTAGCGGTGTTTCCGATAGACAAGACTAAGAATTATCTGATTTGGCGCTATGGAAGCGTTCAGCCAGATCTGTCTTCGATTTTCTGCAAGGTGAATGCTTCGGGTGCAATAGAAGATTGTGAAGACGAAGAAGAAAGCAATAAAAACAAGCTGACCTTCAAAGTGTTTGACGGGCTTTTGGGATCATATCGAGTGACTTTCAAGCACGATGACGACTACTTCCTGATGTCTTATTCGGAGCCTGCGCGGTCTGGCAAATATGCATTTGTTTCTGGAAAATCTGGGCAAGGAAGGCACACTTTCAAGATCGGTGATGCAACATTTGTAAGTGACTTCAAACCGGGAACGGTGACAGTTATTCCCTATGGATGGGAGCACCGGCGCAGTGAAGCAGATCTAAAACGTACCGTTGAAGCAAGTCTGAAACAGGCGTTCGGAGATCGGGCGAACATACTTACTGTGCGGGTTGCCCGTAAAGTTCCAATCGATTGCACCAAAGAAAGTCATGGTTTCTTGAAGGGGACAGAGACCAAGTGCAAGCTGAGATGAAATCTTCCCGTAGATAAATCGTTGCGATAGGAGCTCTCATGAGTGTCAAAAACATACTGTTGCTTTTATCGATGGTTGTTCCTCTAGGTGCATGTGGAGGCGGCCTTCAAACGACTAATGTGCCTTCAGAAACGGACCTCCAGACTTGGGAGGTTTTTGAAAAAGCCTGTATTTCTTCGAGCGCAAAAGCACGAGATAGATATCTTAAATCGGTGGGATGGAAAGTGGCTTCTTCTGCAAGTTATGACCTCCCATTGGTTTCGATCGCAGAGAGCCGAAATTTTGATAGAAAGACGACCAAGGCTTATCGCGCCCCAAACAATGATAGCGTGATTGTTCTGGGTGAGTACAAGTCACCGGATGCGACAGAAGCATCGCCTGCATGCTACCTGGCAACAAGCATGAAGTATGGATCTATCAGGTTCTTCGATGACAAAGTGAAGAGCTATGTCTTTGATGATTATACAAAAGATGCGGGTTCTTTCTCAAAGAATGTGAGGATTTCCGGAGGTGTGAACCGCACGAGTTGGATTAACGAAGTAGAGACTGACACTGGGAGTAAACGCTCGGTTGATGTGGCTGGTGTGAGCTTCATTTCTGGAGAGCACAGCAGATCAACACCTTCGCTAGTTCTACGAGTAAATAAGTAACTCATCACTTTTGAAAGCTGCTCGGCGAGAGATGTTTTCTCTCGCCTTTTACGCCTATTGTTGAATGTCTGCTCTGCCGCGGACGGCCATCATGGTGCCGGAGAGGGTGGCGACTTTTTTCTCGATGCCGTCTTTGATGGCGTAGGCTGCGGCGTTGACGAAGGTGATGGTGCGGCCGGGTTTTTCTACTTTCGCCCGGAACACGAAGTGTTCGCCCGCGGCTGGGTTCATCAGATTGGTTTTCAGCTCGATTGTGAGCACGGCGGCGTCTTCCTCCATAAGGGAGAAGGCAGCGTATCCGGCGGCGCTGTCCAAGGCCGTGGTTACGATGCCAGCGTGAAGGAAGCCGTGTTGCTGGGTGAAATCCTTGTTGTACGGCATGGTCAGCTCGACGATGCCTGGTTCCACTTTGGCGATCTCGATGCCAAGTGAAGTCATAGCTGGTTGGCGGGCAAAGCTGTCTCTTACTTTTTTCTCATAATCTGCAAAGCGCGGCGTGAATTCTGTCATGCTATCTGCGAGCATTCTTAATGTCCTATGGGTTTAATCTATTACTATGCCTAGTCTTAATGCCGGGCTTTCCTGATGGTCTTGAAGAAAACGGACAGAGTTGTCTTCTGACCAGACTTCTCTGAACTGTGCAGGGGAATGGCCGGTTTTCTCTCTGAAATCTCGGCTCATATGCGCCTGATCTGCGAAGGCATGTTCGTAGGCGATGTCGCTGAGCGATGAGTTGCTCTGTGAAATGTCTGATAGTGCGCTCTGAAATCGGTTGAGTGCTGCAAATGGTTTGGGTGAGATACCCATACGCGACTTGAACTGCCGGCGATGTGTGCGTGCTGACTGCGCAGTTACCAGCTGGTGTGAGTTCTCATCGCTCGGTGTGAGAGACATCAGGATTGTACAGGTTTCGATGAGAGCCTGATGGAAGCCTTCCAGCTCTCCAGAGTGTTGCTCACAGTGTGAATGGATTGCGTTGATCTTATCAAGTGCTGCCATGGGCGGCTGTTGGACCGCCAATGGTGGCAGTTGTTTGAACTTTACACCCCAAATCACACCGAAAATCTGGCGGGTCTTAGGAGATATTGTCGGCTTGGGCGGAACGTACTTGAGCTTTGGCGGACCTTCTGTTCGGTCGGTGGAGTACTCAAATCGCAGGGAGGCATAAGGAGAGGCGAAGTTTCCTTTGCTTTGTGCTGAGAGAGTGCCGTTATCGCGGAGATAGAATGTGCTTTCAATGAAATGGGTTTGCCAATCCGGAGCTTCGAACTCCAGATAGCAGGCTTTGGTATCGGCAAATTCAACTGAAGGAACAGTCACTCACGCACCTCATTGGATTTATGAGGGGAGTGTAGAGGGATTTGAGAGGCTTACTAAAGCTCAACGTTTGTCGTAGCTGGCAGGAGAGCTTTCTCTCCGGCTATCTATGCTGATCAATCAGAATTGGGTTTCCATCGGGATCAACCACCGTGAAGCTTGCTGGCCCTGAGGTGGTTTCGTCAGCTTCCGGTCCATGGATTTCGACGCCATCAGCTTTCAGACGCTTCTGAAGCTCTCTCACATCAATGAACTCATCCAGCGCCTGAGCTTCCTGATCCCAACCGGGATTGAAGGTGAGCATGTTCTTTTCAAACATCCCCTGAAACAGCCCGATGATCGTCGCGCCGTTCTTCATGATCGCCCAACCGTTCGAGCCATCGCAACTGGGATCGCAGGTGAAACCGAGCTTCTTGTAGAACGCGATTGATGCGTGGATATCTTTAACTGTGAGGCTGATTGAGAAAGCGCCCAATTGCATGTGATATCCCCCTCCAAGAACCACGATGAAATGTTCAGGTGAGATAGCATAGAGGAAGTTCTGCCGGGCTCAAACTGGATAGATTTTGCGATGTCCTTGTGGCGTGTTTGATTGAGAAAATTTTGATCAAAAACTGTAGGTTCTTTTTTCATGGAATGAAGAAATCTTCACGTACACATAGCAACGCAAAATTCTCCAAAAAAACGCGTTTTTTCGGTCTTCCTGCTGCTTTCTGGCATTGTTCTAGGAAGCCTGTGCTGCTACATCCTGCGACAGAATTGTAACGCATACGAGGACTGGCATGATCCCGCGCTATTCGCGTCCTGACATGGTCGCTATTTGGTCTCCTGAAACAAAGTTCCGCATCTGGTTTGAGATTGAAGCTCATGCTTGTGATGCTTTGGCAGAGCTGGGTGTGATCCCAAAAGAATCTGCTGCAAAGATCTGGGAGAAGGGTGGTCCGGCTACCTTCGACATTGCGCGGATTGATGAGATCGAGCGTGAAACCAAGCACGACGTGATTGCGTTCCTGACGCATCTTGCTGAGATCGTTGGTCCGGATGCGCGCTTCGTGCATCAGGGCATGACCTCTTCTGACGTTCTGGATACGTGCTTCAACGTTCAGCTGGTTCGCGCGGCGGATATTCTTCTGGCCGACATGGACAAGCTGCTGGCAGCTCTCAAGCGCCGCGCGTATGAGCACAAAGACACCGTAACTATCGGTCGTTCCCACGGAATTCATGCTGAGCCAGTGACCTTCGGTCTGAAGATGGCGCAGGCTTATGCTGAGTTTGATCGCTGTAAGAAGCGTTTGGAACTGGCGCGTGAAGAGATTGCGACCTGTGCGATTTCCGGTGCGGTTGGAACCTTCGCGAACATCGACCCTCGCGTTGAAGAGCACGTTGCTGAGAAGCTGGGTCTGGGTGCTGAGCCAGTTTCTACTCAGGTGATCCCACGTGACCGTCATGCTATGTTCTTCGCGGTTCTGGGTGTGATTGCGTCTTCTATCGAGCGTCTGGCGACTGAAGTTCGTCACCTGCAGCGTACCGAAGTTCTGGAAGCTGAGGAGTTCTTCTCCAAAGGCCAGAAGGGTTCTTCTGCGATGCCGCACAAGCGTAACCCAGTGCTGACCGAGAACCTAACCGGTCTGGCGCGTATGGTTCGCTCCTACGCGATGCCTGCAATGGAAAATGTTGCTCTGTGGCACGAGCGTGACATCTCTCATTCTTCCGTTGAGCGTATGATTGGTCCTGATGCGACTGTAACTCTGGACTTTGCGCTGGCTCGTCTGACCAACGTGATGGAAAATCTGGTGGTTTACCCTGAGCGCATGATGGGTAACATGGATCGTCTTGGTGGTCTGGTGCACTCTCAGCGTATTCTGCTTGCTCTGACACAGGCTGGCGCTTCTCGTGAAGACAGCTACCGTCTGGTTCAGCGCAATGCGATGAAGGTTTGGGACAGCTATCAGGTTTCCGGTAGCGCAGACGTGGACTTCCTGAGCGAGCTGCTGAACGATGAAGATGTTCGCAAGCACCTGTCTGAAGAGCAGATCCGCGAGCGCTTTGACCTTGGCTACCACACCAAGAACGTTGACGTGATCTTTAAGCGGGTGTTTGGCGAAGCCTAAGTTGCCCCGTTGATAGCAGTGGAGGGGAAGAT
This sequence comes from Pseudovibrio sp. JE062, assembly GCF_000156235.1. Taxonomy (NCBI): domain Bacteria; kingdom Pseudomonadati; phylum Pseudomonadota; class Alphaproteobacteria; order Hyphomicrobiales; family Stappiaceae; genus Pseudovibrio; species Pseudovibrio sp. JE062. Next base: position 240,851 of record NZ_DS996812.1, read on the forward strand.
GAAGCTTTATGGTCTGCGGATTTTCGTGAATGATATCGGAAAGGCCAAGGAGTTTTATGCTGAGACGCTGGGTCTTCCTCTCAGCTGGGATATGCCTGAGCTTGGCGCGTTTGGTGCCAAGCTCGACAACGCTGAGCTCATTATTGAGCAGGCGCATAATGAAGAAGACCGCGAGTATATTGGTCGCTTCCTTGGTGCTTCTTTGCAGGTGGACGATATTGTCGATACCTATGAACGCCTTTCAGAAAAGGGCGTTGCCTTTTCCAGCCCGCCTGAAAAGCAGGTTTGGGGCGGAGTTCTTGCACATTTTCATGATCCGTTTGGCAATGTTTTGACACTGCTGGGCGAACCTCGCTGACAACTTGGTCTGTTTAAGGTTTTAATCACGCCAGTGCTGGCAAAGCTTGCTGCCTGATGCAGTGGCTTGGCCAACCGTTTTGCCAATGTTGTTGTGCGTATTCTTTTTTCGCAAATGAGTTGCTCGTCTGGAATACGCTTTTGGAGTTTTTGCTATGAGATTTGCGGTTATCTCCGACATTCACGGTAACCTGCCTGCTCTGGAAGCTGTTCATCGTGACATCAAACGGAAGTCGCCGGATCTGGTGTTCAATCTGGGCGATTGTGTCTCCGGGCCGTTGTGGCCAGAAGAGACCGCTCAATATCTCATTGCTGAAAACTGGCTCACGGTGCGTGGCAATCATGACCGGCATCTGGTGGACCATGCCCAGTCCAACATGGGACCAAGCGATGCGCATGCCTACTCTCTGCTTTCTGATGAATCAAAGGCCTGGCTGAAGCAGTTGCCGACGCAGATGGAGCACGTGGAGAATGTGTTTTTGTGTCATGGCACGCCATCGGCGGATAATGTTTATCTGACTGAGGAGCTAAGTGGTGACCGTACTAAGCTTGCGTCTCCTGAGTACGTACTGGAGCATATTGGCAATGTGACTTCCCCGCTGATCGTGTGTGGGCACACCCATATTCCGCGGGTGGTTTGGCTGGAGACCACAGGTCAAATCGTTATGAATGCAGGCAGTGTGGGGCTCCCGGCATATGATGATGACAAGCCGCATTCGCACGTGATGGAAGTTGGAAGTCCGCATGCGCGGTATATGATTGTGACCCGTGTTGGCACGCGTTGGTCCTTTGAAGAGCGCATGGTGAACTATGATTGGGACCATGCGAGCAGAAAAGCTGCGCGTAATCAGCGTGGAGATTGGGCTGGAGCTTTGAAAACCGGCTATTTTCGTCCTATTAAGCTGCCAGACTTTTTAGCACGACCACGTATTGAGGAACCCTATGAAGATTTCTGAGGCGGACATTCTGATTGTCCCCGGCCTGCATGGCTCCGACGCAAATCACTGGCAAAGCCGCTGGCAGGCTAAATTCTCCACTGGTCGGCGCATTGAGCAGAAAGACTGGAGTAAGCCTGATCTTGAAGAGTGGGTGAACAATGTTGTGAAGGCGGTTGAGGAAGCGACACGTCCGGTGGTGCTTGTTGCACACTCCGCTGGTGTTGCGACCGTTGTTCATGCAGCCCCTCGCATCAAGAACTGGGTAAAAGGCGCTTATCTGGTTGCACCGGCAGATGTTGATGACAGCTCCTGTGTGCCAGCTGAACTGCACGACTTTGGTCCGTTCCCAACGTCTCCGTTGCCATTCCATGCGAAGGTTGTTGCCAGCCGGAATGATCCTTACTGCACCTATGAGCGTGCGGAGCAGCTTGCGAAGCTCTGGAACGCGCGTCTCCAGGATGCGGGTGAGAGTGGCCACATCAACTCTGAGAGCGGGCAGGGGCCATGGCCAGAAGGCATCATCTCCTTTGCGCATTTCATGAAAGAGCTCGGGTAATCCGTCTAGGTTGCTGAATGCCCTCCATCCGGTGCATGGTTTGCATGGGGAGGGCGTTTGATGTCGCGATTTGCTCATACACCTTATGATGGCTCCAAGAAGCCGTTTACCGTAGGGCTTGAACCACTTGATTTAAAAGAGTGGATTGAGCCCGATGAGTTTTTGATTGCGCATTTAGATGAAAAAGAGCGGCTCATAGCTGACCCAAGCGCGTTTGTGTTTGCTGCTGAGGCAAATACGGAAACAGCTCAGTGTGAGGTGGCTGAGTTGATCTCATCGCACTTGCTGGTTCAATTTCCAGAGCTTTATACGTGTGATGCTGATGGAGCTCTGGCTTTGCGGGGAAGTGACAAGAGTATCGAGCTCTCTGCTGGTGCTGAAGCCCCGCTTCTGTCGATCTCCCGATTGGTGCAGGAAGATCTGGTGCTGATGCGCAAAGGAGAGGACGGGTATCGGCTTGTGGCGGCGAGCCTGTGCTTTCCCTCCAGCTGGTCTTTGGCAGAGAAGTTCGGTGGTTCAATGACTGCCATCCATGAGGGTGTGCCGGACTTCAATGGCCACCGTATGGGACAGATGGTTCAGCGGATCTTTGAGCGGCTGGAAGCTGACAAGCCCGTCTGGCGCCTGAATTGGTCGCTCTATACGGATGGCGACCTGCATCATCCTGTTTCTCGTTTGCAACCTGAGGCCTTCTCTCAACCAGAGCAGACTCTTGAGCAGCTTTATGTGCGTGTTGAAAAGCAAACACTGCGACGGTTGCCAGAGAGTGGCGACATCCTCTTCACAATCCGTGTGCATCATGATCCCATCAAAAACTTGCTAGAACACCCTGATGGAGATCAGTTGGCGCAAGGCCTGAAAACCCAAGTTCTCGGGCTGACTGAGGATCAACTGGTTTACAAAGGTATCAGAGCGCATGCTCACGTAATCGGGCAAGCGCTTGATGCTGTTGTGAAAGAAACGGCTTAGATCGGTTCGGCTTCCGGCAAGTAATGGCTTGGAGTGTGGCCTGTTAGTTTTTTGAAGGCTTTGCTGAAATGGGCGTGGTCGAAGTAGCCGAGGGAATGAGCGAGGTCGGTCAGGCTCAGGTTCTGGCCTTGATTAATCGCGTCAACCGCAGCCAGCATACGGTATCGTTCAATCACCCACTTGGGGTTTACGCCAACGTGGCTTTGGAACAGACGCTGGATTGTTCTTGGTTGGGTGCCAGAGATCCTGGAAAGGTCTGTCAGGTTGTTGATCTCATCTGATTGAGCAATAAGCTCGACTAGTGCACGGGCATCTTTTGCTTTCGTTGTGAGCGGCTGTTGGAGCTTGAGCAAGTGCTCATCCATCTGTTGGGCAAAGGCCTTCGGGAGATTGGTTTCCCTTAGGTCTGAAATGAGTTGTTGCTCTGGAACTTTGAGGAACGGCTCAATACTCTCGTGGGTGTTGAGCAGCTGTGAAGGATTGTAGTGGAAGAAGTCTGCGAAGGCTCCAGGGCGAAATTTGACGCCAAAGACGCGGCCCGTCTGCTGCAGCGTATAATGAAAGACACCCGTGTTGATGCCAAAAACACCTGTTGTTTGGGTGGTGTCTATGACGATGTGTTGGGACGGGTGCGGAAGGTTGGCTTGCTCGTAAGGTGGCTTATCTCGCAGATCCCATGTGATCAGCCAGTAAAACTCGATCGCTTCCTGTAACGGTTCGGCAGGCTCGAGCCAGTCCAGATTGAAATGCTGGAGGCTGCATTGCTGGTTCAGTAGGCCGCTGATCTGGTTTGAGGTGTCATCCTGATTTGGCATGAGCATAAAAGATAGCAGCTGTCGCGCTTTTACAAGCCCTTCTCTTGGGAGCGCATTAGATCTTCAGTTCGTTCAATCGAGGAGTTGAAGATGGCAAAACTCAAGTGCACCTACAAAGTTGAAGAATGGCAAGAAGAGACTTCCGAGACACTTTCCAGTACGAGTAAGATTGCAGCTGTTCGTGCTTTTGGTCCCGTTGGAGGGAATATTGTTGGGCAGGTCAACACGTTTTATCAGTTGGCGTATGTGACTGAAAAGCTGGGCAATTACAACGGTTACACACAGGTGTCCGGTCGGTGCGGGCCGCGTGAAGGCACGTTTCTCGTTGAGGAGACAGGTGTTTTTGATGCTGAGGGTGTTCGGTCGGAAATGACTGTGGTGCCAGGTTCCGGGACCGGGGATTTTGAAGGCGTATCTGGGTCCGGCAAGTTTGTGACGTCTCATGGCAATGCGGTTGAGAGTGAGTTTGAGCTCGAGTTTGCAGAGAGGGGTGAGCAAGCCTGAACAAAGATGTGATTAGGTAAATCTCAAAAGTGCCCTTGGGTTCTCTGCGTTTTCTGCTAGGTTTTGCAGTGCACTATATATTGCATAAAGAGTGTGAGACGCAGGAACCCCATATGCCTTCATCTCGTGATCGCGAAGCAAACCGAATGACTGCCCGCATTGGCCGCTATGCCAAGGTTGGCGGCAATATGAGCGGCATTGCAGCCAAGCTTGCTGCTGGCAGGTTGTTCGGCTGGGATCAAGACCCCGCAAAGAATGCAGCTGCTATTGCCGAATCTCTCGGAGAACTCAAAGGGCCGCTGATGAAAGTGGCGCAGCTGCTTTCGACAATCCCTGATGCGGTGCCGCCAGAGTATGCAGCAGAGCTGGCTAGTTTGCAGGCGAATGCTCCGCCAATGGGCTGGGCATTCGTTAAGCGACGTATGCGCGCTGAGCTTGGGCCGGGGTGGCAAGGCAAATTCGATAAGTTTGAGAAGGAGCCAGCCGCTGCGGCTTCTCTTGGTCAGGTGCACCGCGCGTTTAATCAAGACGGATCGATGCTGGCGTGCAAGCTGCAATATCCTGATATGGATAGTGCGGTAGAGGCCGATTTGAACCAGTTTGATATGCTGCTGGCGTTGCACCGGCGGTTTCGGCCCGCGATTGAAACATCCGAGATTGCGAAGGAAGTCGGCGCCCGTCTGCGCGAAGAGCTGGATTATCGACGTGAAGCGCGACACTCGAAGCTTTATGCCAATGTGTTTGCAAAAGACGAGGAGATCCAGACCCCAGAGGTGGTTGAGGATCTTTCAACGCGACGTTTGCTTTCCATGAGCTGGTTAGAGGGGCGTCCACTGCTTGCATACAGGCAGGAGAAGCTGGAGGCCCGTAATAAGATCGCGCAGGTTATGTTCAAAGCTTGGTGGCACCCTTTTGCTCATTACGGAGTGATCCATGGAGATCCTCATCTTGGCAACTACACGATCTTTGAGGATGGCAAAGAGCCTGCGGGTGTGAACCTGCTGGATTATGGATGTGTGCGGATCTTTCCGCCTGACTTTGTTCAGGGGGTTGTGGATCTGTACCACGGGCTGCTTGAGGATGATCAGGCTCGGGTGGTTTCAGCCTATGAGACCTGGGGTTTTGAAGGGCTGACGAAGGAACTCATCGAGACGCTGAACATTTGGGCGAACTTCATTTTTGGTCCGTTGCTCAGTGACAGGACGCGTTCCATTGCGGATGGCGTGTCTCCAGCTACCTATGGCCGGAAAGAAGCGTTCCGGGTGCACCAGTCTTTGAAAGAGTTGGGTCCGGTGAAGATCCCCCGCTACTTCGTTTTCATGGATCGTGCTGCCATTGGGCTTGGGTCTGTGTTTCTGCATTTGCGTGCAGAGTTGAACTTTCACCAGTTGTTCAACGAGCAGATTGATGGGTTTGAGCGAGATGTGCTGAGGGCCCATCAAAAGCAGCAACTGGACTTATGTGGTTTGACTGCTGCTGATTGAGGCTCATACTCTGCCAGCTGGAATTATCCCCGACACCTAGGTTATTTCCTGAGCGGTTCTTAACGGAAGTTGCGTCACATGACATTGTGATGTTAAAGACTCGTATCAGGAAAACTACTTGTTTCGAGGGGGAATCATGGCTGACGGGAGCGCGTCTGTTATGGATTATGAGGAACACGAGAAGACCTACAAGAACTTCATCAACTTCTCAAAGGTTGGCGTTCTTGCAGTTCTTACGTTCGTATTGGTGATTGCAATGGTTGGATTTGGTGGTACTGCCGGGACGGTATGGGCAAGTATCATCACAGTCGCCAATGTGATTGCAGCAGGTGTTGGTATGGCATCTGGCGACAGAGCCCACGTTGTGCCGGGAATCGTCTTCCTGATTGCATGTGCGGTGACGGTTGCATTGACAATCTAGGAAACCTTCAGGTTTTAAACGGTTCTGAGGATCGCAGGAGCTGTGTGCTTCTGCGATTTTTCGTTTCAACCCCGAGATTCAGCGGAGGCGCTGCCCTTTTCTGATCATTATTGAAGGATAGGGCCTTAAGTAATAGTTGTTCTGAGTTCGGGTATCTTATGTCTACTGCGCAAACTGTTCGCGTACTCCTGCGCTGTTCTTTATTGCTTGCCATCTTCATTGTGGTCGCGATTGCTTCATCACCGTCTCACTCTGCCTCTTCGGATTTGGGTTTCTCTCAGATCCTGAAGGAAGAGAGTGTTGCTGTGCGTGGCAGCAATTATGAGATTTTGCCGCCCGTCCTTCGGAATGGGACGCTGCTTCAATACAGCCTTAGGGTTCAGGGTAAGACCTACAAAGTGCGCGGTACTGCGACGCTGAAAAAGCGGATTAATGAGCTTCAAGCTCTGCGCGGTATTGAGCAGATGGATACGGTTTCGCAGGCGGGTGAGGGCGTCGTAAGTGCTGTTGCCAAGCCACTGACCTTTCTAGGAAGCCTCGTCACCGATCCAAAAGAAACACTTAGCTCCACTGCTGATGGGGTTGGGTTGCTGCTGAATGGGACAGTTAACACAATTACCGGTAACTCTGGTGCGACTGCGCCTTCCAAAGGCGGAGCCAAGAAGACTTCTGCAGTTGAGAGTGTTGCGGCCGCTGTTGTTGGACGCGATAAAGCGCGCCGCTATATCGCCGTGGCTGCGAATGTTGACCCGTATACGACCTTTCCTCCGCTATCAGATGAGCTGGATAAAGCCGCTTGGGCTTATGCCACTTCTAATCGCCTGACCAATCTGGCGACTGTGTTTATTCCTGGTGGTGCTGGCACTGCTGTGAGTGGCGTGCTGGCAACGACGAACTTTAGTGAAGCGTTGAAGGCAAGCCCGACGGTTGCGGATGAGAAGATGCGTGAGATGCTGGGTGAGATGGCTGTTCCGCAGCGGACCACGCAGTCCTTCCTGAGTGCGACATCCATGACACGCGGTGAGAAGATTGTGTTTGTTGCGAGCCTGAATGCGTTGAAAGGTGTTCGTGGCAAAGCTGCGTTAATTGATCAGGCGAGCCGCCAAGGTTTATCTCAGGAGGCCGGTTATTATTATCTGATTGGCCTGATGATGATTGCGGACTACCACATTGATACGGAGCGTCTTGCTTCTGTCGAATTGGTTGAGGGCGTTGCAATCGGGACCACGCGTACAGGACGGAAAGTTGCGTTTGTAGCAGGTGACCGAATTGGATGGAGCGTCGATCAGTCCACCACCACGCTCAACATTGCCAGCCGTGTAAATCAGAGTAGCTCTGGGACTGGCGCAAGTGAGCTTCGCATGTTTGGACTGGTTCATCCGACGCTGAAGACAGAGCTTGGTGCTTTGAACTGGGTTATCCGCGAAAAAGCGCCGGTTGCGACCTTCAAGGAAATCGACGTAACCAGCTGATTGAAAAAGTGTTTGGGGTGAGCTCTGAAAGTGCCACCCCAAAACCCAAGGAGCAACATCCAAAATATCGGTGCTTATGGTGAGAGCGCGCTGGCTGGTGATTTGGCTGCGCATCACACCCTTTCATGATCGAGGTGGTCCATGAAAATTGCCGATATCCTTGAACAGGCTTCCATGCCGATTGCTTCTCCTGCTTATCCCAAGGGGCCTTACAGGTTTATCGACCGCGAGTTCTTTGTGGTCTCCTACGAGAGTGATCCCGACGCTATTCGAGAAGCCTTGCCAGAACCGCTGGAGCCGGATGGTTCCAACAAGGTGATGTTTGAGGTGATCCGCATGCCAGATTCTGCTGGCTTTGGGGATTATACTGAATCTGGCATCGTGATCCCTGCCAAGTTTGGCGACCATCCAGTCAATTTCACCCAGCAGATGTTTCTTGATGATACGCCGCCGATCTTTGGAGGGCGTGAGATTTGGGGATTTCCTAAGAAGCTGGGGCATCCGGAACTGAGCGTAACAGGGGCAACGCTAACCGGGCACCTGGAGTTTGATGGGGTAACAATCGCAATCGCGACGATGGGCTACAAGTATCAGCACCTTCTTTACGATGTTGAGCATGGCACGCAGTGTCATCCGGATGCGATCCTGAAGAAACTGCAGAAAACGCAGGTGAATCTGAAGCTTATTCCTGATGTTGATGGCTCATTGGCGATTGCTCAGCTGGTTGCCTATGAAGTCGCTGATGTGACTGTGAAGGGCGCCTGGTCTGGCCCTGCGAGCTTACAGCTGTTTCACCATGCCAATGCGCCGGTTGCTGACCTGCCTATGCGCAAGTCGCTGGGTGGAGTTCACTTTATCACCGATCTCACATTGCCGTATGGCCGGGTTATACACGATTACCTGAAGCCGTAGGAGGCTGGCGATGCTTGGGCTTCTGCAAAGCTGCTTCAGGATTATTGTCGGTCTGATGATGGTGGGTTTGTCGTTCTCTCAGGCTGCTGGCTTTGAGCTGAAACCCTATAAGGATGAACTCTTTGCTTATCCGCTTGTGTTGGAGCAGGGGCAGGGCGATGCGTTTTTGAGGCTCGATTACCAGATACAACGGGACTTGCGGGAGCGGGATGAAATTCCTGAGCGGCGCGTTGACGGACGGTATGTTTCCAGCAGACCGTCCTGGTATGTACGGGAACGTTCGGCAGTCTTAGCAGGCAGCAAGCGAAAGCACATTCGTGTTGGCTCTCCTGATGCCAAGACGAAACTGTTGGTGCTTTATCTGCATGGAAAGGGTGGTAACCGGAAACAGGGGAATGCGGACTGGACGTTTGGTGGGAACTTCAATCGCCTCAAGAACCTGATGGTGCGAAACGGCGGGGTTTATTTATCGCCTGACGTGAAGCTTGAAAGTCCGAGAGGCACGCAGGAAATTCGGGAGCTGATTGCGCAGTATCGAGAACTCGCCCCAAATGCTGCTGTGATTGTTGCCTGTGGCTCCATGGGGTCTCAGGTTTGTTATGGCTTGGCTAGTGACGCTGGTGTGGCAGGCCTTCTGTCTGGTTTGTTTTTCCTTGGAGGCGCTACAGATCGACGGCTTCTTTCAAGCGAAGCTTACAAGTCTGGTGTGCCTATCGTGTTTGGTCATGGGAGCGCAGATCGGGTGTATAGCTGGGAAAAGCAATATGCTTTGTTTCAGGCGCTTACATCCAAGACAAAGGGGTATCCGGTGCGGTTTCGTTTGTTCGAGACGGGCTCTCACGGCACGCCGATCCGCATGATTAATTGGCGGGATGAGATCAACTGGATGCTGGGGCACAGTCTGGGTTCAAGGTAATAAAAAAGGCCGGAAGCCCAGCCTTTGAAAACTCTATGTATGCAGCGCTTAGGCTTGCGGTACGCCAGAGGATACTGCCAGACGCTTGGCGCCTTCTTTCGCGATCTGGTTTGTCGAGGAAAGCTGCAATGCTCTGGTATAGGACTGACGTGCCTCAGTGATCTGGCCCAAAGCTTCTTCAGCGCGACCGCGGTTTGCCCATGCTGAAGCGGATTTTCCGTTCAGCGCGATTGCAGCGTTGAAGTCTTTCAAAGCGGATTTTGCATCACCGAGTGAAAGATAGGTTACACCGCGTGCGATCAGTGGTGAGTAAGCGCGTGAGTTCAGGCCGACTGCAGACGAGAAGTCATTCAGCGCGGCTTCTTGCAGGCCCTGCGCCTGATAGATGAGGCCGCGGTTGTGGTAGGCCTGTGCGTCACCAGCGTTCAGACGGATAACTTCGTTGTAGTCACGTAGGGCTGCCGTGTTCTGGCCGATGGAGCGGTACGTGTTGCCGCGTCCGTTGAGGGCCTTCACATAGTCTGGCTTGATGGACAGAGCTGCGCTGTAATCCTGAATAGCTTGGGAGGTGTTGCCTTTACGGCGTTCCACCAGTGCGCGGTTCGCATAAGCTTGATAGGAGTTAGGTCGCAGCTGCAGGGACTTGTTGAAGTCCTCAGTTGCCTGATCAAGGCGTCCTGCTTTTGCATAAGCGATGCCGCGCTTGTTGTAAGCGTCTGCATCGGTTGGGTTTGCGTCAACAACAGCGCTCAGACTATCAATGTTGGAGGAAGAGCCAACAGCTTTGTCGATAGGTACATTCTGATAAACAAGGCCGGAAGAGTTGGATTGGCACGCTGCAACGCCAAGCGCGAGCAGACACGCGCAGATGCCTTTAGCCAGTTTATTGTTCACGAGAATGTGCCCCATTCTTAAAGAGTCCTTGCAATGACACGGTAGCCTACACTTTAGTGTGGCAAAAAAAGGTCGAATGAACCAGCAGAAACAACAAACGGACCAACCGGCTTACCGGTTAGTCCGTTCTGAATTCAAGTTCCAAGACGGTCACAGGCTGTGTCAAACATTGTTGAACCTTAGCTGTGCGATGCCCCGGATATCGCCGAATTAACGACGGCCTTTGCCGAGCAGCAGGCCTTCACGCTGTGCGCGCTTACGTGCCAGCTTACGGGTGCGGCGGATAGCTTCAGCCTTTTCGCGAGCCTTCTTTTCAGATGGCTTTTCGTAGTGGCCACGAAGCTTCATTTCACGGAAGATGCCTTCACGCTGCATCTTTTTCTTAAGCGCTTTCAGCGCCTGATCGACGTTATTATCGCGAACGAGAACCTGCACGCGTTTATCCTTACCTTCGAGCATTCCGGATAAGATATCCAGAACGACATAAATGAAATGATTGATAGCGATGCTTAGCGCATATGCACGGGTCACAAGGACTTCGTCGCCGCTGATGCGTCGCTTCTTGACGGGGTAACTAGCAGACTGAGTGTGGGCTGTCTACCTCCTTACTTGAGAATCTATGTTAATTTATAGATGGGATAAGGGGGAATACCTCTTCCAGAGCAAGGCAATCGCAGCAGCAGTCGCACGTTTTCTTCAAGTTGGCGTATCGGTGGGTTCTTGCTTAAAGTAAAAGATAAGTAAAAATAGCTTTCAAAATCCATTATAACTTCATGGCTAAACTCTGATGCGCATAATGCAATCTTTGGTTGTGTATGGTTGAATCTCTCTTTTGGTGTCGAAAAAAGTCACAGGAGCTTTTCTGAACGGTGGAAATCGAGGTGGAGTTTTGAGTGGAATTTGCTTCAAACGCCGTTCGTCGTATTTGGAAATAGAGGATGAGTCGAGCGGGACATTTTGCTTCTGGCATGCTCACTTTAGATTCTCAGAAGGGTCACTGAGAAAACTCGTTACTCTAGTTATAGGGAAGGGGTTTATACGTGCAGGTGGATCATGCATAATCTAAAGACCTCATTTGGGTAATCGATCAGAAGAAAGAATAAAGTAATGTGCCGCTGGCTTGCGTACCGTGGAGCTCCCATTTTTATGGAAGAGCTGATTTCAATGCCCAACCACTCTCTGATTGCGCAGAGCCTGCATTGTGCGGAAGCCAAGGTGAACACCAATGGTGATGGTTTCGGAATTGGCTGGTATGGTCATAAACCTGAGCCGGGCCTTTATCGTGACACACAGCCAGCGTGGGGTGATGAGAATCTGCTGAGCATCACCAAGCAGCTGAAGTCCTCATTGTTCTTTGCGCATGTGCGCGCGTCTACTGGTACAGCAACCTCCCGATCCAACTGTCATCCGTTTGCCGTTGGCAAGTGGATGTTCATGCATAACGGACAGATCGGGGGGTATGACGACATCCGCCGGCAGATCGAAGGCATGATCAACGATGACTTTTATCGTTTTCGTCAAGGCACAACGGACAGTGAGGCTCTGTTTCTTGCGATGATGAGCCATGGTCTGGATGTTGATCCTGTGGGGGCTGTGCAACAGGTCCTGACGAAAACGCTTGAGATTATGCGTTGCAATGATGTCATTGCTCCATTGCGTGTAGCGATGGCCTTGACTGATGGCGAGCGTCTTTATGCGGTGCGTTGCTCCAGTGATAAGATCGTGCCAAGTCTCTATTATCGTTTGCATAACAGTAACTTGAGTGTCGTGTCTGAGCCTTTGGAAAAGGGCGGGCAAGGTTGGTACGAAGTGCCTTGCGGTCACATCATGATCTATGGCGGTGATAATGCGCCTTGCTTTATTCCTCTGGACATTCCCGAAGAGTTTTGCAAAGTAGCGTAATCGACTTTTTCACTAGCGGAATTGCTTAGGCAGGGAAGCGCTGGGAAATTGTCGGTCTGTTTCTATTATAGGAAGTTTCCTCCCAGCGAGGTGATGCGGTCAATTGCGGGTCGTGATCTCGTTTATGTTCTTGAGAGGCTCAAGTTCTGGAGGGGCTCCATGCCCTTTTCTTCAGGAGCTTATGATGACGCGGGTTGAAAGCACCAGCGTTGCCAAACCCACAGCCATGTCTGCATGGTGGGGGGAGTCCAATGCAACGCTTATTTTGGGATTGCCGTTGATCGGTGCGCAGCTGGCGCAGATGGCAATCAACGCCACCGATGCATTGATGATCGGTTGGCTTGGCGCAACAGAACTGGCCGCATCCGTGTTGGCCTTGCAGCTCTTCTTTCTGATCTGGCTGGCTGGACTTGGATTTGTTCAGGCCGTTATGCCATTGGCATCCAGAGCAGAAGGGAAAGGCGATATACGCAATGTGCGTCGTGCTTCGCGCATGGGGCTTTGGATCTCGCTGATCTACACGACCTTTGCGATGGTCGTGCTATGGAACGGCGAAAGTGTTCTGCTGGCGCTGGGACAGGATCCTGAGGTTTCTGCCATTGCTGCGGATTATCTGCGCATTGTGCAGTGGTCTATGTATCCGTCTCTTTTCGTGGCGGCTCTGCGTAGCTTCCTGACCAGTATTGAGCGCTCGCAGATCGTGTTGTGGGCGACTGTGGTGAGTGCAATCGTCAACGCTCTGCTCGATTACGTGCTGATCTTTGGTTACTTCGGGTTCCCTAAACTGGGGATTCTGGGGGCAGGTATTGCTTCTGTTGTGACCGCTTTGGCGTCCTGCGTGATCCTAGTGGCCTATGTGTTCTGGGAAGAGAAGTCCCGCAAGTACGAAGTGTTTGTGCGTTTCTGGCGTGCTGACTGGCCTGCGTTCTTTGAGATCCTTCGCCTTGGCTGGCCGATTTCCCTGATGCTGGTGGCTGAAGTTGGCTTGTTTGCTGCAGCAGCGCTGATGATGGGGTGGATTGGTACCCTGGAGCTGGCAGCGCACGGTATTGCGGTACAGCTTTCTGGTATCGCCTTCATGATCCCGCTTGGCTTTGCCAATGCTGCCGTTGTGCGTGTCGGTATCGCGTCTGGCCGTGGTGATGCAGATGGCATCACCCGTGCTGGCTGGGTGGCTTTGATCTGGTCTATTGTGATCGGCCTGCTCGGTGCGGTTCTGTTTGTCGCGATCCCGGATACGCTGATTTCGTTCTATCTGGACAGCAGCAATCCTGATGCAGCTGATGTGATCCGCCTTGGTGTGCCACTGGTGTTTATCGCTGCCGTTTATATGGTGGTTGATGGCATACAGGTGGTGGCTGGTGGTGTGCTGCGCGGCCTTTCCGACACGCGCATACCGATGGTGATTGCGGTGATTGGCTACTGGATTATCGGTGTGCCGCTCTCTTACGTCATGGCCTTTACGTTCAACTGGGGGCCGGAAGGGATCTGGGTTGGATTGGCGAGTGGTCTCTTTATCACCGGCATCCTGTTGTTGATCCGGTTCCAAAAGCGAGATCAGCTTGGTCTGGTGAGGCTGGGATAAGCTTTAAGATAAAAGAAAAGCCCCGAAGATGGATTGGTCTTCGGGGCTTTTTTGTTGGATGTCGTTGCTGACTATGACTTCGGAGAGAGGCGGTTGATGTGACCCATCTTGCGGCCTTCGCGTGTCTCTGCTTTGCCGTAAAGTGTCAGACGTGCATTGGGTTCCAGCAATGCGGCTTCCCACGTGTTCACGTCATCGCCGATCAGGTTTTCCATAATGACGTTGTGTGCACGGGTTGGAGTGCCTAGTGGCCAGCCTGCGACAGCGCGTACGTGTTGTTCAAATTGAGAAACTGGACAAGCGTCTTCGGTCCAGTGGCCGGAGTTGTGAACGCGAGGTGCGATCTCGTTGACCTTGAGTTCTGTCTTGTCACCGTCCTTCACCACGAAAAGCTCCACGCCCATCACGCCGACGTAATTCAGAGCAACTGCAATGCGGGTTGCCATGTCGATGGCTTCCTGCGCTGTTGCTTTGGGAATGTCTGCCGGGACACTGGAAGTCTTCAGGATGTGGTTCTTGTGGTAGTTGTCTGCCGGGTCGTAGCATTTCACGGTGCCGTCGACTCCGCGAGCGACGATGATGGAGACTTCCTTTTCGAACGGAACGATGCCTTCCAGAATAGCTGGTTGGTTGCCGAGCTTATCCATTGCGCCTTCGATGTCCTGAGGCGTACGGATCATGATCTGGCCTTTGCCATCATATCCAAACCGACGTGTTTTCAGGACGCCTTGGCCGCCCAGTTCCATGAGGGCTGCTTCCAGCTCTGCCTGATTGTCGACCTTGATGAAAGGGGCGACCTGTGTAGCAGCTTCTTCTGAGAGGAAGGTCTTCTCTTCGAGACGGTCCTGCGAAACTTTCAGTGCGAGTGGGCCTGGGCGGACCGGCACGAACTGTTCCAGAATGCGGGCAGTTTCGCCTGGTACGTTCTCGAACTCATATGTGACGACAGAAACGCTCTTTGCGAACTGTGTAAGTTCCTGTTCGTCTTCGTAGGCTGCAACGGTCTTTTCTGCGGAGACCTCAAAGGCCGGGCTGTTTTCATCCGGGCAATAGATATGGCACTTCAGGCCCATCCTGCTGGCAGCTTGAGCGATCATGCGACCAAGCTGACCTCCACCCAGAATACCAATCGTGTCACCAGGACATAGTGTGGAACCCATTTCGAAAACTTTCCAGAGTTAGGGGCCAGATGTTAGGGCAGTTAAAACAAATGAGGCGCCTGCAAATGGGCGCCTCTGAAACTCTTACTCTTCCGGATTGACTGGCTTTTCAGCGACAGCCTGGCTTTGCTTTTCGCGCCAGTCATCCAGATTGGCGGCGATCTCCGGATTGTTGAGCGCCAAAACGGCTGCTGCCATGAGTGCTGCGTTGACTGCACCGGCGCGGCCAATGGCCAATGTGCCAACCGGAATGCCTGCTGGCATCTGTACGATAGAGAGCAAGCTGTCCTGACCTTTCAGGGCGCGCGACTCAATCGGAACACCGAAGACTGGCAATGGAGTCATGGATGCCGCCATTCCTGGCAGGTGAGCTGCTCCACCGGCGCCAGCGATGACAACCTTGAAGCCATTCTCTTTTGCGGTTTTGGAGAATTCTACCAGACGGTCCGGAGTGCGGTGCGCGGAGACGATGCGAGCATCATAGGAAACTCCCAGTGCTTCTAGCGTGTCTGCGGCGTTTTTCATGGTTGGCCAATCGGATTGGCTTCCCATGATGATGGCGACTTCTGGCTGATCTGTGCGGTTCATAAAACGGGCACCCTCTGAGCGGCTGGGAAGAAAGCGCGGATTATAGAAATACCACGGCGTGTTTCAACCCAATTACTACAAGAAATGCCAATAATATACGAAGGTTAGAGCTCTGCCTCTAATTTAGGCAATAATGTCAGGTAAGAGCTGGGTTTCCAGTACCTGAATCTTATCTCTTAGCATGAGTTTTTTCTTTTTCAGGCGTTGCAGCTGAAGGACATCTGACCGTCCTGTTTCGATGAGTGCTTCAATGGAGTGATCCAGATCCCGATGTTCCTGCCTCAGCTCCGCCAGTTCGGAGCGAATGCTATCCTGATCAAGGTTGTCTTCCGTCATCGTTTTGTCCTCACATGACACGTATCGGTCTGTGTGCAACTCTACCCATCAGTGAATAAAATCTGGTGGGGCGCGTTGTCGCAACTCACCGCTCTGTAACAGTATACCGAATGTGTCGGCGCGATGAACATGAGTCTGACGATTTTTACAGGAAGTCGTGTCGCATGACGAATTTACGTAGCGTATGTATAGGGTTGAATACTTAGTGAGCTTCCCTTTTTGCTGGTGGTGGCAATCACTGAAATTTACTGGGTCATTTATAAGTTCCCTAAGTTTTTCATGAATTAACGATCTCGCGTTGTAGAGGCCGAAAAAAAACAGCTAATCATCGTTCGACAACTCATGAAAATGGTGCCATCATCCTCCTGTAACAGAGACAATGTAGGAGGATTAAAACCTATGTCCATCCGTGAGCATTTGACTGAGCTGGAACGCCGCCATGCTACTCTTGAGAAGGAGCTGGAAAGCGCCAAGCATCATCCATCAATGGATGAACTAGAGATTGGCAATCTCAAAAGGCAAAAGTTGAAGCTTAAGGATGAAATCTCGCGATTACGAGTGACGGGTTAGCTTCCTCTTCCAGAATTATCAGAGAATGCGCCGCTTTTAGCGGCGCATTTTTTGTTTGTGCTCAAGCCAGCGCTTTGGCTTGTTCCCGCAATACGAACTTCTGGATTTTGCCGGTAGACGTTTTTGGCAGATCGGTGAAGACAACTGTCCTTGGCGATTTGAAGCTGGCCAGGTGCTCTTTACAGTAGGCGACGATATCTGTTTCGGTCACGCTACTGTTTTCTTTCAGTTCAACAAACGCACAGGGTGTTTCGCCCCATTTATCATCCGGCCGAGCAACCACAGCTGCTGCGGAGATCTGGGGGTGTTTGTAAAGCACTTCCTCGATCTCGATGGATGAGATGTTCTCACCTCCTGAGATGATGATGTCTTTGGAGCGGTCTTTGAGCTGGACGTAACCATCCTCATGCTGAACGCCGAGGTCTCCTGAATGGAACCAGCCACCTGCAAATGCCTCTTGCGTTGCGGATGGATTTTTCAGGTAGCCCTTCATAACCACATTGCCTTTGAACATAACCTCACCGATGGTTTCTCCATCAGCTGGGACTGGCTGCATGGTTTTAGGATCCAGCACCGCGAGATCCTGAAGAGCGACGTAGTTGACGCCTTGCCTTGCTTTGAGGGCGACTTGTTCTGAGGTTGGTAGTTCATCCCAGTGTTCATGCCATTCATTCACGACTGCGGGCCCGTAGACTTCGGTCAGGCCATACAGGTGCGTGACGTTGAAGCCTTCCTCGGCCATTGCTGCGAGCACGGCCTCTGGTGGTGGCGCTGCTGCGGTAAAGAACTCGACTTCATGGGTGAATTTACGCTTCTGATCTTCTGGCGTGTTGAGTAGCGTGGACATGACGATTGGGGCGCCACATAGGTGCGTAACCTTTTCGTCTGCCAATGCGTTCCAAATCGGGCCTTGCCGGACTTGGCGGAGGCATACATGGGTTCCCGCAACAAGAGACAGCGACCATGGAAAACACCAGCCATTGCAGTGGAACATTGGGAGCGTCCAGAGATAGACAGGCTTTTTGCCCATGGCAGCTGTGATGATGTTTGCCTGCGCTAGAAGATAAGCACCGCGGTGATGATAAACGACGCCTTTCGGGTTGCCGGTCGTGCCAGAAGTGTAGTTGAGCGTGATGGCATCCCATTCATCTTTTGGGAGTTGCCACTGGAAATCTGTTGACCCGCTCGCGATCAGCTCTTCGTACTCCAGCTCTCCGATCACTGGTGCTGATTGAGGGAACTCTTTGTCGTCATAGAGCACAACGGTTGGCTTGACGGTTGCCAGCTCCAGAGCTTCGCTCATGACCTTTGAGAACTCGCGGTCAACAATAACCAGCTTGCTTTCTGCGTGATCCAGCTGGAATGCGATGATTGCTGCGTCCAGTCTGGTGTTGAGCGCGTGCAGCACTGCTCCGGCCATTGGCACACCGTAATGGGCTTCGAGCATGGGTGGCGTGTTGGTCAGCATTACTGACACGCAATCATTCTTCCCTATGCCGCGCTGAGACAGAGCGCTGGCAAGGCGGATGGAGCGTTCGTAAAACTCTCTGTAAGACCGGCGGATGCTGCCGTGGATGATTGCTGTGTGAGTTGGGAAAACTTTTGCAGCCCTTTCCAAAAAACTTAGTGGGCTGAGTGGTGTGTAGTTAGCGTCCGTTTTTGGGAGGTCTTTGTCGAAATACGATGTGTTTAATGGATGGTTTTTCATGAAATCCCCCAGGCATTCAAATTCCCGCACAAGGGAACAGGAAGATCCCTTGAAGTGATAATGAACTTTCCCAAGATGGTTACTGGCTCTGGTGAAGAGCTAGGAATTAAGAGTGTTACATATTTTGATATATCTGAGTATAGGCAGAGCGGGTAGCCCAGATGACCTAGATGTTAGTCTGATGGTGTTCTTGTCCTTAGACTTTCATCTATAAGTATTTTCTGGGTGTTTTGTGGAATGGTGTCGATATATTCGGTAAAATTGTATGCGCTGGTTGCAATAGTGTCGTTAACTTAACGGAAAAGGTGAAATCTTGTTGCCTTTTGGGGCAAGAAGAAAGCTCGCGACAATTTGCAACACCCCAGAAGTCTTCCCCGTTTGCCTTTCGATTTGTAATGTAGACCTGTCTGATAAAAGAATAAATTGCGATCCGTTTTCGGACGGTGAGCGATGAACAAGCAGGGCTCATATGACCGTAACGACACCAAATCGACAGGGGAAGATCGCCATATTCTTTGGCGTGGTTTTCTGCGCGATTACCGTGGTTCTTACGGGGTACATTTTCATGCTTGGGCCACACAGATCGCAGGATGCCCAGTGGTTTGTGCTGCTGGTGGCGTTCCCTGTTCTCATTCAGCTCTATCTCAACCGAGCCGTCATTCTCAATCACTTCCGCACCCATTGGTATCTTTGGGCTGTGTCTACTGCAGTGTGTCTGGTGCTTGGGCTGCAACTCAACTTCGCGCAGCTTAACTCGTCGAGTAGCATGGCAGATCAGTTGCGCACCTACTTTTTCTCGTGGGTAGAGGGTCAGCCTCCGAGCTCTGAGTTTGCGGGTGATCCGTCAGACACTTACAATGCAAAACAGGTTCGGTATCGCATCGTTTCTCCTGCTCGTGGCGATTTGGATCTCACGGATCCTTCCAGCTACTTTCACGAGAGAGTGCCTTGGAAAACCATGCCGGATGCGACCTTTGAGATGGATGGACCGATTGCGGCTATCCGGAGCGTGCTTTACCACGGCCTAGGTGAGCGCGACTAAACCGTCTGCAATCAGCTTCAGCGCTACGATGAAGACACCGAAATAGGTGATCTTATAGAACAGCTGTGGGCTGATAACCTTTGCGATTTTCACTCCCAGATACATGCTTATTGGTGCCAGAGGCAGAAGCACGGCTGAGACCGTGAGGTTGGTGGCGTCGAACTCACCCAACATTGTGTAGGGGATGAGCTTTATTGCGTTGATGACCGCAAAGAAGATGACTGCCGTGCCCGCGAACAGGATAGTTGGCAGTTTGAGGGGCAGGGCATAGATCTGGAATGGTGGGCCGCCAGCGTGGGAAACGAAGCTGGTGAAGCCGGCGATCGTACCCCAGAAAATACCCTTCGCCTTACTGGGTTTTGGGGCCTCTTTCTCCGCCTTGTCACCGATCCAGTACTTCATAACGAACGCCAGTGCTATGCCTCCAATCAGGAGTCTGATGATTGCCTCGCTGAAGTAAGCTGCTGTTGCCCATCCGATTGCAACGCCCAGGATGCCTGCGGGAATGGTGAGCTTGAGCACGGTGGTGTCGTAGGTTCTGCGATAAGCGTAGAGGCCCACCACATCCATCGCTACGAGAAGAGGAAGCAGGATTGCTGCTGCCTGAATAGGTGGGATGATCAGGCTGAGCATTGGTACGCCGAGGATTGCCACACCTCCGCCGAAGCCACCCTTTGAGATGCCCACGATGATGAGGGCGGGGATAGCGACAAGGTAAAACAGCGGATTGATGAGGATATCCTGCAACTGTAATGATCCTTTGTAAGAGGCACCTACAGTCTTTCTAAGAGAAAAGCAGATCTCTCAAAATTGAGAATTCTTTGCGTCACAGACCGCTGGCACCATCCCAGATCAGTTTCAGGGCGATGATGAACAAGCCTGCATAAGTGATTTTGTAAAACAGCTCTTTGTCGATGTGCCTGACGATCTTAATGCCTGCGATTGTTGCCAGAGGTGCTAATGGCAGCAAAATCAGCGAGGTGGAGATGTTCTTGGCATCAAACTGTCCAAGTGCGAAGTAGGGCAGAACCTTTGAAAAATTGACTGTGGCGAAGAAAATGACGGCGGTTCCTGCCATGACGGGCGGAGCCAGTCGCAGAGGCAGGACGTACATCTGAAACGGTGCGCCGCCAGCGTGCGCAATAAAGCTGGTTATGCCGGAGATCGTTCCCCAAATGCCGCCCAGGATGACATTGTGTGGTTTGGGCGCTTTGTTGGCTTTGTTGTTGAACCAGTAGTCCAACACGAAGATGAGTGCGATGACGCCAGTGACCAGCCGGATCAGTGTTTCGGAAATGTATGCTGCAGTGAAGTATCCGATCAGGGTGCCCAGGAGACCTGCCGGGATAAGAATAAGAAGTGTTTTGCGACAATAGATTGCACGGTAGGAGAATAATCCGACAGCATCCATGACCAGCAGGATGGGAAGGAGAATTCCTGCAGCTTGCACAGGTGGAATAGCAAGGGACATCATCGGCACACCCACGAGTGCAAGGCCTCCGCCGAATCCTCCTTTTGCCATGCCAACAATGAAAACAGCAGGTATTGCACAGAGGTAGAAGAAGGGATCGGTAATAGGCAGCATGAGTTACCACCCGCTATGATGCGGGCAAGTCCTTTTTTTATAAGAGGAAACTAAGAAATAGGTGGGTTGAAACTATGGGGTCATCTTTAGTTATAAGCCGATTTTCTAATATAGCAAAACTTGCCTTTGGGTCATTCAAGGCTCAGTCTTAGCCGAACCTGTGGACAGGTACTATGCAGGGGTGCATGGGAGGAGAGCAGCTATGACGAGCCGATACCACGACGTTTACAATGGATGGAAAGAAAACAAAGAAGCCTTCTGGGACGAAGCGGCTAAGGGCATTGATTGGTTCTCGCCCTATACAAAGACTTTTGATGCTTCGCAGGGCACCTATGGACGATGGTTTGTGGGTGGTGAGTGCAACACTTGCTACAACTGCGTTGACCGTCACGTAGAACATGGCCGTCCGGGACAGCCAGCAATCATTTACGACAGTGCAGTTACCGGTGAGAAGCGGACCTACACCTATCTTGAAGTGCAAGAGCAAGTGGGCGCTATGGCGGCTTTGCTGCGTGAGAAGGGTGTTGAGAAAGGCACGATGGTGCTGATCTACATGCCGATGATCCCGCAAGCGATGTTTGCCATGTTGGCGTGCGCACGCCTTGGCGCGATCCACTCCGTAGTGTTTGGCGGCTTTGCTGCGCAGGAGCTGGCGGTTCGTATTGAGGATTGTAAGCCTAAGGCGATCATCAGTGCTTCCTGCGGTATCGAGCCGGGCCGAGTGGTAGAATATAAACCGCTGCTCGACAAGGCAATTGAACTGTCCTCTCACAAACCAGATTTCTGCTTCATTCAGCAACGCGAGCAGCTTATCGCTCCACTGAATGAAGGACGTGATTATGATCTTGGCGTGCTGATGGAAGGCGCGGTGGCTGAAAAGATGACCACCGAGTGTGTTCCGGTTGCTGCGACAGATCCTCTTTATGTGCTTTACACTTCTGGAACCACCGGCCAGCCGAAGGGCGTGGTGCGTGACAACGGTGGTCACATGGTAGCGCTTAAGTGGTCCATGGAGAACCTTTACGGCATTGATCCGGGTGAGGTGTTTTGGGCGGCTTCTGATGTGGGCTGGGTCGTTGGGCACTCCTACATCGTTTATGCGCCGCTGCTTCATGGTGCTGCGACGGTTCTTTATGAAGGTAAGCCTGTTGGAACACCGGACGCTGGTGCGTTTTGGCGTGTGATTTCTGAACACTCTGTGGTGTCTCTGTTTACTGCGCCGACTGCGTTCCGTGCGATTAAGAAGGAAGATCCGGAAGGGACTGAGCTTGCCAAGTACAGCATTGCTGGGCTTCGTTCGCTGTTCCTTGCTGGTGAACGTGCTGATCCAGATACGATTTTATGGGCTGAGAACCTGCTGGGCGTGCCGGTGATTGACCATTGGTGGCAGACTGAAACCGGCTGGTGTATCGCGGGTAACCCACTTGGCCTTGGTAAACTGCCAATTAAGCTGGGCAGCTCCACCGTACCTATGCCAGGATATGACATGCGCGTGCTGGATGATGAAGGCAATGAGCTTGGTGTAGGCGAGCTGGGCAACATTGTTGTGAAGCTGCCAATGCCTCCCGGGGCGTTGCCGACACTATGGAATGCAGATGACCGCTTCAAAGATGCGTATCTTTCTGAGTTTCCAGGTTACTACAAAACGGCAGATGCAGGTTTGATGGATGATGATGGGTATCTCTTCATCATGGCCCGAACTGATGACATCATCAACGTTGCTGGGCACCGCCTGTCTACGGGTGGTATGGAAGAGGTTCTTTCTGAACATCCGGATGTAGCTGAATGTGCGGTGATTGGCATTGCGGACAACCTCAAAGGGCAACTGCCGTGTGGATTTGTTGTGCTGAAGAGCGGTGTCGAAAAGCCAACTGACATAATTGAAAAAGAGCTCATTGCTCTGGTCCGTGAAAAGGTTGGTCCTGTTGCTGCGTTTAAGTTGGCGATCACTGTTGAGCGCTTGCCGAAGACCCGTTCTGGCAAGATCCTTCGTGCAACTATGCGCAAGATTGCCGATGGTGAAGAGTTCAAAATGCCAGCAACCATTGATGACCCTGCAATTCTTGACGAGATTGCAGAAGCGATCTCTGTTCGTGGGGTGGCATCAGTCAGCTAAATTCAGAGGAGCTAAGGAGTTTTACTGGAGAAGTGCATCGACATGGCTGGCCTTAGAGATTAAGGTCGGCGAAATTTCGGCATTGCCAGAGGTATCTTCAAAGTGAAACTAGAGAAGAAAGTTGCGATTGTAACCGGTGGCGCTCAAGGCATCGGTTACGCTATTGCGCAGCGATTTTTGCAAGACGGCGCCAAAGTCATGCTCTCCGACTCGGATGAGCGTGCCGGGGAGGCAGCTCAGGAAGCTCTCTCCGAATTTGGGCACGTGGCGTTCTGCCATTGCGATGTCAGCGTTCGTCTTGATGTCCGCAACATGGTTGCGAACACTCTGGATGAGTTCGGCGACGTTGATGTGCTGGTCAACAATGCCGGCATTACAGCTGGCGGTGATTTTCTGGAACTTTCCGAGGAAGATTTTGATCGGGTGCTGCGCGTCAACCTGAAGGGTGCGTTCCTGTGCTCTCAGGCTGTTGCGCGTCATATGGTTGAGAAGGTTGAAGACGGTGGTTCTGCAGGTTCCATCATTAACATTAGCTCCGTCAACAGTGTGCTCGCTATTCCTGATCAGGTGCCTTACACGATCTCCAAAGGTGGTTTGAACCAGTTGACGCACGTTTCTGCTGTTGCGCTGGCGAAGTACGGCATTCGCGTGAATGGCATTGGTCCGGGCTCTATCGAGACCGAGATGCTTAAGAGCGTTGTTCAGGATGCGAGTAAGATGGAAACCGTGCTTTCTCGCACCCCGCTTGGTCGTCTGGGGCAGCCTGCAGAAGTAGCAAGCATTGCTGCTTTCCTTGCTTCTGATGATGCGAGCTATGTTTCCGGTCAGACTATCTATGCTGATGGTGCGCGCATGCCGCTGAACTATACGGTAGATGTGAGCGAGCCTGAGTAAGCCTTGCTGATTGCATTAAAAAAGCCGCGCTCTGAGTAGCGCGGCTTTTTTCGTTTTAACTGGCTTTTTCCTGCGCGTTCAGTGCTTCAGCACCGATTTCAAACTGCATTCTGGCGAGTTTGGCATACAGGCCTTTTTGAGCAACCAGTGTATCGTGCGTGCCTTCTTCGACGATCTTGCCACCATCCATCACTACGATGCGATCTGCTTTCAGCACGGTTGCAAGGCGGTGGGCGATGATCAGTGTCGTCCGGCCTTCCATAAGCTTGTCGAGGGCTTTTTGAACGATGGTCTCGCTCTCTGCATCCAATGCGCTGGTGGCTTCGTCGAGAAGCAGGACCGGGGCGTCTTTCAGGATTGCACGGGCAATGGCAATGCGCTGACGCTGCCCCCCTGAAAGGGTGACACCGCGCTCGCCAATGAGAGTGTCGTACCCGTCTTTCATGGTCGTGATGAAATCATCTGCCAGTGCAAACTTGGCAGCTTCGATGATCTGCTCGCGAGAGGCGCTTTCCTTGCCGAATGCAATGTTCTCAGCAATGGAGCTGCCGAAGATTGCTGTGTCCTGAGGGACCAGTGCGATGTGCTCGCGCAGGTCGCGTGGATCAGCTGCATCCAATTCGGTGCCATCCAGTGTGATTTTGCCTGAGACCGGATCGTAATAACGCATCAGGAGCTGGAACAAGGTGGACTTGCCTGCACCGCTTGGGCCAACGATAGCAACTGTCTCACCCTTCTTGACGGAAAGGTTTAAGCCTTCCAACACGCCTGCTTCCTTAGCTGTCGGGTAATGGAAGGCGACGTTGTTGAACTCCAGTTCGCCAATTGCAGGAGATGGTAGCGCGACTGGGTTGGCTGGTGCGTTGATATCTGAAGGGACATGCAGCAATCCGGTGATGCGATCTGCTGCACCGGCTGCTTTTGCCAGTTCGCCCCAGACCTGAGAGAGCTCGCTCATGGCGCCTGCTGCGATGATGGAATAGATGAGGAACTGGGTGAGCTGACCGCCAGACATGCGGCCATCGATGACGTCCAGTGCTCCGACCCACAGCACTGCGATGATGCTGGAGGAGATAATGAGAATGATGGTTCCGATCAGGAAGGCACGTGCACGCGTGGCGACGAGGGCGGCTTCGTAGGTAGTTTCGATATCGGCTTCAAACCGGTCAGATACGCTCTTCTCGTTGGTGAAGGCCTGAAGGGTGCGGATGGAGCCAAGTGCCTCTGTGGCGTACGCGATGGCGTTTGCGAGGGTGCTTTGTGCATGGCTGGTTCTGTTGCGTACAGCGCGGCCAAAGCCGAGGAGTGGTAACACGATCAGCGGAATAGCCAGCAGCACGAATAAGGAGAGGCGCGGGCTGGTGATGACCATCAAGGTGGTGGAGCCAGCAAACATCAGCAGGTGTCGCAGAGCAATGGAAGCGCTTGCGCCAAAGGCAGACTGAATGAGTGTGGTATCTGCTGTCAGACGTGAGATGATCTCACCGGACTTGGTTTTGTCGTAGAATGAGGGGGATAAATAGGTGAGATGGCGGAATACATCCGAGCGTAAGTCTGCAACGACTCGCTCGCCGATCATCATCACCATGTAGTAGCGCAGCGAGCTGGTGAGTGCGAGCAGGGCGATTACAAAGATGATCACGAGGAAATAATCGTCGATCAGATTTGGATTATCACCGGTGAAGCCATAATCAACCATATAGCGGACTGCAATGGGCAGGACCAAGGTAAGACCAGCAGCAGCCAGCAAAGCAAAAGTTGCCAGAACCAAGCGGGCCTTATGCCTTAAAAGATAAGGGAAAAGCGTTGCGAGTGGACGCAAGGTCTTTTCCCGATTGTTTGAGTCCCGCTGGCTCATGCCACCCCCGGATATCTGCGAAATCATCTAAGTTTATCTTATGATGCAGTAGATGTGTCCCGATAGTTTTAATTGCAAGCGCTTTCTCTGGATTTCTGCGGGCTGTACCCTCTTGTTTCCTCGGTTTGGATGGGTTATAGACCCCTTCACGATTATGCCGTGCTTGTGTGAGCGCGGCTTCTTTCTACCGATGCTTCAGGCCAGCCCAAAGCCCATCTTAGGATCGAGGCGGCCCGGCCGTTGCTGACAGGACAGTTTAGTCATGAAACAGGACATTCATCCAGATTACCACACCATCACTGTAAAGCTCGTTGATGGTTCCGAATTCACCACCCGTTCTACTTACGGTAAAGAAGGTGACACCCTGCAGCTCGACATCGATCCGAGCTCCCACCCAGCATGGACTGGTGGTGACCGTCAGCTCATGGACCGTGGTGGTCGCGTGTCCCGCTTCACCAACAAGTTTGGTGGCTTCCTGGGCAAATAATTGCTCTGAAGTTTGCGAAATTAAAAACCCGAAGCGTTTGCTTCGGGTTTTTTTGTGCGCGTTTGAGGAGTGCGCAGGGTTGCTGGCGGAGTTGGCCAACAAAGATTACTTGAAAGCGGCTGAGATTTGAGAGAGCTGGTCGCCGACCGGATTGGAACTGTTTGCTGCCTGCTCACGGAGCATCTCTTCCTTGAGCATGTTGTCGACGTGCTTGATGCGCCTTTGTAGCTTGAAGGATGTTTCGATCAGGCCGCGAAGTTGCTCTGGCAGGTCGTTCCAGGCGGGGTTCTGCATTTCTTTGGTTGCGTTGTCGACGCGGATCTTGTTCTTTTCGCTCTGGGCTTCAGCCTGAACAATCTCACCATCATTTACGGCGCGCTGCAGGAGGAGCCAGGAGGCGAGCTGCATCAGGCGAGTGGTGAGGCGCATGGACTCTGTGGCGTAGGCGAGGGAGGCGGCTGGACCGAGAGCTTTGCTCTGCTTTCTGCCTGGGCCATCCAGGTAAGAGGCTGTCTCTTCAATCAGTCCCATGCCTTCACGAAAAAGCTCCGTGAAGTTTTGAGATGTCATGAGGCGCTGTGCAAAGTTGAAGGTATTCTCCGGTCCTGTTTCAGTTCTGAATTCACCCATCTTAAAACCCCTCAATTAATGCGTTGCGTCTCTCTTGCCATCGTCCTTTGCATTCCCAGTCTGAAACAATTACGGCTCGAAAATTGAAGTGAGCCTTTTGAAAAGAATAAAACTGTCTCGAAATGGAGCAAGAGATCTTACTTCAATCTGAACGGAGCAAAGCCCGTGCCAACTCATGGTTGTGAATTGAGTGGTTAAGCCGGGTTTGGGTGTTGAACCGGCAGAAAAAAAGAGCCGCATCGGTGCGGCTCTGAGGTGTTTTAACAGGGAGGCGTCAAGCAGAGTGAACGTTCACTCTGGATCCAGATCAACTGGAATAACTAAGTTCTAATTTAAAATGGTTAACGATACGTAAATTGTAAGTATCCAATTTATATATTTGCGAATTGTAGCTTGCATTTATATGATTTTAGCCAAGTTGTTTGTTTTAAATGTTGTTTGATTACTTGAAGAAGCTTTCTGCGGATGCGTTGATTTCTGACTTTGTTTTGATCTCATTCTCGACGCGTTTGATCTCTTCCTTAAGTTGTTCAAGTCGCTCATTTAATTCGTGGATTGAAAGGTTGCTGAGCGGCTCTCCCACAACAATGCCAGAGGTTGTGGAGCGCGGTGTTTCGTCATCATCAAAAATTCCCATAGCGCTATGAACTCCTTATGTTGACCCTGAGCGCTGCTCCATTCCCAAAAATGAAGAAAACACCTTTGGTGGGGTAGACGGGCTCTTGTTGGGAACTATTCTTCACTTAATTGAGAAAGTGAGCAAGCGGCAGTTTTGGCGAGTGCGGAGAGTGGGGCAGCAGATGACAGTAGGGGGACATCCAGAAATGATGAAAGCCGTGGTGATGAACGGTGTTGGGGGCTCGGAAGTCCTTGAAATTGCAGAGGTTGAGGTTCCGAAGCCTGGTATTGGTGAGGTTCTGATCAAGGTTCATGCTGCTGGCGTCAATCGGCCGGATGTCATTCAGCGCAAAGGGGCATATCCGCCTCCTCCGGGTGCTTCGCCTCTACTCGGATTGGAAGTCTCCGGTGAAATTGTTGAGCTAGGAGAAGGGGTTGCCTCTCATAAAGTTGGTGAGCGTGTGTGCGCGCTGACACCGGGAGGGGGATATGCGGAGTATTGTGTGGCGCCTGCTGCGCATGTTCTGCATGTGCCGGCTGGGATGTCCATGGAAGAAGCGGCTGGCGTTCCTGAAACCTTCTTCACCGTGTGGTCGAATGTGTTTGATAGGCTGGGATTGCAGTCCGGGGAGAAGTTCCTCGTTCATGGTGGCTCATCCGGTATCGGAACGACCGCTATTCAGCTGGCAAAGGCCTTTGGGGCTGAGGTGTTCACCACTGTCGGCTCTGAGGAGAAGGCACAGGCCGTTCGGGAGCTTGGGGCGGACTATGTCATCAACTACCGGACAACCGACTTTGTAAAAGAGATCGGCAACATCACCAGCAAACAAGGTGTTGAGGTGATCCTTGATATGGTTGGTGGCGATTACGTGGAGAAGAATTGGATCGTGGCCGCCATTGAAGGGCGGATCTGCCAGATTGCGACGCTGCATGGGCCTTCGGAAAATGTCAACTTTAGCCGATTAATGATGAAGCGGCTGACACATACCGGTTCTACGCTTCGACCGCGGACCAACGAGTACAAAGGGCATATTGCTGAGGCTCTGCATGAGAAGGTCTGGCCGCTGCTGGAAAGTGCGAGGGTGAAGGTGGTTATGGATAAGGTCTTTGATATCAGCGATGTAAGGGCTGCCCATGACAGGATGGAAGGATCCAACCACATTGGAAAGATCATCCTGAAAGTTGCTTAGAGCATTCTGCCTGCATTCGCATTCACTCTTTATGCTCTAGCATGAGTTTGGGGAGCGAGTTCGGATCGTTTGACCCTGTTTAATCAGAGGGAATGCGCTTCAGGGAAAGTGCATAGGTGCCGCTTCAATTCGCACAGGTTTCCTAAAGAAGCTGGCGGCAAGTGTTGATCTGGTTTGCTTTTGGGGAAATGTGGGCGTATAGTGCGCTCAAGTTTCCCCAAAAACTCTTATGGAATTCGGCTTCGCCACCTTTGATTAGGCTGTGGAGCACACAGGAGGGATTTATACAATGTCCAACGCACCGCTTATGCCAAAGGCAACAGCCGTATGGTTGGTAGACAACACCGCTCTGGGCTTCGATCAGATTGCTGCGTTTTGTAAGCTGCATCCGTTGGAAGTGAAGGCGATCGCTGATGGTGAAGCTGCACAGGGCATCAAGGGTATGGACCCTGTTCTGACTGGCCAGCTGACCCGCGAAGAGATTGAAAAAGCTCAGAATAACCCGAGCTACCGCATGCAGGTGCAGGAGTCCAAGGTGCGCGTTCCTGAGAACAAGCGCAAGGGCCCTCGTTACACCCCGGTTTCTCGTCGTCAGGATCGTCCAAACGCAATTCTGTGGCTGGTTCGTTACCATCCTGAGCTGCTGGATGCGCAGATCATGCGTCTTGTTGGTACCACCAAGCCAACCATTGAAGCGATCCGCACCAGAACTCACTGGAACTCTGCGAACCTTGAGCCGATGGATCCGGTAACTCTGGGCCTGTGTTCCCAGATTGAGCTGGACATCGAAGTTGAGAAAGCTGCGAAGAACGCTCCTAAGCCTATGGAAGGTGAAGAGCCGCAGACCCTTATGCCTGTTGACGAAACAACAAGCGAAGACGCGATTGCAGCTGCGTTTGCGACCCCAGCACCGAAGACCCGTGAAGAAGAAGAGGAAGTGGATGCAGATGCTGTGTTCGCGAACTTCAAATCCATGGGTGAAGGTGATGAGGACGAAGACGAGCGCTAAGAACGCCATTAGAGCGAGTTCTTATCATTTGATTGAACCCAATCAAATGGAACGCGCTTTGAAGGGGCATAACTTTCAAAAAACTGCCCCGACTTTGTAGGATAACCTGAAAAGCCGCTGCCCACCCGGGCGCGGCTTTTTTGCTATTTGCGTCGCTATGCGCAGCTTTGCGTTATTCTGCGTTTTTTATGTTTTCGCTGCGTTGCTGTGTTTGTTGAATGAGTTAAATTTTTTGACAGGAATCTTTTCCTCGTTACAGCGTGTAGGTGTACTGTAACTCTTAAGGCTTCTTATCGATCAATAAATAGCATTGCTAGGTGGTGCTTTTTTCCTGCTGGTTTTCGGGATGTTTAGAGATGTTCATTCGTGTGTTCTTAGTGCTGGCTTTTGCTGCACTATTAGGTGTTTCTAGAGCTTCAGCCTTTGTGGGAGGAGGAGAGACACTCCTTATGGATTTGCCTGAAGGATATGAGGTTGTGAACATTGAGAACGTCGCGGGGCTCGAGATCATCTATATGTTTTCAGAGGATGAGGATCTCAGTGATTATCACGAGAGTTTGGAGCTGTTTAACTACCCGTTTGGCGGAGCGGAAATGTCAGAGTATGAAGCATTTTACGAGAAGTATGAGCACCCATTCTGTCAAGAAACCACGACCACCTTTGTTCGCAAAGGACGGGAAAACCAAGTCGAGTATGCACTCCTAAAAACCTCTTGTGTCGTTCCCCGGGCTGTGAGTGGGCTGACTGTTCTGACTAAACTTATTTTGGGTAATGCCAGAACATATGTTGTCTCCAAGACTTGGATGTATGAACCTGATAAAGCCGAGATGGAAACATGGACCAAATATCTAGATGGGGTTCATGTATGTGACACCCGAGTTGATAAGAGAGGGTGTATGTAAAACCAGTATAAGATTGGTGCTGTGTTAGGATGGTCTCTTAAGCGCAGTGTACGGTTCTCTTTGGCCTACATTTTTCTCAAGTAATATTTTCAAAGGTTTATGATGCGCGTCATCGGTTTGTTTTTATCGTTTTTCTTTCTGATCTTTGGAGAGGTAGTTCAAGCTCAAAGCATCATCGAGCTTTCGGAAAAAGGCGGATTGCACGCGGCCTATGTTGTTCCAACAGATGACTACGACCGGGTAGATGTGCAGTTGATCGTTCTTTCAGGAACGTTTGATGATCCTGAACCATCTGGCACTGCTCACCTGACAGAGCATCTGGCCGCTTTCTCGTCAGACGCCACAATTTTAAGAGAGCCCAGAGAACGTGATATTCATGCCTCGATCACGCCAGTGTCCACGGTTTACACAAATTCTGGTGTGCCTTCTGATGCAGAGCTGCTGTTGCGGTTGTCTCGAGCTGTGCTTGACACACCAAGTGTGCCAGCAGGTTTTGCTGAAAGTGAAATCGAAATTATTCGACGTGAAACATTGCTTCGTGAAAGGCAAATTCCTCGTCGCTGGTTGAGGCGAATTGCTCTTCAAAACCTGTATGGAACTTTGCGTGGACGTGCGAACAACACAGTTGATGATCTACCCAAGCTGAGTGTTGAAAAGGCCTATCAGTTCCATAAGGAGCATTATGCTCCTTCCAATGTAACCCTGATTGTGTCTGGCAAGATTGAGCCGGATACAGCTGCCGAGCTTGTTGCGCGTGTGTTTGGTGACACAGAGCCCTCTGCTGTTCCTGACAAACCTTGGCTAGATAAGAAACCTGATCCTACGCACAGATCTGTCGAATACATTGAATCGAACAAGCTGATGCGCGATGCGGTGCAATTCATTAAGTTCATAGAATTTGAAGGTGAGCAATCCAGCATAGATATGCAGGGTGAATTTTTCATCGCGAGCGATATTCTGATCAGTAGATTAGAAAATGCTCTTTATTTTGAAGACACTAGATTTTTTATAGATGACATAGATATGCATTTTGTAAGAAACGCAGATCTTGAGCTTTCTATAAATGTGCAGCTGATGCCCGACTTCAGCTTGGATGAGGCGCACAGCATTGTGAAAGAGACCATGGCCAGTTTGCTGGATGAGCCGATCAGCAGCCATGAAATTGATCAGGCGCGTAAGAAAGAAGTGACGAATGCTCTGTACGCCAAACACCGACCTGACTTATTTCTATCATTCCTGAATAACGTCGCTGCAGATGGATTCCCGCCTGTTAGCCCGTCAGTGTTCGCGGAGATGTTGGGCAATGTAACTGACCGAAATGTCATTAATTTCGTGAAAACGATTGTGAAACCGTCGGCTACGTCAGTCATTTTAGCCAAAAAAGTAGATTGAAATGCAGATATTTAAGCGCTCACTGATCACCTCTATTCTGGTGGTTCTTTGTCTAATTTCAGCACAGCGGGTACATGCAGAGCTCATTGCATCAAATGACAGGGCGAATTTCTCTTATCTTTCCCCCCTTCGTAACGGACTTTCGGCAATCACCTTAGTTTGGCCAATAGATCCTCCAACACAAAGCCGGGCAACTGCATTGTTGGCCGGACTCTCAAGTGTGATGATAGGAGGGACAACGAGCCGTTCTGCTTATGAAGTTGATACATTTCGGCGGACAAAAGGGTTTCAGCATAAGCTCAGTATAGATGGTCGAAATCTACTGCTCACAATATCTGCACCACCACAAGTTTTTCCGGAAGCACTTGAGTATCTGGAGGAGCTTTTACTTAAATCGGAGTACTCGAAAGGCTGGTATGAGAGGGAGTTTGAAAAGTTTAGCCTCAGAAACTCTAGCAAGACTGGAAGACCATCAGACGTCATAAATGAGATCTTTCATTTCCTTAGTTTCGGATCTGACGATGTGGCTAACGATGGAAGCGAGGGAGATATTCGTTTCGGTCAACCTAGTCAGGTCATCTTGAGGGGCGGGGATGAAGATGTTCAACGCCGTGTCGCGCAACTGTTAATGAAGCTTCCTACAAAGAAATGGGGGTTCCGTCTCACAGATTGGGCGTCTGCGCTGACTGGTGCAGAAGAGCAATCCTCTGCCTTGCCATCTGGAACCATTCATTTTGCGGATCCTGACTCCACTGAGATGTTAATCTTGCTTGTTAAAGCAGAAGAGTTTGAAGACGAAGTTGCCCAGATTGGTGCCAACCTGTTGGTGGACTATATTGGAGACAACTCGGGGTCCGAGATGTTTCGTATTATTCGACAGGAAATGCGAGCGGCTTATGAACCACGCTCAAACTTCATTGTTCTGGGAAAAAACAAGGCAATTATTTCTTTGAGTGCGACTGTTGAAGCGAAGAAGTGGCCCGAGATTTATGGCACCATGAAAGCGATTTATGAAAACACGCGTGCTGGAAAAGTAGATTTATCTGGATTGAAAGTACAGCATGATCGATTGAACAACACTTATGTTAGCCAGTTCTTTACGAGCCCTGTCTGGGGAGTGAAGCATTATCTTCATGAGTACCCTGATGGAGCGGAAGGCACTATAAACTTGCCACTTTTTATGGCGCTTGAAAATGCACTTCTCAATAAGATTGTTGCGAGTTCTGAAGAGTATCTGCCGCCCTTGGATGATTTTCTTCTTATTCTGATCGGTGGAGGAGACTCTCCATCAGAGAAGCTAAAATCAAAAGGTTACTGCGCGTTGCCGAAGAACACCTCACTTAGTTTCTGCCTTGATGCACTGTCGCAGGTTTCAAACTAAGGGGTTTGGCTGTTGTCATTTAGTTCACGTTTCAAATGACAATGATGAACTCAGATACAGTCGGCAGTCAGGTGTATCAGGACGCGTTGATTGTACCTAGATAGCTGATTTGAGTATGCCGTTGCTGGAACGATGGAAGATGCGAAAGTCAGATCAAAAAAAACAGGCGCTTGAGGTTCATGCTCAGGCGCCTGTTTTTGTGTCTGGTTTTATCAGCCTTTACCGCTGTGTGAGTTTTAGCTCGATGCGGCGGTTTTTGGCGTAGGCTTCGTCGGTGGTGCCTTCTTCGAGGGGTTGGAATTCGCCGAAGCCGGCGGCGACCAGGCGGTCGGGTTCTACGCCCTTGGAGATGAGGTATTTGACCACCGAGATGGCGCGGGCGGCTGAGAGTTCCCAGTTGTCGCGCAGGCGACCTGTGCCGGAGAGGGGACGGGCATCGGTGTGACCATCCACGCGCAGGACCCAGTTGATCTCATCGGGGATCTGGCCTTCCAGTTCCAGAATGGCGCTTGCGAGGATATCGAGCTGGTTTCTGCCTTGCGGGTTGACC
Organism: Pseudovibrio sp. JE062; assembly: GCF_000156235.1. NCBI lineage: Bacteria > Pseudomonadati > Pseudomonadota > Alphaproteobacteria > Hyphomicrobiales > Stappiaceae > Pseudovibrio > Pseudovibrio sp. JE062. Next base: position 274,592 of record NZ_DS996812.1, read on the forward strand.
TCTTCGTCACCGGAGGAGAACAGCACCTCGGACTGGAACACGAAGCGGTCGCCGACGACTTCGATATCGGAGCGCTGGGCGAGGATTTCGCGCAGGCGGCCAAAGAAGTCTGAGCGGTAGCGGGACAGTTCCTGTACGCGCTGGGCGAGGGCCACGTTGAGCCGCTTGCCAAGATCGGCAATGCGGGTCTGGCTTTCTCTGTCACGCTTTTCTGAGGCGTCCAGTGCGTCTTCCAGTACGGCAATCTGGCGGCGCAGGGCGCTGATCTGCTGGTTCAGCAGTTCTACCTGTGCCAGAGCCTTGGAGCTGATGTTCTGTTCGCCTTCCAGCTTGGCCTGAAGGGCAGCCAGCGCACCTCCTGCTTCGTCAATCTGGCCGGAACGCTCATTGAGCAGGCCCTGAAGACGATCCCGTTCTCCAGAGGCTTGTTCCAGACCCAGTTGCAGGGAAGAGATGGTGGATTCCAGATCTCCCACATTCGCCTTTTCCAGCGCCAGCAGCTCTGTGAGCTCTGCGATTTGCTGGTTGAGGCGATTGAGCACCTTATCCCGGCCAGACAGCTGCTGGCTGAGAAAGAACTGCGCAATCATGAAGATGGAGAGCAGGAAGATGAACACCAGCAGGAGCGCGGACATGGCATCCACGAAACCCGGCCAGTAATCCTCTGAGCTGCTTTGAGACCTGCGTGTGCGTACTCCTGCCATGCTTTATTCCTTCTCCCGCTCTACCTCTGCGGTGAGCGTTTTCAGGAACCGTTCGATACGGCGCTGCTGCATGGACTGGCCTTCGGCCCACTCGCGCATCATCTTCTGCTCAGAGCGTACATGCTGGACGAGGCCCTGAATGCCTTCTGCCAGTTTGCTCATGGCGGCGTTGGAGCCTTCATCCTGTGTGGTGCCTTTGGCTTCCATGGACTTGCGCAGCTTGTCCAGCGTGATGCGCAGGTCAGCGGCCATATCTGCCGTGGTGCCGTTGCCCAGCTCGTCCGGGTCGATGTCCGTCAGGGTGGAGAGCCAGTCTTCCAGCTCCTGATAGAAGCGGTTCTGTGCCTGTCCTGCCTGCAGGTCGAGGAAGCCGAGAACGAGGGAACCGGTCAGACCAAGGAGGGAGGAGGAGAACGCGATGCCGAGGCCGGTCATCTGTGCGGTGATGCCGGAGACCAGATCTTCAAAGAGCACGTTGGCATCGCCGCCTGCTGCGTTCAGCGTGCTGACGGTGGTTGCCACTGCGCCCACGGTTTGCATCAGGCCCCAGAAGGTGCCGACCAGACCGAGGAAGATGAGCAAGCGGGTGAGGTAGCGGGAAATCTCGCGGGATTCATCCAGGCGCATGCCGATGGAATCGAGCATGGAGCGCATGGTGGTTGGCGAGATGGTCATGTCGCCCGCTTTGTTGCCAAGCAGGGTTGCCATAGGTGCCAGAAGGATTGGGGGACGGCGGACCTCAAGGCGCGGATCGCCGAGGCGGAAGCCGTTGACCCAGGATACTTCCGGGAAAATGCGAAGAACCTGCCGGAATGACAGGAGAATACCCAGTGTCGCGACGCCTACGATCAGGCCGTTCAATGCCGGGTTTGCCATGAAGGCTTCCGTGATTTGTCCAATCAAGACAAAGGCGATGAAGCCTGCCAGGACCAGAAAAATAATCATGCGCCACAGATAAACCTGCGGGCTCGACAGACTGTAGGGATCGTAGTCGCGTGCCATTATCCTGCGTACATCTAAAGCAAAGCGGCTTCGTTTTGTCTGGTCAGACCAATCAAGCAGAACCCGCCTTAAAGTTAATGATGTCTTTAGATAACGCGATTTCCGGTTAATAGGAAACCGCAAATCGCCGCGATTGGGCAAGAAATGCGTAAGTTTTTAAATAAGTCGCATTTTCGCGCCCCTGATGCCGCGATTTGGACGGGATGTGGTCATGGTGGGGTGGGGCTAATTAGAAAACTGCGTCACTAAAAATCTAGGTAATTGGTCCTCTAGCTCCCGAATATCTGAAAATAGAATAATTCGTCTGCTTTGTAGATCGAATGGAATTTCTGACTGATGCGAGGCAACCAGTAATGTAGGTTTTCCTATTGCTTGGGCTATGCCCAACTCATAAAAAACATTTGGGTTTCTACTGCCAACATTTGCTATAATAAGACGAGCTTTTAGCATTTGTCTCAAAATATGTTTTAAAATATCGCCTTCAGCATGCTCTTCGTCGCCTCGAACTGCTTTTAGTCCTAGCGAGTGGCAAACTCTCTTGATTGCCAAATAGGTATCATTTTCGCTGCTATTAAATGGAGTTAGAACAAAAACCAAACTTGGATCGACTTCAAAGTCAATGTCTGCAAAAGCGAATTGATCCCAAAACCTATTGGATGATTTTGATGTACTAGTAAGTTTGTTGTTCTGTGCTGAAACTAACAAGTGGTTGACTTCAAGCCATCTATCTTCATTGGATGTCAGTTCCCTATTTAGTTGCGCAATCTTTGCTTCCAATGAATCTCGAACGTATGACAGTTCTGCTCTTCCAATCTCCTCACGGTAGCGAGACTCGCGCCGAGAGTTGATGATAAGTAAACCAATAGTCAGTGCGGTAAAAGCGCCCAAGAATACTCCTGAGAGAGCAATGAGTAACTGGTAGTCTATGCTCATTTGAGTTCTACCCCAATTTGAATTGTTATATAGATGATGAACAGGGAGATAGCGTAACTGATAAAGCTATGAAATCCTGCCCAAAAATTTTGTGCATTAAGCAACTGCGCTTCAGATCTTTTGCTAAAGTAAGTTACAAATATAGCTGCTAATACATAAATTAGTACTCCACCTAGCATAAGTTGGATATCTACTTCTTTTCTTGTTTGGTATAAAAAAGCAGCTAAGAAGGATATTGATAGGAATACTATATCTACTGGTAGTAAGCATCCAGCTTTTACAAAGTCAAAAAACTTAACTTCTTGGCCCACGAAAAGCTTGAAGCCGAAGTTTAGAAAAAGAACACTGCACGGAAAAATTAAATCGTATAGCATGCGGAATTTTACTTCCAATCGTAGCGAAAACTAGAAATGCTTATCACAATCTAGGAACACTGCAAATCATTTAGTATCTGTTGCTAGTTAGCTGAGTTCGTTAGCCTCTCTCTTCCTCCGATTTCCCGTTACGCACACTTGTTAGAAGTTGCAATTTGACAAGATGCGAGTTTCATTCCACATTCATTTGTGAGGCGTCGAAACCTCTAACAACGCGATACCCGCTCCCGTTAACTAGCGGATTTTTTGTGCCTATTTTATAGTGCGCAGACCATTTGCTATGAGCGGGAGGGCGGTGAATACAACACCTTCTTCGGGAGGGAATAAGCCCGCCTGTCGTTGTCAGGTTTCGAACCTCCCGCTCGCCAGCGGGCCGTCGAAAGCCCGTATGTCCAGCGGAACTTCAACAGCCAACAACGAGGGCTTTGAATATGGACGATCCCGCATGCGCCTGTGGCGCCACAAATACTCTTCAAAATGATATTGACGAAGTAACCATTGCTGTCTCGGACTTGCAGAACCTTGCGTATATTCAGCAGCTTTTGCTGAGCGAGCGGATGCAGGATTCGCGGGAGCGGGATGCTTTGTTCACTTTGCATTACGCCTTTCGTGACCGCCTGGAGGCCTTAGAAAAAGCCTGCGGAACTTTATCGAGGGTCGCTCATCCGCAGCCGATAAACCTGACAGTGGCTTCCTGATCTCATCACTGTGATCGGCACCTGAAGGGCGGTCTATGCTCGGGCGTGTCTTAATCCGAAAACCGGATTGGGCTTTTCGGCGATACATTCCAACACCCTTGTTCAGCCCTCAATGGGTGTCCTGCTGGTCTGCGGTTTTGTCATCCCCGCCGCAGGCCAGTGCTTTGGTGTGTTTGCATTGCAGGACATTGCAGATGATGAGTGTGCTTTCGGCAATGAAAAAAAGCGGATTGCCTGAAGCAACCCGCTTTTGAACTGAGGATCAATGCGATCAACTCTTAGAATGAGTAGCGCAGACCAACGTTGAACTGGTTCTGATGAGCAGTAACATCAACACCATTGGTCACTTTGGTTTTGAAGTTGTACTGGAATGAGTATTCGGCTAGCAGCTCAAGGTTCTCTGAGATTTCGTAGCCTACACCAGCACCCAACTTAGTAGAGAAGTGATTGGTTGTGTTCTTGAAGGAATCGACACCATCGTCAAAGTCGATTTTCATATGAGAAAGGCCAGCACCCAAACCGACGAAGGGAGTAAAGGCGGTCTCATTTTCGAAGTCGTAGTATGCGACTGCCAAAATGTCCCATACATCGATGTCTGTCGCGTTTTTGGAAAACGCAGCGTAACCGCCTTCTAGACCAATGCGGAAGTTGTTGTAAACGTATGCGCCAGCACCGATACGGCCGCTAAAACCTTCGTCCTTGAAGGTGTTGTCATCACCACCTTTTACATCTTCGGTGATGCTGCCCAAAGACAGGCCGCCTGTGCCCTGAACGTACCAGTCGTTTGCATTTGCAGATGTGATGGCGCCTGTAGAAATTGCAGCTGCTGCAAGAGCGATCAAGAGATTGTTTTTCATTTTAAAACTCATAGGAATGAAGAGAAAGCATGATTGATGCATATAATACGCAACTAAAAATAGAAATATATATAACTATAAAATCTATAGTAGTTGCATGATTGCTACATCTTCTTAGTGAGATGGCTAATCGTTATTCCTCGCGTGAGGCTGACTCAGAGGGGTTCAGCCCTTGATGGGTGTTCTGCTGGTCTGCGGTTTTGTCATCCCCGCCGCAGGCCAGTGCTTTGGTGTGTGTGGTGCGCATATCGGGAAAACTACGTAAATTTTGCGAGGCTTGACGTATACAAGAGGTGATTGGGGTTATATGTTAGGTAGTTCTAATTTTAACTAGTTTGAATCGCCATGAGTTCTTTAAAGCGCAAGTTTCAGACCGTTGATTTGATGAATGCGGGTGTTTTGACGCTGGAGAATGGCAGGGTTTCGGGTGTGAATGCGGTGGCGGGCCGTCTGCTGGAGCAGGGGGTGTTGCTGGCGCAGGTGGATCAGAGGCTGGCTCTGCTGGATAACAATCACGAGTTTGAGCAGGCGCTTGCACAGGCTCAGGCGGAGAATAAGTCCTGCGAGTTTTATCGGGCTCATGAGGGCAAGCATGGCGGCTTTCTGGTGCAGGTGCATTATGAAGCACCGCAACATCCAATGGCGCCGCATCTTCATCTGATCTGTATTTTTCAGCTGGGGCACAGCAATGGCTTGCCGGAGAACGTGTTTTCTTCGTTTTGTAGGTTGTTTGGGCTGAGCCCGGCAGAAGGGCGCGTGGTGCGGGCTATTCTGGAAGGGGTAGACGTGACCGAGTATGCGCTCGGAGCTGACATTCAACCGGATACGGCGCGCAAGCAGTTGAAGAGTGCGCAGGGCAAGCTGAAGATGAAGGATCAGAAGCAGCTTTTACGCTCTTACATGCAGTATGCGGCGGCACATCAGTTTATCGTGCAGATGTAAGGTCTTGCGCTATTTGTGCGTGGGGATGAAGTCGAAGAGTTCCCAGCCGTCTGTGGTGGCGGTGATGTACTGCATTTCGCTGCCTTCCAGCACGGCGCAGGTGAGCTGGCCGGAGGCATAGGCCTCGGTGTCTACATCCAGCCGGTTGGTGCGGCGGTCGATGTGTTCCACGGGAGTGTGGCCGTGGACGACGAAGAGGCCGAAGCTTTTCTCATAATTGAGGAAAGGGCCGCGGATCCACATGAGCTCATCTTCGCTTTGCTCTTCCAGTGCCACTTCGGGACGAATGCCAGCGTGGACGAACAGGTAGTCGCCGCGTTTGTAGTAGAGTTCCAATGATCTGAAGAAGGTTTCGTGCAGCTTGGAGAAGTTCTCTCTGAAGATGGTCTGCACACTTTCTGCGCCTGCGGAGCCCATCAGGTCGTGGTGGGAGAGGCCGTAGGACAGCAGGGTTTCCATGCCGCCCAGATCTTCCCAATGGTAGAGCGTGCCAGCGTCTTCCAGAAATTCCAGCAAGGATGCTTCGTGATTGCCTTTCAGGCAGATCTGGCGGGGCGTGCGGTGGTGGTTGTCGACGAGGAAATCGATGACACCCTGACTGTCCGGCCCACGGTCGATGTAATCGCCGAGGAAGACGGTTACGGGGTCGGCGATCGGGCGCTTTTGCAGGTCGCTCTCGATGGCTTTGCCCATGGTTTCCAGTAGGTCTAGCCTGCCGTGGATGTCACCGACTGCGTAAATGCGTGTCCCTTCCGGAAGTGTTGGATAGGGTTTTGGCATGGTTGTCCCGTTCCAAATAATGGTCTGTGTCGTGTCATTGGTGATGCCAATCTACTTTAAGAAAACAAATGAGGAGCAAACCCACAGCCTCAATTTGTTGGCTTTGCGGCTGTGGGCTGCTGGACGTGCCTTATAGGGGGAGGGAGATCAGGCACAGTCCGGTGAGGTAGAGGCCAAGGCCGAAGGACATGTGGGCGATGAAGCTTCTTATTCTAGCAATCTTCGGGGCAGGTGTTTTAGCGGCAGCGATGCCAAAGCCAAACGCGGGTTGCATGAGGAAGAAGGGAAAACCCAAGGAGAGGAAGCCGATGACAAGTGGCATCAGGATGGTTGGGTTTTGCAGCCAGTCTGGTCCGGTGACCGCCAGCATCAATAGCGCCAGCATGACACCGATGGCGTAGTGGGCGACCCAACCGATGGAATGTTCAAACGGCTGGGGCGGGCTCTGCATGATGGTTTGGTGTGCGTATTGTCCGCGCGGCATGCTGAGCATCCAGCGGCCCACAAGGCGGTAGTCCAAAGCTGGGATGGAGAAGAAGCGAAGCCGAACCCAGGCGACCAGATCCATGAAAATTGTTGCGCCAATGCCCAGGAGGAGAGCGTTGACCAGAAGACTTGTTGCGTGCACGTTTTTGCCTTTCCTTCTAGGAATTTAGCTAAAAGTGCCACTTCAAGTCGACTTGAGGTCAAGCAGTTTCTGTTTGGTTTTAATGAATAACTTTGCTCAGGCTAACAGGGGCGGAGTGCTTGCTGTTTTGACTTTTGAGTGTTTGTTCTGGCCATGAAAGATACAAGCTGGTCTGGGGCTAATGTTCTTCCGTTGGGTTATTATATTTCAACGATTCTATTTTTAGAGAAATAAAATATCAATTTCGTCGTTTGGTTGTGCTCTTCGATACACTTGGGGCTTTGTTGCTTCTCTACGCTCATGGTGTTCGCTTTTTGCTTCATGCAGTTTTGGGGAGAGCATAATGGGGCGATGTCAGGAGACGGAATTACTGGACCTATTTGAACGGCTTGCCGCACTGTTGCACTTGCCGGATCTGGCACCCAACAGAGCGGGGCAGGTCGCGCTTCATTCAGATGAGCACCATCTGACGACAATGATTTCGGCGCGCTATCAGGAGCGGCGTTATGAAGTGCAGCTTGAGGCTGATGTCTTTCCGGAAAATGGCCTTGAACTGCCACAACTGAAAAGCCTTTTGGCACGTGTTGGGCAACTTACATCTTTTGGCCTTATCCTAGATGCGCAGCAGCATTATGCGGTGCGCCAGCAACTCCTCTTACACATGAGCGATCCCGTTGAGCATCTGATGGAAGCTTTGAAGAGCTTTATTGGTGAAGCTTTGCAGCTGCGCCATTCGCTAAGTGATGCCGGAGGAGCAGAAAGCCAGTGGACCTCGGAGCATATATTGGTCTGAGTGGTTTGGGAGGAACGCCACCATGAGGAATACCGGAGTAACATCGCAAGTCAGCACACCCAGCTCTAACGTGACACCGCCTGTCGATCAGGCAGGAGGGCATACGGCTTCAAGGAGCGGGAGCACCCAATCGGCACGGATGCCCTATCGGTTGTCAGTGGTGCCGGTTGCAGACGGGCAGGAAAGACGGGTTCCTCAGCCACAGCGGGCCGTTTCCATGGCGAGTTTTCATCGGCGACCTGTTCCATCCTCTGACCTGTCCGGGCAAACAGCACAGTCAGAACGGAACGGGCCGCCTCTCTCCTCCATCGAGCGAGCGCTGCTGGACGCGCGCCTCAAGCTACAGCCTGTGCAGCGGGATGTTTTGGGCGGGGAGGCTCGGTTTGGAAATAAGACTGCCGGTGTTGGCAGTGAGCATCGGGTGTTTCAGGCTCTGCAGGCATTTGCAAAAGATCCGGGCTTGCTGACGAAAGAGCGCGCGGCTGATCTTCAGAAGCAGTTGGTGTCCGTCTCTTTTGCTGAGCCAGAACAGGAAACAACCAAGACGGCTTTGGTGGAGCATTTGAATGGGGTGGCTGGTGGTTCAGCAGCAGGTAATGATACGGTTGAGGTGCTTCGGCCAGTATTGGAGGACCTGGAAGGGCATCTGAAAGATCGTCAGCCAGCACTGGATCGGGCGCTGGGCGGTGGCCGGGCGCAGTCGTTGCTGCGGGCGGGGCAGGAAGAGTGGCATGGGGTCAGCACAGCTAAGCTTACTGAAACGGCTGGTGGGCAAGGGGGTGGCTATCATCCCACCCGCGTGACAGCACGCGGTGCAATTGCGGAAGGTGTGCAGACGGAAGGGCTGGTGCGCAATGGATTGGGTAAGTTTCCTCACAATGTGATGCCGTTGATTAATGCTGCGGTGAATGGACGAGAAGAGATCTTCCGGACTGAAGTGCCGATCACTGATGGTGTTGCTTATGGTCGCTTTGGGTTCACCAGTTTTTATTATGCGCTGGGCGCGATCCAAAGCCTGATTTCTGCGCGATCCGCTTACACAAGCATGAAGGCAGCGGACAACGCGCTTAATACGTATCGCACTGAAGCCAAGCAGTTTCTTGAGGCACAGAAAGACATTGCCGAGCTTGCAGCTTTGTCGCGCATGGTCAAGGATGTGCGGAAGGGTGATGGTTCTCCGCTGATATTGGTGGACACCTTGGCGCAAGCGGTTCAGGCGGGCAAAATCACGAAGCAGGGCCTTGGTGTTGCGCTGAATGGTTTGTTCCCTAACTTGTCCGCGTCTGCGAAGTCTGCCTTAGAAGCGTATGTCAGAGTGGAGAAGGGGGCTGCTGATGAGGTGGAGCGGCTGACTGTTCTGCGAAGTCAGGTGGCGCTGACTTATGGAGAAAGTTCTGCCAGTGAGGCTGCGCATCTGGAAGGGGCTCTAGATCATCTGGATGGTGCGCTGAAAGGGCGGATGAAGGCTGCGGACAAGGCCCATAAGGCGCTGACGGGTCTTGTTGCGAACTATGGCAAAAACGCCACTTTGGCGAAGGCCATGCGCAATGATTACAAGACCCAGATGCACGTCAACATTCTGTCCGCTGAGGTTTGGGGGCTTGCGATGGTCTCTGATGGCTTGGCTATTGCTGAAAGAGCGCTCTCTGCCAACGTTGAGGGCATCTCTCTGGTCACACAGGGGCTGGGTTATGCCGCTGGCACCGTTGGTGCAGGAGTGGGCGTTCTTGCTGTGGGGCTTTCTGCCTATGATGCCAGTGTCACAGCTATCCGTGCCTTCAAACATCACCAGACCGGCAAAAAAGCGCAGGCCTTACATCGGTTGTTCTCAGAGCGGCAAGAGGTTCCTGTTTCTGGATTGGAAGGATCGCGAAAAGTCTCTCGGGCGCGGGATGCTGAGCTGGCGATGATTACCAAGACGATTGCTGATAATCAGTCGCGTGCGCGGAACACCAAGATTGGGAAGGCGGTGCTTTCTGCCGTTGATGGGCTGGGCTTTGCTGCGCTCACGGTTTCCGGTGTAGCAGGGGTTGTGGCAGCTGCGACGGGTGGTGTGGTTGCTGCTGGTGTCGCTGCTGCGGCGTGGCCTGTTGGAGCGGCCATTGGCGGGGCGTTTGTGTTGGGAACTGTCACGATGGCATCCGCCCGGCTGATCAAGTGGGGCATTCATCACTATAAGAGCAAGCAGTTGCAAAAGGTGATTGCAGGTGATCCGCAGGCTATGCGCAAGTACGCGCGCAAGAATGGCATTGAAGTAGGTCAGGGGAACTCAGTGCGGCGGAGCACGGTGGAAGCTGAGATCAAGAAACACGCCATTGATGCTTTGACCAAGCACAGCACAAAGTTCGCGCTCAACCGGTTCCATCAGCGGCTGGTGACTGAGATCGCGCAGGTGGATATGGCGCATTGGGATCAATCCCCTGCCATCGCCGTGATGAAATGCTTCTTTGATGATGCCGCACAGATTCAGGCCATCGCGGGGTTGAGCACGGATGCCGCTGTGAAGGTGCTGGCGAAGAAGTTTCAGGTGCGGAGCTAGCAAAATAGTCTGGAGAAGCGGCCTGTTACTGTTCGCGGATGATTAGCCTGCGAGATCCTGCAAGGACTTACGGCTTAAATGTAACTTCTTTTTCATTCTATTTTTTTGAAGCAGCCTTGAGCTTCAGATATGGGGTCACACTGCCCGCCTCACTTCGTCTTCTTTGCGTGAATAGCAATAAGAAGAATGGAGAGTGTTATGTTTAAAATGCTTTTGAGTACGGGAGTGGTGTGTCTGGGGCTTACCTTGCCGGGATCTGCAATGGCACTACAGGCTTTGCAGGAGGCTTGTACTGAGGTGCCTCCCAATTTCAATGCCTATGTCGAAGTTTTGAATGAACCAGATGGCCGGGAACCTAATCTGATCGTAGGGTATGTTACTCTAAATAATGGAGAGGATACGGTCGACGTTTTCGGTCTGTGTGAACCGCATGTTGGTGACATTGTGTATTCCTGCACGGTTCAGGGAGAGGAACTTGGCGCGGAAACAACACATTTTCACTATCAGATACTGGATGTGAGAGACAGAGATGACCCGATGCGTACAAAGACAATCGAGTGTGAGTAGGGGCTTGCTGATCTGACGTTAGCAGGCTTTTCAAATAGAGCTATCGCACAACAAAAAAGGCAGCTTGCCGGAGTGGTCCGGGGCAAGCTGCCTTTTGGAATTCTTGGGCTTAAGCGCCGTCTGTCTTATGACTTGGCTTTTGCCAGCAGTTCACGCAGCTGAAGGTGGGTGAACTCGTTGCCTGCGATGATGGTGCGGGATTCGAACATGTTGTCCTTGCCGTTGGCATCGGACACGAAACCACCAGCTTCACGAACCAGCAGAACGCCTGCTGCCATGTCCCAAGGATGCAGACCGTTTTCCCAGAATGCATCGAGACGACCGGAAGCGACCCATGCCAGATCCAGTGCAGCTGCACCAGCGCGGCGGATGCCTGCGACTTCGCCCATCACGTGGCGGATTTCTTTCAGTGCGCGGCCATGGTCGCCAACACCGATGAATGGAATGCCGGTGCCGATCAGACAGTCGGTCATGTCTTTACGAGCAGCAACGCGGAGGCGGCGGTCGTTACAGAATGCGCCTGAGCCTTTTTCAGCGGTGTACAGCTCGTCCATGATCGGGTTGTAGATCACTGCCGCAACGATCTGACCTGCGCGTTCCAGAGCGATGGAAACACCAAAGATCGGAATACCGTGCAGGAAGTTTGTTGTGCCGTCGAGTGGGTCAATGATCCAGCGGTGCTGGCCATCAGTGCCTTCCACTTCGCCGGATTCTTCCATCAGCAGGCCGTAGGTTGGGCGTGCTTTCTGAAGTTCCTCACGAACGATTTTTTCTGCTCTGTGATCTGCCTGGGAGACAAAGTCACCTGGGCCCTTGCGGGATACTTGCAGGTTTTCAATTTCGCCGAAGTCCCGTGCCAGAGAGCGACCAGCTTTTGTCGCAGCCTGGACCATTACGTTGAGAAGGGCCGTACGTGCCATTTTATATTCACCGTTCCTGAATGGGTAATGAGGCAGCCGTATGCTGCCTCATCTTTATTGCTTTTAGATTATTTCTCTGCGCGACGAACGTATTCAACAGTGTCGGTGTCTACAACGATCTTCTCACCGGAGGTGATGAACGGAGGCACCATACAACGAACGCCGTTTTCCAGAACTGCTGGCTTGTAAGAGGAAGACTGGGTCTGGCCTTTTACAACTGCGTCAGCTTCAACGATTTCCAGAGTGACGTGGGTTGGAAGAGAAATGCCGATTGGCTTTTCTTCGTGCAGTTCAACAGTTACGGTCATGCCGTCCTGCAGGAATGCTGCGCGCTCACCAACGAATTCTTTCTGAAGTTCGAGCTGCTCGTAAGTTTCGTTATCCATGAATACCAGCATGTCGCCTTCTTCATAGAGGAACTGGTAGTCTTTCTGCTCAAGGCGAACACGCTCAACGGACTCAGTTGCGCGGAAGCGTTCGTTCAGCTTGCGACCGTCAAGCAGGTTCTTCATTTCTACCTGAGCAAATGCGCCGCCTTTACCTGGCTTCACGTGCTGAACTTTTACAACAGCCCAAAGTGTGTCCTGGTGCATAAGCACGTTGCCTGGCTTAATTTCGTTGCCATTGAGTTTCATAGAACTACCAATCAGTTTGATAATGTTACAGCCGGACGCGGATTGGCGCTGAGCCTAGGGTCGCAGCCTGTCTGGAGGTCTGTGCAACATAATTTCACGTGATTTTCAAGGAAAAAGAGCGGATGCTCGCCGTGAACCTGCATTCCGGTGCATATCCACAAGGTGAGTGCGGAAAAGCTCAGGGCTTTCTGTCGCTTCTGCGTCTGGTGGTTTGTGCAACAAAAATGACAGCAAGAACGAAAGTTGCCACCTTGCCGAGTGCTGCAACCTGGGTGGGGACGCCTATATCAAGCAGGCCAGTTGCGATCATTTCACCGAATGTCAGAAATGAAATGACACCAATGCCTAAGGCTAAAGCTAAGCGACTGATAAATACACTTATTTGCTTCATGGTATTGCTTTTTCGATTAAAGGACCAGAGTAATTTAATCGACTGACGTTGCGCGAAGCTGAGTGTGTTTAAGTTGATGTGGTGTTGGTCAGAGTTTACCTGATTTTTATACTTTATCTGATGATAATTTTACGCAAAAACGCATCGGTTTATCATCAAAAGAACTATAGTCAGATGTTATTGAGCTGACTGTAGTACTGGTGAGGCCCCGATTTTAATCCCGATTTCGGCTGCGCGCTTGCTGGCTTGCTCCTGCTGCTCCAGAGAGAGGGAGTTGGAGAGAGCTTCCAGATCGCTGTCGAGGATACCCTGACGACCAGCGTGGAACTGCCATGCAGATGCTTCGATCAGATCCACCGGGCGTCCGCGGCCATTGGCGTAGATGCGGGCGAGGCGGTTCATGGCGATCGGGTTGCCTTTGCTGGCAGCGCGCTCGAACCAATCTGCGGCTTCCGCCTCGTTTGGCACGACGCCATCGCCTTTAAACAGCAAGGTTGCGTAGTAGATCTGTGCTGGGACCAAGCCACGGCGGGCGGCGCGGCCCATCCAGAAAGCGGCGCGTAGTGGATCGCGGATCTCTTCCGGGCCGTCTTTCAGGTAGATGCCAAGCTCCAGCATTGCGTCTGCGTCACCGGTTTCAGAGGCGCGCTCCAGCAATGATTTGATTTGCTTGGGATCGTTTGGACGGACTTTGCCTTCCTGATGGAGGAGGGCGAGATTGTAGAGGGCTTCGGGGATGTTGGCAGCAGCAGCTTTTTCCAGCTGTTGGGCGGCCTTGTCCTTGTCAGCCTTTGTACCGGCACCGGCCAGATAGAGCAGGCCGAGGCGTAGGGCGGCTTGCGGGTCACCATCGTTGGAGGCGAGCTCATACCAGCTGGCGGCCAATGGCAGGTCCTGTGGGATGCCTCTGCCGGATTCATAAAGAACGCCGAGCAGGGTTTTAGAGCTGGTGATTCCAGCTTCGGCCTGACGGGTCGCCAGAGCCAGTGCTGTCAGATACCAACCGCGCTGAAACGCACCGTAGGCCGGATCGCCCTGAATAGTTTCCGGCGTTGGGGTGACCTGCGGGATGTAAGGGGCTCTTGAAACAGGGGAGGGTAGGAGTGGTGATCCGTTTGGATTGTACGGATCAACCGTTCTTGCGCCTTGAGGTGTGGTTCCACCGCTCGGGGTTGTTTGCGCAACAGCCATGCTCTGCCAGCCAAGCAGGCCGGTCATAGCTGCGACAGTTACGAGTTTGATAGAACCAGACAACTTCAAAAGATCAGTCCTCAACTTCCGCCAGTGTGTGTGTTGCGAGGATAGCGTTGGCCTGCTCAACAGCTGCTTTTGGCCCTTCAGGGTGATTCCAGACAGCTTCACGTACTGCTACGAATTCAGCGCCAGTTTGGGCCACGGTGTCAACTGAGGAAACTGAGGTGCCAGCCAAGACAACGCATGGCGTTTCGAACACTTCAGACCACCAGCTGCCGTAGTCCAGAGATTTGCGATGTGGCTCTTCTTCCTGCTTCAGAGAAAGCAGACCAAAGAACATGTAATCAACGCCCATGGATGCGATGACCATGGCGTCGTGACGTGTCTTAACACCCGCATGGCCGATGATGCGGTCTTCCGGGAAGGACTGCATAACGTCTTCCAGATCCTTGTCGGTTCCTGAAACGTGCAGGCCATCAGCGCCGGAGCGGCCCATGATCTGGGTGTTGTTTTCAATCAGAACAGCAACTTCGTTTGCCTGCGCCTGAGGAACAAGGCGCTTTGCAGCCGCCTGTAGTTCGCCTTCGTTTGCGTCCGGCATGGAGATCAGCAGGCTCGCAATGTCGCCACCTTCCAAAGCTTGCTTGAGTTGTCCTTCGAACTCGTGGAGGTCAAAGGTAGGTGGTGTGACAAGATACAGACGCGGATGCACTGAGTTTGCTCCTGATAAAATTCCGATAAATAGAGTTCTTGGCGGTAGTGTAGACTACGTCAAGCCTCTGGCCCATTCATTGGGATAAGTTCTAAACAGCGTCTTGCTCTCTTTTTCAAGAGGCTGTGTCAAATTCTAGGCAAAAGCGAGAATAAAACGAAAAGAGGGACCGAAAAGGCCCCTCAATCCAGAAAATTTCATCAATTTTCTTTGTTTTATGCTTCCAGAGCAACAACGCCTGGCAGTTCTTTGCCTTCCAGCCACTCAAGGAACGCGCCGCCAGCAGTAGAGATGTAAGAGAAATCTTCACTTGCTTTTGCGTGGTTCAGAGCTGCAACAGTGTCACCGCCACCAGCAACTGTTTTCAGCTTGCCTTCTTTGGTGCGTGCTGCTGCATGCTGAGCTGCTGCAACGGTTGCCTTGTCGAATGGCTCGATTTCGAATGCGCCGAGAGGGCCGTTCCAGACGAGGGTCTTCGCTTTGTCGATTTTTGCTTTCACAACTTCGATGGAAGCTGCGCCAACGTCGAGCATCATTGCGTCTGCTGGGATCGCGTCGAGAGCAACGGTTTCGTTCTTGGTGTTTGCTGCAAATTCCCATGCAACAACAGCGTCTGCTGGCAGTACGATTTCGCAGTTTGCTTTTTCAGCTGCTGTCATGATGCGGTTTGCTGTGTCAGCCAGATCGTGCTCGCATAGGGACTTACCAACGTTCACGCCTTTTGCCGCAAGGAAGGTGTTTGCCATGCCGCCGCCGATGACTAGGATGTCTACTTTAGACACGAGGTTTTCGAGCAGGTCGATCTTGGAGGACACTTTCGCGCCACCAACAACTGCCAGAACCGGACGCTCTGGAGTAGAAAGTGCGGAACCGAGAGCTTCCAGTTCAGCCTGCATGGTGCGGCCTGCGAATGCAGGAAGCAGCTTTGCGATGCCTTCGGTGGAGCCGTGTGCGCGGTGTGCAGCGGAGAATGCGTCGTTTACATAGAGGTCGCCGTTTGCAGCCAGTGCTTTTGCGAACTCTGGATCGTTCTTTTCTTCACCTGCGTAGAAGCGGGTGTTTTCCAGAAGCAGAACGTCGCCGTCAGCCATTGCGTCAACGGCAGCTTTTGCGACATCTCCGGTGCAGTCAGCTGCGAAAGCGACTGGTTTACCAAGCAGGTCTGCAACAGGGCCAGCAACAGGAGCAAGGCTCATCTCTGCAACCACTTTGCCTTTTGGACGGCCGAAGTGTGCGAGAAGGATGACTTTGCCGCCAGCCTCGGAGATTTCGCGGATGGTTGGCAGTACACGCTCGATACGGGTGGAATCGGTAACTTTGCCATCCTTCATAGGGACGTTGAGGTCTACGCGGACCAGAACACGTTTGCCGGAAAGCTGGGCATCGCTAAGAGTTTTGAAAGACATAAAAATCTCCGGAATTTCTGCCTGCGACCTTATACTGGTCGAATTCTTTACAGAAAGACTTTGCGGAGTTCGTGATCAAATCTATGGGAGTCTTCGCACTGAATGGTGCGGCTCAGGGATTGGATCACTCCGCACTGGTATATGTGAGAAAAAAGGGCCGCTTAAAGCGGCCCCTTTCAGATTAGATGAGCTTTGCCATCGCAACAGCGGTGTCCGCCATGCGGTTGGAGAAGCCCCACTCGTTGTCGTACCAGGTGAGGATACGAACCATTGTGCCTTCCATGACCTTGGTCTGGTCCATGTGGAAGATGGAGGAGTGTGGGTCGTGGTTGAAGTCGATGGAAACGTTTGGCACGTCGGTGTAACCAAGAACGCCTTTCAGTTCGCCTTCAGCCGCTGCTTTGATTGCTGCGTTGATTTCTTCAACGGAAGTTTCTTTCTTCGCGATGAAGGTCAGGTCAACAACAGAAACGTTTGGAGTAGGTACGCGGATTGCAACGCCGTCCAGTTTACCAGCCAGCTCAGGCAGAACTAGGCCAACAGCCTTAGCAGCACCTGTGGAGGTTGGGATCATGGAAAGAGCTGCTGCGCGGCCGCGGTACAGATCCTTGTGCATTGTGTCGAGAGTTGGCTGATCACCGGTGTAAGAGTGAACGGTGGTCATGAAGCCTTTTTCGATGCCAACCAGTTTGTCCAGAACGTAAGCTACTGGAGACAGACAGTTGGTGGTGCAAGATGCGTTGGAAACAACCAGATCTTCAGAAGTCAGGGTGTCGTGGTTTACGCCGTAAACGATTGTTTTGTCAGCGCCTGCTGCAGGAGCAGAAACCAGAACGCGCTTTGCGCCTGCTTCCAGGTGCAGAGCTGCTTTTTCTTTTGCGGTGAAGATGCCGGTGCATTCCATCGCAATGTCCACACCCATTTCACCCCAAGGCAATTCTTTAGGATCACGGATAGCGGTTACTTTGATTGGACCACGGCCACAATCGATGGTGTCGCCATCAACTGTTACTTTAGCTGGGAACTTGCCGTGTACGGAGTCAAACTGCAGCAGGTGTGCGTTAGTTTCAACTGGGCCGAGGTCGTTGATTGCTACAACTTCAATGTCGGTACGACCGGATTCGATGATTGCACGGAGAACATTACGACCAATGCGACCAAAGCCATTGATGGCTACCTTGACTGCCATTTAAGAACCTCTTTCGGTAGGGCGCTCAATAACGCCCGCGTTTTATATATTCTGCCAGCTCTTGCCGGCCGTCTTCTGAGAGGCTTCTGGCTGAGAGGAGCCAGAAGCTTCACTTGTAGTTAGCTTTAGGCGTTATCGCTATCGCCAAGGCGCTTTTCTGCCTCTTGGACCACTGCTCCCGCGGTGATCCCGAAATGCTCATAGAGCTCCTGGTAAGGGGCGGAGGCACCGAAACCTGACATGCCTACAAATCCACCATCAGAACCGACAAAGCGATCCCAACCCATACGAACGCCCGCTTCCACAGCGATCTTCACCGGACTACCACCAATGATGGCATTCTTGTATGCGTCAGATTGTTGCTCAAAGAGTTCGAAGCTAGGAACGGAGACCACACGGGTCGCAATACCCTTGCCGTCGAGCTCTTTTTTCGCTTCCACAGCGATCTCAACTTCGGAGCCGGTTGCGAACAGAGTAACGGTCGCTTCTTCTTCACAGTCAGCGATGATGTATGCGCCTTTGGCACACAGGTTTTCGCTTTCGTAGTGAGGACGAAGGGAAGGCAGGTTCTGACGGGTCAGAGCCAAAACGCTTGGGTTATCAGTGGCTTTCATTGCCAGCTGCCAGCATTCCAGGGTCTCTGTGATGTCCGCAGGACGGAAGAACAGCAGATCTGGAATACAACGTAGAGCCGCAAAGTGTTCCACAGGCTGGTGGGTTGGACCATCTTCACCCAGGCCCGATGGAGTCGTGGGTCATTACGTGAATGACGCGCTGCTTCATCAGAGCTGCCAGACGCAGAGACGGACGGCAGTAATCGGAGAAGATCAGGAAGCCACCAGAGTAGGGGATAACTCCGCCGTGCAGTGCCATACCGTTCATTGCTGCGGCCATTCCGTGCTCACGGATACCCCAGTGGATGAAACGACCGGAGAAATCGTCCGGCGTGATGGAAGGCGTATGCTCGGTGTTGGTGTTGTTGGAACCGGTCAGGTCAGCAGAGCCGCCGATGGTTTCCGGAACAGCACCGGTGATCACTTTCAGAACAGCCTGGGACGCCTTACGGGTCGCCATCTTTGGCTGAGTGTCTGCAAGTTCTTTCTTGTATGCGTCGATTGCTGCATCGAAGCCGGATGGCAGATCGCCACGGCAACGGCGCTCGAACTCGCCACGCTGCTCAGGGTTTGCTTCGTTGAAGCGCTGTTCCCACTCTTTACGAGCGTTGGCGGAACGCAGACCTGCGATGCGCCATGCATCGAGAACGTCGCTTGGTACTTCAAACGGCTCAGCGGACCAGCCAAGAGCTTCGCGGGTTGCTGCGATTTCTTCAGCGCCCAGAGGAGCACCGTGCACTTTGTTGGTGCCTGCGCGGTTTGGAGAACCGAAGCCGATTGTGGTCTTCGCAGCGATCATTGTTGGCTTGTCGCTGTTCTGAGCTTCTGTCAGAGCTGCTTCGATTGCCTCTGGATCGTGACCATCAATTGCGATGGTGTTCCAGCCGGATGCCTTGAAGCGTGCAATCTGGTCAGTGCTGTCAGCCAGGTCAACGGAACCGTCGATGGTGATGCCGTTGTCGTCCCAGATGAGGATCAGCTTGTTTAGCTTGAGGTGACCTGCCAGAGAGATTGCTTCCTGGGAGATACCTTCCATCAGACAGCCATCACCTGCGAGAACATAGGTGAAGTGGTTGACGAGGTCTTTGCCGAAGCGCTCTTCCTGCAGGCGCTCAGCGATTGCCATGCCTACTGCGTTTGCAAGACCCTGGCCGAGAGGACCAGTTGTGGTCTCGATGCCTGCGCCATGACCGTATTCCGGGTGGCCGCATGTGCGTGCGCCAAGCTGGCGGAACTGCTGAAGCTGTTCAATAGAGAAGTCTTCGTATCCCAGCAGATAGAGAGTGGAATACAGGAGCATAGATCCGTGCCCTGCGGAGAGCACGAAACGATCTCGGTCTGCCCATTTTGGGGAGTTAGGGTCAAATTTCAGAAATTTGGAAAACAGGACCGTTGCGATGTCGGCTGCACCCATTGGAAGTCCAGGGTGGCCTGATTTTGCTTTTTCAACGGCGTCCATTGAAAGAAAGCGTATCGCATTCGCCATGCGAGAGTGCTTTTCGAGATCGGTCATCTTATTCCCGCTGTCGACCCGGCCGGGCAGCCGGTTCTTTACCATTAGCTAGTGTAAATTCGACGACAGTTGCCATAGTCTTTGCCCCAGACTAATGCGAATTGGCAGTTGTCTACGAACGAATAACGGAAGGAGACATAGCAGGTCAGAGAGTTGAGTCAATGAAACTGAGCTATTCGGGCGATGTTTATTGCGTAAGTTGAGCGCTTTTGAATTTTGAATAACATTTGTCAACATAAGTTATGTTGCCAAGGGCTCTTAAATGAGTGAATTTGCTTAGCGTAAAATACGCGTGCATTAGATTTTTATAGAGGCGAAGCTTGTATTTTGTTCACTAATGTTGCGCGGAGTAAATTTCCGAGTCGAAGGCGATTGCAAGTTCTGTAATCACTGATAAATGAGATGGTTCTCGCTTATTCCTCAGATATGATGTGAATAAAGCTCGACGATTCCCTCGAGCTAATGGATAATTGTCTTCCGCTTCCCTAGACGGGAAAGGGTCGAGTTGCCATTTCTCGGGTGATCGATGTTTGGTGAGTACGGATACAGGTAGATGTCAGAGGTGAAGATGGATAGTGGGCAAGATCTGGATCAGGCGCTGGATCGTATTTCTGCCTCCATCACGAAGCTAGAAGGCGCGCTTCATCGCAGGACGTCCCGTGACAAGACCCTTGATGCGTTAGAGAACGACCTGCAAAGAATTGGCGAGGATCGCACGCAGTTGGCTGCAAAGCTGGATCAGGCCGAAGCGCGTGGTTCGCGGCTTGAAGATGTCAACAAAGATGTTTCCCGTCGCCTTGTTGCTGCCATGGAATCCATACGTACTGTTCTCGAAGGACAGGAGAGCTAAGATCAATGGCGCAAATTACAGTAACAATCAATGATCGCAGCTTTCGCATGGCGTGTGATGACGGTGAGGAAGAGCGTCTGCTCGGTCTTGCTCAGCGTTTTGACGACAGCATCAGTGGCCTGAGAGAGAACTTTGGCGAGATTGGTGACCAGCGTCTGACCGTGATGGCAGGCATTATGGTGACGGACCATCTGGCTGAAGTGGAGCGCAAGCTGAAAGCTGCGGAAGCGCGGATTGAAGAACTCGGCAAGGCAGAGGCGTCTGTTGAAGAGCGACTGGCTGCGCAGGAGCAGCGCTATCTGAGCCGTATCGAGGCACTTGAAGCGGAACATCGCGAGAAAGAAGCCAAGGTTGTCGCGCGCCTGCTGGAGAGCGCAGACAAGATTGAGCAGCTTGGTGCGGATCTGGACAATGAGCTGCGCGAAGAAGAAAGCGCAGCGTAATCCGGGCTGTTGATCGGCTAAGGGTAGATTTCACTTACACAGGTTTGAGATGAGAAAGCAGTTCTTGGAAGCGTCCAGGTAAGGTTGGGTCTGGCTTCCATTGAATGTCTTGCCCATCTCCTTTGCTTCTCGGCACGATATGAAAGTGCAGGTGAAATGCGTCTTGCTGTGCCTCAGCACCATTGCTGCTGATGATCTGGACATTGTTTATGCCAAGTTGCTCTTTGTAGACTAGGCATAACTTCCGAATGGCACGGGTCACCTCAACTAAATCATCTTCTTTGACATCAAAGATGTTGGTGGAGTGCTGTTTCGGTACCACTAAGGTGTGATAGGGCGCGATAGACCCCCGATCAAAGAAAGCTATGACGCTTTCATTCTCAAAAACAGTTGCATCCGGCTTCAACCGGCCTTCTGCAATTTCGCAAAACGTACATTGTGTCATGATCTCAAGATAACCAATGCGTGCATGCTTATCTACTGGATCTAATTTAGAGCATGGTGTTAGGCTGAGTTTGTGGCCTTAAACCTCTGGTCATATCTGGAATAAATGTGAGAGCAGGGTTTGAAAGGCTGGTAATTCCGGTCGCTCTGGCCTATATGAGCCTTTGCGTTGCTGCGCGGTTCGTCAGGAGACACATATCCCCGGGGCCTTACGCATTCCTTAGGGAGCTGTTCCTTCCCTCGCTCGTGGGCTTGGGGACACGGCGCCCACCTACATTGTAGGTTCTCCGGGATTGCACATTCTCCAACGGCTGTTGTGGCACGCCCTTCTCTTTTTCCTCTCTACAGCGTGATAGGCTCTTGCTTTGCGATTTTGCGCGGGCTGCACCATAATGCACACAAGTGGTTGTAAATGAGGTGCGTATTGACTTCCCAAGACATTGAGAATGATGAGCTCAAACTGGCCAAGCGTGCCGTGCGGAAAGCCGGACTTGCGGCGCGGGCCACGCTTTCTCCCGTTGAGCGGATTGAGCGGTCGCTGGCGCTTGTCGATTTTGTGGAAGAGCTTGGTGTTGAGCCGGGATCGGTGATTTCTGGGTTCTGGCCTATTCGGGATGAGGTTGATCCGCGTCCTTTGATGGACGCACTGGCAAAGGCTGGCAGTTCTCTTTGTCTTCCCGTTGTTATGGGTGATGATCTTGTCTTCCGCCGTCTTGAAAAGGGCGGGCCGCTGGAGCCTGCCGGGTTCGGCAGTATGGCGCCGGGACCAGAGGCGGAGGTTGTGCACCCTAATGTGGTGCTGGTTCCGCTGTCTGCTTTTGATCGGAACTGCAACCGGATCGGATATGGCAAAGGTTTTTACGACCGTGCATTGAGTGATTTGGAAAAACTTACCGATCTGACTGCGATTGGGGTTGCATTTGCTGTTCAAGAGGTAGAAGAGGTTCCGATGGAACCGCATGATCGTCAGCTGGATGGTATCCTGACAGATCGTGGGCTTCTTAAAGCAGGAGATTAAAGCAAGTTGCCTGTGGCTTCTGGCGTGTTCTTCTTAGGACGCGCGCGGTGGCCATCAGATCTGCTTTGGTCCAAAAAATGTGCGCGTATTCTTTCATTACATTACCTTAGTCGGGAATACGCTTGAAAGGTGTATAGATGCAGCTGCTGTTTCTTGGGGATCTGGTTGGGCGTGCTGGCCGCAATGCCGTGATTGATGAACTGCCCCAACTCGTGGAAGACAACCAACTGGACTTCGTCGTCGTAAATGGCGAGAACTCCGCAGCAGGCTTTGGTATCACCGAAGAAATTCTCCAGAACGTGCTGGATGCGGGTGCTGATGTTGTGACCACCGGCAACCACATCTGGGACCAGCGTGACACGCTTGTTTACATTGAGCGTCAGAACCAGCTGCTGCGCCCTGCGAACTATCCGGCAGGTACTCCGGGTAAAGGGGCCAACCTTTACCGCGCGAAGAATGGTGCTGATGTGCTGGTGGTGAACGTGATGGGTCGCGTTTACATGGATGCGCTGGACTGTCCGTTTGCTGCTATCGACAAAATTCTGGCTGATTGCCCGCTGGGCGCTGTGGCTGATGCGATCATCATTGATATGCACGCTGAAGCGACTTCCGAGAAGCAGGCGATGGGTCACTTCTGTGATGGTCGTGCTTCTCTGGTTGTTGGCACACACACGCACGTTCCAACTGCAGACCATCAGGTGCTTGTTGGCGGTACAGCGTATATGTCTGACGCTGGTATGTGCGGTGATTATGATTCCGTGCTGGGCATGGATAAGGAAGAGCCGGTCAACCGCTTCCTGCGCAAGATGAACGGTACTCGCTTTACGCCTGCGCTGGGTGAGGCAACCATTTGTGGCGTGGCGGTTGAGACGGATGACCGGACTGGCCTTGCTGTGAATGTTTCGCCGGTTCGTCTGGGTGGGCGTTTGTCGCAGATTATTCCGCCATTCTGGCCGAGTGCTGCAGACAGCTACGCTTAATCAAGCGACGAGCTTACACGGTGAATGATGAGGAAGAGTAAGTACGCGGCAAATCTCGCTGTTTCTTACTCTGGATTTTGTCGTGTAAGCGGCTTATAAGCTTTCATCAAATTTGCTCGACGTGACACGAATGCCGTGTCGGGGAGAGCGCTGTCCAAGCTATCAGCGGCTTGGTGAGCGCTCCTTTGAGCTACTAGTTTTATTCTAAACACAAGCCGGGAAGACCTATGGCCGGACATTCAAAATTCAAAAACATCATGCACCGCAAGGGACGTCAGGATGCTGTGCGTTCCAAGCTTTTCTCTCGCCTTTCTAAAGAGATTACCGTTGCTGCGAAGATGGGTGATCCTGACCCGGACAAGAACCCGCGCCTGCGCCTTGCTGTGCAGAACGCGAAGGGTCAGTCCATGCCGAAGGACAACATTGCCCGCGCGATTGCAAAGTCTCAGGGTGGAGAAGGTGCTGATTACACCGAGATCCGGTATGAGGGTTATGGTCCAGGCGGCACCGCGATTATTGTTGAAGTGCTGACTGACAACAAAAACCGCTCTGCTGCAAACGTACGCTCTTACTTCACCAAATACGGTGGTTCCATGGGTGAGACAGGTTCTGTTTCCTTCATGTTCGACCGCGTTGGTGAGCTGGTTTACAAGCCAGAAGCTGGCGATGCGGACACTGTGATGGAAGCTGGTATCGAAGCTGGTGCTGATGACGTTGAGAGCGATGATGAAGCTCACACCATCATTTGTGCGTTCGAAGACCTTTCCGAAGTTTCCAAAGCACTGGAAGCTGCGCTGGGCGAAGCTGAGTCTGTAAAGACCATCTGGAAGCCACAGAACCTGGTGGAAGTGAACGAAGAAAAAGCTGGCACCATCATGAAGCTGATGGACGCGCTGGAAGATGACGACGACGTGCAGAACGTCTTCTCCAACTTCGATATTCCAGAGGACGTTCTGGCAAAGCTGGGCTAATCCCACTTTCCAATTGAGTTTTCTAAAGGCGGTACGTTTTGCGTGCCGCCTTTTTTGTGTCTGCTAGATCGTGTTCGTCCGAATGCGTTTAATGACGTCTGAAGTGACGAAACAATGAATAGAAAAGAAATAAGATTGGAGCATAGATTAGGATTGTGAGCGGTACAAAGACTAGTACCAGTGAACTGGAATTCTTGATTGTTCCCAAAATGAACAGTGGGTAGTAAATGAAGTTCAGCCAAAAGTTATATAAGAAGCTGCGTAATGCAGGAACTGATACTTCTTGCCCGCATTCAACAAAACCAATCATTGCATTTGTCCAATAGCAAGACGTGCTTGTTTGAAGGGAAGCATCTCTAAAAGATGGAAGTTGCCAAGACAACAAAATGCTGCTGACTGTGAGAACCACGTATGCGATCGAAGCCCATGTTGCTAAATGGAATATCTTGTTTTTGATCATGCTTGCTCGATAAACCTTAGTAAAAACAATCTGCTAGAAACTAAAAGTGCGCTAACTTACATCTATCATAGTTCGATACTTGTATTTTCGCAGCCTAACTGGGCTCCCTTCCACCCCCTTACATTGATGATTGGCAGATGCTTGCCGCTGTGAAACCCTTTCTGGATCTGGGGTGGACTTGAGGCATGGTGGTGAGTGAGGAAAGTGATAAGGTTCGTGTGATTGAGCATGCCATTGGATCGGCGTGGCGGTTGCATTTGCTGGCGATTGGGTATGCAGCTCTGCTGGTAATTGGTGCGGTTCTGGAAACGCCCTCCGGTGTTTGGGAGGAACGGGCGCCGTTGGTGGCACGGGTCTACGAGTTCTGCGTTGTCAGTGCGCCTTATGTGCTGGCAGTGGCAGGGGTGCTTACAGCTCTTTATCTTCGGCAGGCGGTGAATATCGCGCGGGGAATGAAAGAGCGGTGCCTGATTGCGACGGCGGCTATTCTGACGATGCCGATCAATGGGTTTCACAAGGGGGAGTGGTGGGTGTCGCTGTGTTCGGTCACGGTGACCGTGTTCCCACCGTTGCTTTACATTTCCCTTGGATTGCTCGGCCAGCCCCTTTCCATCCTTGGGCTAGGGCTTTGCATAGGGGCTTATGTGTTTTGTCTTGTCCAAAGGCAGATGCTGCTCATCGCTCAAAACAGCAACTTCCTTCAGGACAGAATTTCCGAGCTTGTCAGCATGGCGCAGATCGTGACCGGGTCTGGCAAAAACGAGGATGCGCCCTGATAGATCAATCGTTGTCGACGATGGATTCCAGATGTTGCAGTGGCAGTGCACCGTTGGCCTTCAGCGTACGGATTGCGAAGTTGGAACGTACGTCTTCGACTCCATCCAGTGACATCAGGAAGTCTGAGAGGAAGACATCGTAGGCTTCCAGTGTTGGGACAACGATTTCAGCAAGAATATCGGACTGACCGGAGACCAGATGGCAGGAGACGACTTCTGGCTGAGAGGTGACGCGCTCAATGATGGACATGATCTGCGCTTTGCTCTGCTTGCCGACACGCATCTCCACAAACACGGTCATGCCGAGGCCAACTGTCTTGCGGTTTACGGAGGCCTGATAGCCGTTGATTACACCGCTATCCTCAAGGTTTTTGACGCGGCGCAGGCACGGGGAGGGTGACAGAGCAACTTTGCCTGCCAGTTCTACGTTGGTCAGGCGTCCGTCTTCCTGAAGGTTTTTCAGGATTTCGAGGTCAATCTTGTCGAGCGATGATTTTGGCATAAATCTGTATTTTTCGTCTGTTTCTAGGGATATTATTGCGGAAACTACGGCCTTTTGCCAAGTTTCGCAAGCTGTGCTGTTTGTTTGACGCTTCTTGCGGCTCTTTTTCAGTGCATGTGAACTAGTGGGTCATCTGAGAATTCCATCTAAAATAGGCATGCTTGTGATGGCAGCTCCTAAGATGAGTGTGTAAGCGAGCAGGCGATAAGACTTGCCGCTGGATTTGGAGAAACCTTTGGCTCCCAGATAGATGCTCAGGCCATAAGCCGGGCAGATCAGCAATGAGAGAAGCAGGAGTTCCTGTGTGATCAGGCCGTTCCACCAGAAGGCTGCGAAAGAACCGAAGCTGGTGAAAAAGAAATAGGTGATCAGATTGGCGCGTATAACGCTGACGGGCAGGGGGCCTGACATCCAGTAGGTGATGACCGGAGGGCCAGCCAGCTGTGTCATACCGCCGAGAAGACCAGAGACAGCACCAACGCCGAAGGAAGTACGTTTGTTCGGTGCCTTGGTGTAACGCCAGCCAGAGACCAGAACGGCGAGCAAAACGAGGACAACGCAGGACAGCACCCAGCGCAAAACGTAAGGGTCTGCATTGGTGAGTACCCAGGCGCCAATGGAAACGGTGACGACGGCTCCGCCTGCTGCGGGCAGAACGGTCCTCCAATCGCAGATTTTGGTGGCGGAGACGACCATGGGCAGAGAGATGGTTGCATCGACCAGAAGAAGTGAAGCTGCGGCCAGTTTCGGGTCCATAATGGCGGAGGCGATGGGCATGTAGATCATCGCTGCGCCGAAGCCTGCGAAGCCACGAGTCAACCCGGCGAGCGCTATGGTTGCGCACACCATCAAGAAGGCCGGGGATTCGAGTCCTGCGACGTCTGGGAGCATCTATGCCTCTGCTGAGAAGGTCGGTTTAAGGCTTCCTAGTTGTGCGGACTATAAATTACGAAGGCGCCTTCCTCCAATCAGGACGAATGGCCGAATTGTCGAGAATTTCTCAATTACCTTTGTCTGGGGCCTCTTATTCTCGCTTAAGCCTTGGGAACCTGCGGAAAAATAGTTGAGGCGGTTACAGCTACAGATCGTGGAAGAATGGCAGTGAAACGACTGCTGCAAGGAAGATGATGCCCTTAGCTGCCCATTTGAAATATGTCGGAGGGGCTTTATTGAAGGCTTTCGCACCAAACATCAGGCAGCCCAGATAGATGGGACCGGTGATGAGCAGGACAGGTATGAGCTCTTTCGTGAACAGGCCGTTATACGCATAAGAGGCATAGGCGGAGGCATCGGCAATCGCGATGAACACGATCATGTTGGCGCGGATGATGTTCTGCGGATGGGGCCCTGTTGCCCAGAGAGTGTAGATGGGAATGGAGGGCATCTGGCTGAAGCCGCCAAGCAGGCCTGATAGCGCCCCAACGCCGAGGTTTTGATTGCGGGAGGGTTCTTCTGAGTAGGTCCAGTTGGACATGAGCACTGCCAGAAGCGCGAAGACAACAATAGAGATGCCCCAATGCAAGACGATGGGCGGTGCGTTGGCGAGGATCCATGCTCCGACGGAGACGGCGAGGATTGCTCCGACTGCCGCTGGCAGGACGCTTTTCCATCGGCACAGCTTGGTTGCCGGGAAGATAAGAGGCAGGGCAATGAGGGTATCGAGGATAAGAAGTGTGGCTGCGGCGAGCTTTGGCCCGATGACCAGAGCGGCCAGAGGTATCCAGACCATGCCAGACCCAAAGCCTGCGAACCCGCGCATTAAACCTGCCAAAAGGATGGCCCCTGCGATCAGAGACAACTGTAAGGCTGAGTGTGCGTAGAGGGCTTCAATCATTGCGGGTCCTAAACAAGAACTCACGCAGGAACGCGTGGATTACTCCTGAAATTTTGCGGATTAAGCCTCTGGTTTTCGTTAGCGGCTAGCGTCTTCGGAGATTTTTCGTTACCGGTTTGTTCTATGGATCATTCAATTCGAATCATGGGTGTTGACCCTGGTCTCAGGAACACCGGTTGGGGCATTATTGATGCCAAAGGTAATCGCGTCAGCTTTATTGCCAGCGGCACGATACAATCCAACAACAAGTACTCTCTCGCTGAACGACTCAAGCAGCTGTACACTGGCTTGCAGGAAGTGATTGAACGTTATGGTCCGGCAGAAGCTGCTGTTGAGAATACGTTCGTGAACAAAGATGCAGGGGCGACCCTAAAACTGGGACAGGCGAGGGGCATCGCTCTGCTCGTGCCATCTCTGCACAATCTCGTGGTTTCAGAATACGCTCCTAACCTGGTGAAAAAGACCGTGGTTGGAACAGGGCATGCAGAAAAAGAACAAATCCGTATGATGGTGAAGGTGCTGATGCCGAAGGCGACGTTTAATTCGGACGACGCGGCAGATGCACTGGCGATTGCGATCTGCCATAGTCATCACAGGGGTAGTGTAACGGGCCGTCTGGCCGCAGCGGAGGCGCTTTTGAAATGATCGGGAAACTCAAGGGTGTCGTCGACAGCTACGGCGATGATTTCGTGCTGCTGGATGTGCAGGGCGTTTGCTATCAAGTGCATTGCCCTTCTCGCGTGCTGCAGCAGTTGCCGCGTGTGGGAGAAGCTGCTGTGCTGGCCATTGAGACCATGGTGCGCGAAGACATGATCAAGCTGTTTGGCTTTGCCGAGGACAGCGAGCGTGAATGGTTCCGCATTCTTATGACCGTTCAGGGTGTTGGTGCAAAGGTTGCGCTGGGCATTCTGGGCATCATGAAAGCCTCTGAAGTGGCGAACGCGATTGCGCTGGGCGATAAGACTGCGATTACGCGCGCACCGGGTGTTGGCAAGCGTGTGGCTGAGCGTATTGTGACCGAGCTGAAGGATAAGGCACCGGCCTTTGCTTCTGTTGAGGATGACACGATCGCGGTTTCCCAAAGTGTTGCAGAGAATGTGGCTTCTCGTCCGGTGGCGGATGCGGTGTCTGCGCTCTCCAACCTTGGTTACCAGCCTGCTCAGGCGTCTGCTGCTGTGGCAGCTGCTGTGAAAACAGCAGGTGAGGATGCGAGTGCTGAAAAACTTATTCGCCTTGGCCTTAAGGAACTTGCGTAATGATTGAGGGTGAGGATCGCCTTGTTACTCCGGAAATTCGGGGCGATGAAATCGACAGTGGTATGCGTCCGCAGACGCTGGATGACTTTACGGGTCAGGCGCAGGCGCGTGAGAACTTGAAAGTGTTCATTGGCGCGGCCAAGGCCCGCAATGAAGCGCTGGATCACGTGCTGTTTGTTGGGCCTCCTGGTCTTGGTAAGACCACACTAGCGCAGATTATGGCGCGTGAGCTTGGGGTGAACTTCCGTGCGACTTCTGGTCCTGTGATTGCGAAGGCTGGCGATCTTGCGGCTCTGCTGACCAATCTGGAAGACCGGGATGTTCTGTTCATTGATGAGATCCACCGTCTCAACCCAGCGGTTGAAGAGGTGCTGTATCCGGCGATGGAAGACTATCAGCTCGATCTGATCATCGGTGAGGGGCCTGCAGCTCGCTCTGTGAAGATTGATCTGGCGAAGTTTACGCTTGTTGCTGCAACAACTCGTATCGGATTGCTGACGACGCCGCTACGTGATCGTTTTGGTATTCCGGTTCGGTTGGAGTTCTATACGCCGCAAGAGCTGGAACTTATTGTGAAACGCGGTGCGCGCCTGCTCGGTATTGGCATGAGCGATGATGGTGCGACCGAGATCGCCAAGCGGTCTCGTGGAACACCACGTATTGCTGGCCGCTTGCTGCGCCGCGTGCGCGATTTTGCGATTGTGGCTGGTGATGCGGATATTGATGCGGGTCTTGCGGATCGTGCGTTACGTCAGCTGGAAGTGGACAGTGCTGGCTTTGACAGTCTGGACCGTCGCTATCTGAAGCAGATTGCCATGAACTTTGGTGGTGGCCCTGTTGGGATTGAGACGATTGCAGCTGCGCTTTCTGAGCCGCGGGATGCGATTGAGGAGATTGTGGAGCCGTATCTGATCCAGAATGGCTATCTTCAGCGTACGCCGCGAGGTCGAATTTTGACGCCGATCGCGTTCAAGCACCTTGGTTTGGCAGTGCCGGATAACCCAAATGCGCCTCAGATGGCCCTTTTTCAACATGATGAAGACTGATCTGCCGACATGAATGATAAAAAAACTGAGGCAAATTGGCCCGATCTGACAGGCCGTATTGAGGGCAATGAGCATATTTTGCCCGTGCGTGTGTATTACGAGGACACTGACTTTTCAGGGGTCGTCTATCATGCGGCCTATCTGAAGTTCATGGAGCGTGGCCGCACTGAGCTGCTGCGCATGCGCGGTGTGCATCATCATGAACTGGATTCAGGCATGCATGGGGAGCGTCTGGCCTTTGCTGTGCGCCACATGGATATTGATTTTCTCAAGCCTGCACGAATCGATGATGTGCTTGAAGTTCATACGGATATCAGTGAGGTGAGGGGTGTCCGTATGTTTATCAGCCAACGGGTTATGCGTGGTGACGAAGTTTTGATCAAAGCCAGCGTGACTGCTGTGGCTATCTCTGCGGATGGCAAACCACGTAGATTGCCCAAGGATCTGGTTGCCCAGATGAACGGCGAATAAGCGCGACAATCATCGTAAAAAATCACCAATATTCATTCAAAGTAAACGGGACTGGAAACCTTTTAATCCTTCAGTAACCTTAAACAGGTCTTTTCAATAATGCCTTCAATGCTGGCTGTAGTCGAAGTTTCGCCAAATTCGACAGGCAGGAAGGCTGCTAAATGTTTAATAGACTGGTTGTGTTCATGGCAGGGGTTCTACCGTGGGCCGGTCGTTGGGTTATCAGGGCAAGAGGTCCTTACTACATGAACTCTAAGGTGATGAAACTCGTTGTGGCCATGAGCGCAGCGCTGGCAAGCACTATGCCATTGGCGGCAATGGCCCAGGACGTGCAATCTGTTGAGCTGGGTGCAGCTCCGGGTTCCGGCTTGTCCTACATTTCGCTCTTCATGGAAGCGGACATCGTCGTCAAGATTGTAATGATCGGTCTGATCGCTGCTTCTGTCTGGAGCTGGGCGATTATCTTTGACAAGGTTGTTCTGTATGGTCGTTCCCGCCGCCAGATGAACCGTTTTGAGAACGTGTTCTGGTCCGGCCAGTCTCTCGAAGAACTTTATAAGTCTCTGTCCTCCCGCGCGAATAACGGGATGTCTGCGTTGTTTGTGGCTGCTATGCGTGAATGGAAGCGCTCCCACGAAGGGGATAAGCCTGCCATTGCCAGTCTGCAGCAGCGTATTGACCGCGTGATGGACCTGACGATTTCCCGCGAAGTTGAGCGTCTTGAAAAGCGCTTGTTGTTCCTTGCGACCATCGGCAGTGCGGCTCCGTTTGTGGGCCTGTTTGGTACGGTCTGGGGCATCATGAATGCGTTTACCTCCATCGCGGCTTCCAAGAACACCAACCTTGCTGTTGTGGCTCCGGGTATTGCAGAAGCGCTGTTTGCGACCGGTCTTGGCCTGATCGCAGCTATTCCGGCGGTTATTGCCTACAACAAGCTGCAGAGTGACAGCGGTAAGCTGGCTGCGCGTATGGAAGGTTTTGCAGACGAGTTTTCAGCCATTCTGTCCCGCCGTATTGATGAGCGAGCATAATCCATGGGTATGAGCACTGGAGCAGCTGGTGGTGGAGGTGGACGCGCTGGCGGCAGACGTGGTCGCCGCAGGCATTCCCATGCACCAATGAGCGAGATCAACGTAACGCCGATGGTGGACGTGATGCTGGTGTTGCTGATCATCTTTATGGTGGCAGCTCCGCTGTTGACCGTTGGCGTGCCGATCGATCTGCCCGAAACCCGGGCGAAGGCGATGGAAGGTGATACTGAGCCGATAGCGATCTCCGTTAAGTCTGACGGATCCGTGTTTATTCAGGACACAGAGATCCCGGTTGACGAGCTGATCGCGAAACTCGGTGCGATTGCCGAGAATGGTTACAACGAGCGCATCTATGTGCGCGGAGATCAGGATGCCGATTACGGTGTCATCATGAAGGTTATGGGCCGTATCAATGCTGCTGGCTACAAGCGCATCGGGCTCGTTACTCTAGAGGAGCAGGGTTAACCGGGAATGCGTGCAGGCCTTATCGCATCGCTAGTTGTTCACGTGGTCGTGCTTGTTGCCGGAGCGGTTTCGCTTAACTTCGGCAAAGAGCTTTCGACTGCCCCGGTGGATTCACTGCCCGTGGATCTTGTGCCTGTGAGCGAGCTGACCAAGCTGCAGCTGGGTACAAAGGAAGCGAAGGAAATCAAAGAGGCTGCGCTGCAGCCGACCAAGAAGCCTGCTGAAAAGCCTGAGCCGGAGAAGAAGACCGGTGAGGCTAAGAAAGAGGTGAAGAAGGTTCAGGAAGCGAAGAGGGAAGTGCAGCAGGCTGAAACACCGCCGCCGCCACCGGAACCTGCTGAACCAGAGCCTGCTCCAAAGGAAGTGCCAAAAGAGAAGGCGCCTGCGGAGACTGCAGAACTTGGTCCTGAAGTAGAAAAAACAGAAAAGCCGAAGCAGCTTGTAAAAGTCCGTCCACGTTCCAAGCCTAAGCCTCCTGCGCGCCCGAAAGCGCCGAAGAAGGAAAAGCCGAAGAAGAAGGAAGACTTCAACTCAAAGATGGCGGCTTTGCTGAACAAGACGAATGTGAAGTCGAGCGGGACTGCAAAGTCCGCAAAACCGGCTTCTCTTGGATCCGAACTGGGCCAGACCAATGTGAAGATGAGCCAGTCTGAGCTGGATGCGCTTCGTGGACAGGTTGCCCAGTGCTGGAACCCTCCTGTGGGTGCAGCTGGTGCTGAAGATCTGAACGTTCGCCTGCAATTCAACCTGAGCCGTACCGGTGAGGTTGAAGGGCAGATGCAGGTTCTGAATTCCAGCAATAACCCAACATTCAGAGCTGCAGCAAGCAGTGCAGAACGCGCGGTCTATCGCTGCGGTCCGTATTCTCTGCCAGCAGCTAAATATGATGCATGGAAAACCGTCATCTTGAATTTTGATCCTCGCGATATGCTTGGATACTAGGTATTGAGATTGAAAGGAGCTTAGGTCTATGTCCTTTGTGATGGGGCTTAACCCAATGCGTACAACAGGGATTAAGCAGCTGTGGCGTCGTGCATGCTGCTTTGTGGCTGCTGCTGTTGCTGTTGTTACCATCTCTCAACCTGCCTACGCCTTGATTGAACTGGATATTACTCAGGGCAACGTTGAACCTATGCCGATTGCAATCTCTCCCTTTGCAGGTTCCGGCTTGCAGGAAGACGTGGCAGGGCAGATTTCTCAAGTTGTTGCCGCTGATTTGCAGCGCTCGGGCTTGTTCCGCCCGATTGATCCGGCTGCCCATATTCAGCAGGAAATGAATGTAGGAACCATGCCGCGCTTTGGTGACTGGCGGACCATCGGGTCTCAGGCCTTGGTGACTGGTTCTATCGCGCAGCAGGCAAACGGTCAGATCCGTGCTGAGTTTCGTTTGTGGGATGTGTTTGCAGGTCAGCAGTTGATTGGCCAGCAGTTCTTCACCACACCAGAAAACTGGCGCCGTCTGGCGCACATCATCTCCGATGCGATCTACCAGCGTTTGACCGGTGAGAAAGGCTACTTCGATACCCGCGTCGTCTTCATTGACGAGAGCGGTCCGAAGGATGCGCGCCGGAAGCGTCTGGCGATTATGGATCAGGATGGCGCGAATGTGCGCTATCTGACACGCGGTGATGATCTGGTTCTAACCCCACGGTTCTCTCCTGTTTCTCAGGAAGTCACCTACATGTCTTATGTGGGCGGCAATCCGCAGGTCTATCTGTTCAACATCGAGACTGGTCAACGTGAGGTTCTTGGGAACTTCCCGGGTATGACCTTTGCGCCGCGCTTCTCACCTGATGGCCAGAAGGTCATCATGAGCTTGCAGCAGGGTAGCAATGCGAACCTTTATCTGATGGACTTACGCACTCGTCGGACAACTCGTTTGACCAATACAGCTGCGATTGATACCAGCCCGTCCTTCTCTCCAGACGGACGCCAGGTGGTGTTTGAAAGTGACCGTGGCGGCTCGCAGCAGCTGTATGTGATGAACTCCAACGGTAGCGGTGCTGAACGTATTTCCTTTGGTCCGGGCCAGTACTCTACGCCTGTGTGGTCTCCACGCGGTGATCTGATTGCCTTCACCAAGGTGCATCAGGGTCGCTTTATGATCGGTGTTATTCGTCCAGATGGTAAGGGTGAGCGTATTCTGACCGAGGGCTATCACAACGAAGGTCCGGCATGGTCTCCAAACGGGCGCGTGCTGACATTCTTCCGAGATACTGTGGGCGAGCAGGGCGGTCCTCAGGTCTGGACTGTTGATCTGACTGGTTACAATGAACAGCTGGTTCAGACACCAAACTTTGCATCAGATCCGGCGTGGTCTCCGCTGCTCGACTAATCGTGAAGCTGAGACCCCAATTTCTTGCGGGAATTTGGGGTCATTAGCACTTCATTAACCAATAAATTCAAGTTACCCTTAACCAAGTTGGTCTAGGGCTTTTTTAACCCTCGGGGTTTGAGGGACAGGAGATTCTATAAATGTCAAAGACGCTGTTCGCGCGCGGAGCGCGTTTCGCCGCTGTGGTGGCTGTGTGTCTCGTCGCAGCAGCTTGTTCGCAGACACGCCCTGAATTGACCAGTGGCAATAGTTCTGTTGCAGCTGGCTCTGGTCAGGACTTTGTTGTGAATGTTGGGGATCGTGTATTCTTCCTCAACAACCAGAGCTCCCTTGATGGTGCAGCTCGCGGAGTTCTGGACAAGCAGGCTCAGTGGCTGCAGCACTACAAGAACTACTCTATTACCATTGAAGGTCACGCTGATGAGCGCGGCACCCGTCAGTACAACATTGCACTGGGCGCGCGTCGTGCGGCTGCGGTTAGAGAATACCTTGTTGCTAAAGGCATTAGCCCATCCCGCATCAAGACAATCTCTTACGGTAAAGAGCGTCCGGTTGCGGTTTGTAACGCGGCTTCTTGCTGGAGCCAGAACCGTCGTGCTGTGACTGTTCTGAATGGTCAGTGATTGAGTTTGACCTGCTGAAATCTAAAAAGGGCTTCCCTGATTTGGGGGAGCCTTTTTTGTTGAAACTCCTGCAAACTTGTAGGAGAACGGAAATTGGCCGGGGAGAAGCCGCAAATAGGGGTGAAACACTGAGTGTATGCCCTATTTTCGTCTTTTCCTCTTGCCAAGAGATGAGAAATTCCGACCCGACCCCTGAAGGGTGTCTCAGGAGATAATTGATGGCTCTTTACCAACGTATTGCAACAAGCTTTGTTGTTCTTGCGCTTGCAACCTCTGTTAGTTTACCTGCGAATGCGCAGCTTTTCGGTTCGTCTAAAAATGATGAGACCGCTCAGAACACTGCCCGCCTTGGTCAACTTGAGGAGCAGGTTCGTCTGCTGACGGGTAAAGTTGAAGAGCTCAATCACAAGCTTCGTCTGACTGAAGATGCGCTCCGTCGTTCTCAAGAGGATGTTGAGTATCGTCTTCAGCAGCTGGAAAATCCGGGCCAGACACCACGGGTTGTTCAGCCTCCTGTTGTACAGGCACCAAGCACGACTGCGCCGGCAAACCGCACTCAGCAACTTTCTACGCTAAACACTCCTGCGCAGGGTACAAACAGTGGCCCGCTGGATCTTTCTCAGATTGCGCGTGGTAACAACGCAGCACCGACTGGGTCTACGACTGCACCAAGCTCTGGTTCTCTGCAGTTTTCTGGTAGTGTGAATGAGCTGCTGACTGGTGAGCCTCAGTCTGATTACAACGCAATTTACGGCCTGATGGTTGGTGGTAACTATCCGGCTGCGACAGAAGGCTTTGATACGTTTCTTGGTATGTACCCAGACCATGAGCTGACCGCGAATGCACAGCACTGGTTGGGTGAAAGCCTGCTGGCACAGCGCCAGTATGAGAATGCGGCACAAGCCTTCCTAAAAAGCTATACTGATTTTCCTGAGAGCGAACTTGCTCCTGAGAGCTTGCTGAAGTTAGGTACTGCGCTTACAGGTATGGGTAACGCGCCCGCTGCTTGTGAGACCTACGAGCAGCTTCTCGCCAACTTCCAGTTTGCAGCACCAGCTGTTTTGGAGCAGGCCAAGGTTCAACAAAAACGTGACAACTGCCTTTAATCAAGTTGCTCTCTTTTCTACCGAAGAGCTGGATGAGCTTTTCGGAGAGTATAAGTCTTTCCGCCGGATCGCCATTGGTGTGTCCGGCGGTGCTGATTCTATGGCCCTGCTTTATCTTTTGAAGCAGTGGACACAGGAGCTGGGTTTTGCAGCCCCTAAGCTTTATGCCTTCACAGTCAACCATGGTTTGCGCGCGGAAGCGGCAAGTGAAGCCGTTGGTGTTGCGCAGTACTGCACCCGCATTGAGGTGCCGCATGAAACGCTGCTGTGGGAGGGAGATAAGCCATCCTCCAACATTCAGTCAGCAGCTCGGGATGCGCGGCACAGGTTATTGCGACAGGCATCTGAGGATCATGGCTGTGACGCCCTGTTTCTGGCGCACCATCTTGAAGATCAAGCAGAAACGTTCCTGACGCGTCTTGCCCGGGGCAGCGGTGTTTACGGTCTTGCGTGCATTCGCAGAGATCGTGAGATGGATGGCTTTCACATCTGTCGTCCTTTGCTCAACATCAGTAAGGCTCGCCTGAAAGCTGTTTTACACTCAGCGCATGTGCCGTGGTTTGAAGATCCATCCAATGAAGATGAGCAGTTCACCCGGATAAAGTTCCGGCAGGCTCAAAGTGAGCTGGATGAACTTGGGCTGACTGCGACAAAGCTGTTTGATACGGCACGACGTATGGCGCGTGCTGCCGATGCGATTGATGTCTGGGTTGATGAGGTGGCTGAAAAGTCCTGCACGTTCCACAGTGCGGGTCCGGTGCGGTTTGACAGTTCCTGTCTGGAATACATTCCCGATGAGATTGGCCTGAGATTGGTTGGGCGGCTCGTCCGCTATATCTCAGGAGCGCCATACATGCCCCGGCTTGCTAAGCTTGAAGGGCTTTATGAGACGCTGAAATCAGAAGAAGGTGCCAGAGCAGCGACGCTGGGAGGTGTTCGGTTTGCACTGGCTAAGCCTCATGAAGATGGCATTTGGTTTTGCTTCAGAGAAGCGGGCAGGGCGGGCTTGCCCGAGGTTGAGGTGAAACCGGGAGATGAAGGAATTTGGGATGAGCGATGGCGCTATAAGGCAGCGCATTCCTCAGAAGGCTTCAGAATCACTTATGTTCAAAAAGAGCTTTGTGGAGACTTTGAGCTGGAAATTCCCGCAAACTGGCTGAAAACAGCATTTCTGACAGCTCCGCTTATTGTTTTTGCTGACGGGGTATCCTACATGCCTTGGAAGAAGATTGGTCAAACTTCTGCTGATGCAGAGGTGAGATCAAGGACCTACGGGATTTCGATGGTCCCAGTGAGCAGAACATTTTGAATAAATCTTGGTTTTGCTGGCGTTCTGTTAAATCTATGCATTTATGCTTTAGAGGAATGCAACTAGGACGCCGAGGCTGGTAAAGTCGGAATTAACGGATCTTCAATCCTGAATTATCAGGGGTAACCGGTAAAATTCCGTTGGCCTTAAGAAAACTGAGAAAGAATCTGTGTCATTCTCAGGAAAACATAGAAAGCCTGTTAGGGCTCGCTATGATCTTGACAGAGACACGTGCGAGGATCGCCGCCACCTTGCGGTAAAGGGATCGAAATGAACACCAATTTCCGGAATTTTGCCCTCTGGGTGATTATCGGTCTGTTGCTGATAGCGCTGTTCCAGCTCTTTCAGAATCCGACCTCACGAAGCAACACAAATGAAATTGCCTACTCTCAGTTCATTAATCAGGCTGAGCAGGGTGATATCCGTGAGGTTACGATTCAAGAGCAACAGATCACCGGCAAATACAGCAATGGCGGTACATTCCAGACCTATGCGCCTAGCGATGCCAAATATGTTGAAGTGTTGCAGAACAAAGGCGTTCTGATCAACGCGAAGCCTCCTTCCGAGAATTTCTCTTTGCTGGGTGCTCTCATTTCCTGGCTGCCAATGCTGCTGATCCTCGGTATCTGGATCTTCGTGATGCGCCAGATGCAGGGTTCCGGCGGTAAAGCGATGGGCTTTGGTAAGTCCAAAGCCAAGCTGCTGAACGAAGCTTCTGGCCGTGTGACCTTTGAAGATGTTGCAGGTATTGACGAAGCGAAAGAAGACCTTCAGGAGATTGTTGAGTTCCTGCGTGACCCGCAGAAATTCCAGCGTCTTGGTGGTCGTATTCCTCGTGGTGTGCTTCTCGTTGGCCCTCCAGGTACTGGTAAGACCCTGACTGCTCGTGCGGTGGCTGGTGAAGCGAACGTGCCGTTCTTCACCATTTCCGGTTCTGACTTCGTTGAAATGTTTGTTGGTGTTGGTGCTTCCCGTGTTCGTGACATGTTCGAGCAAGCGAAGAAGAACTCACCTTGCATCATCTTCATCGATGAGATCGACGCGGTTGGCCGTCACCGTGGTGCAGGCCTTGGCGGTGGTAACGATGAACGCGAACAGACCCTCAACCAGCTCCTCGTTGAGATGGATGGCTTTGAAGCTAATGAAGGTGTGATTATCATCGCGGCAACCAACCGTCCTGACGTTCTTGACCCTGCGCTTCTGCGTCCGGGCCGTTTCGACCGTCAGATCGTTGTGCCAAACCCAGATGTGATTGGCCGCGAAAAGATCCTCAAAGTGCACATGCGAAAAGTGCCTCTGGCTCCGGACGTTGACGTGCATACGCTCGCTCGTGGTACCCCGGGCTTCTCCGGTGCTGACCTGATGAACCTTGTGAACGAAGCTGCGCTTCTTGCAGCGCGCCGCTCCAAACGTCTGGTCACCATGGCTGAGTTTGAAGATGCAAAAGACAAGGTGATGATGGGTGCGGAGCGCCGTACGCTGGTCATGACCGAAGAAGAGAAGAAGCTGACTGCATACCACGAAGCCGGTCACGCGCTGGTCGCAATGCACATGCCTGCTTCTGATCCAGTCCACAAAGCGACGATCATTCCTCGTGGCCGTGCGCTGGGTATGGTGATGCGTCTGCCTGAGAAAGATCAGGTTTCTCTGACCCGTGCGAAGTGTAAAGCTGACCTGGCTGTTGCTATGGGTGGCCGCGTGGCTGAAGAGATGATCTTTGGTTATGAGAAGGTGACTTCTGGTGCTTCTGGCGATATCCAGATGGCGACCAAGCTTGCGAAAGCAATGGCAACTCAGTTCGGTATGTCCGATAAGCTTGGCCCGCTGCTTTACGGTGAGAACCAGGAAGAGGTCTTCCTAGGTCACTCCGTTGCAAAGAACCAGAATGTTTCTGATGAGACACAGATGCTGGTTGATGCGGAAGTGAAGAGCTTTGTTAATCAGGGCTACGAGACCGCAAACAAGCTGCTGCGTGAGCACGAAGATCAGCTTCACCTGATTGCTCAGGGCTTGCTGGAGTATGAAACTTTGTCCGGTGATGAAATCCGCAAGATGCTCGATGGTGAGCAGCCTGTGCGTGATACCGGTGATGACACACCATCCACTCCTCGCTCAACCGGTGTTCCAACCGCGGGTGCGAAGAAGCATGGTGGTGGTGAGTCTCCAGACGGACTTAACCCACAGCCTCAGAGCTAATACTCCGCCTTGCTAAAGGCGTTTAATAAAGTTGAAATGCCCGGCTATTAAGTCGGGCATTTGTTATTCAAGCTCAGGTGTTTGGTCTTAGTTTTGGTGATTGCTTAGCGCTGCAGCTGCGTCATTTTGCAGGTGTGCCGTAACAATTGGACATATCATTTGACAGGACCGCACAAGGGCAAGCGTGTATCACCGTTTCAACTAATTTTATCGAAAGCGGTGTGCTCCGCGTTGTGAGTTCAGGGAAACATTAAATGTCGCGAAAATACTTTGGCACTGATGGAATGCGCGGTACAGCGAACAAGTGGCCAATGACTGCTGAAGTTGCGCTGAAGGTTGGTATGGCTGCGGGCGAAGTGTTCCGCCGTGGCAAGTATCGCCATCGCGTGGTTATCGGCAAGGATACGCGTCTTTCCGGCTATATGTTTGAGAATGCTCTTGTTGCAGGCTTTACTGCGATGGGCATGGATGTGTTCGTGCTTGGCCCGATGCCAACACCAGCGGTGGCAATGCTGACGCGCTCTTTGCGTGCAGATATCGGCGTAATGATCTCTGCCAGCCACAATCCGTTTGAAGACAATGGCATCAAGTTCTTTGGTCCAGATGGTTTCAAGCTTTCTGACGAGGTGGAACTGCAGATCGAGCGGCTGATTGACAGTGATATGAGCCGGAACCTGCCAGCGCCAGAAACACTCGGTCGCGCAACTCGTATCGACAGCATGAAAGACCGTTACATCGAGTTCGCAAAGCGCACGTTGCCGCGTGACCTCAACCTGAACGGCATGCGTATCGTGATCGATTGTGCGAACGGTGCCGCTTACAAGGTTGCGCCAGAGATTCTCTGGGAGTTGGGTGCTGAAGTGTTCCCTCTGGGTGTTGATCCGGATGGCTTCAATATCAACAAAGACTGCGGTTCAACTGCTCCAGAAGCGCTTGCCAAGAAGGTGCATGAAGTTCGTGCAGATATCGGTATTGCGCTGGATGGTGATGCAGACCGCGTGATCATCGTGGATGAGAACAGTAAGGTTGTCGACGGTGATCAGCTGATGGCTGTCATCGCCGAATCCTGGAAAGCTGCTGGTCGTCTTTCTGCACCAGGCATAGTGGCGACCGTGATGTCCAACCTTGGTCTGGAGCGTTACCTGAAAGGTATTGGCCTTTCTCTGGAACGTACCAAGGTTGGCGACCGTTACGTTGTTGAACGGATGCGTGAAGGCGGCTTCAACGTCGGTGGCGAGCAGTCCGGTCATATCGTCATGTCTGACTTCGGTACCACAGGTGATGGCCTCGTTGCAGCGCTTCAGATTCTTGCCTGCGTGAAGAAGATGAACAAGCCGGTTTCAGAGGTCTGTAACCGATTCGTTCCTGTGCCTCAGATCCTTAAGAATGTACGCTATGGAAGTGGCAAGCCGCTTGAAGACAAGGCTGTGAAAGCGGTTATCAAGGCGGGTGAGGAGAAGCTTGGTAAACAGGGACGCCTCGTTATCCGTGCTTCCGGAACTGAGCCACTGATCCGTGTGATGGGCGAAGCGGATGACGCCAAGCTGCTGAATGAAGTGGTTGATAGCATTGTCGATGCCGTTAAGAAGGCAGCCGCTAGCTAACTGAAATAATTTAGTTTATCGGATTTAGAAGGCGAGTGCTGCGAGGTGCTCGCCTTTTTCGTTTTCATACTTGCGCTTCGCATAAGTAAATGGAAGTTAACGAATTGAAGTTTGCTTGGTGATGTAATGTTAGTTGTTTGTTAACGATAAATATTAGGGTTAAAAATACTGGTTAATTTATAGGTAATTCTTTCTCTGTAGAAAGTGCTTAGGTTTTATTCAAGGGCTATCGTCTTGCGTGACGGGTGCCGTTTGAGAGGACATAAGCATGAAGTATTTTAGTAATTTGCTGTCTTTGACCGCAGCTGCGCTGGTTACATCTAGTGTTGCTTATGCAGCCGATCTTCCAGCCCCTGTTTTCGTGGAAGAGCCGGAGCTCCCACAAATTCAAATCGGTGGTGGTTGGTATCTGCGTGGCGATATCGGCTACAAGGTCTATAAAGACCCCAAGGTAAACTTTGCGGATATCGAGTTTAGTAACGAAAAGTTAGATCCAACTGGCGTTGTTGGTGTTGGTGTTGGTTATCGCTTTAATGATTACATTCGTACTGATGTAACTCTGGACTATGAATGGGATTCAGATTTTGAAGCAAATGTTCCATGTCTTAGTGACTGTGTTGGTGTAACTACTGACTCCTTAGA
The DNA here is from genome assembly GCF_000156235.1 of Pseudovibrio sp. JE062. NCBI lineage: Bacteria > Pseudomonadati > Pseudomonadota > Alphaproteobacteria > Hyphomicrobiales > Stappiaceae > Pseudovibrio > Pseudovibrio sp. JE062. The sequence continues at coordinate 316,345 of NZ_DS996812.1, forward strand.
GCGAGCGAAAATCGATGTTTGGACCATTTTATGGAATGGCTACGCTGATCTCGGTTACTTCAATGGCTTTACGCCTTATGTTGGGGCCGGTATCGGGGCATCGTATGTTCGAGTTAAAAACGTAAACTACTTCAACCCGAATGGTCGCGCTGGTAAGTACCCACATGGAAACAAGTGGAACCTTTCCTGGGCACTAATGGCCGGAACTGCCTATGACATTGATGAGAACTGGAGAATCGATGCAGGTTACCGTTATCTGCACATCGGAGAAGTTCAGACCAAGTCATTCGATAGTAATGGTCACATAACTGGCATCAAGTACGACAACCTGGCTGCACATGAAGTGCGTGTTGGTCTGCGCTATGAGTTTGGTGGCGGATCTGATGGTGGTTACGACGAGCCGATTGTTACGAAGTACTAGGTCGCAGGCTGGAGCGCCTCCAGCTTGATTGTTGACCGTAGTACTCAGGAGCCTGTCGCATGACAGGCTTTTTTTTTGTCCAAAATTTGGGAAATGAGCGTTCTTGAAATATTGGTTATCCACTGGGGTGCTGATGAAAATATATCTAATCGTACGCTGCGTTTAGTCGATTGAATGTTGCTCTGCAAAAAAACATTTGTTGACGAGATAAGTCGTTTCGCATAGACCCGTCGGTGGGACACCCCTCCCCAACGAGGGGCGCCTATCTGAAAGGGTAGTCAAAATGACGAATACGACAATGCCGGTCACAAAGCCGGCAAACCCGAACTTTTCTTCGGGTCCATGTGCCAAGCGTCCGGGCTGGACACCTGCTGTATTGACAGGTGCGCCTCTTGGCAGATCTCACCGTGCAAAAATTGGTAAGGCGAAGCTGAAAGAAGCTATCGAGCTGACTCGTGAAGTCCTTGAAGTGCCTGCTGATTACAAAATCGGAATTGTTCCTGCTTCTGATACTGGTGCCGTTGAAATGGCACTTTGGTCGCTGCTTGGTGCGCGCCCAGTAGACATGGTTGCCTGGGAAAGCTTTGGTTCCGGTTGGGTTTCCGATGTTATGAAGCAGCTCAAGCTTGCAGATGCGCGCAAGATTGAAGCCGGCTATGGCGAACTGCCAGATCTCACAGAGATTAACTTTGACCACGACGTGGTCTTCACCTGGAACGGCACCACCTCTGGTGTGCGTGTGCCGAATGGTGATTTCATTCCAGCAGACCGCAAGGGTCTGACCATCTGCGACGCGACCTCCGCTGCATTTGCGCAGGAGCTTGAGTTCGACAAGCTGGATGTTGTGACCTACTCTTGGCAGAAGGTGCTGGGCGGTGAAGCAGCTCACGGCATTCTGATCCTGTCACCGCGTGCTGTTGAGCGCCTTGAGAGCTATACGCCTGCATGGCCGATGCCAAAGATCTTCCGCCTGACCAAAGGTGGGAAACTGATCGACGGTATTTTTGAAGGTGCCACCATCAACACGCCGAGCATGCTTTGCGTTGAAGATTATCTGGATGCTTTGGGTTGGGCCAAAGAACTGGGTGGTCTGAAGGCTCTGGTTGCTCGCGCTGATGCGAACACCGCTGCGATCACCAACTGGGCTGAGAAAACCGATTGGGTTGATTTCCTCGCAGTTGATCCGGCAACCCGCTCAAACACTTCCGTTTGCCTGAAGATTGTTGATCCGGAAATCACAAAGCTTGATGACAAAGCGCAAGCTGCATTTGCGAAAGCGATTGTGAACCTGCTCGACAAGGAAGAAGTGGCATTTGACATTGGTGCTTACCGTGATGCGCCTTCCGGTCTTCGGATCTGGTGTGGTGCAACGGTTGAAACTGCCAATGTGGAAGCACTGCTGCCATGGTTGGACTACGCCTTCGCTGCTGAAAAAGCGAAGCTGGTTTCCGCTTAAAATCCTTATTTCTGAACGAGATAGTTCCGGTCGCTGATGGTGACCGGTTAACCTGACGCAAGAAGTGTATCTGTTTCCCGAAAAAAGAGATGGGAAGGTACCTTCGTTGACTTGAAAGGTTAGCCCGATGGCTCCTAAGGTTCTGATTTCCGACAAACTCTCTGAAAAAGCAGTCCAGATTTTTAAAGATCGTGGTTGTGACGTCGACTTCCTGCCAGACGTTGGCAAAGACAAAGAAAAGCTCACTGAGATTATCGGTCAATACGATGGGTTGGCGATCCGTTCCGCAACCAAAGCCACCGAGAAGATCATCAAAGCAGCGACCAATCTGAAGGTGATCGGTCGCGCTGGTATCGGTGTCGACAACGTTGATATTCCGGCAGCGACTGCCAAGGGTATCGTTGTCATGAACACTCCGTTCGGCAACGCGATTACGACTGCTGAACACGCTATTGCAATGATGTTTGCTGTGACCCGTCAGATCCCAGCTGCAGATGTTTCCACGCAGGCTGGCAAGTGGGAAAAGTCCCGCTTTATGGGTAACGAAGTCACCTCCAAGACGCTTGGTCTGGTTGGCTGCGGTAACATCGGTTCTATCGTTGCAGACCGTGCTATCGGTTTGAAAATGAAGGTGATTGCGTTCGATCCATTCCTCTCTCATGAGCGTGCGATTGATCTCGGTGTTGAGAAAGTTGAGCTGGAAGATCTCTTCAAGCGTGCAGACTTCATCACACTGCATACGCCTCTGACTGACCGTACCCGCAACATCATCGATGCAGCTGCGATCGACATGATGAAAGAGGGTGTTTACCTCATCAACTGTGCTCGTGGTGGTCTGGTTGATGAAGTTGCTCTGCGTGCTGCGCTGGATAGTGGTAAAGTTGCAGGTGCTGCGGTGGATGTGTTCACGGAAGAGCCAGCAAAAGAGAACGTTCTGTTTGGTGCGCCAAATCTGGTTTGTACACCTCACCTTGGTGCGTCCACTTCTGAAGCTCAGGAAAATGTTGCGCTTCAGGTGGCTGAACAGATGTCTGACTATCTGGTCAACGGTGCTGTTTCCAACGCACTGAACATGCCATCCATCACTGCTGAAGAAGCTCCACGCCTGGCGCCATTTGTTAAGCTTGCTGAACAACTTGGCTCCTTTGCTGGTCAGGCAACTGAGACAGGCATCAAGGCTGTTCGTATTGAGTACGAAGGTGATGTTGCTGAGATGAACGTGAAGGCGATGACCGCTGCTGCGCTCACTGGTGTTCTTCGCCCACTACTGCAGACCGTGAACATGGTTTCAGCGCCGGAAGTTGCGAAAGAGCGTGGCATCGTGATCGAAGATGTTCGCCGTGAGCAGCATGGCGCCTATGAAAACTACATCCGCCTGACCGTGATTACAGAGCGTCAGGAGCGTTCTGTTGCTGGTACAGTCTTCGGTGATCAGAAGCCACGTATCATCCAGATTAAAGGCATCAACATGGAAGCAGAGCTTGGCGAGAACATGCTCTATGTGACCAACCAGGATAAGCCTGGCTTTATTGGTCAGCTGGGTTCCATTCTTGGTGATGCGAAGATCAATATCGCGACGTTTAACCTTGGCCGTAAGGTTGAGGGTGAGGAAGCGATCTGTCTTGTTGAGATTGATGGTGAAATCGCTGAAGCGACTGTGAATGAGATTGCTGCGATTGAGCAGGTGAACCAGGCGAAACTGTTGCACTTCCCTCAACAGGGTTAAGCTATTTAGCTGGAATAGATTAGCAAAAGGCGGTCTTCGGGCCGCCTTTTCTTTTTCCGGTGGTCAGAGGCTCCGTGGAATTGCTTATCTGGGCGCTTGGGCTCATGATGCGGGCTGGTTCCATTGTTGAGTTGAAAGTTACCATGAATATTGATCTGCTGCGCCGCCTCTGCGAAACCCCGGGTGTTCCTGGGCATGAGCATCGAGTGCGCGACCTTATCCTGAAAGAAATTGAGGGCCTGTTTGATGATGTTCAAACGGATGCAATGGGCTCTCTGATCTGCCGACGTGATGCGCGTAAGCCTGCGAAGAAAGGCGAGAAGCCGAAGAAGGTCATGCTGCTCTGCCATATGGATGAGATCGGCTTCCTTGTTTCTCATATCACCGATAAAGGCTTCATTTATGTGCATCCGGTTGGCGGCTTTGATGCGCGTAACTTGTTCTCGCGCCGCGTGCTGGTTTCAACGGATGAAGGCGATCTGAAAGGGGTGATGAATGCGGCTGGCCGGCCTATTCATATTGCCTCTCCTGAAGAACGCAAAAAGACACCAGAAGTGACTGACTTTGTTATTGATCTTGGTCTTGGAGAGAAGACTAAAGAGGTGGTCAAAGTAGGTGACATGGTGACCCTCGATGAGCCGCTGATTGAGATTGGTGAGAAGGTGGTTTCCAAGGCGCTGGATAACCGTGTGGCATGCTGGCTTGGTATTGAGGCTTTGCGTGCGCTCGGTGATGCGAAGCATGTCTGCGAAATCTATGTTGCGTTCACCTGTCAGGAAGAAGTTGGTCTACGTGGTGCGAAGACCGCTGCTTATGCGATCCAGCCTGATATCGGGCTTGGTGTAGATATTACGTTGGCCTGTGATACGCCTGGTGTATCCGAACAGGATCGGACGACTGTACAGGGTGCCGGCTTTGGTCTTCATGTGAAAGACAGCTCCTTCATTGCTGATTTGCAGCTTGTGAAGGACATTGAGGAGTTGGCTAAAGAAGAAGAGATCCCATATCAGCGCACTATGTTGAGGATTGGTGGTCAGGATGGAGCGGCGGCCCAGCAGGCTGCAGCTGGCGCAAAAGCTGTCGGTATCGTGGTTGGAACGCGGTATGTGCACACTGTTACGGAGATGATCCATAAGAGTGATTTGCTGGCAGCGCGTGATATTCTCGCTGCCTATCTGAAGTGCAACTGATCTACTGCGCTTTCCTATAAAGAGACATCGCCTCCGGTTCGTCAGAGCCGGAGGCTTTTTGTTAGGCGGTGGCTTGTTGTTTGTTGGTCCAGCGGCTGGTGAGGCGGCCATCGATGAGCAGGAGCGCAATGAAGATTGCGGCCATGCCGAGCCAATGGTTTGGTTCCAGGCGTTCATTCAGGAAGATTGCGCCTAGGATGATCGCGCTGACCGGGATCAGCAGTGTGACGGATGCTGCGTTGGTGGCACCTGCCAGCTTGAAGAGCTGGAAGTACAGGATGTAGGCAAATGCTGTGCAAGCCAGAGCGAGGACCAGAACGCTTGACCATGTAAGAGCAGAAGCTGCCATAAGCTGCTGTGTTGGGGCCATATAGATGAGGGCCGGGATAAGCAGGATGGTTGAGGCGGTGAGTTGGCCTGTTGCCAAGGCTGCCGGGGGGAGCTTTTTGAGGCGCATGATTATGAAAGCTCCAAAGGCATAGGAGAGTGCGGCGCCCAAAACTGCGAGTTGGGGCAGAACCTGATTGCTGGCTCCGCTTAATGCATCGCTGCCCACCATGATTGCCACACCGATGATGCCGATGATTGCAGCGATCAGCTTGGTTACTGTCAGCTTCTCCTCATTGCTGAGTATCTGCATGATGATCATTGTGAAAATGGGTGTGAACGCATTGAGCACTGAGGCGAGTCCAGAAGCAATATATTGCTGGCCCCAGAAGATGAGTGAGAAGGGGACCACGTTGTTCATGAAACCGAGCAGAAGGAAACTACCGATCCACTTTGCTGTCAGAGGAATGGATTGACGGGTCACAAGAAGAAAGCACCACATGGCGGTCGCTGCGATGGCTACTCTCAGGAAAACCAGCGTGACGGGATCCAGCTCAGCCACTGCGATCTTGGCGAAAAAGAAAGCGCCTCCCCACAAGGTGCCCAATAAGAGGAGAATAGACCAGGCGAGCCAGTCAAGTTTTTGTGCGTTCATAAAGCGTATTCAACTTGGTGAAATTTCTTGCAGGAATTGCAAAAAATGTGGAATTGGAATTAGGACTAGTAATATCACTCGGTCTTACGGCTGTACCACCCGATTTGCGAGTAAAACAATCAACAGAGGTTCACTCTGATCGCAAAAATTACAGTCTTCAGCCTCATTTTGAAGGAAAAGGGCTCGTATTTAAGTGAGTGACAGATTATAAGGCGCTGTAACTGCGCCCCGGCTTTTACGCCGGGGTTTCTTATGTTGTCTCTCATGATTTGCATTCTGAGGTGACAAACCACTTTATACAGACAAGCAAATCATATGACGGCGTCTTTGAGACAAGACGCTGGCAGCCGCAGGAGGGCTGAAAAACCATGGCCAACGTTGTCGTAGTTGGGTCACAATGGGGTGACGAAGGTAAGGGTAAACTTGTCGACTGGCTCTCTGAGCAAGCCGATGTTGTTGTACGCTTCCAAGGCGGACACAATGCAGGTCATACGCTTGTTATTGACGGCACGAGCTACAAGCTGGCACTGCTGCCATCTGGTGTTGTTCGTGGCAAACTTTCCGTCATCGGCAATGGCGTTGTGATTGACCCTCATGCACTGGTCGCTGAAATTGAACGCCTTGAAGCTCAGGGTGTGAAAATCTCTCCGGAAATCCTGCGTGTTGCTGACAATGCTACTCTTATTCTGAGCCTGCACCGCGAGCTTGATGCTCTGCGTGAAGATGCAAGCCCAGCAGGCACCAAAATCGGCACCACCAAACGTGGTATCGGCCCTGCTTATGAAGATAAAGTCGGTCGTCGCGCAATCCGCGTGATGGATCTGGCAAACATGAGCACGCTGCCAGCGAAGATTGACCGTCTGCTGACACACCACAATGCAATTCTGCGTGGTCTGGGTCGCGATGAAATCTCTCCTGAAACCATCTATCAGGAGCTGGAAAGCGTTGCAGACAAGATCCTGCCTTACATGGATAAAGCATGGTACATGCTGGATAAAGCGCGCCGTGAAGGTAAGCGTTTGTTGTTTGAAGGTGCGCAGGGCGCACTGCTGGACAACGACCACGGCACTTATCCGTTTGTAACTTCATCCAATACAGTTGCAGGTCAGGCTGCTGCTGGTAGTGGTCTTGGTCCAAACTCCATCGATTACGTGCTTGGCATCACCAAAGCTTACACCACCCGCGTTGGTGAAGGCCCGTTCCCGACAGAACAGCAGAACGAAGTTGGTGAGTTCCTCGGCACCCGTGGTCATGAGTTCGGAACAAACACCGGTCGTCGTCGTCGCTGTGGCTGGTTTGATGCAGTGATTGTCCGTCAAACCGTTTGCACCAGCGGAATCAATGGGATTGCATTGACAAAGCTTGACGTTTTGGACGGACTGGATGAAATTAAGATTTGTGTTGGTTATGAGCTAGATGGTGAGCGAATCGATTACCTTCCGGCATCTCAAGGTGCTCAGGCGCGGGTTGTTCCCATTTATGAGACCCTGCCTGGTTGGAAGGAATCAACCAAAGGCGCGCGCACCTGGGCTGAATTACCTGCACAAGCTGTGAAATACGTTCGGCATGTTGAAGAGCTGATTGGTGCTCCGGTCGCTCTGTTATCAACAAGCCCAGAACGTGATGACACAATCCTGGTTCAGAATCCATTCCAGGATTAAGTCGTGAAGTGAAGCTCTGGGGGCAATGGGCAGTTAAATGGCGGACTACAATTCCGTTCTGAAAAAAGCGGTAGCTGGTTTACAAGAGAACACTGGTTCGGCACGGCGGGCAGTTTATCAACGCGCGCGAAATGCAATTGTAAAGCAACTTAAAAGTTACGACCCACCACTGTCTCCCTCCCAGATCACTGAGGAGCAGCTGAAGCTTGAAGAGGCCATTCGTAAGGTCGAAGCGGAAGCTGCTCGCGAGTCTCTCGGGTTGGGGCGGTCTAAAACCACCCCAGCTCCAAGTGCTCCGCAGCCGACAGCTCCTCCTGTTTCTGCGGCACCAACTCCTCCACCTGCTGACGACAAGCCAAAGGCTGACGCAAAGTCTGAAGAGCCTGCACGCGAAGAGCCAAAAGCACCTGCTGCCAAAGCGGATGTGTTTAAAGAAGCTGTTCGTGCAGCGCAGGATCTTGGCAATGCTGCTCACCAAGCCAATCAGATGGCGCGTGACCAGCTGCCTGAAGCTTCTAAAGAGCGCAAAGAGCCTGATCTTGGTTCCATGGGCGAGAGCGAGCCGAAAGAGCCTGCTGCTTCCTTGCCGACCAAAGGAGCTGTTGAGACCAGCGCTGAAGAGCGCGCCTGGGTTCCTGGCGAAGCTCGTCGCTCCAAGCTGGAGACCAAAGACAAGACCGCTCGCCGCGAGATTGACGAGCCTGCAAAGGTTAAGCCAAAGACAAGCCGTAAACCTGCTTCCTCCCGCAAGCCTGTGGTTGCACAGCGTGTAGGGGACGCGATTGAGCAGGAGGAAGGTCTGAAGCCTTCCAATACATCCGGCATTGTCGGCATGATTGTTATTATCCTGATCATTCTGGGTGTGACTGCAGGCGTTTACAGCCAGCGCGAGGCCATTCTCTCTTTGATCCTGCCAGCTGAAACCAGCGATACCGGAGAGCCAGAGAGCGCACCAACAGGTGAAGATGAACCACTTCGGGTTCAGCCTGAACGTGCGCCTAAGAAGAACACTGACCGTCTGTTGCCATCTGATGAAGGAGCTAAAGTTTCTCCAGATGCAACACCGGTGACGACAACCCGGATTACCCGGAACTCCTCCAGCGCCGCACCAACTGAAAGTGCACCTGCACCAACTGTTGTTCGCAGTGTCGATCCGGCACCTGCCACATCCTCTGATGACAGTTCTACTCCTCAGGTGCTGCCTGCCAAGGAGCCTGAGCCGCAGACAGCAGGTGTAGAGACGAACTCAGTTCCACCGGCAGAGACCATCGGCACCGAGTCCGAGATTTCTCCAGTGGCACAGCAGAGCATTCTTTATGAAGAAGCTTTGACACCGGGTGCAGCTGGTTCTGCTTCTCGTGGTAACGTGGTCTGGACGCTGGATGAGGTTAATGGAACCTCTGTCATCAAAGCTGTTGCGACGCTTCCATCCCGCAATCTCTCTGTCGAGATGACGCTGAAGCCGAACAGTGATCAGTCTCTGCCAGCAAGCCATCTGCTAGAGCTGAACTTCATCTTCCCGGAAGGGTTTGACGGCAAGGGTGTTGAGAAGGTGCCTGGCCTGATCCTGAAGAAGACTGAATCCGAAGCTGGTGATCCGCTTGATGGGGCTGCTGTGAAGGTTTCTGACACGCTCTTCTGGATTGCTCTTTCTGACAGCAATGAAGAGAAGGCAAAGAACCTGCAGCGTCTTGCTGAGCGTGAATGGATTGATGTTCCACTGCTGTACAACAGCGGTCGCCGCGCAATGCTGACCTTTGAAAAAGGGACAACTGGCAACAAGGTTGTCGCTCAGGCAATCAAGAGCTGGAAGTAATCTGTTTTCAGCAAGTTAGAGTGATTTTAGAAGGCCTTGGCTCTGTTGAAGCTGAGGCCTTTTTTCATGGCGTTGTCCCCTGGCCTCAGAAAATCTGCTTGCAAACTCCCGTAGAAACGCGCATGGTCCTGCCATTCCGAGGGGTGCTTTTCTTTCGAAAAGCTGAGATTGCGATGAGCTAAACCCTTTGAACCTGATCCGGGTAATGCCGGCGAAGGGACGGGACCTGAACCATTCTTCCCGGACCTCTATTTCTGCAGTTTGTAGTTGGAGATCCTGTGTCGAAAATTCCCAGAGAGCCAATCTGAGCTCCGTTCTTCCGCCTGTTTGTGATGCCCAATACCATTGTTGGGAAATAACATGCTGAAGCGAGCTTTAATACGAATTCTGCGAAGTCTTTTCGGGATTTTGCTGTTTGTCGCCATTTGGGCACTTGTGGTTTGGATTGGAGAGTTTCCTCCGTTTCTATTGCCAGGTCCGGCGGCGGTTTTTACCGCTTTTCTCAATCAAGGTGCTTTCTTGCTGCATCATGCAGGCATTACCGCCTATGAGACCGTTCTCGGTTTTCTCTTTGGCGTGAGTGCCGGGGCTTCGCTTGCAATACTGTTGTCGATGTCTCGCCGGGTGCGCCTGTTTCTGCTGCCTCCGATTGCAGCAACTCAATCTCTTCCTGTGTTTGCCATTGCGCCGCTTCTGGTGCTGTGGTTCGGCTTTGGGCTTGCTTCCAAGGTGGTGATGGCTGTGATTGTGATCTTCTTTTCCGTGACCTCAACGTTTTTTGACGGGTTACGGAGGACGGATCAGTCCTTGCTTGACCTTGGTAAGCTGCACGGTCTCAACCGCTGGCAAATGCTCCGTTACATCCGCATTCCTGCTGCGATGCCGTCTCTGGCATCAGGCATGCGGATTGCGGCGGTGTTCGCGCCGATTGGTGCGGTGGTTGGAGAATGGGTTGGTGCAAAGGGAGGGCTGGCTTTTATCATGTTGCAATCCAACGCACGCATGCAAACAGCGACCATGTTTGCAGCGCTGATCTTGCTTGCGGTGATGGTGTTGAGCCTGAGGGCAGTTGTTGAGTTCGCCACTTCTCGGATGATCTATTGGCAGAAAGAGATCTAGATCTCAGAGTATGAGGACGTAACCTTATGAAAAAACTAGGTATGCTGTTTGGCGCAGCGATGCTTGCGAGCACGCTTCAGGTGCAGGCTGCGGACAAGCTGACTGTGCTGCTCGATTGGTTTGCGAACCCGGACCATGCTCCGATTGTGGTTGCGAAGGCACGGGGCTTCTTCGAGAAGGAAGGGCTTGATGTTGAGCTGATTGAACCGGCTGATCCTTCCATGCCGCCAAAGCTGGTTGCAGCCGGGCAGGGGGATATTGCAATCTCCTATCAGCAGACGCTACATCCGCAGATCGATGAGGGTATGCCGCTGATGCGTATCGGCACGCTGGTCTCCACGCCACTGAACACGCTGATCGTGCTGGAAGATGGACCGATCAAGGAGATTGCAGACCTCAAGGGCAAGCGTATCGGCTACTCCACGTCCGGCTTTGAAAGCGCGATGCTGGGTAAGATGCTCTCCAATGCTGGCTTGAGTTCTGATGACGTTGAGCTGATCAACGTGAACTTTTCGCTCTCTCCTTCCTTGATGGCGGGACAGGTTGATGCGGTGATTGGTGGTTACCGTAACTTTGAGCTGAACCAGATGGAAATTGAAGGCGCGAAAGGTCGTGCGTTCTATCCGGAGGAGAATGGTGTGCCGGTTTATGATGAGCTGATCTACGTTGCTCACAAAGACAAGCTGGATGATCCACGCCTGAAGAAGTTCATCAGTGCGATTGAGGCGGCAACTGTTTATCTGCTGAACAACCCTCAAGACTCCTGGGAGAGCTTCCTTGAGGTCTACCCGAACCTTGATGATGAGCTGAACAAGCGCGCCTGGGCAGATACTCTGCCACGCTTTGCGAGCCGTCCGGCAGCTTTGGATATTGGCCGCTACGAGCGCTTTGCGAACTTCCTGATTGAGCAGGGGCTCATTAAAACAGCGCCTCCAGTGGAAACCTACGCGGTTGAACTGCGCTAACCGTTATAGGTCTAAACCAATTATTGAGCCTCCGAGTTTCGGGGGCTCTTTTTATTTGTAGGCCAAATGCCGTTATTGCGCTGCATCCTTCACCGCTTCGTGCTGCGCCAGATCACTGAGGATGTACTTCTCAAAAGCCGCATAGATGGCGTTGTACTCGCCGTCAGAGAGGGCTTTGCATTCGTCGAGCAGGGTGAGTGCTTTTTTCTTGTCGTTCTCCTCAAAGAGCGCGAAGACCATATTGCAATGGGTGTTTTTGAGTTTGAGGAAATTTTCCGAAAAAGCGAGGGATGGATCACCTAGTAACGCAAACGAACGCATTAAATAACGGCTGGTTTTGACAGGGATCGTCTCCAGCGTCGCGAGCTCTTGCATCTGGCCGCGGGTGGTCTCGCAGATGAGGAGACTGTGGCCTGCCTCCTTGCAGTGGCGGGCTAAATCATCAGCTAAATCAACGGGTTTGCCGAGTGGCGCATATCTGAAGTGGCGCCTTGTGCCGGTTTCTCCGAGCGTTGCCAGGCCTGTTGAGATGCCGATATCGAGCGTGACCGCGTGATCCGTCATATTTTTCTGGTTGAAGTTGAAGCGATCTTTGACATTAAAACGCTTCATCTGCTTCTGCATTTCAATCGCCGTCCGACATGCATGCGCTGCATGGAACGGATCATCCAAAGGGGCGTTCCAGTAGGCGCTTAGGCCCGAGGTATTCAGCGTATTTAATGTTCCATCGTGGATATGGACTTCATCCAAATGAGCGGTTTGGAAGCTGTTAGAGAAGCTTGCGAGATCCTGAGGGGAGAGACCTTCATAATATCGATGAAAGTGCCTCAGGCGGGTTGAGAGGCTCGTGATCTCACGTTGTTGACCTTCCAATGGCAGTTGCTCTGATTTTGTAAGCAACTTCTGCATCTGTTTGGGTGCAAGAATACCTGCAAATCGCTCAGTTGTTTTGCTGCGGTGGCTTTTGAAGGTCACTCTTCTGATAGTGCAGGAGAGTGCGAAAATCAGCAGAATGATGAGCGATGGAAAGAATGGCTCCAGCGCTATGTTGTTAAGAGCAAACTGGTGAAATGCGACGCCATTCATCGCCAGCACTGCGATGGCCGCTATGGTCAGGCTAAGCCAGAAGCCTTGTGTTGCAGAAGCGAGCACGACAGCGCCACCGAAAATGATTAGTGCCGCAATCTCAGTGTATTGGCTCCACTTGGGAGTTGTGATGAAATTGCTAGATTGCAGCGTCTGGAGTGCCTGCGCGTGTCGTTCTGACACTCTTGTTTGTGTGCCCAGAACAAAAGTGCTGTTTGGCGCTGGAGGCCAGAGTTTAGAGGAGACTTTGTCTTGTAAGATGTCGTTTGCAGCAAAGATATAGGTACCGGATGAACTGCTGTTGTAAATCAGCATCTCACCCTTTGAGGTGACGGGAACTTGGAGTTCTGCACTTTCTAACGAGGTGCCTTGCTCCATATGGATCAACCGAAAATCATCGATTTTAGCTGAATTTAAGAGCTTCCAGGCTTGCAGTGCGAGTGAGGGAGCCGGGTTGGTTTTTCTCTTAAACTGCAGCTTGTAGAGCAGGGCAGATGAGCCTTCTACATAGTGTTCGTCATCTTGGAAACCAACAGCTTCGGAGAACCTTATGTAATTGGAAAGTGGAGGTTTTTCTGCTGTTGCATCGATCAAAGGACTGTTGAGCAACACAGGGTAATGGGAGATGATGGTTTGCAGCAGAAGATCGTGGTTTGGGTATGTCGCCCGCAAGGATGGCTGCAAGGTATCATAGGTTCTGCTTCTCAGCGTTGGTGAAGCAGGATCAGCCTTTCTGAAGTCGGCATCGATGATTAGTAACTCAGGATTATACTCCCCCAGCTTTTGAAGGATTTGCGCCAGCTCGAGACGCTGATACACCGGCTCCTGCGTTTGCTGGGATGATTCTGGTGTCAAATGGATCGTGTAGACTGGCGGCGCCGATGCTGTGTTTGGCCAGGCCAATTGCAGCGCGTTTTGGCTGAGGTATCCGACGTTTTCCAATACCTGCGGGTATAGGATGCGGAGCAGTATAGCTATAGCTATGATTAAGCAGGATACGACCGCAGCGAGTGCGCGGTTGGTTTGCGACAGCCAGCCAGAGCCGAACATTGTATTTCCCCCCAAGAGGGGAAGCGACCCAACTCACATAAAATCCCCTCATCATTAACCTTAGGAGAGCACCTGGGGGACGACAAGCTTGGCTGTTTATTTAAAAGGATGTTCCTACAGATGATCTGTATTTTAAGTTAATTCAGCTCAAATTGTGTACATGTAAGCGTTACAATGCAGACAGCATCCATCGTGGCTGTGCAATCAGCGTCCATTTTCATCTGGCTGAGAAACGTACCCCCTGAGCGGGAGTACGTGTTATGCACTTGCGTGTTGGGCCGCCATTGCCATTGCGCTTTCCTGAACGGCCTTCTGGACCTTTTCAAAAGCACGCACTTCAATCTGGCGAACACGTTCGCGGCTGACACCAAACTCGGTGGAAAGCTCTTCCAGAGTGATTGGGTTCTCTGACAGACGACGGGCTTCAAAAATGCGAGTTTCACGTTCATTCAGAACGCTCATCGCATTTTTCAGCATATCGCGGCGCACGTCATACTCTTCCTGCTCAGCAAGCACAGCTTCCTGGCTTTCGGAGTCGTCAACGAGCCAATCCTGCCATTCGCTGGACTCACCTTCGCTGGAGCGCAGTGGTGCGTTCAGAGAAGAGTCGCCACCCAAACGGCGGTTCATGGAAACAACTTCGTTTTCCGTTACGCCGAGCGTTGTTGCAATCTGCTGGACCTGTTCCGGACGCAGATCACCGTCTTCAAATGCCTGAATTTTGCCTTTGACGCGGCGCAGGTTGAAGAATAGGCGTTTCTGGTTTGCAGTGGTGCCCATTTTAACCAGTGACCAAGTGCGCAAGATGTATTCCTGAATGGAGGCTTTGATCCACCACATCGCATAGGTTGCCAGTCGGAAGCCTTTGTCCGGCTCAAAACGTTTTACAGCCTGCATCAGGCCTACGTTACCTTCGGAGATGACTTCGCCCAGTGGCAAGCCATAGCCGCGATAACCCATTGCGATCTTTGCAACGAGGCGCAGGTGAGAATTTACAAGTTTTTCGGCAGCTTTAGGTTCATCGTGTTCCCGGTAGCGCTTGGCGAGCATGTACTCTTCCTGCGGCTGAAGCATCGGGAATTTTCTAATCTCATCTAAATAGCGGCTTAAGCCGCCTTCGCCACCCGTGAGGGCTGGTAGGTTACGGGCCATAAAGCACCCCTCCTTGCTTAGTGTTCCCGCCTGATCGAGGGATCAGGCTTTTCGGCAAACACACATTGGTGCCTCCAGATGAAGCGCACCTGAAGTTTCTATATGGGAACATTGTGGCCAAAACGCTACCAGATCGGCAATTTTTTTGGCCTAAATTTTTCGTAATGATTGAAGAATACCAGCAAAATCAGCGGGTAACTCCGATTCAAACTTCATGAATTCCTGCGTTCTTGGGTGCGCAAACGCCAAAAGTCCTGCATGAAGAGCTTGTCGTTTGAACTCCGCCAACTGGGTTTTCAGTGGTTCGTGGAATTTATTGTATTTAGTTCTGAACCCAGAACCGTAATCCATATCACCTATTAGCGGATTTCCGATGTGGGACATGTGTACGCGGATTTGGTGGGTGCGGCCTGTTTCAAGGCGACATTCAATGAGACTTGCGACGGCAGCTTCATCCTGCGGACCAAAACGCTCCTGAACCTGCCAATGGGTAATTGCATGGCGGCCACCTGTTTTCAGGACGGAGATCTTCTGGCGGTTTGCGGTGGAGCGGGCGAGGTTGGCGTCTACGGTGCCCTTTGCTGCAGTAGGTGCACCCCAAACAAGCGCCTTATATGCGCGTTCCAACGGACCGGTTCTGCCGTGGTCGGCAAACTGAGCTGCGAGGCCTTGGTGTGCCATGTCATTTTTAGCGATGACGAGCAGGCCTGTGGTGTCTTTATCAATGCGATGAACGATGCCAGGGCGCTTGACGCCGCCGATGCCGGAAAGGGAAGAGCCGCAATGGTGGATCAGTGCGTTGACTAGTGTGCCAGTAGGATTGCCGGCACCAGGATGCACGACAAGGCCTGCTGGTTTATCGATGACGATCAGGTCTTCGTCCTCATAAACGATCGTCAGAGGGATATCTTCAGGCTGTGGTTCAGCTGCTTCTGGCTCCGGGACAATAAGAGTGATTGTATCTCCGGCACAGACTCTATATTTAGGCTCCAACACCGTGCGTTGGCCAATTTGAACCTGACCAGCCCGGATCAAGGCTTGAAGTCGGTTGCGACTGAAGTCATCTATATGCGCAGCGAGCACAGCATCCAGACGGCGACCGGTGTCTTCCGGTTCTGGCGTGATGACTGTTGGTTGCTGCTCATTGGCAATTACAGAGTTTGTGAGTGGCTGGGTGCCCTCAGGAGATTTATCGTTCATGCGTGATCCTAATACTGACAGCGACGAGACTGTACAGGACGAACTTGATCCAGCAGCTTTGAGGCTTCAAGCGAAGCTCCGCCGCCTGTTGATGGGGTCAAGCCTTGTCATGGTGCTCGGCTTATTAGCTGTCTTTGCGGCCATCTTCTATAAGATTAACGCCAATAATTCCAATGTTAGCGCAGATAATATTGCTGCAACAATTGCGATTGGCGCTGAAGCACAGGTTATCTCCGTGACCCAGATGGACGGAAATCTGGTTGTGCTGGTGAAAGAAGGTGCGTCACAAGCACTTGTCTATATCGACCCTGTGACGGGCCGAAAAATCGCACGCACTGATTTTGTTGCGAGATAGGTGGATAAACCCCCTTTTCTTTTGAGGAGGGGGCTTGCCAAGCGGGGAATTAGCCAATATACCCCCGTCCATCGCGAGAGCGAAGCTTAGGCGCCCATCGTCTAGCGGTTAGGACGCCGCCCTTTCACGGCGGAAACAGGGGTTCGATTCCCCTTGGGCGTACCAAAAGCTTTATCAGCGATACCAAGCAGTTATCTGCTTGAAGACAAGACTTTGTAAAAGTCTTCTCACTATGTGAGCGCCCATCGTCTAGCGGTTAGGACGCCGCCCTTTCACGGCGGAAACAGGGGTTCGATTCCCCTTGGGCGTACCATAGTTGTCTTCGAATTACCGGGCAGTTATCTGCTCGAAGACAGAGCTTTTTAAAAGTTCTCTCACTCACGTGAGCGCCCATCGTCTAGCGGTTAGGACGCCGCCCTTTCACGGCGGAAACAGGGGTTCGATTCCCCTTGGGCGTACCACTACTTTTCTTCCCAATACATCGTTACTGAGATAGTAAGCAGCATTGAGCTCGCGTGCATTTTTGCTCAAGGCAAAGCGCATGTCAGCCATGGTATGTGGTGTTTGCTTGGATGTTGTTTGAGGATGGTTCCCCTAGATGGGGGGATGCAGCACTTCAAGGATAGACGTGTTTGCAGCAGGAAAGCCCAAAGGTGCGGTTTAGAACCAGCGACCGTTTAATCCTGCGCCGAGGTGGTGGTCTTCTTTATCGCCGTCAACTTCATTCCAGAGCTTTTCGTCACTCTGAGTTTCGTTGCTGACGGTCTTTGCCAGACTTTCACTGAGCTGAGCATTCATTTCTTTCAAGTCATCGATGTTGTCGAGAACTTCGATGCGGGCCTCAGCAGTCTGGAGTTTGCTTTTCAGTGCGGCTGGTTTCTTCGCAGAATACCGATTGGCACTGTGTTGCCGTTCCATTACGCGGGTCACAGTTCGTCCCTCTTAGATTTTCTAGCTGAACTTTGATAAGACAGTGTATTGATCCGCGTGAGCTTTAACGGACTTCTTTGGGCGGTATCATGACAAAGATGGAAAAAGTTGCAGCTTGTCCCCTTTTTGTGACGTATTAATACTAAGAGTAGGGGAGCAGAGGCAAGAGGACTTTTGTTTTGAACTCATCTAATAGTCGTCTGGATGCTTCTGTGCTTTTGGCTATAGTACTGTGAAACATCGCAGATTATAGACTGGTGGCAATGTACAAAAAAATTATCGGACTTGATTCATGATGCTGGTTTCGCGCCACAACTCTATTCTTGATATTGCCCGAGAGACCGGGAAGGTGGAAGTTGACGAACTCGCCACGCGCTTTTCTGTGTCTCCTCAGACAATCCGCAAAGACCTGAAAGAGTTGAGCGACCAAGGGCTGCTGACCCGCGTACATGGTGGGGCGCTGCTGGCGTTTGGCGTTGAGAACCTGGGCTATTCCGCACGTAAAGATCTGGCAGGCAAAGAGAAGGAAGCCATCGGGCAAGCCGCTGCTGACCTGATCCCAGATCGTGCATCGCTCTTTGTGAACATCGGGACGACCACTGAGGCAGTAGCGCGGGCTTTGATCCAGCGTACAGGCCTTATGATCATCACCAACAACCTCAATGTGGCGAGCACGTTACGACCATTCTCAGAGAATGAAGTGATCATCTCTGGCGGATTGGTGCGTGCAACAGATGGAGGCATTGTGGGTGAGGCTGCTGCGGACTTCATCAGGCAGTTTAAGGTTGACTACGCTGTGATTGGTGTGTCTGCGCTGGATCGTGATGGAGCGCTGTTGGACTACGATTACCGCGAAGTGCGGGTTGCTCAGGCGATTATTGAGAATGCGCGGCATGTTATTCTGGTCGCTGACCAGACCAAGTTCGAGCGGTCTGCTCCTGTACGGATTGGTCATATTGCGCAAGTGGATACGTTTGTGACGGATACGCTGGTCTCGCAGGATTACCGTCAATTGCTGGCGGATAATGAAGTGCGACTGGTGGAAGTGGCCGGTAAATCGCAACAGGATGCAAGTGGAGGCTCTAAGAGCCCGACAGAAGCCTGAACTGGCTAACGCAGCATTCTGATAGTGGATACGAAAAAGGCGCCGTTTGAGGCGCCTTTTGTTTGAGATGTGTGAAGCCGAAGGTTAGCCGCGGGAGCTGCTGGTCTTTCTTGCGTCTGCGATGCGTTCAGCAAGGTTCTTGTCTGGCTCTGGTGCAGGCGTTGCTTTGTCAGCTTTTGCCGCTGGAGCGCTCTTTGCTGCTGCAGGCTTACGGGTGCGTGGCTTTGTGGTTTTAGCCGGAGCACGTCTGGTGCGCGTGGTTTTGGGCTTTGTTGCCTCAGCCTTCGGTGTGCTTGCTGCGATTGTGCTGAGGTCTTTCAGGACCTCATCGTACTTTTCTGCAAGCGGAGGATTTTCTGCAATTGCCTTTGCTGTGATCTGGGCAGCAAGATCTTTCAGCTCATTGCGCAGATCAACGGCTTCCTCGATCTTGGAGGTGCTGTTGGCGCGTTCTTCGAGTTGCTTGGTCAGCTTCTCGATTGTTTTCTTTGCTTCTTCCAGATCGGTTTCGAGAGTTTTCATATGCTCAGGCGTTTTGATATTCGGATTTCTGGTGGTGCGCTTGGCAGCTTTTTCTTTGGCTGCCTTCTCTTGCTGAAGGGCGTGTTTCAGGTCATCACGCTCGCGTTCCAATGAGCTGTAGCGGCTTTTAAGTTTGGTGAAAGATTGTGAGGCCAGTTCCGCTGCCTCTGCCGGAGAGGTTGGCTGATGCTTGGTTTCTGCTTCTGCCGTCATCTCTGAAACCTGCTGAGAGATCTGAGTTGCGAGCTCTGCAAGCGGGTTGTCCATATCCTGAAGTTCTGAAGTGTCGATTGGGCCAACAGGCTTGGTCACACCTTCTTCGTCCTTCAGTTCAGCATCAAGCTCGCGGGTCTTTTCTGCGGCGGCCTGCTTGTTGAGCTGGATAATCTCAGCGGATGCCTTCTGGTCGGCTGTCTGTTCAGCACCTGCAGTTTCCAACTCTGCTTCTGGCTCCGTGGTGATGCGGTCATCAGCGGAGAAGGGAATTGGTTCAGATGGATTTCTACGACGCAGGAAGCGTGTTGCCTTCTGAGCCATGTTTTTGCGCTCGCGGGCGGACTTGAGTTGCACGACGCTCAGCTCTTCCTTCAGCTCAGCGAGTTGTGCCTCGGCAGTTGCGCGGGCGGATGCATTTTCAGCGAGCTTTTCTGTCATGCCTTCCAAGCGAACTTCCATCTGACGGATCGCGATGGCGTGCTGCGCGCGCAGCGCATCTTTTGCCATGGTGGCGCGGGCATAGCTTATCGGGTTGGACGTCTCAATCGCTTTGCGCGTGAGGCGTACAGCACGGCCCCAAATAAAGGGGAGGGCAGCGAGCGCTAGAATGCTCGCGAGGAAGAAACCCAGTGCAATGTATAGTGCAATTTCAATCACAAACTATGCCTGATCTGTTTAACGGGTGTGAGGGTCTGCAGCAGACTTAAGCGCATTCTCTCACACACTAACTTGCCAAAATATAACTAACGCAGGGTTAGTTATATCAGAAAGGATTCCATGTTGGCTTCCTAGTAAATTTCAAATAGCCCATGTTGAGGCCAAGGCGGGCACCAACGCCTGCACGAACCGGCACAACAAAGATGTCGTTGTTGGACAGAACCTGCATGCCGAAGCCGCCTACGAGGTAAGCGGAACCCTTTGCACCAACATAGCGGCGATAAATGGCATCGACACTTGGCAGATCGTAGACCAGCATCATCACGCGTGCGCCGTCGCCGCCAACGTCGAAGCCCAGGGATGGTCCCTGCCAGAAAATCTGGTGGTTGCCTGCGTTGCGGGTGTAAAGCGTGCCTTCACCATACGCAGCGCCTGCGAAGAAAGCAGCGGAGCCTTCCTGGCCCAGAATATAGCCGTTTGGCTCACCGTATTGCTGAACAGCACGTTCCACGACCTGTGCCAGACCGGTGGAGATGGAGCCAAAGAAGTCATGACCTGCGGAGAGGATGTCTTGCTCGTGGTAGCGTGACTGATCAACAGCCGCTTGTGCATATGAATGTGTGTTGAGCGCCAGCAGAGCGAAAATGGCGCAAAGGACGATTGCAGCTTTGTTGCGCAGATTGGCGAACAGGCTCGTCATCATGCCAACGTCTCCTTCCAAGAAACCCGAGAATTTGGATTGTTCAGAGCAAATCCAATGTTAAGGGCATAGTGCAACTTTTAGGTACAACAAGTTATAGTGCCTTACATCTACCTAGTGGTTAATCACGGTATAGCTGGGTAAATGATGTGCATCCCGTTGGCCAGGCGTCGCGAATTTTGTATCTCTGTCAAACTTGCCGGTTTAGTTAATGCAGGTGATTCGGACTCTGGATGGACATTCTCATGATTTCTGATGTTTTCTACAGAAAATTTGTGCGTACAGGCCGAATTGCGTGGTGCTCTCTCCTTTTTTTGTGTGCTGCCTCAGCATTCGCTTATGCGCAGGAACGGTTCACCTACACGCTGTCCATGTGCGATCCAGTGTCCTATCAGGTCTCGGAAACTCCGGAAAAGGGGCGTGAAGACCTGTCACTCTCATGGGGTGGTCGGGTTTGGGCGTTCGCCAATGAAGGTAACCGGGAAGCGTTCAAGCACGATCCAGAGGTCTATGCCCCATTATTTCAGGGATGCGATGCCCTCTCACTTGCGCAAGGCTACCGAGCTGAGGGATTGGCGAAAATCTACCTTGTCTATAACCAGCGGTTATTGCTGTTTCAGAGCCGTGAACACCGCGCTTTGTTTCTGACGGCGCCGGACATTTTGCTTGCAAAGGCACAAAGTCGTGCACGCGATGTAAAATGCGGTCCATATCAATGATGTCCAGCTTGGAATTAAACCAGCAGGCTTGTACCTTTTTCGCCACATCACGAATCAATCATAGGGCCAGTTGGCCAAAGTTCTGGAGCGGTTATGTCAGTATTTAAGGAATTGTCTTCTCTTGATCTTGCCGCACTCGTCGCAAGCCGTGTATGCCATGACATTATCTCACCTGTCGGGGCGATTACAAACGGTCTGGAAGTGCTGGATGAAGAAGGCAATGAGGACATGGCAGACTTTGCGATGGACCTTATTCGTAAATCAGCCCGCCAAGCTTCTGCAAAACTTCAGTTTGCGCGCCTCGCATTTGGTGCTGCCGGATCTGCCGGCGCTTCCATTGATCTGGGTGATGCGCAGGAAGTTGCTGTTGGATACATGAGCAATGAGAAGGCAAATCTTGAGTGGACCATGCCGCGTCTGCTGTTGCCTAAGAATCAGGTGAAGCTGATCCTGAACCTGCTTTTGCTCATGAATCAGTGTGTTCCACGGGGTGGTACCATTACCATCAGTATGGAAGGGGATGAGAGCGCTCCGAACTTTCTCCTTAAAGCTGAAGGTACGAATGCGCGAATCCCTCAGGTTGTAAGTGAGATTCTTTCCGGTCAGGAGCCTGAACGGGTAGATGCCCACACTGTTCAACCGATCTATGCGGTTTTGTTGGCAGGTGAAGCTGGCTTAAATATTGAGCTGGAGAAAGACGGTGACGCCGTCATATGCAAGGCAAATACTCAGGTTTCTGAGTCTGCCTGATCAACTGTCAAAAACAACCATTTATTGTAGGTTGGATGAATCTTACAATCTTTCAACCTATGTTAACCGTTTGGCTTAACACTCAACCTTAGTGAAATTTAGGAGTCTCGTTTTGAGGCTCCCCTAAGCATTGAGTGGGTGCGGGCCATGGACGATCTTCTCAGAGAGTTTCTCACTGAGACCAATGAAAGCCTGGATGTTGTAGACGTTGAGTTGGTGAAGTTTGAGCAAGAGCCAAACAACGCCACCATTCTGGATAACATTTTCAGGTTAGTGCATACAATCAAAGGCACTTGTGGGTTCTTGGGCCTGCCGCGTCTGGAAGCGATTGCTCATGCTGCTGAAACTCTTATGGGCAAGTTCCGCGATGGTGTTCCTGTAACACACGAAGCGGTTACGCTTGTTCTTGCTTCAATCGATCGCATTAAAGATATTCTTGCTGATCTTGAAGCTGCAAACGGTACTGAGCCTGAAGGTGCAGACCGTGATCTCATTGATGAGTTGGAACGACTTTCCCTAAGCGCTGACAACGATGATATGGCTGACGAAATGGCGGCAGCTATGGCAGAGGAAAAAGCTGCTGAAGAAGAAGTCGGCACCGATATCTATCAGGTTCTGGAGCGGCCATTGCGCCCTGGCGAAGTATCGCTGGATGAGTTGGAGCGCGCCTTCCAGGAAGCTGAAGTCGAAATCGAAATGCCTGATCCGGCTGAAGATGCAGAGGACGAAGCGGAAGCAATGGATGCCGCTCCTGAAGCTGCGCCTCAGGCAGAAGCTCCGGTTGCGAAGAAAGCTGAAGCTAAGCCGAAAAACCCAAGCGCAAAGGGTAAGGCTTCCAGTCAGGGTGTTTCTAATCAGTCCATTCGTGTGAATGTTGAGACACTTGAACACCTAATGACCATGGTGTCCGAGCTGGTGCTGACACGTAACCAGCTGCTGGAGATCGTTCGTCGTCATGAAGACAGCGAGTTCAAGGTTCCGCTACAGCGTCTGTCCAATGTAACCGGTGAGTTGCAGGAAGGGGTCATGAAGACCCGCATGCAGCCAATCGGCAACGCATGGCAGAAGCTTCCACGTATTGTTCGCGATCTTTCTCAGGAACTTGATAAGCCAATCGGTCTTGAGATGATTGGTGCGGAGACAGAACTTGATCGTCAGGTTCTGGAACTCATCAAAGATCCGCTGACCCACATGATCCGCAACTCTGCAGACCACGGTCTGGAAGAGCCTGCTGACCGTGTTGCTGCTGGTAAGCCAGAGAAGGGCAACATCACCCTTTCCGCTTATCACGAAGGCGGTCACATCATCATCGAAGTGAAGGATGATGGTCGTGGTCTGAACCTTGAGAAGATCAAGGAAAAAGCACTTAAAAACGGTGTGACCACCGAAGCCGAACTGGAAAAGATGGCAGATCAGCAGATCTACAAGTTCATCTTTGCAGCAGGCTTCTCGACAGCGACTAACGTGACCAGTGTTTCTGGTCGTGGCGTTGGTATGGACGTTGTGCGCAACAACGTTGAGCTGATCGGTGGTTCTATCGACCTTCGCTCCACTCCGGGCAAGGGTTCCAGCTTCATCATCAAGATCCCGCTGACGCTGGCGATTGTGTCTACACTGATCGTTGAGGCTGGTGGTGATCGCTACGCTATTCCGCAGCTCTCCGTTGTTGAACTGGTGCGTGTACAGTCCAACTCCGAGCACCGCATTGAACGCCTGAAGGATCGCCCGGTTCTGCGTCTGCGTAACAAGTTGCTGCCTCTGGTTCACATGTCTCAGCTGCTTGGTCAGACTGAGGAAGCTGATCTGGATGAAGATAACGGCTTCATTGTTGTTATGCAGGTTGGTAGCCAGACCTTCGGTGTTGTGGTGGACGGCGTGTTCCATACCGAAGAGATTGTTGTGAAGCCAATGTCTTCCATGCTGCGCAACATCAACATGTTCTCAGGCAACACCATCCTGGGTGATGGCTCTGTGATCATGATCATCGATCCGAACGGTGTTGCAAGCGCGATGGCAAGCCATGCTTCCGGTACGCTGACCGATACCTTCGAAGATGAGCAGGATAACGAGGAAGCTCGTGTGATTGATGCGGATGCTCCAATTTCACTGCTGCTGTTCCGTGCCGGTTCTGAAGAGCCTAAGGCTGTTCCGCTGTCACTGGTGACACGTCTTGAAGAGTTTGATGTCTCTAAGATCGAGCATTCCAATGGCCGTGATCTGGTTCAGTACCGTGGCTCTCTGATGCCGCTGGTTTATGTAAACGAAGGTGATCGTCATAAGCCTGAGGGTACTCAGCCGATGCTGGTGTTCTCCGACAATGGTCGTTCCATGGGTCTGGTTGTTGATCAGATTGTTGACATTGTTGAAGATCGGATGACCATTGAAGTGGTTTCCGAGCGTCAGGGTGTGCTTGGTTCTGCGATCATTCGTGAGCGTGCAACTGAAGTTATCGACCTTGGTTATTATCTGCCGCTGGCATTTGATGACTGGTTCATGCGCAAAGAGATCGACACAACCACCAAGGTGAGAAAGCTTCTCTTCCTTGATGACAGTGCGTTCTTCCGCAACATGCTGACACCGGTTCTGAAAGCGGCTGGTTATGATGTCACCGTTTGCTCCAGCGCTCAGAGCGCATACGAGCTGATGGAAAAAGGCACCGATTTTGCTGCGATCGTAACTGACATCGAAATGCCAGATATCAGCGGCTACGAGTTCTGTGAGAGCCTGCGTCGTGATACGCGCTTCCGCCATCTGCCGATCATCGCACTGTCTGCTGTTGTGACACCAGCTTCTATCGAAAAAGGCCGTCAGGCTGGCTTTGATGACTATGTCGCCAAGTTTGACCGTCCTGGTCTGCTGGCTGCGCTCAAAGATGTTTTGACCAGTGAAATGGGAGTTGCAGCATGACAACTCATAAACTCTCCGCCGTCGAAGACGAAGACAACCGTCAGGGCAGTGCCGATCACATCCAGTATGTGACTGTGGTGATTGGCAGCCAGCTGTTTGGTCTGCCTATCTCTCAGGTTCATGACGTGTTTGTTCCTGAAAAAGTTACACAGGTTCCGCTGGCACCGCCTGAAGTGGAAGGCGTGCTGAACCTGCGCGGGCGCATCGTGACTGCCATCAATATGCGTCGCAAGCTTCATCTCAAGCCAAATGATGCTGATCAGGGCATGATGGCTGTTGGTATTGAGTACAAAGGGGAGTCCTATGGCCTTGTTATTGATGCCGTAGGAGAGGTACTCAACTTGCCGAGAAATGAGATGGAAGCAAACCCATCCAACCTTGATTTCCGTTGGGCTGAGATTTCCGGCGGGGTTCATCGTCTGGACGGGCGACTGATGGTGGTACTGGATGTAGACCGTCTGTTGAGCTCCCTTATTGAACCTAAAGCTGCGTAAGCGCACCTTCGAAGCGAGAGAGCCGATTTAATGAAAAAGTGTCTGGTTGTTGACGATTCCAGCGTAATCCGCAAAGTGGCCCGCCGCATTCTGGAGGACATTGGATTTGAGATCACCGAGGCTGAGGACGGACAGAAGGCACTGGATGCTTGTAAAGCTTCAATGCCGGATGCGGTTCTGTTGGACTGGAATATGCCTGTAATGGACGGGCTGGAGTTTTTGGCCAAACTGCGTGAAGAAGATGGCGGTGAGGAGCCGGTTGTTGTGTTCTGTACGACAGAAAACGACGTTGCTCATATCACCAAAGCGATCCGCGCTGGTGCGAACGAATACATCATGAAACCGTTTGATCGGGAGATTCTTTCAGCGAAATTTCAGGAAGTTGGATTGGTCTAAGTAATGGATATGGGCCGGCTGGGCATGTATGCAAAAGTTGAGGAGCCAAAGACGGAGAGATCCGGTCATGCGGCACCTATCCGGGTCATGGTCGTAGACGATTCCGTTGTCATTCGTGGGTTGTTCAGCAGATGGATTGAGGCAGATCCTGAGCTGGAAGTTGTTGCAACTCACAGAAATGGTGAGCTGGCAGTAAAAGATATTGAACGCAGCAACCCGGACGTTGTTGTGCTCGACGTTGAAATGCCTGTGATGGATGGCCTGACAGCTCTTCCGAAGCTTCTAGAAAAGAAACGCGATCTCATCATCGTGATGGCTTCCACGCTGACGCGCCGGAACGCCGAAGTAAGTTTGAAGGCTCTTTCTCTTGGTGCCACTGACTATGTCGCCAAGCCGGAAACTACTGGCCAGACAGCCAGTGCTACCGAGTTTCAGAGAGAGCTGCTGGAGAAACTGCGCTTGCTTGGACGTGGGGGAAAACGTCTTAAGCGCACGACCATTAAACCAGCGGCTGAGCCTGTACGCAGAATGCGTGCGGAGATCGTCAATGATCCGCACAAACGACGGACTGAAACCTCTGTTGACCGGGCAGAGACGCGTGCAGCATTGCGCCGTCCGCGGACAATGGGGCTTCAATCAGCTGCAAAGCAAGAGATTACGCTACGGCCATATTCTTCGGTCGTGCCGAGAGCTCTTGTGATTGGTAGCTCCACGGGAGGGCCGCAGGCACTTCAGCGTGTGCTGACTGATGCACGCGATGGTTTGCTCAAGGTTCCTGTTGTGATCACGCAGCATATGCCGCGGACGTTCACGACAATTCTTGCGGAGCATTTGCATAAGCAACTTCAGCTTCCTTCAAAAGAAGCTGAGCACATGGATGTATTGAAACCTGGGCACGTGTACATCGCGCCAGGCGGAATTCATTTGAAAATCGGCAAGCAGAACGGGCAGGCGGTTTCGCTGCTTGAAGACGGAGCTCCCGTCAACTTCTGTAAGCCATCTGTGGATCCACTTTTTGAAAGTGCAGCCGAAGTATTCGGTACCGCGTGTTTGGCACTCGTTTTGACCGGCATGGGCAGTGATGGCGCAAATGGCGTCAATGTAATTGCCGGTAAGGGCGGAAGCGTCATAGCGCAGGATGAGGCCTCCAGTGTTGTCTGGGGAATGCCAGGAGCTGCTGCCCGTACAGGGAACTGCAGCGGCATCGTGCCTCTTGATCAGATTGGTGCACAAGTCAAGCGTATCTTAAAAGGAGCCGCGCGATGATGACTTCTGAATATGATTTCTTGAAGAAATTTTTGAAATCCCGTAGCGGCCTCGTTCTTTCCGATGAAAAGCAGTATCTGGTCGAAAGCCGACTGATGCCTGTAGCTCGTCGTCATAATCTCAATGGATTGAGTGAGCTTATTCTTGCGATCAGCAAGCCGGGCTCCATGTCCCTGCAGAATGACGTTGTTGAAGCGATGACGACGAACGAGTCATTCTTCTTCCGTGACAAGAGCCCTTTCGAGAACTTCCGGAATGTGATGCTTCCTCACTTGCTTGAGGCACGTAAGTCACGCCGGAGTGCGCGCATCTGGTGTGCGGCGGCTTCGACTGGTCAGGAGCCTTATTCCCTCAGCATGTATCTGAAAGAAGACAAGGCGAAGGTTGGTTCGTTCCGCTTTGAGATTCTGGGTACCGACATTTCGACCGAAGTGCTGGAGAAAGCTCGCACTGGCATTTACAGCCAGTTCGAAGTTCAGCGCGGTCTGCCTATTCAGATGCTGCTGAAGTACTTCTCTCAGCAGGGTGAACTTTGGCAGATGGCTCCGGAAATCCGGGCAATGGTGCAGTGGCGCAAGCTGAACCTGCTGGAGAACTTCAGCCATCTGGGTGAGTTTGATATCATCTTCTGTCGTAACGTGCTGATCTACTTCGACCAGCAGACCAAGATCGATGTGCTGAACCGCATCTATCGTCAGCTGCCGGATGATGGCTTCCTGGTGCTTGGTGCAGCGGAAACTGTTGTTGGTTTGACCGATGGCTTTGAGCCTTATCCGAACCTTCGCGGTGTATACCGCAAGAAGCAAGCTGCAAGCCGTCCGGCTGGTTCGACAAGCTTTACGCGGTCTACGGCAACTTCGCCTAGTACACCGGGTACGACCCGGCCAACTATTCAGGCTTTGGCGGGCGGGTCTCGCTTCTCAGCTTAAGATCAAGAATTGGGCCAGCGTGAAGCTGGCCTTTTTTATTTGCGCATCGCTTCATTCGCTCGCAATTCAAATTCAATATGAGCGAATTCCTCCAAAAGATCCTCAGAGTTTCCCGTTAGTTTGACGCCGCTGAATGCCTGTTATCCGGGCACCGGGCCGAGGGAGTTTGAGTGATGAGTTCTCGTGATTTCTTTAAGCTGAGCAGACGGTCTGCCCTTGCTTTAGGCGCTGGCGGTTTGCTTGCGACAGGAATGAGGAGTTTGGATGTGGCTGCGGAAATTCCGATTGAACGATCCAATCAACACGCCCCAGCCACCGAGTTTCAGCTCGGTGAGTTCAAAGTGTATGCGCTCTTGGACGGCACCTTTGTTGCGGAGCATCCGCAGGATACGTTTGGTATGGACCAGACGAGTGAGGTGTTTGACAAGGCCAGTCAGGACCACTTCATCTCCTCTACCAAGTTCAGAGGCTTTTTCACGCCGGTTCTGGTTAATACCGGCAATGGGCTGGTTCTGTTTGATACGGGAAGAGGTGTTCTTTCTCAGCCACAAAGCGGGAACTTGCTGAAAGCGCTTGCGACGGCGGGTATTCGTCCCGGTGATATCGATGTTGTGGTGCTGACGCACATGCATGCGGACCATACGGGCGGTCTGATGCAAAACGGCATTCCTACCTTTGCCAACGCGACGTATGTGACGAACCCGATTGAGTTCAACTACTGGGAAAAGCTTGGTCCTGCAGCGAACCAAAGTGCGCGGGTGTTTGCGGAGAATGTTCTGCCGATCAAAGATAAATTCGACTTCATCAATCCGGGTGATCAGGTGGTGCCCGGCATTACAGCAATTGAGGCATACGGCCATACGCCGGGGCATACGGTGTATTCGGTGGAAGCCAATGGGCGAAAGCTCATGCTGACTGCGGATACCGCGAACCACTTTGTTTGGTCCTTAGCCTATCCAGATTGGCGTGTTGTGTTTGATATCGACAAAGCACGGGCTGCAGAAACGCGCCGGCGCATCTTTGGGATGATTGCCGAGGAGCGCATTCCTTTCATCGGCTATCACATGCCTTTCCCTGCACTGGGGTTTGTTGAGGCTGTTGGAGACGGGTTCCGGTTCGTTCCTGGAACTTATCAATTGCAGCTTGGCAATGAGGATGAGCAGGACCGGCCTGAGTAATCTACTTGGGTTTCCTTTGATATGCTGAAACAGCTACACCGCAGAGCACCATGACGGTTGCCATGATGAAACGCAGGTCGATGGCTTCAGCGAGGAACACAATCCCACCAGCAGTGGCTATGATTGGTACGGTGAGCTGAGCAACGGCAGCCGTGCTTGTTTGAAGCTGCGGGATGATTGCATACCAGAGGGCATAGCCAAGACCTGAGGTGATGGCGCCGGAGATGACGGCTAAGACTACGCCTGCCAAGGTGATTTCACTGTTATCAGGAAACAGCAGAAGTGCCAAAGCAACCAAAGGGATGGCATAGAGGAAGTTCATTCCTGTGTCTTTCAGTGGGTTTGCTGCGCCTCTGCCGATGATGGAGTAAATGCCCCAGCCGACAGCAGCAATGGTCATGAGACCTGCTCCGAGTGGATTTATGCCTGCGTTTGCGGGGGAAAGCAGGTATACGAGGCCCGAAAACGCAAGGCCCGCGCCGATCCATTTCTGCAATCCCAGCTTTTCACGTTGAAGGAATGCGCCAGCGAACATGGTGATTTGCACCGCTCCAAAGAGCAGAAGTGCGCCGAAGCCGGCATCCAGAGAGATGTAGGCGTGTGAGAAGCCGAGAATATATGCGCAGAGTGCGAGCACTGCAGGATAGTTCGGCTTAGAGAACTGAAGTTTCTGGCTTCTGACGAAAATGAGGGCGAGAAGCAAAACGGCTCCGGCAATGACCCTGATGGTTGCGAATGCGGATGGTCCAATCTCACCATCTGCGAGTGCCAGTCGGTTCAAAACGGAATTGGCAGCAAAAGCGACCATGACAATAGATGTAAGAATAAAAAGCCTCATGGGCGCACAATGGCAAGAAAGCCTTATGATTGGCAAAACACTTAGGCGTTATTGGAGGTGTTTTCTCGATTAGCCTCCACGAGAAACGCAGAGGCTAACCGGTCGCTCATTTATGCGAACTCAGCTGCCCAGTCGAAATCAGCTGATGCTTCATAGGATTGAGGCCAGTGCTTGCACCATTCTCGTCCATGACACTGCTCTACCCGATCCGAGGCTGGGAAGTAGGGTTTGATGTCCAGCAGCGGTGTGCCTGGTTCTGCATCAATGTAAGGGACGGTGATGAGGCCGTGTTCTACATCGACATTCAGCAATGACACCGTTGAGAGGCCGATTGGGTTCGGACGGGCAGGGGATCTTGACGCGAACGTGCCGATCTCATGATTTGCCTTGGCGTATGGAGCTGGGAATTGCAGCGTATTCCGATCCTGCTCTGTGGCCGCCTGATCTGCCCACCACAGGATTAGGGCGTGGCTGAAGTCAGAGAGGTGCAGGAGAGCTGGTCTGTAATCTGACTGGATGTTGAGCTGGAACAGCCCATCGGTTGCTGTGATGGTCCCGATGGCTCTCAGGTCTGCAAAGGATTGCATCTTCGTATCCTCATATGTGTTTCGGAAGTCATCAAGCTTGATGAGGCTACCCTCTGCTTACTTTCACCAAAGTGCAAGCTTTAGCGGTTTTGAGGATGAAATGCGTTTTGTTGCAGTTGGTTAGGCGAGAATAAGAAAAGCCCTGCGTGGTGTTGACCAAGCAGGGCTTCTACTGAAACTCTTTGAAAGTTTGCTTTGGGAGAGCGGTGGGCTCTTAAGCTGCTTTCTCTTCTGGTTCGCGCAGCACGTAGCCGCGACCCCATACTGTTTCGATGTAGTTTTTGCCAGCGGTTGCAGAAGCGAGCTTCTTGCGGAGCTTACAAATGAACACATCGATGATCTTCAGCTCAGGCTCGTCCATGCCACCATAGAGGTGGTTGAGGAACATTTCCTTGGTGAGGGTGGTGCCCTTACGAAGGGAGAGAAGCTCGAGCATCTGGTATTCTTTACCAGTCAGATGTACGCGTTGACCTGCAACTTCAACAGTCTTCGTGTCGAGGTTTACGGTGAGGTCACCGGTAACAATCACGGACTGAGCATGACCTTTCGAACGACGTACAATTGCATGAATACGTGCAATCAGCTCATCCTTGTGGAATGGCTTTGTCATGTAATCGTCAGCGCCGAAACCAAGGCCACGGACCTTGTCTTCAATGCCAGCCAGACCGGACAGAATAAGAATAGGTGTCTTCACCTTGGATACGCGCAGTGTACGCAGTACCTCATAACCGGACATGTCCGGCAGGTTCAGATCCAGCATGATAATATCATAATCATACAGTTTGCCGAGGTCGATGCCTTCTTCGCCGAGATCTGTCGTGTAGACATTAAAGTTCTCGGATTTGAGCATCAGTTCAATGCTTTGTGCAGTAGCACTATCGTCCTCGATCAACAATACACGCATGTTAATCCCCTCGTGTTGCCTTTCCTGGGCAGTCGCGCCGGCCCAAAAACACAAACCGTTGCGAAGGAATACTATAAACCCGACTCAATTGAATGAGTTTATGGTTAACAGAACTCGAATCGCTACCGCAAGCGTTTTACTCTGACGTGGAACAGTTCTCTGGGTACAACCTAGAATTCAGGGGTGTAACCTTTCCTGTTCAACATTTTGAGACCGGTTGGCTTTCAATCGAATCAAGTGCTACTGAAAGCCATGTTTAGACGCTTCGTTTCCTTGAAAGGGCTATACGCCATTCAAAGTCTCCCCAATAACATTAAGCAGAAGCGTAAACGATCGGTTACCATCGACGAAAATGATTAATAGGGAATCTGTTTTGGACTCGCTTTTTGCAGAAATCGAATCATGCCTCCCAACCGAAATTTACGGGAGAGTAGAAGCAGTTAAGGGACTTCTGATCGAGGTCGCAGGCCCTGTTTACGCCATGAGCGTCGGGGCGCGTCTACTAATAGAAATAGGGGAGAACGCAGCGTCAATTCAAGCTGAAGTCGTCGGTTTTCGAGACGGAAGAGCGCTTTGTATGCCGTTTGGCGAGCTCGATGGTGTGCGTCATGGTAGCAAGGCGAAGCTGATTTCTCGCGAGAGTATCGTGCATCCATCGAGTGGTTGGCTGGGGCGTGTTGTTAACGCTTTGGGTGAGCCAATTGATGGAAAAGGACCGCTTCCATTCGGATCAATTCCGAGAAAATTGCGTGATTCACCACCTCCGGCTGCAGAAAGAGCGCGTGTTGGAGGCCCGATTGACCTGGGTGTGAGATCTCTTAACAGTTTTGTAACGTGTTGTCAGGGACAGCGCCTCGGTATTTTTGCCGGGTCTGGCGTGGGTAAATCTGTCCTTATGTCTATGCTTGCGCGCAATGCGGAAACCGAGGTGTCTGTCATTGGTCTGATTGGTGAACGTGGGCGTGAGGTTCAGGAGTTCATTGAGGACGATCTGGGCGAAGAAGGTTTGGCGAAGTCTGTTGTGGTGGTGGCAACCTCTGACGAGAGCGTCCTCATGCGCCGGGAAGCTGCCTACCTTACACTGACGCTCTCTGAGTACTTTCGTGATGAAGGCAAGAACGTTCTTTGTATGATGGACTCGGTGACACGCTTTGCTATGGCGCAGCGCGAGATTGGCCTTTCTGTTGGTGAGCCGCCGACATCTAAAGGTTATACGCCGACTGTTTTTACTGAACTGCCGAAGTTGCTGGAGCGTGCAGGGCCAGGTGCGGTGGGCAAAGGCTCAGTGACTGCACTCTTTACTGTGTTGGTTGAAGGCGACAACCATAATGAGCCTGTGGCGGATGCGGTGCGTGGTATCCTTGATGGGCACATTGTTATGGAGCGGCAAATTGCCGAACGTGGTCGCTACCCGGCCATTAACGTGCTAAAATCTGTCAGTCGAACTATGCCGCGTTGCGTGCCTGAAGAAGCCTTGCCGATTCTCCGGCGTGCCAAGCAGTTGATGTCTGCCTACGCGGATATGGAGGAACTGATCCGTCTGGGTGCGTATAAAGAAGGTGCTGACCCCCTCGTAGATGAAGCTATTGCTAAATATGACGCCCTCGAAGCGTATCTTGGGCAAATGAAGGGGGAAAAAACTACAATTGAAGAGGGATATTTCCAACTTGCTCACCTTTTGGAAATGACTCAGGCGTAAGCTCACTCTCCGGTAAAGGGAGTATTGCGTATGAAGAATCGTGAAGGCCTTTTGAAGCTGAAGAAGTTCAATGTTGATGAGAAACGCCGTCAGGTGACTCAGATTGAAACGATGTTGAGCGATTTTGATCGAATGGCTGAAGATCTGGAGAACCAGATTGTTCAGGAGCAAAAACGTGTTGGCATTGATGATGTCACTCATTTTGCTTATCCGACTTTCGCTCGTGCAGCTGCACAGCGCCGGGATAACCTGAAGCACTCAACGGAAGAGCTGAAGGCTCAGCTTGAGAAAGCTCAGGATGAATTGACGGAAGCTGTTTCCGAGTTGAAGAAGATCGAGTTGATGGACGAACGCGACCAGATGCGCCAGCGTGCGGCTATGGAAGCGATTGAACAAGACGGAATGGACGACATCGCCGGGCGGATGGCTCGTCGCTAATCTTCCCCGGGGCTGAGAGTTCGTGGTCATTCCGCATGAATGACCTGACATTCTTGCGACCCCAGACTGGTCTTACCTCTTCAATATCCTTTATTGATCGCACTGCGCCCGTTCGCGGTGCGATACCTCGTGGTTGCTTTCATTTCACCAATGTTTATCTATAGGCTGTTGCGCCGTGCCCCGGTTGCCGGGTCAAAGCACTATCCATTTTTCGGGAAGACGCTTCTGGAGCCTATATGCCTGTTTTACTTGGTTTCTTAATTCCAATTGCTGCGTTTTCGTTTGGCCTCGGCCTTACGCTTCCCTTATTGAGTATGGAGCGTCTCTACTTTTTACAGGACACACCTAGCCTGTTGCAGGTGATCAGCGGGCTTTATGAGGATGGTGAGGTTTCCATCGCTGGTCTTGTGTTTGTGTTCTCCGTCTTCCTGCCTGCTCTTAAAATTCTCGTTCTTGGTATCTCTGCTTTGCATCGGTCTTCCAGCAAGTGGCTCACCACGCTGAGTTATCTTGGTAAGTGGTCCATGATGGATGTGATGCTGGTGGCGCTGGTGATTTTTGCGGCCAAGACCAGTGGGCTCGCCAGCGCTCAGGTTTTGCCGGGGCTTTGGTTTTATGCCGGAGCTACGCTTTCAACGGCGGTTGCTGCATTTATGGTTGGGCGACGCGCCAAATAACCTCTGCATGCTTTGATCTGTCAAAAACCCTGTTTGCGCAGGGTTATTTTGTCGGTTTGTCTTCACCAGATCTTCTCGTTTATGGTGTAAAGCGGTAATGTTCGCTTGATTTTTGCACGTTTCCATTCTGGGTGATCCATGCTTTTCCGGTTTATTCTTGCAGCGTTTGCTGCAATCTTTCTTAGTTTTGCCAATGTCGCGCAGGCTCAAGATTCCTCAGCTTCGGCAGAGGGAGGGGCTGACGTTCAGCAGGCCAAGCAAGCCCTGATCAAGGTGCTTGAAGACCCGAAAGGTCGTGAAGCGCTCATCAAGATATTGCAGGAAGAACAAGCGAAAAGTGCTTCCGGATCTGAGGTGTCTGGCACACCGGTGAACCCGGAAGCGAAAGCAACGATTGCTGCGCAGATCGGGTCTTATGTGCAGGAAGGCGTTACAAGCTTTTATGATTTTGGCGCGCTCATTATCTCAGGTCTTTCTGGTTATGAAGACCTGATTGATGGGCAGTCGCAGGTGGATCATTCGCGGCTGTGGGATGGCATTTTCAGTATTATTCGCGTGTTACTGCCAGCCTATCTAGTGCTGATTATTTTACACCGTGCTTCAACGGCTTACATGCGTCGCCATGAGAAAGGACCGGATCGTCATTCGCTGTTTTTCCGCGTTGGTTTGCTGGCAATTACCTCGGTTTTTGATGCTGCGTTTGTGGGCATTGCGTCGGGTGTTGGTTATCTGTCTGCTTATATCTTCTCATCAGATCCGACGGTGCAGAGCATCAACAATGTTGAGCTGTTCGCTATCAATGCCTTCTTCCTGATTGAGATGTCACGTGTTGTGATCCGCTTTGTGTTTGCACCGCACCGCTCTGCTTTCCGACTACTGCCATTCTCTGATAGTGAAGCTGTTTACTGGGCACGCCATCTGATCCTGATTGTCGGTATTCTTGGTTTCGGTGTGCGTTTGGCTGTGCCAATGGTGGGCGTGAACTTCTCAGCTCAGTTGGCTGGCAGTGTGCGTGTCACAGTGGTGCTGCTCTGTATTGTCTATCTGACGACAATCATTTTGCGGTCCCGTTTGCGGGTGCGGGATGCTATTCGCGTCTATGCGGATAGCTTCAAAGGTTCCAACTTCTCGGTTCAGCTGTTTAAGGGGCTGGGTTTCGTCTGGCATCTGCTGGCGCTGCTATATGTGTTTGCGATCATGGTTGCGTGGTTGCGTACGCCGCTTGACGCGATCAACTACATTGCCCAAACCA
The DNA here is from genome assembly GCF_000156235.1 of Pseudovibrio sp. JE062. Lineage (NCBI taxonomy): Bacteria > Pseudomonadati > Pseudomonadota > Alphaproteobacteria > Hyphomicrobiales > Stappiaceae > Pseudovibrio > Pseudovibrio sp. JE062. The sequence continues at coordinate 351,688 of NZ_DS996812.1, forward strand.
GTGCGATTTCCTTGCTTGTTATCTTTATCGGGTTGGGTATCATGATCTTGCTGACGCGGGTTATCCGCAAAGGTGTCGATCTTCATGATGCGCTGGATCATGTTCTGCCGACATTTGAAGACAGGCTGAACTCGTTCCTTCCCGCTGTTTGTGCCGTGCTGCGGGTGATCGTTGGTATCTGCGTAGTTATTGGCGTTCTGGAAGTCTGGGGTGTTGGCAGTTTCTGGCAATGGATCTGGACGGGTGATGGTATTGCTTTTGCAAACGCTGTGATGTCCGCGGTCATTGTTATTCTTATCGGCTTTGCTCTGTGGCTGACGATCATGTCCTGGATCGACCTGCGTATTCTGGAGCGTGAAGGCAAGACTGTTTCCAGCCGCACCAAGACGCTGTTCCAGTTGTTCAGCAATGCACTTTCTATCCTGATGATCGTGATGTTTACGCTTCTGGCTTTGTCTGAGCTCGGCATTCAGATTGCGCCATTGATTGCAGGTGCTGGTGTTGTTGGTCTGGCGGTATCGTTCGGCTCGCAGAAGCTGGTGCAGGATGTGATTACCGGTGCCTTCATTCAGCTGGAAAACGCCATGAACGAAGGGGACTTCGTGGAGGTTGGCGGTATCAGTGGTACGGTTGAGCGCTTGAGCATTCGTAGTGTGAGACTGCGCGATCTGAATGGTACCTCTCACATTATTCCATTCTCTTCTGTGACCAGTGTTTCCAACTCCACGCGTGACTTTGCCTATGCTGTTTCCGTGATGGGTGTTGGGTATGACACCGACATTGAAGTGGCCAAGGAAGCCATGCACGAAGCGTTCCGCCGGTTGGAGGAAACGCCGCACAATGTTGCGATCCTTGGTGAGCTGGAGATGCATGGTGTGACTGCGTTTGGTGACTCGGCCATCAATATCCGCGCACGCATCAAGACCCTGCCGGGCAGCCAGTGGGCGATTGGCCGTGCTTATAATGAGTATCTGAAGGTCGTGTTTGATGAGCGCGGCATCGATATTCCGTTCCCGCAAGTCACCTACCATGTGGCCAGTGACAGCAGTCCGGAGGAGGTTCCTCAGGTTGAGCAGAAAAAGCCTGCTCCGGCCAAGGGACGTAGCTCCAAAGCTGGAGGGAGTGAAGGTGATAACACCTCCGAGGAGGATGGTCAGAGCTGATGTAACCCTAGGTGAATCAGTCTCCTGAAACCTGCTAGTTTCAGTTTCGTATGAAAAAAGCGCGCTCGTGTTCGAAACGAGCGCGCTTTTTTATTGTTGCCCAGTGTTAAACAAATTGACGAGAGAAATCGGGCAATCGAGCGATTTTTTCTCTTGCTTGTGGGAGTTTCGTTTTAATACATATATATGATAATAGGTTTCGTTGACTTTCGAAAATATTCGAATAGGTTCGGCGTAACGAATATGCGTGCTATCACGGATTCATTGGCGAGAACCGTGGAATTGAGGGGCCAACCATGAGTAAGAGCTATGATCTATTTGTCATAGGGGGCGGGATTAACGGCTGCGGTATTGCACGTGATGCCTCTGGTCGCGGGCTTTCAGTTTTTTTGGCGGAGAAAACTGACTTTGCAAGCGCGACCTCTTCGGCCTCTACCAAGCTGATCCACGGTGGATTGCGGTATCTGGAATATTATGAGTTCCGTTTGGTCCGTGAAGCGCTGAAGGAACGTGAAGTTCTGCTGAACATGGCGCCACACATTATCTGGCCTCTGCGCTTTATTCTTCCACACCACAAGGGCCTGCGTCCGGCATGGTTCCTGCGTCTTGGTCTGTTCATGTATGACCATCTGGGTGGTCGTAAGCTGTTGCCAGCCACAAAAACTGTGCCGCTTGATCGTGCGCCGTTCAATGATGGGCTGAAGTCTCTGTTCACACGCGGCTTCGAATACTCCGACTGCTGGGTGGATGATGCGCGCATGGTGGTGCTGAACGCGCGTGATGCTGCGGCTCGTGGTGCTGAGATCCGCCGCAACACGGAAGTTGTTCGTGCCTCTCGTACTGACAGCGGTTGGGAAGTTGAAATTCGCGATAGCGTGAGTGGCAAGAGCGAGCTGGTTCAGGCGAAGGCGCTGGTGAACGCGGCTGGTCCTTGGGTGTCCAACGTTCTGAAAGGTGCGATTGGGCTCAACAGTCAAGCGAATGTGCGTCTGGTGAAGGGCAGTCACATCATCGTGCCGAAGATGTTTGAGCATGACCGCAGCTTCATTTTCCAGAATGCGGATGGTCGTATCGTCTTTGCGATCCCTTATGAGAATGACTTCACGCTGATCGGCACCACGGACGTTGATTATCAGGATGATCCTGCCGGTGTTTCCTGCTCTGATGATGAGGTCGCTTATCTGTGCAGCGCCGTGAGCGAGTACTTCTCCAAAGAAGTGACGCCGGACATGGTTGTGCGTACGTACTCAGGTGTCCGCCCGCTTTATGACGATGGTGCAAGTGAAGCACGTGCTGCGACTCGTGATTACGTCCTGGAGATGGATGAAGGTGAGAACAAAGCGCCGCTGCTGAGCGTGTTTGGCGGCAAGATCACCACTTATCGCCGTCTTGCGGAACATGCGCTTGAGAAGCTGGCTGTTTATCTGCCGCAAGCTGCGAAGAAGAATGCATGGACGAAGGACAGCGTTCTGCCGGGTGGTGATTTTGAGCCGGGTGACTTTGGGGCCAAAGTTGCTGCGCTGAAATCAGCTTATCCGTTCCTTGAGCATGACCACGCTTATCGTCTGGTGCGCTCCTATGGTTCTGATGCCATGAGAATCCTTGGGTATGCGAAGACCACAGCTGAGCTGGGTGCACATATTGGTGGCGACCTTTATGCCTGCGAAGTGAACTGGCTGGTTGAGCAGGAGTGGGCTGTGACTGCGGAAGACATTCTGTGGCGGCGCTCCAAGCTGGGTCTGCATCTGCCGAAAGAGGCTGCCGGTGTGCTGGAGCATTATCTGGCGAGCTACTTTGAAGCGAACCGTATGGCGGGTTAAGTTACAAGGCTCTGTTTTTCTTTTTGTGCGTATTCTTATCCGAAAACCGGAACCACTTTTCGGGAATACGCTTTGTCAGAAAGGCAGAGCCTGTTTTATGTCATGGCGCCTTGTATGGGATGGTATACACAAAGGTTGGCCTTTATCTTGGTGTTTTGACCTTGGTATTTTGGTAAGTGACATTCTAGGTTCATCATCAGATTGTTTCGGCGTCTCAGAAAAGATACTGGCGCAAAATTGGATTTTTGAAGAGGGAAAACCTCTTCCGGGGAGGAATATATGACAGGGTGGGTGCTCTCCATTGATCAGGGGACGACGTCAACGCGTGCGATCGTTTTTAATGACAGCTTCGAAAGTGTGGGTGTTGGGCAGCGAGAGTTTCCGCAGCACTTTCCGCATGAAGGTTGGGTAGAGCACGATCCTGAAGACCTCTGGAACACGACTGTCGAGACCTGCCGCGAAGCACTGTCGGAAGCGGGCCTTGCTGCTGAAAAGATTATCGGCGTGGGCATCACCAACCAGCGTGAGACAACTCTGATCTGGGATCGCAAAACCGGTGAGCCGGTTTACAACGCGATTGTCTGGCAGGACCGCCGCACCTCTGCTTTCTGCAGCACGCTGAAAGCGGCTGGTCATGAGGAGATGTTCACCCGCAAGACTGGACTGCTGCTTGATCCATACTTCTCCGGCACTAAAGTGGCCTGGATTTTGGACAATGTAGAAGGTGTACGCGAGCGGGCGGAAGCTGGTGAGTTGGCGTTTGGTACCGTTGATACCTGGTTGATCTGGCGTTTGACCGGCGGGAAGTCTCATGTGACTGACGCGACCAATGCGTCCCGTACGCTTCTTTATAATATTGGTGAGAACCGCTGGGATGAAGAGCTGCTGGCGCTGCTGAACATTCCGATGAGCCTTCTACCAGACGTGAAAGACTGTGCGGATGAGTTCGGCACGATCACTGCGGATCTTCTGGGTGCTGAGCTGCCAATTTATGGTGTGGCTGGTGACCAGCAGGCGGCAACGGTTGGGCAAGCTTGCTTTAAGCAGGGCATGGTGAAGTCCACGTATGGCACCGGCTGCTTTGCATTGCTGAACACCGGCGAGGAGCTGGTTTACTCCAAGAACCGTCTGCTTTCCACGATTGCCTACCGTTTGAATGGCAAGACCACCTATGCGTTGGAAGGCTCTATCTTTATTGCGGGTGCTGCTGTGCAGTGGCTGCGGGATGGGCTGAAGATCATCGACAATGCGGCGCAGACACAGCTGATGGCTGAAAATGCAGATCCGGAAAGCCATGTTTATCTGGTTCCCGCGTTTGTTGGTCTGGGTGCTCCTTACTGGGATCCTGAAGCACGGGCGGCGATCTTCGGTATGACCCGTTCCACCGGTCAGGATGAAATTGCGCGGGCGGCACTGGAAAGCGTTGGCTACCAGACTGTTGATCTGATCAACTCCAAGTCCTCCGACATGGGCTCTCCGCTGAATGGCGACACCGTACTGCGCGTTGATGGCGGTATGGTTGCGTCTGACTGGACCATGCAGTTCCTTGCAGACATTCTTGGTCGTCCGGTGGACCGTCCTGTTGTTCAGGAAACCACTGCACTTGGTGTTGCATGGCTTGCGGGCATGAAGGCTGGCGTGTGGCCGAGCATGGAAGAGTTCTCTCAGCGTTGGCATCTGGACCGTCGTTTTGAGCCAAACATGGAAGCGGCTGAGCGAGAGAAGCGACTCTCCGGTTGGCATGATGCGGTCTCCCGCACACGATCTCAGGCTTCCTAAGTCTGTGTGAAATTGGCTGCGGAAGGTGCCGGATTGCCGGTTACACACTTTCCGCAGCGTCATTAACTCACTGAATTTATTGCTTTTCCACTGTGGTTCTGGATTAATTTGCTTTCAGATATATCACAGTATTGACCTTTGAGGGTTTGGGGGTCATATTGCCTGTAATATATCACAGGTGAGGATGATCAAAATGTGGACTGGTGTTTACCCGGCTGTCACAACTAAATTTACAGAGAACGATGAGCTTGATTTTGCAGAGATGGAGCGTTGCTTCCAGCTGCAGATGGAAGCCGGCTGCGACGGCATCATCGTATGCGGTTCTCTTGGTGAAGCCATGGCGCTGGAGCCAGAAGAGAAAATCGAAATTCTCAAGATTGCCAAGAAGGTATGTGGTTCCAAGCACGTCATCATGACTGTGTGCGAAAGCTCCACTCGCCGCGCTGAAAAAGCGGCAGCAGATGCAGCTGCAGCTGGGGCCAATGGCTTGATGGTTCTGCCGGGCGTTCCATACCGCTCTGCACCGCATGAGACTGTGGCTCACATTAAAGCCGTTGCCAAAGCTGGCGGCATTCCGGTGATGGTGTACAACAATCCGGTTGCTTACGGTGTTGATGTCACTCTGGACATGTTTGCTGAGCTGGCAGATGAGCCGCTCATCGTTGCAATGAAAGAATCCACCGACGACATTCGCCGCGCGACTGAAGTGATCAACCGTTTTGGTGACCGCTTCAAGGTGCTGACTGGCGTGGACAACCTTGCGCTTGAGAGCCTGATGATGGGTGTTGATGGCTGGGTTGCTGGTCTTGTTGTTGCCTTCCCACGTGAAACTGTTGCGATCTACCAGCTGGCAAAGGCTGGCCGCTATCAGGAAGCGCTTGAGATTTACCGTTGGTTCCGTCCGCTTCTCGATCTGGATGTGTCCACCAATCTAGTCCAAAATATCAAGTTGGCAGAGATGGTTGCGATCGGTTCTAATGACCGTGTCCGTGCGCCGCGTCTGGCATTGTCCGGTGCTGAGCGTGCACGCGTCATCAAGGTGGTGGAAGATGCTATTGCATGCCGCCCGGAACTGCCGGAGCTTAAAGAGCTATGCGACACATCCATGTAATCGGAGCCGGGGTTGTTGGATTGGCAACAGCCCTGCGCCTTCAGCAAGAAGGCCATAAGGTTGCTCTGATTGACCGCAATGGTCCGGGTGAAATGGCCAGCCGTGGAAACGCGGCTGGCATTGCATGGACTGATGTTGCGCCTTTGGCTTCTAAAGGAATTTGGCGGAAGATACCCGGTTGGTTGCTTGACCCACTGGGGCCGCTGGCTGTGCGCCCGGCATATGCGCTTAAAATTCTGCCATGGATGCTGCGGTTCTCGCGGGCATCTTTTCCTGACAAACTGAAACACAGTGTTCTTGGCAAAGCGGCCATCAACAAAGCGTCCCTTCCGGCGTGGGAGCGGCTGTGGCAGGCGTCCGGCACGCGGCATCACGTGTTCCTGAAGGGTTGTCTTGAGGTTTATACCGAGCAGAGCCAGATCGAAGGCGTTCGCGGCGAATGGCAGGAGCAACGGGAACACGGCATTGAAGTGCAGGAACTCACTGGAGATGAGATCCGGGAACTTGAACCTGACTTTGCCGGTAGCGTTGTTGGTGGAGCCTTAGTCCCGGGATGGATGAGTGTGGATGATCCGCATGCTCTATGCCTGAGCCTTGCGGAAGCGTTTGAGCGCAACGGTGGCAAGATCCTCAAGTCCTCGGTTTCTCATATTCAGCCGCAAGGGGATCATATCGTTCTGCATATAGACGGTGAGGAGCAAATCCTCAGCGATCATGTGGTGATTGCCTGTGGTGCGTGGTCCAAGACGCTGGCGGCCCAGTTGGGAGACAAGGTGCCGCTTGAGACGGAGCGGGGCTATAACACCACGTTCTCAGACCCCAATGTATCTCTGAAGCACGCGGTTATGGTGCCGGGGCTTGGGTTTGCGGTGACGCAGCTTTCTCACGGATTGCGTGTTGGTGGTGCGGTTGAGTTTGGCGGCCTTGAGCTGGATGCCAACTGGAAGCGTGCGGATGCGATGGCTGAAAAGGCGTCTCGTCTTCTACCGGGATTGAACCGTGACAACGGCATCCGGTGGATGGGGCATCGGCCTTCCATGCCGGATACTCTGCCGGTTATCGGACATTCGAAACACAGCGAACGCGTGACATATGCGTTTGGGCATGGTCACCATGGCCTTACACAGGCAGCAATTACGGCTGAACTGGTCAGTGACCTGATTTGCGGTGAAACACCAAAAATAGATTGCACACTTTACAGTGCTCAACGATTTTAAACTGGTCCTTCCGGGGAGATTAGAGGGCTCCATCGGTTGACCGTTGGCATCTTGCTGAGATGCCATGGAATGAGGGGAGGGGATCTTGGTCTCCAAGAGTTTTTTCTGTGTTGATGGGCATACCTGCGGCAACCCTGTGCGACTGGTTGCGGGCGGTGCTCCGGCTTTGCGCGGCAATGATATGCTGGAGCGGCGGGCGGATTTTCTCAAACGCTATGACTGGATCCGTACCGGCCTGATGTTTGAGCCGCGTGGGCATGACATGATGTCCGGCTCCATGCTTTTTCCTCCGACACGGCCTGACTGTGATGTGGCGGTACTGTTTATCGAGACATCCGGCTGCCTGCCCATGTGTGGGCACGGCACCATCGGCACCATCACCATGGCTTTGGAAGAAGGGCTGATTGAGCCTCGTGAACCGGGGAAGGTGTATCTGGATACGCCAGCCGGTTTGGTGGTTGCCGAGTATTTTGAGAAGGACGGATACGTTGAGAGTGTTCGCCTGACCAACGTGCCGAGCTATCTGGCAGAGACGGGCATGAGCGTTGATCTACCGGGTGTGGGTCAGATCAGCGTTGATGTGGCTTATGGCGGAAACTTCTATGCCATTGTTGAGGAACAGGAGAACTTCCCGGGCCTTGAGAATGTGAGCGTCTCACAGCTGCTGGACTGGAGCCCGCGTCTGCGCGCTGCGTTGAATGAGAAGTACTCTGTGACCCATGCAGAGGACGAACGTATTCACGGTATCAGCCACATTCAGTGGACTGGCAAACCGACCTCAGATGCTGCTGATCGGCGTAATGCGGTGTTTTATGGCGATAAGGCTTTGGATCGTAGCCCGTGTGGCACTGGCACCTCCGCTCGATTGGCACACCTTTACGCCAAAGGTGAGCTGAAGGTTGGCGACACCATGCGCCATGAATCCATCATCGGCTCTGTGTTCGTTGGCGGTGTGAAGGAAGCAGCCAAAGTGGGCGGGCATGACGGCATCATCCCAACCATCGAAGGCTGGGCCCGCAAGATAGGTTACAACACCCTCTTCCTCGACGATCGCGACCCCTACATGACTGGCTTCCAGCTGGCCGCTGAAGGTGTGAAGCACTTTCCGGATAAAGGGAGTTACGAAGGATAGCGTAGTAGAGTAGGCCACTTGAAAAGCATTGGTTTTTCAAGTGGCTGGAAGTATGGCTTGGCTAGACGTGCCACTCGGCGAGGCCGATGCGTTCTGAGCTGTCCACTCGCAATGTGATCGGCTGGCTGTCTTTGTCATGCATTAAGACAGTATCTGCGCCCACACATTCGGTGAGCATGATAACGATGTTGCCGCGTGACAGGCTGTCCGTGTGGATCGTGTCCCCAGGCAGCATTATGGCTTTGCCCTCTGGGACTTTGATGTTTGCCATGGCGAACTGGTTTTCCGAGACCTGCTTGCCGACAGTAATGATGATCTCGTCCTGATCTGAAGACGGCATAAAGATATGAGGAAACTCATGTCTTTCCACGAAGAAACCATTGGCCTCCTGCAAGGAGTATTCATGGTTTGCGGGCGTGATTTTGTATTCGACGACGTTCAGATCACATTTGTCGAACTTGACCGGGACGGTCTCACCTTCACCGAATACTTTTACGCCAAATGCGCGGGTCACATCCTCAAAGGCTGGCGACAGCTCCGTAACCATCGGAATTTCAAGCAAAACCTCCGAGCAGGAAAGACAGCCTGATGCGCCGAAGACATTGCCGGGGGCTACAATGTTAATTGTATGGGCATCATGCCAGGTTCCCTCGATGACAGAATATGCACTCTGAGGGATGCTGGACAATGGGACATCGGATTTCGCTACACTGCGATGGGTTCCCTCGGTGGTTTGGGAGGGAGAGGCCGGAGAAATATGGGGTGCGTTGCGTGTGATAACCACATCGCTGCCGGGCGGTACAATGTTGTGAAGCGCATTCGTTGTTACAGCGACTTCGTTGTTGACCACACGGTGTATAGAGACCGCCTTTAAGGCGTTTTCTGACTTTTGATTTGCAAGGTCGCTGTTGTACTTAACGGTGATGCCAAGGTTGTTGAGGTGCCTTTCGCTGTAAGAAGGAAGCTTGGCATCTGCCTTTACAGCTGCTGGCGTTGTTGTGGTCGGATGAAGGCTTTCCGGCACCTGAGGTGTCGAAGTTGCAGATGTTACTGGCATTTAGGTTCCCTCCTGAAAAATGCACAATAAATCAGCTCAGTAGCGGGTAAGGCGCTGCTGAGTGTTCTAACTTGATTGAGAACTGGACTGGCTGCGTGGTGCTCTATGAGGCAGGCCGTGGCTGGATCAACTTCGGTTGGTTTTCCGAAGTTGATCCATAATCAGGTCAGGCTGAGAGGGCCTGCAGCTGGGCCTCGAAGTCTGCACGTTCTTCCGGAGTGAAGCCACGCAGGTGGTTGCCATCGGTGCGCTGGGCGATCACCTGGGCGACGAACTCGTTAGCCTTGTCTGCCGGGATGTCCGGGTAGTTCTGTGCAACGTAGAGCGCGATGGTCTGCTGGTCTTCGTTGAAGTTGATGCCACCCGGTGTGGTGATCTGCTGTGGTTTGAAGCTCTCGGTCTGCGCCGCAATGTTCAGCTGAGCACCGCCGATCAGACGTGGATCCGCCACGGTTGCTGGCTGTGTGCGGCTCAGGCCCTGTGCCAGCAGTTCAGAAACGCGGACCGGCTTTGCACCAGCGGTCAGATCGTTTGCTGCCTTGGTGCGCAGGTCGAAGGTGTGCAGCAGCTCGTTGACGTCGCTTAAGGACTGGTTGGCGTCATTGGCTTTGAGCGCGGACAGCAAGGCAGCCTTCTGGCTGTCATAGTCGCCCGGTTGTTGCAGGCCGGAGTTTGGCTTCAGCAGTTGCTCGAAAGGTTTGTTGTCCAGCAGGGCCGGGAAGTGCTGGGTTGCCAGCTCGCGGAACTGTGGGGTGCTTTCCAGAGTGTTGCTCAGCTGCTCGGTGAAGTCGGCATCGAGGTAGTTGTGCTGCACGCCGCGGCTGGACTGCATGGCGGCTGCGCCCACCACTTCCAGACCTTCTGTTTTGGTGGTGCCTGCTACTTCCAGACCAACCACATGCTGCCACGCGCCCCCGGAGGACAGGTCACTGAAGCGCTGGTTGACGTCGTAGACAGGCTGCAGCTGGGAGGCCAGTTCTTTTTCCAGAATAGGTACTTGCTTGGCTGCGCCATCGACCACTTCTGCTCTGCTGGTGCCACCGCCGCGCTGGCCGACAGCGTAGACGAGGAAGTCCGCCTCGAAGTTACCGCCATCGGTGCTGATGGTCAGTGGACGGTTTTCACCTGCGGAGACACTGTTGATGTTCTGATAGCGGAACACGGTGCCGCCGTCTGAGCGGTCCTTGCCAGCTTCCGGTGCGGTGAAGGTGGAATCGATGCCAACAGAACGTACATCCCATGTGAGAGCGACGCCCGGCTTCTGACTTGGCTTCATCATCCAGAAGATGTTTTCTTTATCAACGCCGCGGGTTGCCAGTTCCATGATGGCATCGGTGCCTGCATTCGGACCCATAACGGCGACAACTTTTCCGGTCAGATCTCGAGTGCCAGCCTCAAAGCGCTGGAACTGGTCCAGATCCAGACAGTTGGCTGCATTCGGGTGGCCTGACTTTCTGAAGTCAGAGACTTCCTGCGGCACGTGGTGGTACTCGTAGTCGGAGCGCTCAATGCCAGCACCTGTTGCGAGGACGACCTTTTTGGCGAGAAGCGGTTCGCTGTTTGCGTCTGTCTTGACTTTGTAAAGGCCGGTTTCGCTGTCGCGGCTGATCTGGCGCACTTCCGCATCAAGGATATTGCCGCCGGAGACCTGATTGATACGCTGGGCGTTGAGCTCGGACCATGCTTTACGATCGACCGGATCAAGGCAGGAGGAGGCGATCGGATCATCGCCCGGGTTCACCAGCTGCTGCGCCTGGTTGATGCACTGGGTGTAGTGGCCTTTTTCATAACCGCGCGCACCTGCCCATGGATCATCCTTGCCCACGACCAGCACGTTTTGCTGGTTGGCGCTGTCGGCCACGATGGAGCAATCACAGCGCTTGAGGCTGGTGAGGTAAGCAGCGGCGGATGTTCCACGACCTACGCAGATGAGGTCATACAGAGCTTTGTCCGCACCGGAGTTGCCTTGAGTGGTCGCGAGCTGGTCTTTCACCGCGCTCTGGGTTTCAGCTGTCTTTTGCTGGTGTGCCTGCAAAGCCGGATTGGTGGTGGTGGATGCCTGGGTACCTGTCGTTTCTGCCTGAGAAGGAATGCTGGCTGGCGTGATGACTGGTGCTGTGGATGTGGTGTCTGTGATGGTCATGGGGAGCTCTCTGTGTATGTGGGGATCAGACTTTCAGGGAGTTTTCAGGCAGTTCTGTCGGCAGGTCCTGCATGGTGATCTGGCCGGACTTCAGAAGCTCACTCCAGCCTTGTGCGCGTTGGGCGAACTCGGTGAGGGCTGTGAAGAGATCACGGCGGTCCAGTCCATTGACCGGGATGTCCCAGAGCAGGGTGAGAGTTTTGTCTGTGTCTGCCAGCATGGCAAAGCGCAGGCTGCCTGTACCAGCCCATGACTGATTGACCTTGAGAAGATATGCCAGCAATTCGGCTGGATCAGCCTCTGGGAGAGGAGCGAGTTCTGCGCTGATGGCGAGGGCGTGTCGGTCTTCTTCAAGAGTGGCGATCACATCCAGACCCGTTGTGAACTGGAAGAGCCAGCTGTCTCGGTTTGGATCTGCAAAGGTAGACGCGTCCACGAGCAGATCGCTGACTTCCGTGATGAGCTTTGAGACTTCGTTGTGACTGACCATTGTTTCCGCCCTGTGTTTTCCTGAGGATGTTTGCTCAGGAGCATTGATTGCCGCCGTCCACGGCGTTGTTCCTGCGAAAACAATAGGGGGAGGTGAGCTACGCAATTGTGCTGATCAGCATAGCTCACGGATGTTTGAACCAATGTATGTTGGTTCTCTGATTTTCAGGGCTCTGCCTGAGGACTCAGAGCAAGGCGTTTGTGAGTGCCTGTTGAACTGCGCTGATGGTTTCCTGCACGGACTTAGGGGGCAGGTTGTCGTAGGTGTGTACTGCGTAGATTGGGGTTGGTGCAGGATCCGCCAGACCCGCAAGTGCCATCAGGCTGCCTGACTTGAGGTCCTGCGCAATGCCGATATCCGGCAGCAGTGCGATGCCGAGGCCATTACGGGCAAAAGCTGCGATGGCCTCAATGGTGTTGGCTTTGACCGTAGAGCGGAAGCTGAGGTCAACAAGGTCACCATTCAGCTTGGTTGGCAGTTGGTGTTTGACCACCGCGGGCTCTCTTGTATGGGCGATGTAAGGCAGAGACTGCACCCATTCCCAATAGGCTAGGGTGTCTGCTTCGGGTGCTTTCGCTAGCAGATCTGGTGAAGCGCACAGGATATCGTGCAGTGTGCCAATGCGGCGGGCCTGAAGAGTGCTGTCCGGTAACTGGCCTACACTGATAGCCACATCGATGCCTTCCGAGTTCAGATTCAACCGTTTGTCTTCCGCAATCACAGAAGGCTGTAGTGCTGGGAATTTTTGCGTCATGCTGGCAAGTGCGGGCGCGACAATGGGTGCGATGAGCGCGTGTGGGGCTGTGATGGTGAGTGGGCCAGATGGTGTAGCCCCGAAGCTTTCCATCTCCGTTTCTGCCTGTTGGGAGAGAGCCAGAATTTCCTTACAGCGCTGATAGTATCGCTCTCCCGCTGGTGTCAGTGACAGATGGCGTGTGGTGCGGATGGCAAGTTTCACATCAAGCTGCTCTTCCAGTCGCTTCAGGTTTTGGCTGACTGCCGACTTGGCGATGTTCAGCTCCTCCGATGCCCGGGTGATAGAACCGGTTTCGACAACGGTGACGAATGAAAGCGGAAGGGCCGAGAGCATTACTGTTCTCCAAATGTGAATAGTGATTTCCAGAATAGTCTGTTTTTCAAACAATGAAAATGAACCAAAAGAAGCTCATCAACATCGCATCTACATGGAGACCACGTGATGACCTTCCTTAAATCTATCGCTCTTGCTGCAACCGTCGCAGTTGGATTGAGCGGACAGGCTCTGGCTGATGAAGCTGGAAAACTGGCAGAAGGGGAATACAAGCTCAGCACTGCTGTCGCCACCGCAAGCCGTGCCTGGCGTGATGCGTTCAACGCTGGTGATGCGAAGGCTGCTGCAGCTCTTTACGAAGAAGATGCTGTGATGGTGGTGAAGCCATTTGGTACCTTTAAAGGCCGCGCACAGATTGAAGCGTTCTGGACCGACATCATCTCCAAAGGTTTTGATGATGTGGTTTACAGCGATACCGTGACCACTGTTCTGGACCAGACGTCTGCGCGTGTTGCAGCAAACTGGAAGATGAACAACGCCCATGGCATCATCACCAATGAGCATTGGGTTCTGCAACCGGATGGCCGTGCGCTTCTGCGTGAGGACCACTTCGAAATCGCGCAATAAAGAAACAGAAGCCCAACACCCTGAAACAAGGACACTTCCCATGGCAAAGCTCGATACTCTTCGTTTGCGTGTTCGTGATGCGGCAGCGCTGAAGCGGTTTTACTGCGATGTTCTGGGCATGTCTGATCAGGGTGATGGGCGTATTGGCTATACGCCGGAGCAAGTTGCGCTCCGGTTTGAAGAGGTGGGCGGAGCGTATCGCCCTCAGCCCACCGATCTTTACTGGAAGATTGCAATCTCAGTGCCCAACATTGAGCTGGCTTGTGCGCAGTTGCGGGCACACGGTGTGCCGGTGACAGAGCCACAGCAGTTTCGGGATGTGGGATACCTTGCCAAGTTCACTGACCCGGAAGGGTTCACCATCGAGCTGATTGATCATCACTTCCAAGGCGAGCGTCCTGAGGAGGAGCATGATCAGACCTTGCTGGGCGGTGGCCCGCACATTTCTCTAGTGACCTTGCGCTGTGCGGATATCTCCGCAATTGAATCAGACCTTCTCAACGGAGGTATGGCGCCGCTTTCCGTCCAGCCCGTCGAGCCTTATGGCTTTACGCTCTACTTCTACGCCTTCACTTCTGAGCAGCCTCCCAACACCGACCTCACCGCTGTTGAGAACCGCTGCTGGACCTATCAGCGCCCTTATACAGTGCTGGAAATCCAGCATGTCTCAGCGATGCAGGAAGAGACACAGCCAGACGCAGATGCCTCCGGTTACGAAGGCCTGACGGTTTCTGGCGCTTCTATGGCTTTAAACCGTCTGCGGATAGGATCTCAGTAGTTAGCTGACCTTCAACCAACGGAATGCGCGGTTCAGATAGGCAGCGCCATCTGAAGTTATCGGATTGCCATGGGCGATCACGACAGCTTTAGAAGGCCAGTTGAGCACTTTTCTGAGGGCTTCGCGGGCGGTTGCCTTGTCTCGAAACGCAACGCGGAATTTGCGGGGGACGCTTGGGGTGGGTTCCGTCATCAGGTCCAGCCGAGCGATGAGGGCGCGCCAGCCTTTGAACCATCCTTTTGGAAACTGCTGCAGCAGGTCCGTGAACAGAGTGGTTCCACTGGCTTTGTGAAAGAACACCACCTCAGTGGTGATGGAGTTGCCACCGACCACGCACTGCTCAATCTCATCCTGCCAACCTGCCGGGGCTTCATCGCTTAAGGTTGAAGCAAAAGAGAGATCTGGCCGCTTTTCTGCCAGACCGGGAGCTGCATGGAGTTTGGCCTCCGGGTAGGCCTGCGTCCATTCCGTGAGGAAGCTGTCGTGCAGGTGGTTGGGGGCGATGATGTGGCGAACAGGGCCAAGGGCATCAATCTCGCTTTTCAGATCTTCCGTCAAAGCGATCGGAGACCAGATGAAGAGCCCACCATCTTGCAAGCGGATGACCGCCATGCGGGTTGAATACTGAAAGCCGAGAGCAGCTGTGATGACTGGTCCATTTGCCAGCCATAATTCCGGAGCGAATGAGAGCAGTGATGACATGACATTCCCCAATGTGGATGTCTGGCGTGTGGAGCAAGACGCCGTATGGTCACTACACTAGGGTATCTGGCTGATGTGTGAAACATTCAATTTCCGCCAAATTTTCGGCTGTTTCGGTCAGGCCGGCAGCTTACCAAGCGCGTTTCTGGCTCTTTAGCAAAATTGAATAAAGTATAGGTGTAATGCCCTATAATATATCCACAGTCACAAATACGCGGTTTGGCAGCAAAACGTTTACTTATATCTCACGATAAACTAAGCGAGGCTTTGTAAGGCTTCCTGTCTTATTAGGAATTGTCGCGTATGCCTCTTATACATCGCATGACAATTGCCAGTAGACCACACTGATTTACTTCTTGAAGGACGCTAAGACTATGTCTTGGGAAATGCTCTTCACCTTCTTCGTACTTTTTGCAGCTGTCATTTTGTTTGTCACCGACAAGCTGAGGTTGGATCTTGTTGCGATCATGGTCATGCTGGCCCTGGGGCTTTCCGGCATTTTGACACCTTCTGAGATGCTCTCAGGATTTGGATCGACGGTGGTTATTCTGATTGCCGGGCTGTTCATCGTGGGGGAAGCGCTGGCGCAGACGGGGATCTCCTACGCAGTTGGCGACAAGATTGTGCAGGTGGCTGGTGATCAGGAATGGAAGCTGATTGTTCTGCTGATGCTGACGGTTGCGGCGCTTGCTTCTGTCATGAGCGTGACCGGGGCAGGGGCGATCTTCATTCCCGTGGCGATCCGGCTTGCCAGCCGCTCCAACCTTTCTCCCTCCCGATTGTTGATGCCGCTGGCTTATGGTGCGTTGATCGGAGGGATGCTGACCCTGATTGGTACGCCGCCCAACCTGATTGCCAATGCACAGCTGCAAAATGCTGGGATGGAGCCGTTCAACTTCTTCATCTTCACGCCGATCGGGCTGGTGATCCTGATTGTGGCCGTGGTCTATATGCTGGTGTATGGGCGGCTGTTCTTGCGCGGCCAGCAGCGGCCTCAGGGTGCGACAGAGCAAGGGCGGCGGACGCTGCAGGGATTTCTGGAAGCCTATGATATTGAAGACAAGATCGTTCGCCTGCGGGTGAGTGAGGAGTCTGAGCTGGTTGGCCAGACTGTTGTGAGTGCGAAGCTGCGCCGCCGGATTGGGCTGACGCTGTTCGGGCTGGAATATACCTCTTCCACGACCAAGCGACTGAAGGTGACCTCCACGCAGACAAACCGGGCCTTCAAGGCAGGGGACATTGTGTTTGGCGTGATGCAGGAGCCGATCAGCGCGGATGTGTTTGCCTGCATCGGGCTGGAGCTGTTGCCGATGGGTGAGGAAGGGCATCACCTTTCCGCCCGCGAGCTGGGCATGGCAGATCTGATTGTTGCGCCGGATTCCAAGCTGATTGGCCGCAAGATCAGCGGTGCGGGATTTCGGACCAACCACAGTCTGAGCGTTGTGGGGCTTATCCGCAAAGGAGAGGCGCTGCATGGGAACTTTGGGAATATTGAGCTGAAGTTTGGAGACCAGTTGCTTGTGGTGGGGGACTGGGAAAACATCGGCAAGCTGCAAACGGCGCGTGAGAACTTTTTGCTGCTGGCGTTTCCTGAAGAGATCAAGAACTATCTGCCGCGTCGCCGGTTGGCTCCGGTTGCGCTGGGCATTTTGATGCTGATGCTTATGCTGATCATCTTCCGCGTGGTGCCGAGTGTGACGGCGGTGGTTCTGGCGGCGACTGCTATGGTGTGTGCTGGCTGTGTGTCCGTCAACCGGGCGTACTCGTCCATAAACTGGCCCAGTCTGGTGCTGATTGCGGGGATGATCCCCATGGCGACGGCGCTGGAGAAGACGGGCGGGTTGCTGCTGATCGTGGATCAGATCATCGCGCTTTATGGAGACAGCTCTCCGTACATCATGCTGATGTCGCTGTTTTTGCTGACCTCTGTTTTCAGCCAGTTTACGTCGAACACGGCGACAGCGGTGCTGATTGCGCCGGTGGCGTTTGAGGTGGCCTCGATCATGGGTGTGCAGCCGGAGCCATTTTTGATGAGTGTGGCGATTGCGGCGTCCACGGCGTTTTGTACGCCCGTGGCCTCGCCGATCAACACACTGGTCATGGGGCCGGGGAACTATCGCTTCAAGGATTACGTGGTGATTGGGGTGCCACTGCAGATCATGGCATTGGCGATTGCAACTTTGCTTATTCCGATGTTCCTGCCGTTTTATTGATCAGCTGAGGTTCAAGATCCAGTCTTCGTACTGTCGACCCTGCTGGCTCTGCGTGCGTGCGGCGGTGGCGATGTCGTCCAGGCGGGCGCGGACGTCGCGGGGGGAGAAGCCGAAATTGTGTTTGAACATGCGGCTGAAGCTGCTCTCATTGGTAAAGCCGAAATCCAAAGCCACCTGATAGGTTGCTCTGTGGGTGTTGCGCGGGTCCATTAGGGCGCGCAGCACGGCCTTCATGCGTCTGTCGCGGATGTATTTGCTGACACCGCCATAGGGCAGAAACAGCTCATACAGTTTGCTGCGCGAGACGTTGACGGCGCCGGTGAGAAGGTCTGGCGAGAGGTTCGGGTTGGTGAGGTTGGCTTCTATGATACGGCGAGCGCGGGTCATCAGGGCCAGATTGACGCCATCGCGGCCAGCCTCGCTGTCATGGGGAACGCCGTTCAGGCAGGCGGCGATCAGGCCCATGGTTGCGGGCACCACTTGCTGAGCTTGCTGCATATCCAGTTTGTTGCTTTGGCCGCTGATGGACGAGATGTGCTCGCGCAGGATCTGGTTCAGCGGGTGGGCTGCGGGCAGGGTTTTCAGATTGCAGTCGTCCGGGCCTTGCAGCAGAGGGGCGAGCTGTTCGCGGGCGATGAGGATGGAGCGGTTGCTGTAGCTGCGTGAGAAAGAGCCGCCTTCCTGCGAGAAATCCAGAAAGATGGTGTCGCCCTTGCCCAGAGTGACGCTTCTGTCGCCTGCATAGAACTCGGCCTCGCCTTCATCATGAACCATCAGCAGGTAGTGATCCACGCCGTCTTTGGCCATGGCAGCGTTGGTGCGGTTGGCGATGTGGGCCTGTGCGGTGACCTGGGAGAGCATGATGGAGCCGAACAGGACGGATTTGACTTCGCCGAAGAAGTCGAGCTGATCATCACCGCTGTGGAGCTCTGCCTCGCACAGGCAGGCCAGACTTTCCCGCCAGACAGCGAACCTGTCTTTTTGTCTGATGGACTCCAGAGAAAATGAGTTTCTCGGAAGACGAGAAATAGTTTCTCCCTGTATGACCTCGCTCACCGGCCTCGCTCCCGTCTCCTGAATGCCTCTACCCTACATCTTATGTGATATATTTAACAGTAATACAACTGATGGGTGAGCTGACGTCGCGGGTGTAATTCTCAGTGTTGGGCGTGGTGTGCTGGTGCTTCACAGCAGTTGCTGGCGGTTGGGTTTTACCACTTGCAATCGGTGTTGGACCGGGAACAGGTTTGCTATCTGCACGCTCGATATTTTGGAATAGTGCGATGGGTTGGGGAACTCTAGAGTTGCAATGTCAACTCAAACGCACATGAGCAATGCGGTGGTGGGATGTTTTATCTTGGATTTAAAGGCAGGTTGGGCAGAGCGAAGTTCTGGTTGCTGAGTTTGTCATGGACTGGTTTGCTTTTGTCTACTCTTTTGTATGTGGTCCATCCGCTCGAAGTTGGTTCTGACACTGTTAAGTTTTCACTCGTGGCTCTTTTGTTTGCGGCCTTCTACTATGTCCAGCTCTCGTTGTTGGTCAGGCGCTTGCACGATATTGGCAAGTCTGGCTGGTGGTATGTTCCATACTTTTTCATTCCCACAACCTACCTCCGCTTTTTCAATCAAAACCCAGAATATGAAGCCCCACTTATTGTCACTATTCTGATTGTTTTACTGGCTATCTTTGGCATGCTGAACGCCGGTTTTGCTGCGGGGACCAAGGGGCCGAACAGGTATGATGCGGAGCTGACCCCGGTAGCTGCGTGAGTTGGGATGTTTTTGTCAGAGTGTGAGGATCTTCTTTAGGGGGAGTGATGCGCTGTAGGGTACTGGTATCCGGCCAGGTGAGGACATCATCAGATCGAATACTTCATCCAGATCCTGAGCTTTGGAAAGGTTTTCCTGAGGCGGGGTTACAATCTGGATGATCAGGCGATCCTCTTTGTTGGGATCTTCGATGGTTACATTGCGCCAAGCGTAAGCGGTCGATTTCTCGACAACAAAGACGTAGTAAGAATCCCAGTTGGCATCCAGTGTGACGAGTGCGAGACCGGCTTTGTCAAATATGGGCGCATAGTGGGCGAGATTGACTGGAAAGGCGGTATGTTCTGAAGCGAACTCCATCTCATGCTGCATTAGCAAATCCATGTCAGGTCTTTCAGATATACCATGTGCCTTCAGCATATCGTCAAACTCCGGGCCGATATCTTCGCTGTTATCCTTCCAATCGAAGTAGGCATGCTCTGGATGAGTGTAGGCAAAAAATTCAATAAGATACCAAGCGAGGGTGACACTCTTATCATCTAGTTCGATATCAAATTCGTCGCCAGCTGCTTTAAAAATTGCATCTGAGTTCTTCTCACTAACACCCGCCTCGATCGCTCTTGCGACCTGTATTGCTCTTGAATCATTGTTGGTTAGCATACGAACCAGACGAACTCTTTCCGCATCAAATACGCCCTGCCGGATCGCGTAAAAAGCCGCAAATGCAACGGCCAGTACCAGCAGTGTTATGAAAATGACTTTCATGTCTTCAAATATCCCATGCAAGAAACCCTGAGCTTTGAAATTTGCAGCTCATGATTGTTTTAATCTTGTAATTGCAATTTAAGGCAGAGTAATTTTGCAGTGTTGCCTGTAACTTAAGTGAGAAGCTTGGGCTTGAGTTTTTGTCTGCTAATGTTCTTTGGTGGGGTGAGCTGTGTCTGATAATGAAAACAAAGCATTTTGGATTGAGAACCATGACCTTTTGAACCGACATGAGGATGCTCAGTTCCTTAAAGCTTATCTTCTTCAGCAGCCTGAAAAGCAAAAGAAGTTAGGACATGTCGGCTCCTACGTCCTCAACGTGAATGCCGAATGGGGGTACGGAAAAACCTTCTTTCTTAAGACCTTTGCTAAACAGCTAGCTGATGATGATTACCTTGTAGCAGAGGTCAATGCTTGGGAAGATGATCACTCCGAAGATCCGCTGCTCACTGTACTATCTGCTATCAATAAAACTATTGAAGAAAATAAAAGCGAAAAACAAGAAGCTCAAGAAATCTTCAAAAAATCATCTCGCCAGATTGGGAAAACTCTACTTTCAATTGGCAAAGGGATAGCTTTGCATCAGGGCCGTAGATACCTAGGTGAGCACTTGGATGAGGCATTCGCTCTTCTGAAAGGAGATATAGAACAAGAGGAGGAAGGTGCGGATAAGTCAGATACTACTAGTGTCGTTCAAAAAGAGACGGAAAAAGTCCTCTCTGAAAAATATGAGGCGATAACAAAAAGCATTTTAGCTGGCTTTGAGAATGACAAGCAAACGATCGCAACCTTCAAAAAAGGACTGACCTCTGTCCTTGAGCACGGTATAGACGAGAAGAAGAAAACCCCGCTCTTTGTATTTATTGATGAGCTGGACCGGTGCCGCCCACTTTATGCAATTGAGCTTCTGGAGAGAGTAAAACATCTCTTTGACATACCTAATGTCATTTTTGTCTTAGCTACAGATACAGGTCAGTTGGCCTGTTCCATTAAGGCCGTGTACGGCCATGAGTTCGATGCAGAACGATACCTAAAGCGTTTCTTTAATCGTACATACAGCTTTGCAGATCCCTCTATCGAGAACTTTATCCGCTATCAGTTAGAGCGTAGAGGCTTAGACTTAAAAGAGTGTACTTGCCCTCCGGTGCAAATTGATGCTCAGGCATCGGATCTAGACCTGAAAGTGCTCAGTCTCGCTTCGATCTGCAAAAGCTACAATCTTAAACTTCGAGATATTGAGCAATGCATTGAAATTTTGGAAGGTTTTTTATCTGGGTGGCCTTACAAAAATTTGAATATCAATATCCAGCTAGCCGTTGTATTTTCTCAAATCATTGCATTTCATGAGTTAAACAGTGAAGCGTCGGTTCAAGATGCAATTGATCTAAATGCAAAACTCAGAGAGGAAAAAAAATCAAAAGGCTATCTTGAGTTTCAGGGGCGTTTTGTGAACTCGCCTAGTGGAGCAGCTTCTATATTAAATATCAGTTTAGATCAGTATCTTGGAAACTGTCAGCAGATAATGAATGATATTTCAAAAGTTGAACAGAACAGTAACAATAGAAATTGGACAGGTGCAATCAATCGCTCCTTTATGGGTGAACACCAAGCTCGATATAGGAACGCTAGACTAACTGGCGCATTGAGTTCTGTGATGGTTGAATACTCTCGTCTCATTGCTCAAGCAGGCCGATTATCAGCAGAAGTTGTCAAGTCTGATGAGGTCCCCGAACAAGAGTAAGTGCTCGGCTTCTTCTTGTCCTGCATATTTCCTCATTTACTACTACGTTTGCATCCCCCAAACCCCGCCTTTTAATGGTCTGTCTCATTCTCATGTAATGTCTTCCTGTTAGAGGTACGGCGCGTCTGCGTTTGTTGTTGTCTAAAAGGAACCCCTGCTGATGATCGATATGATTATCGTGGCTGGCTATTTGGTTGGCATTCTTGTGGTGGGGCTTTGGGGTGGCCGGATACAGCGGGGGCTGAAGGATTATGCGACGGCTGGGCGGGAGTTTGGGTCTCTTGTTATCTTCGCCACCATGTCTGCCTCCTTTATTGGCGGGGGCTTTTCTACCGGCAATGCAGAAAAAGTGTTTCTTTATGGTGTTGCCAACATTGTGGCGCTGTGGGGCTTCAGCTGCAAAGAGATCGCCGTTGCCACGCTGATTGCACCCAAGATGAAGGCTTTTCCCGATGCGGTTTCTGTTGGTGATGTGATGGGCCAGGCCTATGGCAAGCTGGCGCGCATTGTCACCGGTGTTTGCGGTTTGGCGCTGTGCTGCGGCATCGTGGGGGCTCAAGTTGGCGCGATTGGCGTTATCTTCAATGTGTTTTTTGGGCTGGACCGGTTTTGGGGGATCGGGATCGGCTGCGGTATCGTTATTCTTTATACGACGCTGGGCGGTATGCGGGCGGTGGTTTACACCGATGTGGTGCAGTTCGTTATTCTGGCGATTGGGATGCCGCTGGTTCTGGGCTTCGGCATTTATCAGATTGGCGGCATTGATGCTTTGTTTGCGGCGGTGCCGCCGGACCACCTTTCTCTGCCCGGACCGGACTTTGGCTGGATGGGGCTGATCGGGCTTATTCTAGTCTTTATGTTTGGCGAGACGCTTGTGCCTCCTTATATGCAGCGGTTGCTGGCGGGGAAGACGGCAAGCGCTGCGGCGCGGGGTACGCTTTATTCCGGGCTGTTCTCTTTTCTGTTCTTCGCGATCACCGGGGCGATTGGTTTGGTGGCCTTTGCGCTGGACCCGGATCTGAACCCCAACAACGCCATGAGCTTTGTGATTGTGAGTGTTATGCCGCCGGTGCTGAAGGGCTTGGTGTTTTCCGGTGTGATTGCGATTGTGATGTCTTCTGCTGACTCTTATCTCAACTCGGCCAGTATTGCGTTTGTGAATGATGTTTGGCGGCCTTTGCAGCGCAAAGAGATGAGTGAAGAGAACCTTCTCTTTATAGCCAAGCTGGTGACGCTGGTTGTGGGGCTGCTTTCTATTGTGTTTGCCGTCTCTATAGAGAGCATTCTGGATATTCTGATTTACGCCTACAATTATTGGGCGCCGATTGTGCTGGTTCCGCTGGTTGCGGCGATCTATGGCATTCGCCGTGGGACGACCGCGTTTCTGGCCGGGGCGCTCACCGGTGTTGTGGCCACTGTGGTTTGGCAGAGCGGGTTGAACTCGCCGTTTGATCTGCCGGGACTGGTGATTGGCGTGCTTGCCAATCTGGTGGTGTTCCTCTGCGTGCCGCGCTCGCCCATCTATATACATGACTGATTGTGGGCCTGCCGGGTGCGGCGGCGCTCAAGACATTTTGAAGTTTCGTGGCTTGCAGTGTGGCAGGGGGGCGATAGCCTCACCTTCACTTATAAGCGGCCTGCTGTTCTGCCGGGCCGGTTTCATTTTTGGTAGGCATCGTTCTGGCCGGGGTCGGCTTTGGGAGAGATGCTGAACAGATGGAGATTTTGATGCGTGCTTTACTCTCAGGTGTTTTTGTCGCGATGCTGGCCACTCAAGCTGTGGCGGGTGATGCCAGTGTGGTGGCCGCAAAGGTGACGCCGCAGGCTGACGGCACCTACCGGTTTGATGTCACCGTGCGCCACGGGGATGAAGGGTGGGATCATTACGCCGATGCGTGGGAAGTGCTTTCTGAAGATGGCAAGGTGCTGGCGGTGCGCACACTGGCCCATCCGCATGTGAATGAGCAGCCGTTTACGCGCTCGCTGAGCGGGGTGCAGGTTCCGGCGGGGATGGACCGCGTTGTCATTCGCGCCAGAGACAGCGTTCATGGGTATGGCGGTGAGACGGTGACGGTGGATCTGCCGGACCGTTGATTTCGGATTGCGGTTGCTTTTGGTGTTGCGGTGCTGGCTGACTGCCAGAAC
>NZ_DS996811.1:0-1745 GCF_000156235.1 Pseudovibrio sp. JE062
GGGTCTTCCAGCCAGAACACGTTGTAGGGTTTCAACGCACGCGCGATCTTCTCGGCCATTGGCAGGTTCCACACGCTGTGCAGCTCCACGTGAATGTCCATGGCATCGCCCACAGCTTCACGGATTTGCTTGAAGGGGCGCAGGCCTGCCTCCAGATCTTCCGGTGAAATGTAGGTGCCATTGGTTTTTACGGCGAACTGGTCAAACGGCCAGATCTTCATGCCGCGAAAGCCCATGTCCAGCAGGCTCTTGGCCAGTGCGCCCGCATCAGACAGGAACGCCTCCAGATCCTCATAGGGACCTTCAGCAACAGATTCCGTGCTCCAGTCCTCCGTGGTGTTGACCTGCTTGTCCTTCACATACTCATAGCCCGCGCAGGTGTTATACGCGCGGATTTTATCGCGGCTTTTGCCTCCCAGCAGCTGATGCACCGGCACGCCGAGGGTTTTACCGGCAAGGTCCCAAAGGGCGATATCGATGGCAGAGGCGGCCCGCATTTCTGCGCCGGTGGAATTGAAACCGCAGATGGGATTCAGCAACAGGCGGGAGATGGCGTCAATCTGGGTTGGATCACGGCCAATCAGCTCATCTGCCAATGTTTCATGGATGAAACCGCAAACCGCATCGGAGCCATAAAACGTTTCGCCCAGACCAAAGCTGCCAGCATCGGTGTGCACACGCACCCAGGTTACATTGCGAAATTCTTTGAGGTTGATGGTTTCAATGCCTGTGATTTTCATGGGGCTTCTCTAAAGGAGATTTATTGGAATGGATGGAGTGCTCAATCAGAGGGGAGGCGGTCGCGCTCATTCTGCATCACCACGTTGGCCAAGGAGTTCTCGCGGATCTCTTCGTTCAGATCACTCAGGTCAAGGTCATAGGCGGCGCGATCGATGATGCGCACAGAGGCTTTGCGGGCCGCTTCTGCATCCCGCAGGCGGATGGCTTCCAGCAGATGGCGGTGGCGTTCCAGACTGTCGCTCAGCTCACTCGCCGCTTCCGTGGTTTTCTTGATCAGCACGAACACCGCAGGCATGGTGCTGCGTCCGATCTGTACCCAGACTAGATTGTGCGTGGCCTGATAAATCGCCTCATGAAACTGCGTGTCGTACTGCTGAAAGTGCTTGCCGCGATAGATCAGATCATCCTTCTGCATGGCCGCGTACATGCCATTCCACGCCGCCTCGATCTTCATCAGATCCTTGGCCGTGGCGCGGCGGGCTGCTTCCATGGCGATGAACGGTTCCACGGAGGTACGAAATCGGAAAATCTCGCGGGCGAAGATGAGCGTGTTGCCGCCATACTGCGCAATCCACGTGGCCACTTGCGGAGAGAGGATGTTCCAGTCCTGATAATCTTTGACGCGGGTGCCGAAGCCGGAGATGCGTTCGATGATACCGTGATTGGTGAAGGTGGCCAGCGCACTGCGCATGGTGGCACGGCTGACACCAAACTGTTCCGTCAGTTCCAGTTCCTTTGGCAGAAAGTCACCCGGTTTCAGTTCCGCCGAAAACAGCTGGCGAGCCAGTTCCTCAGTTATCTGATCTCGCAGATCCTGCGTGTATGTGGACACCATCGCGCTTCAGCCTCATCAAAAGAGCAGAATGATAGGACTAGCCTAATCCATGTCTGACATACAATTAAATATGACTGAATACTTAGTTATCAACACGCATATCTGGATACAACTCAAGTTACCATGAGTTATTCTATGTTTGATAATTCAATATTTATAAATATAATTA
>NZ_DS996811.1:2001-72375 GCF_000156235.1 Pseudovibrio sp. JE062
CATCGCAGTCACCAGCCTCGACAATCATGGTCACGAAGCGACGCTTCACGCCGTCTGCTGCCTCCTTCAGCAACGCAGCTTTGCCGGGGAAGTTTTGCGGTTTGTTGAGCTTCACGAACCGGTCCAGCCCAGCCTCAAACAGGGTGTAGTCCGTTGAAAGATCGCCTTTCCAGCTGCGATAGCCTTTCTCCAGTCGCAAGGCGTTGAGCGCATACATACCGAAAGGTTTGGCACCAGAACCAAGGATCGCCTCATAGATTTCAGGCATATCCTCATTACTTGCGTGGATTTCCCAACCCAGTTCACCCGCAAACGACACCCGCACCAGAAGCGCTTGCTTTCCAAGAACCGTTGCCTGCTGAAGACTAAGCCAACTGAGGGAAAGGTCCGCCTCTGTCATGCCTGCAAGCAACTGACGGGATTGAGGGCCGGTGACAATCAGCGTGGTGACGTCCCGCGTCTGGTCTTCCAACGACAATCCTTCCGGCAAGCAGACATTGAGCAACTCGAAGTCGTGCCACTGAGCCAATGCTGCGGTGATCAGCGTGAACTCATCTGAACCATGGCGAAGGATCGACATTTCTGTCAGCACCCGTCCGCGCTCATCTGGGAAGTAGCCCAGTGTCATGCGACCAACCTTTGGCAGTGCACCTGCAATCTGCTCCCGCAGCCAATCAGCGGCACCTTCGCCGGAAAGCTTAAACCTCGAAAACCCGGGCAAATCCAACACGCCAACATAATCGCGCACCGCTTTGCATTCTTCTCGCACCCGCTGCTCCCATGGGCCGGAGCGGGTCCAGGTTTGGGTGGCCTCTTCAGAGGTGTCATCGCCTGCTTTTGCAAACCAGTTGGCGCGCTCCCAGCCGTTGTAGGCGCCCATCTGTCCGCCAAGCTCCAGCAATTTGGCATGGTTGGGGGAGAGTTTGCGGTCTCGCCCTGCAGGCCATTCGTGATGCGGGAAGTGCATGGCGTACTCGTGGCCGTACACCTCCTTGGCCTTATCGATGCAGTACTGCTTGTCCGTATAATCGGTGTAACGTCTCGGATCGACAGCCCACATGTCCCACTCGGTCTGCCCGTTGACGATCCATTCCGCCGTCACTTTGCCCGCACCGCCGCCCTGCGCGATGCCGAAGGTGAAGGAATGGGCTTCAAACGCATTGGGCACGCCGGGCATGGGGCCAATCATGGGCAGACCATCAGGGGCATAGGGAATAGGCCCATTGATGTTGCGTTTCACCCCTTGCGTTCCCAGCAAGGGCACACGTGCCATGGCATCTTCGATGTAAAACTCCAGCCGCTCCAGATCATCCGGATAAAGCTGGAAGCTGAAATCCTCCGGCATTGGATCATCCGGCGTTGTCCATGCTGTCCGGCAAGCACGCTCATACGGGCCCAGATTGAACCCGCCCGTTTCCTGCCGCAGATAGTAGGAGGTATCCGGGTCACGCAGCATGGGCAGTTTGCGGCCATGTTGTTTGGTCCAGGCTTCCACTTCGGGGATTGCTTCTGTCATGAAGTACTGATGGCTCATGGTGATGGTCGGCACGCTGCGCCCGCCATACGGCTCAAACCATTCCCCCACACGGGCAGCATAATAACCCGCCGCATTCACCACGTACTCGCAGCGGATCTCACCCGCTTCGGTGCAGACAATCCATTCGCCGCCCTCCCGGCGCACGCCCGTGGCAGGCGTAAAGCGCAGGATGCGGGCACCCAGATCGCGGGCGCCCTTGGCAAGGGCCTGTGTCACCTGCGCAGGGTCGATATCGCCGTCCAGCGGATCCCAAAGCCCGCCTTCCAGATCATGCGTTTCCATGAAGGGGAAGTGCTGTTGCAGCTGGTCCGGCGTGCACATGTCCATGGTCAGGCCCATGTGCTCGGCCATGGCAGCCACGTGTTCAAACTCCATCATCCGTTCATGGCTGTGCGCCAGCCGGATGGCCCCAGTCACATGATAGTTGATGGGGTAGTCGACCTCTTCCGCCAGCCCGCGATACAGCTCTAGCCCGTAACGCTGCATGTTCATCACCGCATAGCTGGTGGCGAAGTTGGGGCAGTTGCCCGCCGCATGCCAGGTGGAGCCTGCCGTCAGCTCGTTCTTTTCCAAAAGAACGCAGTCGCTCCAGCCCATTTTGGCCAGATGATACAGCGTGGAAACGCCAACAACACCGCCGCCGATAATCACAACCAGCGCTGTATCCGGAATAGACATGCGCACTTCCTCCCAAAAACTATAAATCCATCAGGTAGTCCTCTCCCGCTTTTCTCTGTGAGGCGGGTATCATTCTTCTCTAAAATCGTATGCTGAAGCTGCACCGGAGATCCGGCACGGCCTTAATAAACCGGCGGCGAGATCACCCAGATGGCGACGGCAGGCTCCGCATAAGGATTGGACCAGCGGTAAGACGTTTCCTTGACGCGAAAGCTGTCGCCTGCCGCCACCGTGAACATGTCCTCGCCGATCCACACATCCAGCTTACCGGAGACCATGTAAGCCACCTCCTGCGTTGGCCGCATAATCGCCTCACTGCGGTGAGAGCCGGGCTGAAACGTGGAGTGGATCATCTCAAAACTGTCTGTCAAGTCAGGAGAAACCAGCGTTTCCAGCAGGCCCTTGTCCCGCTCGCCAATCACACGGCGGTTGCCAGAGCGTACAACCCGGCCTTGCTCACTTTCCGGCGCCTCTGCATGGCCAAAGAACAGGGAAAGCTGAACACCAAACACTTCGGCAAACTGCTTCAGGTCCGTATGGCGGGGTGTGGACTTGTCGCGCTCCACCTGCGAGAGCCAGCCCACAGACCGGCCCATTTTCTTCGCAGTCTCTTCCAGCGTCATCCCACGCGAGGTGCGAAGCGCCTTCAAATCTTCCCCCAATGTGCTGCCAACTGTCATGCCTCATGATTCCGTGAAATATTTCCTGATATTTTCATGAGGAACTATGAAATTTTCAAGCATTTTTTCACGAAAGGTAACCTGATCGCTTGTGTCCCCAAGCAACAGGATCCCATTAACTTTGCTCAATCAGCAACTTAGGGAGTTTGCCAGCTTGCCTATATTAGGCGCTGCAAATATATCACTACCCTCTTATTTTTCAGGAGAGCGGTTCCGCTGCACAAACCAGTTCGCTAGGGTCAGCCAAAGCCATTTCTTTGATTTTTCTGCCGTTCAGCATGTCCGTGCTGGCCGGTTCATGTTCTGAACTGAGGCATCTATGCATAATTTAAGCGTTAACGTGGTCGGCGCCGGCATCACCGGAGCAATGATCGCGTACAAGCTCGCGCGTCTGGGTTTCAAAGTCACTTTGTTTGATGCAAACCACTGTGTGGGTGGAGATGTCTCACGCGTTTCCTTTGGCTGGATCTGCCATATCGCCAATGATCCTATCGAGAGCCCGGAACTGTTCCCCCTGCTGACCGATGGCATAGCGCGCTACAAGACACTGAATGCTGAGTTTGACGGCGCTCTGTTTGGAGCCAACAACGGCGCTATCGTCTGGCGCGCAACACCGGAAGAAACGCAAGACCTGATTAACCGCCAACAGCAGGCAGGCACCCGCACGCGCCTCATGAGCAAGCAGGAACTTCAGGACCTTTTGCCCGCGCTCACCAACCCACCAGAGTTTGCAGCCTATTCAGAAGAAGATGTCTGCTGGTACCCGCCCAAAGTCATCGAAAAGCTGGTTGATGCTCTGACCCGCCTGGGCGGTGAGGTGGTGCTGAACAGCTCAGTCAGTGCACTGGATGTCACCGACCATAACTGCAACGGCATCCGCATGAATGACGAGCTCTTTGCCAGCGACTTCACCGTACTGGCAACGGGCGGCGCCAACGGCGGCCTGATCGCTCCGTATGAGCCTGACCACGGCCTTTACACCTCACCTGCCACGTATATCGAAATCAGCGCAGAACTGCCAGAATACACCCCTGTGCTGCTAACGCCGGATATCGAGATGCGCAGCCTGGGTCTGGGCAACTTCGCACTGGCCGAAAATCCGCCGGAAACGGATGAACCGGCTGAGCTGGAGCGTATGGGCGCGCGGCTGGTGCAGGCCGTCAAAGACACCTTCACCAGCGCCGGTCAGGTGGAGTTGCTGTCCATTCAGGTCGGTCAACGTCCCGCCAGCCACTCAACTGAGCCTCTGGCCCGCCCCATCAACGGCTTTACCAATGCCTTCGTCGCAGGCAGCCACCCCGGCGTCATCCTCGCCCCCCTGATCGCAGAAAAAATCTGCACCCAGATCACACAGCAGGCGCTGTCTCGCTCGGTGGTTTAGGGGCGTCCGTTCAGGCGTCAAGCACGCAGCCAGGCATCATTGGAAAGGTGGAGGTCTTGCGTGCTTTCAGTCTCTGACGCATTGAGAGACTGAATGGTTGCGCGCCAGAGCTTGACCAGTTTGATGAAGGTGTCGAGCTTCTCTTCCAGCTGTTGAACCACGAGGTTTTGAGCGGAAAACCGAGAGTTTAGCGCTGGTTGATTGTCACCTTCTGTCATCGCCAGAACCGCATCACCAGTGCCTTTGCCCAGTAGGTTTGCCTGAAGCAGCAAGCGGTATCCAGCTTCACGTTTGTCTTTATGGATGTCTGGCAGAAGAGCAAACAGGATCACTTCATCCTGATTGTTTGCCCCCAGAGTGAGCGTAAACTCGTCTTCAACCTCAAAAGAGCAAAGCCCTTCCTCATCCAGCTCAAGGTTTGGCAGGCCGATCTTTTCGCCCAGCTCGGCAAGGAGTGTTGCAGCGTATTTCATTTTTCTTTCCTCACATGGCCTCAGGCTTCACCGACGGTTTTACCGGCGGCATAACTGTGCTCGTCAAAGTAATCCAGCGTGGCATCAAAAGCGCTTTCCTTGGCGCGCTCCAAGGCTTCCCCCGTCTCGGTTCCATCGTAAAGCTCGATAAACTCATTAAGGTCAGAGACATAGCTCGAAGAGTCGATCTGTGTTCCATCCGGCTTTGCACGGGCGAGGCCAAGATCAAGCCCCAGCGTGCCATCCAGCTCCTGCCCGACCCAAAGGGCCTCGTGGATTGAGTGACCGCCATCAAAATTCAGGAACATGGTGTTGGCGACCATGTAGTCTTTGGAATCCGGGATCAGATCCGGGTTTGGGGAGGTGTGCCGGAGATAGTGCAGAAAGTGCAAGTTCAGGTTGGTAGATCCGGACACACCGGAGGCAAACGGAATGCCGCGAGACAGGGCCTCCACCTGCGACTTGCTCGGCTCCTGCAGTTTGGGCAGGTTCACATCCGCCGGGTGCGTACTTGGGATCTTATCTGGGTCACTCTCAAACGTGACACTGCCGGGTTGATAGCCAAGCGTAATCCCAGCATGCGCACTCTTTGGCGTATCTGTACGGCCAACCTTAGGACGATCTTCTCGTTTCAGGTCTGGATCTTCCGGCGCATTGGTGCGGTTGGCTTCCTTGCAAATCCCCTGATAGGCCTTGTTTGCCACCTTCACATAGGCTGGCAGATCCGCAACTTTTTTACCGTTCATGACGAGCGGTTGGCGGTCTTCAGGCACTGTTTTGGTCAGCAGAGCATGCAGAGCAACGGTGCCTTTCACAACCAGCATCGGGACGGCAATGGCGTCATATCCGTTGCGGGTTGGGGCACTCAGAAACTTATCCAGATTGGTCAGCGCATCCTGACGGGGACCTTGCACGAACTCCATCAGTTCTGGGCATTCAGGCATCCAGAAGCGCTCATTGCCTGCCATCATCTTGTGCATTGTCATCGCGGTCTGGTTCTGCACCCGTGGGGTCTGGATGGAGATCACATCTCGCAGGCCGTCTTTCACCAGCTGCGCTGAATCCATCACCGGCTGCGGCGTATCTTCCACCAGATCTGCAATAAACGTACTGTCGAGCACACGGGAGTAAATCGCATCATGCAGGCGGGTCAGCGGTGGGTTATCGCTTTTGCCCAACTGGCTCTGCAGCACCTTGGTCTGGTCGGCAAGATCCTTGAAGCCAATCTCTTCAAGCCTGTCTCCAACCACGGTCAACAGTTCGCGGGTTTCCGGTACAGAGATCCGGTGGCCCAGCACCTGATCCTTCACATAGCCATCAACTTCAGCCAACAAGTCTGCAGTTGCCGGATCCAGATCCGGGCTTTGGGCCTCGTCTCTGATCAACGCCAGCAGATGGGTGGTCACCTCGCCCGGCACGCGGGCCACTTCACCGCCCTGTGCCGCATTCTGGGTGCGAACGCTTTCAGGATAAACCAGCGTGGAATGCACTGCTTTTAACGCAATCGGCACGGCTTCTTTCAAAACAGCGTCATCAGAACCACCGAGGAAACTCAGGGACCGAACAAGGCTGGAAATACCATCTGCATCCGCTGACTTGGCAAGTTCAACAATGCGAGCTGTAAGCACTTCAGCTGCCTTCTTTGGGCCATCAGGGATCGCAGCCCCTTCAAAAAAGGTTTCCAGCGTCAGCCGGGTGCCGTAGGCATGCGCTTCCTCAAACAACGCTGCCACTTTTTCCTGTGCTTGCTGAGAAGCTTTGCTTGGCACATGAAGCAGAGTCGCAAGCACACTGGATTTCGGTAGGTGAGGTTTGGTGGAGAGGAAATGATCCACCACCTTCTCAGTCACTTCTGTACTGAAGTAGGAGTTGAGCTCACGCTTGATCTCACCCAATACAGCCTCATGCTGAGCAGTTTTCTTCGTCACGTAATTAAGCGAGTATTCAACGATACGTTCGCTCGGCTTTGGCGGCACGACATCGGCATACTGAGCCACATTAGGCTGCGGGGCAGGTGGCTGTGAGTTTGAAACAGATAGATTTGATCCGGTCATGCGAGCACCATCACTTTACGAATAACATTCCGCCGGAAACTGTAGAAACAGGCCCGGTCCACGCTTTTATGAATCCTCTTAAAAGCTTTGGCTTTTCAGGTCTGTGCTGACAGGCACTCTCTCAGATTGTAGTGGTGAAAAAGATGAGGGATGCAGCGCAGGCCGTTGATGGGCTTTACGTCCCAACAACGCCACCTAAACAGCAGAAAATCTAATTTTATTACAAAACTACTTAGTTACATAAATAGTCACTCTTTGAATATTCCGAATAGCCATTTCATTTACTAGATTTTGCACCTTGGTTTTCCTTATTTCTCCTGTATAGCTATTCCTAGTCTTGTTGTTTTCCTTTCAAATCACCGGGTTCAACGAGTAGGGTAACGGCCACATGTTTTCATTGAAGGGCAAGAAAGCCCTTATTGTTGGGGTGGCGAACAGCCAGTCCATTGCATGGGGATGCGCCAAAGCCATGAAGGCTCAGGGTGCGGAACTGGCACTTACATACCTGAATGACAAAGCAAAAAAGCATGTGGCCCCGCTGGCAGAAGAAGCCAACGCCGCCATTTTTGCGCCGCTGGATGTAACCCAGCCCGAGCAGGTGGACGCCCTTTATGAGCAGATCGAAAAGGTCTGGGGCACGCTGGATATTCTGCTCCATTCCATCGCCTTTTGCCCGCAGGCCGACTTGCATGGCCGGGTGGTGGATTGCTCGGCAGAGGGGTTCGGCGTGGCTATGGACATTTCCGTGCACTCTTTCCTGCGCCTGATCCGCAAATCCGAACCGCTGATGCCGCCGGGCTCCAGCGTCATGACGGTGACCTTTCACGGCTCGGAAAAAGTGATCAGCCACTACAACATCATGGGTCCGGTGAAAGCCGCACTGGAAAGCACCACACGCTATGTGGCGGCAGAGCTGGGCCAGAAGGGGATTTCCGTCAACGCGCTGTCTCCCGGCCCGTTGGCCACCCGCGCAGCAAGTGGCATCGCCAGCTTTGACGAAATGCTGGCAGACGCCACCGAGCGCGCGCCCACACGAAAACTCGCAAGCATTGAAGACATTGGCGCTTATGCCGCCTTTCTGGCCAGTGATGAAGCCCGCAACATCACTGGTGTGGTTCACCCCATTGACGGCGGTTACCGCATCATTGGCTAGGCAGGCACCGAGGTAGATTATGCAAATAGAACTCTTTACCCAGCGCACGGCCCAGTACTTTGAGGCCCTCGCGCAGCAAAACCAGTTTTTGCAGGTTGCCAACTCACGGCGCTCCACCCGCCTGATGAAGGACTTCCAGAAAAAGCAGGAGAAGTCCAAGATCAAAGGCGAAGCGCTGGCCGCCTCCTGGGCACCGTATGACACGCCCAAGAAGGTCATGGATGCCTGGACCCACTATCTGAAGGAGTCCAGTGAACGGGCGATCCTGACCATGGATGCCCTGCGCGAAAGCAGCGACACATATTTTGACCACATGGCCAAGGGCTGCCCTCCGGTACTCGTCTATGATTATGAGGTCATCGTGGAGGGGCGAAACCTGCCACGGCCCTGCAACTACATGCTGTTGAAGATCATTCCGCCCGAAGGGACGGAGGTGTTTGACTGGAAGCGCCCCTATGTGATCATCGATCCGCGCGCCGGACACGGTGCCGGCATTGGTGGCTTCAAGGATGATAGTCAGGTGGGCGTTGCCCTGCGCGGTGGCCATCCCGTGTATTTCGTCGCCTTCCACCCCATGCCAGAACCGCATCAGGAACTGTCGCACGTTACCCATGCGGAGGCGGCGTTCCTGCGGGAGATCATCGCACGCCATCCGGACAGCCCCAAACCCATCGTGGTGGGCAACTGTCAGGGCGGGTGGGCGACGGCCATTCTGGCGGCGGTTTATCCGGATCTGGTGGGGCCAATCGTCCTCAACGGGGCGCCCATGTCCTACTGGAGCGGCAAGATGGGGCAGGACCCCATGCGCTACTCCGCAGGCCTGACCGGCGGCATTGTGCCAGCTCTGCTTTCTGCAGATCTGGGAAATGGCGTGTTTGATGGCGCCAATCTGGTGCAGAACTTTGAAATGCTGAACCCGGGCCGCAATTGGTTCCGCAAGTACTATGATCTTTACACCACGATCGACAGCGGCGAAGAGCGCTATCTGGAGTTCCAGAAGTGGTGGAACGGCTTTTATTACATGACTGAGGAAGAGTTCCGCTGGATTCTGGACAACCTCTTCATCGGCAACAAACTGGCCAAGAACGAAGCGTTTCTGGAGCCCGGACGACCTATTGACCTGAAGACCATCAAGTCACCGATCATCGTCTTCTCCTCTTACGGCGATAACATCACCCCGCCCGATCAGGCCCTCAACTGGATCGCGGATACCTATACGGATGACGCGGAGATCGAGATCCTCGGCCAGCGTATCCTCTATATGCTTCATGATCAGGTCGGGCATCTGGGCATCTTCGTGTCCTCCAGCGTAGCCAAGCGGGAACATACGCAGGTGGCGTCTACCTTGAAGACCATCGAGGCCATGCCTCCGGGGCTCTACAAGCTGCAGATTGAAGAGCAAAAGGGCAAAGGCTGCGATGCCAAGTTCAAGGTGAGTTTTGCCCGCAAAACCATCGACGAAATGCTGCTGGAAACCGGCGAGCGCGATGAGGAAAAAGCCTTTGCCGGTGTGGCCCGTTTCTCGGAAAGCTGGGAAGACATGTACGACAGCACCATCGGCCCGGTGCTGAAGACCATGAACAGCTCGCAAACTGCGGAAGTCACGCGAGATCTGCACCCTATGCGGCTTGCCAACGGCGCGTTTGCCTCCACCAACCCCTTCATGTTCTGGCCCACCATGGCAGCCGCTGCGGTGAAGCAGAACCACAAACCCAACATGGCCAAAACGCCCTTCCATTACTGGGAGGAGATAGTGGCGGACAGCATCGAATATGGCTGGGATGCGCTGAAAGATATGCGCGAAGCGATGATTGAAAACAGCTTCCTTACTTTCTGGGCCTCTCCGCAAGCGGTGGAATACGGCAAGGCGCTGTCCTTCCGCAGGCCGAAGGTGCCAATGCAGGATCTACACAGCCTGGCCAGTATTCAAAACGCCCTGAAGAAGATCGAAAAGGGCGGGGCCGCCGCTGCTATCGTGCGCATTGTGCTGATGATTGCTGATACCCGCACCGAGGTGCGCGGCGAAAAGCTGGAGCGCTTCAACGAGGTGCTGACCACATGGGCACCGTTCAAATCCATGGATCCTAAGGAGCGCAACTTCCTCATTCACGACCAGACGCTGATTGCTCGGTTTGAGATGGAGGCGGGCTACAACGCCTTGCCGCTGTTGCTGAAGAACGAGAAGGACAAAACCTTCGCCTACAAAGCGGTGACCTACATCATCGGCAACGAGGAAGACATGGCGCCCAACTCGCTGGAATTGTGGCATTGCCTGAAGAAAACGCTCAAGTGGGGGTAGGTGAATAGATGACAACGACCTACAAAAACACGCCGTATGATCAGATCGAAGTGGGAATGGAAGCCACCTATGAGCGGACCTGTTCTGCTGATGACTTCTATGTCTCCGCCCATGCCTCTGGCGATCTCAACCCCATTCACCTGCCCAAGGAAGACCGCGAGGGGGAAGGGGACTTTGAGGGCGTTGCTCCTTCACTGTGGGTTGCCAGCCTGATCTCCGCCGTGCTGGGCAACCAGATGCCGGGGCCGGGCACACTTTATAGGAGCCAAAACCTGCGCTTTCTGGGTCGGGCCTATGAAGGCGACCACCTGACAGCGCGGGTGAAGGTGACAGAAAAACTGCCGGATTATGTGGTGAAACTGCAAACCACCGTGGAACGTGCAGATGGACAGATGATCGTGGAAGGGGAGGCAGAAGTCATCGCCCCGCGCACCAGCAAGATCGCCAAGGCCGTCAGCCTGCCGGGACTGACCGTGCGCAGCTACGAGCACTTTGAACGCCTGCTGGACCTTGCTCGCCCGTTACCACCACTCATCACCGCCGTTGTTGCACCGGAAGACCGCAAGTCTCTGGGCGGCGCCTTGCTGGCCGCAGAAAATACACTGATCGAGCCAATCCTGATCGGTGATCGGGACAAGATCGAAGATGCAGCTGAACGGCTTGGGAAGGATCTGGCACACTGCACCATTCTTGATGTGGCAGGCCACACACAAGCCGCTGCGCAGGCGGTAGCTATGGTGCGTGAGGGCAAGGCGCAGGCGATCATGAAAGGCCAGCTCCACACGGATGTGCTGCTTGCCCAAATCGTGAAGCGGGACATTGGCCTGCGTACAGACAATCGCCTCAGCCATGTGTTTGTGATGGACGTTCCGGGGCTCGACCATCTGCTCTTCATCAGCGATGCGGCCATCAACATCTCGCCGGATCTGGAAGCCAAGGTGGATATTGTCCAGAACGCCATCAATCTGGCGCAAGCACTGGGTCAACAGCAGCCCAAGGTGGGCATTCTTTCTGCCGTGGAAACGGTGAACACCAAGATCCCTTCCACCCTTGATGCAGCGATCCTTTCCAAAATGGCAGAACGCGGCCAGATCAAGGGCGGCATTGTTGATGGCCCGCTGGCCATGGACAACGCCATAGACATTGATGCTGCGGTGACCAAGGGCATCACCTCCTTGGTTGCAGGGAGGGCAGATGTACTGGTTGTGCCCAATCTGGAATCTGGCAATATGCTAGCCAAGGAACTGGCCTTTGTTGCCCATGCTCAGGTGTGCGGCGTTGTGATGGGTGCCCGGTGTCCGGTGATCCTCACCAGCCGTGCCGATGACGACAAGGCCCGTTTGATGTCTTGCGCTGTTGCGCTTCTTTACGCTGCGAGCCAGAAAGCATGAGTTTTTATTTTACGCTCAACACCGGTTCATCTCCATCAAGTCGCGCTTACAAAGCGGCAACGGAACTGAGCTTTCATCTCCGGCATCATGAGCGTCTCGGCCCTCACGCCCGCTGAAAATGCAAACGGCGAGTGAGCAAATCGTGGAAGATCTGGGCCACGTTGATCATGCCGGTGCTGTTGTTTCCATCTTCACCCGCGTGGAACCTCATCTGAAGGGCAAGTCCGTGGTGGGCATTGGCCATCGCATCGTCCATGGCGGCAACGCGTTTTACAAACCAACAGAGCTGACCTCTGAAGTGGTGCAGGAGCTGGAGCAACTGATCCCGCTGGCCCCGCTGCACCAGCCTTACAGTCTGGCGACCATCCGCGCAGCCAAGCAAGTATTTCCCGGCGTGCTGCAGATCGGATGCTTTGATACGGCCTTCCATGCCGGTCACACCTTTCCCAATGACGCCTTCGCCATCCCACGCCATTTTTACGAGGAAGGTGTGCGCCGCTATGGCTTCCACGGGCTTTCCTTTGATTACATCTGCAGCGAGTTGCGCCGCGAGTACCCCGATATCGCCAATGGCCGCCTTGTGATTGCCCATCTGGGCAATGGCGCCTCCATGTGTGCGGTGGAAGAAGGGCGGTCCATCAACGCCAGCACCAGCTTTTCCGCCGTGGATGGCCTGCCCATGGGCACCCGCTGCGGACGGCTCGATCCGGGCGTGATGCTCTACCTGATGCAGGAAAAAGAGCTGTCACCGGAGGAGATTGAGAGCATCATCTACCGCCGCAGCGGCTTGCTGGGTTTGTCTGAAGAATCCTCCGATATGCGCGTGCTGGAACATTCCGAAGAGCTGTTCGCCAAACAAGCCATCAACTACTACAGCTACCAGATCCGCAGGGAAGTCGGTGCCATGGCCGCCAGTCTGGAAGGCATCGACGCGCTCATTTTCAGCGCAGGAGTGGGCGAGAACTCTGCACGGGTACGCTCCAACGTGTGCGAACCACTGGAGTTTCTAGGCATCACCATTGATCAGGAAAAGAACATGGCCAACGCGCCGGAAATCAGCACCGGACGGGTGCGGGTGCTGATCATCCCCACCAACGAGGAGCAGGTCATCGCTCGCGCTGTGGCATCCGCTTGCAGCAAATCTCAATAGAGAGAGACTGGGACTCAGGAAAACTTCGCGGTAAACTTCCCGTATATTTCATGCTGCACGTTTTCAGTGGAACCCGTTATGTCTGTCCTCTCGCCCACCATCACCGTCCGCCGCCTGACCATTGACGACTATGAGGATTATCTCGGCCTCCTGCATGAGCTGACAGGAGGTGTTCCGCTGGCACGTGGGGAGGAGGGGCGTGCTCACTTCGCCAAGCTTCTGGACCATGACGGCACCATGGTGTTCGGGCTGGAGATTTACGACCAGATCGTCTCTTGCGCCACGCTCCACATTCTGCCCAACATGACCTATGGCGGCCGTCCGTACTGCCTTGTTGAGAATGTGGTGACCCTGCAAGCCTACCGGGGCCGAGGCTTTGGCCGCATGGTCATGGACACCCTGCGCAACGAGGCCTGGCAAGCCAACGCCTACAAAATCATGCTCCTCACCGGTAAAGACCGCGGCGCCAAAGGCTTCTACGAGAGCCTCGGCTACAAAGCCGATCAAAAACACGGCATGGTCCTGCGCCAAGTCCCGCCATATAAGGCGCCGGCGACCTAAGTCGACAACTTCCGATGCGCCTTGATGTGGTCGATGAAGAGGCGCAGGGGTTGGAGGTCTTTGTACTCCCGGGGGTAGAACAGGTAGAGCGGAGCGACGGGGTCGAGGTAGTCTTCCAGCAGGCGTTCCACCTTGGTCTCATCGCACTGCATCAGCGCGTAGTAGCGGAAGGTGAGGGCCAGCCCCATGCCTTGCTCCATCAACTCCAGTTGAGAGGGCAGGGTGTTGAGAACCAGTCCGCCTTTGACGTCGATCTCCACCCGGTCACCATCCACCTGAAACACCCAGGGCGCCAGCTGGCCGGATGTCTGGAAGCGGTACTGGATACACGCGTGGTCCAGCAGATCCTCCGGCTTTTCCGGCCTGCCGTGCTGATCCAGATAGGTTTTGCTGCCAAGCACGGTCAGCGGCTGAGGGTCCGAGATACGCAGGGCAATCATATCCTGCGCAACAAGACTGCCTGTCCGAAAGCCCGCATGCAGACCTTCTGACACAATATCAACGATGGCATCACTCAAAGAAAACTCCAGCTGGATTTCCGGATACTTCGCCTGAAACCCGGGCAGCAGATCGGCCAGAAACGTATGGAACACAAACTCAGGCAGCGTCAGGCGCAAAGACCCGCGTGCACTGCTGCCATACTCCTTCGCATCCTCCACCGCTTGCCCCAACAAGTCGAACGCCGCCCCGGCACCACTTTGCAGCGCACGGCCTGCATCTGTCAGCGTCACTGAGCGTGTGGTGCGCACAAACAGGGCCGTCCCAAGCTGCTCTTCCAGAGACTTCAACTGGTGGCTGACCGTGGAAGGTTTGATGCCAAGAGCATTGGCAGCGCCCCGCAAACTGCCGTTTTGAGCAATGGCGTTGAACACTTCCAGCATGGCGAGGGGGAGACGCATTGTTCGATCCCATACATCTATCAGATAGAAAATCAGGTAATTAATAGCATGTGAGCATCCCGCTATAAAGAGTGCAACAGCAACTCAGAGAGGATGTCTCCCAATGAAAACCCTCGTTCTCACCGCCCATCCCGACCTCAGCACGTCCCGCATCAACAGAAAATGGTTTGAAATTTTTGCTGAAACAGACGGCATCACCCTGCTGGACCTGACCCGTCTTGGCGGACCGACCCTAAGCTTCAACGTGGCAGAACAGCAGGACTTCCTGCTTGCCCACGACCGCATCGTCTTCCAGTTTCCGCTCTACTGGTACTCCGCTCCACCCGTTTTGAAAGCCTGGATGGATCAGGTGCTCACCTATGGCTTTGCGTATGGCCCTAGCGGCACCAAGCTTGCGGGCAAAGAGCTGCTGCTGGCAACCTCCACCGGCGGCCCGGAGGACAGCTACCACGCAGGTGGGTACAACAACTTCAGCATGGATGAACTGCTCAAGCCCTTCCAGCAAACGGCGCTGCTGACCGGCATGACCTATCTGCGCCCCTTCGTGTTCCATGGGGCAGCTGTAGCCAGTGACGAGGATGTTATCGCCTCCCAAACCGCCTTGCTGACCCATGTGCAAGATCCTGAACTAAGCCCAATCATCAAAAAGGCACGATTGGATAAAATGCTGGAGGAAGACGCCAAGCTGGCCGCACGCGTCAGCGCCTAAGCCTCCATTACCCCAAAGCAACTCAAAGGCGGGCTTACTGGCTCGCCTTTTGGCATTTCTGCAGTGTGGGCACCTCTGCTGCTATTTTCAAAATTACGCTAGGAAGAGCATCTGGTTGCCGACAATGCATGGCAGATGCAGCACATAATTAAAAATCGATTCGATCTTTATCGACCGCTTCACTGGCCTACCGTCCACTTCTCTTAACCTGGCGTTTCAAAGCACAGCTTTGTTTTAGCATTTTGTTTCACGCCCTTGTTTTAACCGTCATCCTTCAGGAGGATATGCCTACCGTGGCATTATGGATGGGGTGACATGGCGGTGACTATGTTTTCGGTGTCATGATCTGATGATCAGCACTGCATTCTTTTTCAGAATTCTTTTTCATGGCCGAAACTCGGGGATCGCATTCCTGAAGCTTGGTCATCTGAAGGCTGGAGTGAACACGTTCCTGTCAGAGTAAACCCGCAATACATTGCAGACCACCGCCTTGCCTCCAACCATAAGCAGGACCACGGAAGCAATGCCCGTATTGCATCCTTTTCAACGGGAGGGGACGAAAACTGACAGAACGGAGTGGCCTCGCAGGTCTCTTTCTCAATCGGGACCGAAGCTCCTTCGTTCTCCAGCCTTCAGGAATATTTTGAGTGCAGACTGGAATTGCCTTGCACGTGTTGCAGTATAGTATCGAGTAGAATGTCTGTTGAATCGAAGAACTCAATGAAAAACCTGAGACCCGAGGTGATCTACCGGCCCAGCATCAACTGGGAAGAATGGCGCGAAGGGGTGGCTGAAGCGTCTGGCGAGGTGTGTTTATCCTCCAGCAGCGCATCACCAGAGGCCTTCGGCGCAGGTGTGCGCGGGTCCCGCTATCAAAGCGGTTTTGTGGCAACCATCAACGCAACCCCGCACAGGTTCATCCGCTCCAGCCAACGCATCGCGCGCGATGGCATGGACGCTGTGTTTGTGCAGTTTTACGACCACACCCACAACTGCGTCACCCACATGGGCAGACACAGCGTGGACATTGAGCCGGGTCACCTCATCATTCAGGATATGGCGGAACCGTTTGTGGTGGAGCACAGCTCTTACAAGCAGATGACACTTGCACTACCAAGGGCGACCCTTGCTCCGTTTTTGCATGGCGACCGCACCTATCCCACCTTATGCATCCCGGCCATTGGCGGTTCAGCCAATGCGGTGATCAGCATGATGCAGCTGTTACGCGGTCAACTGGGGGATCTGACCGATGAAGATGTTGCGCCCATTGTGGAGTGCATCGCCAAACTGGTTGCCAACCAGATGAACAATGGCCCATGTGTCTCCTTCGCACTGGATGAAAACAGCCAGAACGCAGCGCGCTTTTTACAAGCGGCAGAATACATCAGCCGCACCTATTCCAACCCGCGGCTCAACAGCACTGAGGTGGCAAAGCACCTCA
This sequence comes from Pseudovibrio sp. JE062, assembly GCF_000156235.1. Classification (NCBI taxonomy): domain Bacteria; kingdom Pseudomonadati; phylum Pseudomonadota; class Alphaproteobacteria; order Hyphomicrobiales; family Stappiaceae; genus Pseudovibrio; species Pseudovibrio sp. JE062. The sequence goes on from NZ_DS996811.1 coordinate 18,408, forward strand.
ACATTTCCCGCACGACGCTCTACCGCCTGTTTGAGCCTATGGGCGGGTTCGTCGCCTTCCTGCGCTACATCCGCATGAAACACGCCATGCGCAAACTGCTGCGCACCGGAAGCGAGGTGGTGAAGGTTCAGCAGATTGCCGAAAGCTGTGGCTTCTCGCACGCCTCCAGCTTCACCCGAAGCTTCAAAGAACACTACGGCGTCTCGCCCCGCGACATCCTGATGGACGTCTCCGCAGGCAAAGACCAACAACTGCGCACCTCCAGCGGCATCTTCGCCAACTGGCTCGCCACACTAAACGGGGCAACGCTGAACTGAGGGGGAAAGCTAAGCCCTCACCTCAAACTCCGAACTCGCTATCCCCTTTTCACCCGGTTTGCACGTAAACAGGCCTCCGGAGAGGGGGGCTTCGGCTAGGGTGGCGGCGGGGAGGCGGGTGCGGGCGCTGGTGATGTAGAGGGTGTCGAGGTTTTCTCCGCCGAAGGTGACGCTGGTTGGGCGTGGGACAGGGAGATCGATCACGCGATCTAACGTTCCATCCGGCAGGTAGCGGTTGACGCGCCAGCCGTCCCAGATGGCGACCCAGACGCCGCCCTGATCATCCACTGTCAGGCCATCCGGACGGCCTTCGCTTTCAGGGATCGTTGCAAAGATGCGCTTGTTGGTGAGAGTGCCGATGCCCGGCTCTGTATCGTAGGCGTAGATGACGCCCAGGACCGTATCGACGAAGTAGAACACTCTGGAATCCGGGCTCCAGCCCAGGCCGTTGGAAACGGCGATGCCTGTTTCCTTGACAGTGAAGTTGCCGTCATTGGTGACGCGGTAGAGGCCGCCCGTTGGCTGGCTTGCATCCAGCCGCATGGAGCCAACCCACACTGCGCCGCCCGGGCCAACTTTGGCGTCGTTGAGGCGGTTGCCTGCCACATCTCGTTCCGGGTGCATAAACGGCGTTAGCTGCGCGCTGGCAAAGTCCAGCCATTCCAAGCCATCCTGTGTGGCCAGCAGCAAGCGTCCATCATTGGTTGGCATGACGGCACTGACCAGCTTACCGACATCGCAGCTGTCGTTTGAGCCGGTTTCAGGATCAAACCTGCAAACGCTTGGTTTAAGAATATCGACCCAGTACAGCTTGTTTTCGCTGCTGTGCCAGACCGGGGATTCACCCAGTTGTGCGCCCCATGGCAGCACGCATTCCAATGGCTTGGCCATGTTCGCTCTGTTTGTTCTTGGTCTCGGCTGGGAGCTGATGGCAACGGCACCGGCCACACCGGTGATGCGGCGGGCGGCGGCCATCAGTTCACGGCCAATCGGGTGGATCTGGCCTTCTGTCATGCGCGAGGATGGCCCGAGAACCGCCAATGCGCCAACAGGTTGTCCATCCTTGCCTGTGATCGCCACAGCAACCGAGTTCACCCCTGCAAAATGCTCTTCCAGTGAGATGGCATAGCCGCGGGCTCTGATCAGGGTCAGGTCCGCTTGCAGTTGTTCCTTGCTGGTGATCGTCTGATCGGTGAAGGAGTACAGGCTCATGTTCTGCAGCAATCTGCGCAGAGTGGTCGGATCCTGAAATGCCAGAAGCGCTTTACCAGCAGCCGTTGCGTGGGCTGGTACTTTCTGGCCCACATCCACACGCACGGCGAGCCCCTGACCGGACCGCTCTTCCAGATAGAGAACGCGGTCTTCATCCAGTCGGCATAGGGTCACGGTTTCCTGAAGATCATCAGAAAGGCGCTGCAGCTCAGAGCCTGCCACGGAAGACAGGTCAAACGTATCCCAAACCTTGTGGGAGAGCTCCATGAAGCGCGGGCCAAGGGTGTAGATGCCCTTGCCCTCATCTTGCCGAACAAGACCGAAGGCGATGAGTGTTTTCAGGATGCGGGCAAAGGTGGGTTTTGGCAGGCCAGAGAGTTTGAGCAGCTCAGAGAAACGATGCGGTTCATCCGCATCGGCGATAATATCAAGCAGGGTCAGGCCTTTGGCCAGCGCTGCGGCGCCCGTTGGCACTTTGGCTTTGGTATCACGGTCTTCTTTGACTGTTTCACCCTGCATCATCAATCACGATCCCCGAACCTGCTGCACTCTGTCGAAGTTTGCCACTATCTTACAAACAAGCGACCGACTCTGCATCCCAGAGCCGGTCACTCTCCCTATCAACGACTGCTTACACCTGCAACCAAATCTGGCAATGTCAGTGTTATTGCCGGGAAGAAGGTGATCACAATTAGTGTAATCACAATAGGTAGATAGAACGGCATCATGGCCTTGACCAATTTGCCATAGCTGATCTTGGCAATGTCCATCATGATGAACAGGATCACGCCAAATGGTGGGGAGACCGCACCGATCAGCAAGTTGAAGATCATCATCACGCCGAACTGGGTGGTGTCCATGCCGATATGCTCAATGAGCGGCAGCAGAGTTGGCACACCAATCAGAAGGATCGCGGTGGTTTCCATGAAGAGCCCGGCCACCAGCAGCATCAGGTTGATCATCAGCAACAGCACAATTGGGTTGTCCGAGATGGACAGCAGTGCTGTTTGCAGCGTTTCCGGCACGTTGAGCACGGAGATCAACCAGGAGATTGGGGCTGCACAGCCGATGATGAACACCATGGCACCAATGGTGAAGGTGGTGGCCCGCATGGCATCCAGCACATCCTTGAAGGACATCTCACGGGAGAGCGCTCCAAGAGCCATGGCGTAAACGGTGACGATTGCACCCAGCTCGGTTGGGGTTGCCACACCAAGCAACAGGCCGGACACCAGCAGGATTGGAGCCAGAAGACCCGGCAAAGCGCGCCATCCCGCAACAACCACTTCGCGGAAGGTGGCCCGCGGGGCGACAGGTGAATGCACCTTGCCAGAGACAGCCATGAAGTAGATAAGCACCATCAGCACGAAGCCGAGGAACAGGCCCGGCACGATACCAGCCAGGAACAGGCGGGCGATGGATTCACCGGACAGCACGGCGTAGATCACCATGATCACACTTGGTGGGATGATCGGGCCAATGATGGAGGAAGCAGCAGTGACGGCGGCGCTGAAGGGCTTTTCAAAGCCGGCGTCTTTCATGGCCTTGATTTCGATGGTGCCAAGGCCAGCAGCATCGGCCTGTGCCACGCCGGACATGCCGGAAAAGACGATGGAGGCCAGAATATTTACGTGCGCCAGCCCGCCGTGAATATGGGCCACCAGTGTCTTGGCAAAAGCGAAGATCCTGTCTGCAATGCCTGAGACGTTGAGTAAGTTGCCCGCAAAGACGAAGAGCGGGATTGCAAGCAGTGGGAAGCTTTCCAGCGAGGGCGTGACGCGCTGTGCGATGATCTTCAGACCCACAGCAGAGAACAGAGGCGAAGCGCCGGTGACCTGCTGGATGACGATGAAGATGACGGAGGCAGCCAGCATGGCAAACGGCACAGGCATGCGCAGAAAGATTAGACCAAACAAGAGGCCGAGCAGAAGAAGTGCTTCCATGATCAGACCAGAGCCTCCTGCTCGTCTTTGCGCTCAAAGATCACGTCATAGGCCAGCGACAGGATGATCGAAGAGAAGCAGTAGATAAGTGGAATGGAGTTGTAGAACGCGACCGGGAAGTTGAACGGCAGGGAGATGGTGGTACGGCGCATCTCAACCTTCAGAACCGGATTAACGTGCAGCAGAATGACGACGAGCGTTGCAATCGTCACCAGCGCCATAATCACGCCCAGTGTTTTGGAGAGCGACCCTTGCGGGAAAAGGTCCACCAGAATATGGCGCTTTTCCTTGGTTGCCACGGCGGCGGCCAGCATGGTCAGCAGAATAAAGGCGATTGTTACGATCTCTTCCATCCAGGCAATGGGAGAGTCAAAAACGTACCGCAGGATGATCTGGAAAGAGATGGTTCCCACAATCATGGTGATCAGTGCCATGCATAGTGCCATTTCTATCTTCCCGAGAACCGTCACAACGGTCTTCAAGAAACTTTTCATCGAAAAGCCCTCTTAATGCGGCTTGGACCGCGATTGATTAGAGGAGAAGCGCGGGCAGCCCCGCGCCTCACAACAGCTTTGGTGTCCGGTCAGAGGCCGGGCTTAGTATTTCTGGACAGCTTCAAACAGGCCTTTGCGCCACAGACCTTCGGCTTCCACATCCGCAACGCCAGCGTTGGCAGCTTCGCGCAGTGGGGTGGCGTCGATCTCGCGAATGGTGGCACCGCCCTTGCGCATTTCGTCCAGCACGGTTTCGCGGCGCTCGGTGGAGTACTCGTAGACCCAGCGGGAGGCGTCTTCCGCAGCTTTGGTCAGCAGCTCCTGCTGCTCTGGTGAGAAACTCTGGAACTTGTCTTCGTTAATGACGATGGTGGACGTCGCCCATACGTGGTTGGTCATGTACACGTTTGGTGCTGCCTCGTGGAAGCGCTGGGAGATTGCCGCGCTTGGAGGGCCTTCTGCGCCATCAACAATGCCGGTGCGCATGGCCAGGAACACCTCACCCCAAGCAACCTGTGTTGGCTGTGCGCCGATGGCTTTCCAGAGGCTCAGGTAAGCCGGGATCTGCGGAATGCGCATTTTGCGGCCGGAGAAGTCGGCTTTCTCGTTCAGCTCTTCTGTCAGGAACACAACACGAGGTTCTGTTGGACCGGAAGACAGCGGACGGATGCGGGCCTCGTTGATCATGTCCTTCGTCAGATCGTCAAACAGATCGCTCTTGAAGAAGTTGAAGACGTGATCCGCATCGCGGAATGTGAAGCCCCAGGTGAGGATGTTGGTGTCTGGTGCATAGCTGGTCAGCCAGGAGCCAGCGGTGCCGAATGCATCCAGAGAACCGGCGGAGAGCTGGTCCATCACCTGCGGAGGTGTGCCCAGCTGGGTGCCGGTGATGTAGCTGACATCGATGTCGCCGTTGGAGCGTTCCTCAACCAGTTTGGCAAAGTGCTTGTTCATCAAATCAACGGGTGAATCAATGGCATCCGCATTCACAAGAACCAGCGTTTCCGCTTGTGCTGCAAAGGATATGGCAACCGCTGCACTCGCCCCAAGTAGCAGTGATTTAATATAGGATTTCATAGAGCTTTCCTCCCTAAAGCAAGGTTAGAGCGTTTCCAGAAGCGCCAATGCTTCTGGCGAAGGTTTGACACCAAGACCCGGACCTTCCGGCAGGAAGTAAGTCCCCGCTTTGCAATCCATGTTCCCGACTAGCAGGCGGCGGTTTGGTTCAAAGATGGAATGTTGGAATTCGTGCCCACGGGTGGCGGACAGAGCGGCAGAAGCTTGCAGGCTCGCTGCCAGAAAGATCCCCGCACCAATGGTGGCGTGAGGAATAACGTCAATGCCGAGTTCTTCGGCCAGCCGACCTATGCGCATAAAGCTGGTGATGCCCTTATGCCCCATTTCCGGCTGAACGATTGAGATGCGGCAACGCTCGATGCGGTGACGCATATCCCACACAGTGCGCCATTCTTCACCCACCGCGATCTTCTGCGATGTGCTCTGGCTCACCTGTGCAAGGGCATTGATATCTTCAGTGCGCACCGGTGCCTCAGCAAACCAAAGGCCGTATGGTGCCATGCCCTCAATGAGGGACAGAGCTTCATCGGCTGTCTGGTTCCAGTGCATATCTGCCGCAATCAGAGCTTTTGGTCCCAGAGCGGAACGTAAATGCTCGATTTCAGCGACCGGGCCATCATCAGCCACCGGGCTGGCAAACTTGAAGGCGTGGAAGCCCTTCTCCTGCCAGCTCAGCGCCAGTTCTGCGCGTTTCTCACGGGTTGGTTCCGGCAGGCCGGAAACGTAAGCAAGAATGCCATCCTGCTTCACACCACCCAGCAGCTCCACCACAGGTTTCCCTGCCTGCTGCCCGGCAATGTCCCAAAGCGCGATATCGATGGCGGCCAATGCATCCACATAGAAACCGCCGGTGTACCCACGTACCCGCATCAAATCATAAAGATCGTCGAAGATGACTTCCGGATCTGCAGGATCACGGCCAATGACAAAACTGGCCAGCAGATCGTTGATGATGGCACCGACAGCTCCGGGTGCCGCAAGACCATAGGTCTCCCCCCAACCAACTGCGCCATTGCGTGTTTCAAGACGCACCAGCACAGAGCGGTCGAAGATTGGATAGACCGTCCGGTTTCCGCGACGCACCAGATATCCCTGCGCGTTGGGCTCTTCACCCGGACGTGCAGCACCCAGATAGGGTGTTTCGCGAGGTTGAGTTAATGTGAAAACCTCAACTTTTGCGACAGGATCTGTCATTATGCTGCCCCTTCCATGACAGAGCTTTCCAACAAGCCCAGCTCCACCAGATTATTGTCAATATCCGCTAGAGAGGTTTTGTCCAAGAGGGGGGTTGGTGCGCGCACGTCTGTTTCGATGGAAATGCCGCGTTTTAGCAGCACATATTTGGTTAGGCGCATACGGTAAAGTGCTTGAATTGCAAGCAAAGGTAGAGTTCGGATGTAAAGGTCCCGCGCTTTGGACTGCTCGCCAGAGCGCCACGCCCGGTCCATCTGCACATGCAGATCGGCGATTTCAACGGCTGGCATCGCCGCGCAGGCACCGCGCTCGTACTCATCCAGAATGTAACGCGCGCCACCGCCACCGATAACGCCTTTGAGGCCCGCTGGACGGTTTGCCAAAATCTCAACAATAGCCGGACCCGCCGGAAGGGTCTCTTCCTTCACGTAGGTGACAGCAGGCACGGCTTCGAGGATTTTCAGGATCGCTTTTGGGGACAGATCAGAGCCACGCGGTGCTGGCGCGTTCTGCAGAATGATCTCCATACCCGGCAGACCTTCAGCAACCTCTGTCATGAAGACCAGTGCTTCTGCCTCACCCAGCTCCTTCGGAGGCTGCACCATCAGGTGGCCAATGCCCAAAGCTTCGGCTGTCTTGCCATGAGCAATCACCAGCTCCGGCTTTGCAGCGCTGGCACCGGCGACGATCGGCAGACGATCAGCAACGGTATCAACGACCACTTTCAGAAGGCTGCTGCGCTCATCCGCGGTGAGCTTCTCCACCTCACTGGCGAAACCGGGAAACACCACTCCATCCACGCCAGCGGACAGGGCGAAGGTCACCACCTCTTTCATTCCGTCGAGATCAACTCCGCCATCTTTTGAGAAGGGCGTCGGCAGTACCGGCAAGATGCCATTTAGATCAGCTTTTTTCATTGGTCCACTTTATGATACCTTGTGTTATTTATTGATACTAATAAAATCGGCGATATATCGCAATAGGGTTTTCAACGTAATCAGAGGACGCGGCAGAACACCAAAACACCATGGTCAAACGGCAGAGTTCTGCCGCTGGAGCGTGGTAGATAGGTAGGATGGGACCGGGGTGCTGGAAAAATAAATCTCGCTCTGCAGCTCTCAAAACGGTTGTGCTGCGAAAACGATTCTCGCAAAATCACTCAAAAATATGCGGATCAACGCAAACCAACGCACATTTCAACGCAAGCATTCAGGCAGCAAAAAAGGCGGCATCAGCACCTGCTGAGCCGCCCTTTTTATTCCCCTTCAGGACCGGTGATAACTAGTAGCCACCAGTCATGAAAATGCTCTCACCCGTCATGAACCCACAGGCATCTGAGGCCAGCAGCAAGGCAGCCCCCACCATCTCATCGGTCGTGCCCTCACGGCCCATCCAGTTGAGCTGGCGCACGTACTCAGCAAACCCTTCCGGGTCTTCTGCCTTGCGCCCGGCGCTTCTGTCCGTGTCGATCAGCCCCGGTGCCAGCGTGTTCAGCAGCACGTTGTCCCTGGCATAATCCTGCGCTAGGCTTTGCATGATGTTGTGCTGCGCCGCTTTGGTGGCCGCATAGGCCGTGACGATCTGTTTTGGTTTCAGTTGGTTGACCGAGCCAATACTGACCACACGCCCCCATTTGCGCTCTGCCATCACTGGCAGACAGGTTTGCAGCATCTCAATGGTCGAACGCACATTGACGTTCAGCTGAAACTCCAGATCTTCCGGTGCAAGATCCTCCAGTACTGCGTTTATCTGGGCTGAAGCGTTGATGACCAGAATATCAACTGGCCCCGCTACGGCTTCTGCCTTCTTAATGGCTTCGCGCCCGGCTCTGGGTGCACTCAGGTCTTGCCCAATGGAGTAAGCAGTGCCGCCACCTGCTCTGATCTCCTCCAGCGTGTTTGCACAGGCGTCTTGTTTGTGCCCGTGCACCACCACCGTGGCTCCAGCTCCTGCAAGCCCCTTTGCAATGGCCGCGCCAATCCCTCGGCTGGAGCCAGTCACTAAAGCCGTGCGCCCAGTGAGATTAAAGATTTCGTTTGGTGTCCGCATGACAACCTCGCATCCTGAACAATGATGATACGTGCTAAGTCGTTGACTTAAGAAGGTTCCAGCACTGAGCGATGCACCTTGAAGATAGCTTTGCGCACGGGCGCGCCCTTGCCATCTGGTGCCACCAATGGCCGGTGCAGTTCACCGGGAAAGAACACGGCAAAGTCGCGCGGTGCCATGAGAACCGTCTTTTCTGAGGCAATCTCAGCTGTAAAGGCGACATCCTTATCTGCCATCTTATCCTCGGTGATGGCGCCTGCTGGCATATGGCCGTAACCCAGCACTTCCGTGCCTTCCAGCAGCACCTGAATATCCGCATAATCAGCATGGAATTCTGGCCGACGCTCTTCTATGGGCTGGGTTTGCGCATCCACCACCATGGCGAAAACCTTATCGCCATCAAGGTCATAGCGTCCCGCTTCGCGGTCTTCGCTCAAGAACTCTTTGGCATCTTTCAAAAGCTGCTTCAGCTCCGTGGAGATAAAGGGGATGATCTCCAGATGATCAAGATTTGCACTCAACATGCTAGCATTCCTTCTTGTTTACGTTTGTCACGAGAGCTCTGGCCCGCTGCCGCACCTGATCTGGTGTGTCTCCCGGTTTAAAGAGTGAGGACCCAATGCCCGCACCGGCTGCCCTAACCGCCATGTACTGCGCAATGTTGTCTGCATCGACGCCACCAACGGGGAGAACACGTGTCCCCTTAGGCAATACGGCAAGCATGGCTTTGATGATGGAAGGTGGGCAGAGTTCTGCCGGAAAGAGCTTAAGAGAATGCGCGCCCAACTCAGCAGCAGCAAACGCCTCTGTTGGCGTGTAAACGCCTGGCATCCAGTCCATATCGAGCAACTGGCAGGCTTTGCCGACTTCTACACTGAAGTTGGGCGCAACGATAAACTGCCCTCCGGCTTCCTTCACCTGCTTTACATTGTCTGAGTTGAGCACGGTGCCTGCACCAACACTCACCTGATCACCAAACCTCTCTGCAATCAAAGAGATGCTTATCAAGGGATCCGGTGAGTTCAGTGGCACTTCCATAATGCGAATGCCGCCATCAATCAGCGCCTGCGCAATTTCCAAAGCCTCATCCGGTGTAAGCCCGCGTAAAATCGCGACCACAGGCGCGGTTTGCATGTGTCTATCGAGTGATTTCATTGTTCTTCCTGAATTTATTGGATAAGGTTGAGGGCGCGTGCGACCTGTGCTGCACCAAACGCAGCGGAACCGTTCGGGACGATTTTTGAGGGAGCACCCAGCACAGAAAAGCCGCGCTGATACAGCTCAGGCAATCTGCCATTGCCAAGGATCCAGAGTGTGTCTTGAGAGGTCGCGATGGCTTGGGAAAGTTCTGCACCGATCAGCAAGCCCGAAAGGTAGCAAGCTGCATGCTCTTCCGGCATGCCATCCACCAAAACACGGGAGCGCGCGGAGAATACGCGGTTGAGCAAAGCACCAGCCCCACCTTGCTGCGCACCTATCCGGATGCCTTCCTCAAACCAGGAGCAGCCGAGATCACATGTTTTGCTGCCAAACGCACCGAGAATGGTGGATTTGGTGAGGGCGCTGAACATCTCTCCGGTGAGATAGGTGCGGAAGCTTTGAATAGCTCCATCCCGAATGATCGTGTGTTTGGAATGGGTTCCGGGGATGATCATGGTGGCATCGCGCAGGTTGAAATGAGAGACGGCCCCAAGGATCTCCGTTTCCTCCCCGCGCATCACATCGGCCTCAGCCCCTTCGGCCTTGATGCCCGGAATGAACCAGAGCGGACCTAAATCCGGCAGTGTTACTTGCTTTGCGGCACTGGAAAGGTCTGCAGCTGTGGTTGGCAATGTTGCGTAAGGCACCTCAACCCAGCCGTTGCGAGAGGTGATCATGCCCGAAAGGACGATTGGCAAGTCCGCATAGCCCCCCTTCAGGCCCTTAAGGTTATCTCGCAGGACCTCCTCAAACTTTCCGTCACACTGGAGTATCCCTTGGTCTGTCGAGATTTTGTCGAGGATTTCCATTTGGTTACTGAGAGTGCACGCCCGGAACGAGCTCGTGCCCCAATCAACAGCGACCAGACTCGCATCTGTCATGATCAGCGCCCCATTTTATCGCAGCATCCGGTGAGGAAAGCTGCCTGAGTAATTCGGGTGGGTTAGCTCACCCATGCGCAAACCAATCACAATATTGCTTTTATAGCAACATTAAAACATGCCGCAGTTTCGCCTATGCCTTGTGGACCAAGCTGATAGACGTGGTTCAATGCTGGAAAACAGCACAGAAAATGCAGTAATGTTGCTATTGATAACTCACTTGAAGATGGATCAGGTTGGCAACGGCTCGATGATCCGCGATGCGAAGGCAGAGATGGCAACCAAAAGTCCCGCCCAATCCAACAAGAGCATTTCTGATGGCTTCGTCGTTTTGCAAGCGCTTGCCTCCTCTGATCGTCCCATGGGGGGACGGGAGTTGGCACGCGTATTGGATATGGAGACGACGCGGGTCAATCGCCTGCTGAAGACTCTGGCATCCATGGATATTCTGCAGCAGACCGCTCAGCGCAAATATGAGCCGGGCCCGGGCATGCACGTGCTTGCAGCCCAGAGCCTGCACGCTTCCAGCCTGCTGCGCCATTCCATGGACGCTCTGGAAACGCTGACTTCCACCGGTCTGATTGTGGCACTTGGAGTTTTGTGGCGGGATCAGGTGGCTTACCTTTACCACCGCACGCCGGGCATGTCAGCCGGTGACGCTCTGGGCCGTATCGGATCACGCCCTGCCACCATGACCGGCGTGGGTATGGCACTGCTCGCCGCCAAAACGGACGAAGAGATAATAAGTCTGTATGCCGGGCGAGATATCCCCGGTTACCCCGAGGGGCCAGAGGCACTGATGGACCGCATCACCACCATCCGCCGCCAGAACTACGCTTACGTGGAGGTTCAGCCCGATACCCTCGGCAAAGCCAACGACATCCACCAAACCATCGCCACCACCCTAGGCACCCCCACCACCGCCGCCCTAGCCCTCTCCGGCTGGATCCCCGAACCAAGCACCCAAGAGCTGATGAAACTTCTAAGAAGGTGTAAAGAGGTGATTGAGGAAAATATGGGTGGGGAATAAGTTACTCAGATTTTCGCAAGACCACCAACTCTCAGGTGGAGTTCAATAAACCTTGGCGCGATCTGCGAGTGAAAACATAACAACGCAGGAAAACGCAAAAGCTTTCAAAGGAACGCACAAAACAACGCAAACGCTCACAGGTTTGCGTGCTACCAATTTTCAAATCAAATATATCATTTAATTCAGATAGTTAGGAGTGCACCTCTCGGCATATTCACATGAGAGGCAGCCCTGAGCGCCGGATTGGTAGCATTGACAAGGCGTGTGGCGCGCCGAAGAGTTGCTGTGATTTATTCTCTGATAAGTTTTGAGCTGCGCAATGATTGTACTTGGAAACTCTGAAAGCTGGCCGGGCATTGGCACCACGGCGGACCACCTGCAAAACGGAGCACATGGACTGGATGCGTTGGTACCTGGGCTGTCTCTGGTGGAAGCGGAAACCAAGGTGCGCAGTGTAGGCTATGGCGGCTGGCCTAACCTTTTAGGAGATATGGAGTTCGACGCCAGCGTCATGAACGGCACCACACGGGATTATGGCGCTGTGGCTGGGGTGCCGATGACGCTGGAAGTCACACGTCTGGCAAAGGCCGTGCTGGATAATCTGCCTCACACCATGTTGGTGGGTGAGGGCGCACGACGTTATGCCGATGAGCTGGGGTTTGCCAAAGATCCCGCCCTTCTGGACCACAGCAAAAAAGTGTGGTGGCGCAAGCTGGAAGAGGTGATGAGCGAGGAGCAAAAGGCTGCATTCCCCAACACGGATCTTGCCCCCCTCACCAAGGCCATCACCGACCCGGAAAAGGTGCGCGACACCACCGTATTCCTTTGCAAAGACGGCGGGAACAACATCTGCACGGCAACCTCAACATCAGGCTGGGCCTGGAAATATCCTGGACGGGTGGGGGACTCTCCAATCCCCGGTGCTGGCTTTTACGCAGACAGCCGATATGGCGCGGCGGCCTGTACACACACCGGCGAAATGACCATGCGCTGTGGCACAGCCCGCACTGTGGTGCTGGCCATGAAACTGGGTATCTCACTGGATGATGCATTGCGGCTGGCAATCTCTGAACTGCAGGAGCTGGAGAGCGGCTACATTGGCGGTGTGGTGATCCATGCCATTGATGCTGCAGGCAAACACCGCGTGGTCAATGTGGGCTGTGATGAGGAGATTGTCTATTGGGTCTGGACACCTGAGCTGGGCCAACCGGAAAAGCGCAAAGCCATTCTTGCAAAAGACCTGCTGGCCGGGCAGGTGGAGGCGCTGTCATGAAGCTGGAAGTCTGTGTCGACAGCATTGCCGGACTGAACGCCGCAGTTGCCGGTGGTGCCGACAGGATCGAACTGTGCTCCTGCCTCGCCATGGGTGGGCTCACACCCTCCGTCGGCCTGATGGAGCTGGCTGCCAAAGCCCCCATCCCGGTCTACGCCATGATCCGCCCGCGCGGGGGTAACTTCATCTTTTCCCCGCAGGAGGTGGACCAGATGAAGCGGGAAATCGATGCAGTTCGTAATACCAATTTGGCTGGCGTCGTCCTCGGCGCAAACCAACATAGCAACGCACTTGACGCTAACCTATTGGGAAATCTGATAAATCACTCCGAAGGGCTTGGATTGACCCTCCATCGGGTTATAGATCTGGCTCCTGATCTGGTGGAAGCGACAGAAACCGCAGTGGACTTTGGCTTCGAACGCATCCTCAGTTCCGGCGGTGCTCACAAAGCATTTGATGGCATTGAGAATTTAGCAGCGATGCACCACACGGCTGCCGGGCGCCTTTCAGTCATGCCGGGTTCAGGTATCAACCACCAGACAGCCCCAGACATCCTGCAAGCTGCTGACTTTACTGAGATTCATGCCGGATGCGGTTCAACTTATCCGCAGGACCAGACACTGCTGGATTTTGGTTTTGAAGCGACGGGCGAAAAGAAGACCGATGAAAATCAGGTTAGATTGCTAAAGACTATACTTCTTGATTTATCTCAAACTACATTAGACCACTAGCTGATTGCACTAAAAAATCAATAATTATACTGTCGCACCAACTTTGAAATTCAATGAATTACTTTACCAGAGAAAATGCAAAATCTAAGCGATACAGAACGCAAAATCCTTTCTCTCTTGCAGGAGAACGCGCGGCAGTCTCTCACAGAGATTGCCCAGAAGATCGGCACGTCCAGAACCAACGTCAAAACAAAGATCGATCGGCTTTATGATGCTGGTATCATTAAAAGATTTACAGTTGATCTGGAAGATACGGACGTCAGAAACGCTGGCACACTGAAGAGCTTCTTCCACGTTCACCTGACAGAACCAGCCTGCGAAACACTATTTGAGCACGTTAAAAAATGGGAGGAAGTGAAAGGCTGCTGGACAGTTTCCTCTCCAACCACCGATATGATCGTGATGGTAGAGGCTATCTCACAGGAAGCATTGGAATCAGCCAGATTCCGTATCAGCAAGTTACCTTATGTAGATTCTATGCACACGACCTTCGTTCTAAGAGAGTGGCAGCATAAACTCTAACGATTTTTGTAGTATTACTTTGAAGAACGCACTGCGTAGATGAAACGATCAAAGGCATTTCTGCTGTGGAAGCAAATGTTAAGGTGAAAACGCCCTTGATCGTTACCTTCCGCGCGATCGGCTCATCGCGAAGAATTCAATTACATCAGCACTTTACCGCAAAGCTGATGCAGAGGCCGCCCCCTCAACGCCTCTGAACAGGAGGACCGGAGAGGATATTGCCCAACCGCCTCTATCGATAAATTCCTCTATTTTTCAGGGTAATGCCAGAGTGCAAAGTGTCCAAAATTTTCGTTTCGAAACAGCCACGCACAGCAAATAACTCAGCAAAATCAATCGATAGCGACTAGTTGATTGCTAAGGCATACCAGCCAACGCCACGCCTGAACGCAACGTTCCGGTGACCGGAGAAACGAGGATACTGATGAACTTGTTAACCTCTGACACGGAGGAGTTGGCAACATAGATCACATCTTTGTCTTTAATCTCAAAGGCTTGCGTCAGGAACAAGCCACTGGGTTCTTTCAGGTTGAGACGATAAACAACGGGAACAGTTTCAAACTCATTGTGCTGCTCATGCGGCGGAAGCAGCGGCATCATCTTCTGCCGGTCCTCAAACCGGAACAGGAACACACCCGTCGCATCCGCTGTTCCATCATGCAAACCACCAGACATTCCAATAGCTTCTGACAAGTTTAGCCGCGAAGACGGGAAGTCATGTTTGCGCCGGGCAACAACAGCTCCGAACACCGTAAAGGACTTCGGCTGGTGCGTAATAGAGACGATATCTTTCGGTCTCAGCCAGATGTTATTGGCCGGTTGCTCTGCAATATCATCCAGCCCAAACCGGAACTTCTTGTCATCCCGCACAACGGTGACAAACGACTCGTAATCCGGATTCCTTGTCCCCCCAGCCTCAGAGATCGCCTCGACCAGACTCAGCCCATCCTCATGCACGCGGAACTGGCCCGGCCTTGCCACATCTCCAATCACGATCACTTTGTGAGACCCATTTGCTTGAAGGTTTACAACCACTTGGGGGTCAACGGCCTTCCCCTCCAAACCAGCAAGGATCAGCTCACGCACCTCAGAGATTGTTTTGTTCTCTACATTCAGCTCGCCAACATAGGGCACATAGATCTTGCCCTTATCATCCACGACAAGCCCCAGCTCCGTTCGCTTCTGCCCTTGCGTGGAGAACAAACCATTAGGAATAGACTCCCAGATCCCGACGGAGAGCTGGTCGCCAACTCCAACACGGATCGTGCTGCGTTTGCCTTTGCCAACGCGGAATTCTTTGGGAGGTAAGTTGCTGGCATAATTGGATAAATGTTGGATTGTCGGCACATCTACATCCAGCATGACATAGCTCAGGGATTGCTCATCACTCTGCGAGGTTGCCGTTTCAACCTGATAAGCGCTTGGGCCATGTCCTGGAATTTCCGAGCACCCGGCGACAGCCAGTAGTAGCGCAGATGCAACAAGGAACTCCAACCAGCCAGATATGTGCAAACATGTTTTCACATGTCGACACTGCCGTATTCGTGAGCGTTGGAGTAGCCGCCGGATTTAGCTATTGCAGTTTAAGCGCAGGGCAACGAGGGGAGATAATTACTGCAGTTTTTGCAATTTTATTACTGAGATGAAGCTACAACTAATTGAATTTATAGCACTATTCAAAATCATAACATGAGGGCAATGCTCGCTTTGGACCACGAGCATTGCAGGGGAAATCCTACCCGGTTACGGGCAGGCGATCATTTCGATCTCTACCAGAGCGTCTTTTGGAAGACGTGCAACTTCCACGCAGGAGCGTGCTGGGAACGGTGCGTTGTTGTCTTCAAAGAACTTGCCATAAACTTCGTTGACACGACCGAAGTCGTTGAGGTCTTTCACGAAAACAGTTGTCTTCTTGATGTTTTTCGCAGCAAGGCCTGCTTCTTCAACAATCGCAAGACCGTTTTTCAAAGACTGAAGGGTCTGCTCAGCAACATCTGCAGGCATCTCACCGGTTTCCGGGTTGATAGGCAACTGACCGGAGGTGATCACCATCTGGCCAAGGTTTACACCCTGAACATAAGGGCCGATCGCTGCAGGTGCTTTGGAGGTATCGATAGCTGTCATTGTTTTTTCCTGTTTTATAGGTTTATTAAGTCGAACTGTTCGGATGGTGAGACGAATTCCTGTTGAGCAGCAATAGTTTGCAGCTCCCATTCGCCTTTTTCCTGCGTGGTTTTAAGCACGCCGTACACCGCGTTGTTACAGTGCTGGAACGCTTCTACTTCAGAAAGTCCATTCAGATAACCAGCGGCAAATACAGATGTGATCAGATCGCCAACGCCAACTGGCTGGCGCTCAAACGGCAAATGCGGGCGCTGAGCCAGATAGCTGCCTTGCGCATTGGCGAACATCATGGTGAAAGCTTCGTCGGAGACGCTGTGAAGATGCTTGGCCAGAACCATTTTCGGCCCTTTTTCCATTGCCTTAGCACAGGCTTGTTTGGCTTGCTCCAGCGTTTCAACCGGCTCGCCAATGAACTGAGAGAGCTCGAACTGGTTCGGCACGATCACATCAGCAATCGGCATCACTTTGCTGACCAGCAGTTCAGCTACACCTTCGCTGACGATGCAGCCTTTATCAGGTGCGCCCATCACCGGATCACAGAAATAGAGACAATCAGGATTGTGACGGCGAACTTCCTGCACGATGTCGACAATGACATCACAATGAGAGGGGCCTCCCAGGTACCCTGTTACAATACCTTTGATCTGAGAAAGAACATTCAGCTTGGCAAGTCCCTCAAAGATTTCAGAGATTTGCTTGGCATCATGGGCCTGTCCGGTCCAACCTTGCGGGTGCTGGGTGTGGTTTGAAAACTGGACTGTGTTGATCGCCCAGACTTCGTGTCCCATGCGTTGCATTGGAAATACAGCACAGCCGTTGCCAGCATGGCCGTATGTCACGTGGGATTGGATGGAGAGTATGCCTTTCATTTCAATTTCCTCGTTTAAACTGAGGCTCACATTCGCGAGCCCCAGCAGAGCGTAAAGCCATTCTCGGCGCTATGGGTAAACTGGAAGTGCGTTGAACATTCCAAGCACATGGCTGACGGCAACCAGAATGCCGAAGCCAAAGACCACCCAGACCAGTGCCTCGCCACCCCAGACACGGAACTGAGGATTGCCGAATTTCTTGCGGCTGACGCGCACCATCAGGGCCGGAACGATCGCAGTCCAGACGGTCGCTGCAAGGCCAGCGTAACCAATCGCGATGATGAAACCATCCGGGAAGAAGATGCCACCGATCAGCGGAGGTACGAAGGTTACTGCAGCGGTTTTCGCACGACCTGCCTGGCTGTCATCAAACTTCAGGAAGTCTGCAAGGAAGTCGAACAGACCAAGCGCAACGCCCAGGAAGGAGCTCGCCACAGCCATGTTACCAAATGCGGACAACATGTTGGACGCAGAGGTGTTTTCTACTGCACGGCCAAGAGCTTCCACCAGTACGCCGATGTTACCGCCCTGTTCAATGATCGGACCAAAATCAGCTCGTGAGATGTTGCCCAATGTGGCGAACAGCCAGACAATGTAAAGTACCAGTGCGAGGAAAGTGCCTGTACCAAGGCAGAGCAGAATCTTCTTAGGCTCCTTGCCATAGTACTTCATCAGGCTTGGCACGTTGTGGTGATAACCGAAGGATGCCAGACAAAATGGCATTGCTGCGAACAGGTACGGGAAGTAGCTCCCCAGTCCCATACCACTGTCACTGTCAAAGAACACGGCGGCCTTCATGCTGAAGGTGTAGCCTGTCACGGACATGAAGAACGTGATGATCATACCGCCGAGCAGGATTGTTGTAATGCGGTCAACGGCTTTTGTGGACCACCATACGAAGAACGCAAGGCCCAGTGCGAAGATCAGGCCTGCAATCATCTGCGGAGGTGCAACGCCAACTGTTGCATCCAGCGTGTGTACCACGATGGAACCACCACCGGAGATGTACGCGTAGCAGAGGATGTAGCCGACGAACGCCACGGCGATGTTGTTGACGGTGTTCCACCCGTTCCCAAGGGTGTCTTTCACCATCGTGTCGAAGCTGGAGCCGACCGGGTAATTCAGGTTTGTTTCCAATATCATAAGCCCGGAATGCAGCATACAGAACCAGGTAAAGGCCAGCGCAAAAATAGCCCAGATACTCCACATACCAGCGCTGACGGTTGGAACGGAAAACATACCAGCACCGACCGCGGTTCCGGCGATGATCATTGCACCGCCTAGGAAGGATGGACTGGTTGTTGCAGTGGCATTGCCTATGCCACCGACTTGTGTGCCCTCAGACATTTACTTCTCTCCCGTGAAGTAGTTTTGTTATATCCGTGAGGAAAAGAGGGAGGCACAGAGCAGCGCCTCCCGAGGTGCCAAATTACTTGATTGGCTTCAGACGTGCAGTGAAGTGACGCAGGACAGGTGGTTCGTATTCAAACTCGAAGCCTTTGATATCCTTTGCGTTCTTCGCAACGTTGATCAGAGCATCCGCGATGTAATCCATGTGGTCGTTGGTGTACACACGACGTGGGATTGTGAGGCGCATGAGTTCCAGTGGGGACTCTTTTTGCTGGCCGGTTGCAGGATCGCGGCCGAGCAAGAATGAGCCAATTTCAACTGGGCGTACACCGGATTCCAGGTACAGCGCGTTACACAGAGCCTGTGCTGGGAACTGATCGCCAGGGATGTGCGGAAGGATCTTCTTCGCGTCTACGAACACTGCGTGACCGCCGGTTGGGTACTGAATTGGCACGCCGCCTTCAACAAGACGATCACCCAAATACTTAACCTGGCCAATACGATAGTGCAGGAAGTTCTCATCCGCACCCTCATGCAGACCACGTGCCAGCGCTTCCATGTCGCGACCAGCTAATCCCCCATAAGTTACGAAGCCTTCCATTGGGACGCAGAGGGTTTGGACGGCCTGGAACAGCTCTTTCTTCTCGCGGATTGCGCACATGCCGCCGATGTTGACCAGCGGGTCTTTCTTTGCGGACATGGTGAGCATATCGCCGTAGGAGTACATCTCACGGATGATGTCTGTGATGGACTTATCCGCGTAGCCTTCCTCACGCTGCTTGATGAAATACGCGTTTTCGCAGTAACGGGCGGAGTCGATCACAACCGGAATGTCGTATTTCTGGCCGATCTCGTAAACAGCACGCATGTTTGCCATGGAAACTGGCTGACCACCGGAGCTGTTGCAGGTCACTGTGGTGATGATCGCGGTGACGTTCTTCGCGCCGTGTTCCTTGATCGCCGCTTCCAGCTTCTCCAGATCGAAGTCACCCTTCCAGTCGTAGTAAGTGGTTGTGTCATAAGCACGTTCGTCCACCACGTTCACCGCCTGACCACCGTTCAGTTCCACGTGAGCGGCTGTGGTGTCGAAGTGGTAGTTGGAGATGAAGATGTGCTTGTCTGCACCACGAACTTCCTTCGCGCGGCGGATCAGAGCAGGGAACAGGATCTGTTCTGCACCACGACCCTGGTGGGTTGGTACCAGATATTCATAACGGAAGAAGTGATGAACCGCGTCTTTCAGGTTGTAGAAGTTGCGGGAGCCGGCATAGGCTTCATCGCCCATCATCATGCCTGCCCACTGGTAGTCAGACATGGCGCCGGTGCCGGAGTCTGTCAGAAGATCGATGTAAACGTCATCACTTGCAAGCAGGAATGGGTTGTAGCCAGCTTCTGCCAATGCCTTTTCGCGGTCTGCGAAACTGGTCATTTTGATTGGCTCAACCATTTTGATGCGGAACGGCTCAGGGATACGTTTCATTGTTCTAGTCCTTGCATTTTTACTGCGCATTCTTCTTAGAAAACTGTTTCCCACCGTTGGGAATACGCAGCTGCGCACAGGTTGGGTCGCTCTCCAACCCTTTGGCGCGAAAGTTACAACTGCCTGAAAGTGCAGGCATTCCTTTTGGAATTAACGTGTTGCGGCAGCAGTCCCGGTTTTGAACAATAGACGCAGCTTACCTGTTACCTGCCGGCGGCAGAGCAAGTAGATCTGCCCGATTAACTACATGAGTGGATGTAGTTCACCCGTGGCTCCAAGTAGATTAGGCGTCACTCGTTCAATTTTTCAAAGAGACTGATGGGCCTGTAGGCTTATACGCACGCGTTTGGGAAGTCATAGGCAAGACGAACGTCTTGCGTAAACCACGCCAAGCTCTTTTTATTGCGATACTGAAGAACCAGTACTGACCGGCTCATGACCTAATCCTCATCTTTACTGCATATCATGTGATAGCAAAGGCATATGAAACCACAATTGCCCATGTGTCAAGCAGCTATTCTACCTCTTTCCTACGGGGTTGCCCCTAGAACAAGTAGATAAGCCAGTATAGACTTCACACCGCATTAACAGGCGCTGTATTTTTCAAGCCAGCACAGTAAATAATTCTGTAAAATCTTAGTTTTTGCTTAGAACCCATGTTCTTTCCCATGTGCAAAAGCCGTTCCACCTGAAAACGCCCAAGGGTGAACCCTATAAATTAATTGTCTGGAAGCACGAGGCGCCACGAACTCTTGATATCTCAGAGATTTTTTGCCTGTTAAATTTCACAGGAGCCAATTATTCTAAGTTATTTGCAACAGGGCCTCCCTCAGCGACACTTTCCGGCTCGCACCTCATTATCCCCGCAACAAAATTGCGCGGTCCCGCACTTATCCTCCTCAAGTCACAGAACAGCCCTTTGCCGCGACGGTTGATAACTTCCCCACCCACCGGGCATAAGTCACTCTCAACCGCCAAAACCAGAACCCATGAAACCCGCTCAGCATTCCCCCTCACATAGCAACGCGTTCGTTTGCGTTCTTTCGTGTTTTTCTGCGTTTTTTAAGGATTTCATTGTGCAGTGCGGGATGTAGAGCCGTTTGGCGCTCATTTGTCATTTCATCTCTTCACAAAAGAGCTGGAGTTTTCTCGAAGAGAGGCTGGAGCAAAAATTTCAATCTACTTATCGAGCTGCATAAATGTATGGCTCCGACATTAAATTCACTGCAACCCATGATCTATATAGATGAATGCCTCATTAAAAAGTTGTGTTCTCATACGAGACTAAAGGAGCGTTGCCGTGGAATTCTTCTTTCAACAACCACTATCTCGAAAACCTGAATTCATCCAGCAAGCAAAACAAAGCACGCGGGTGCACTCCGTATTCGCAATTTCAGCAGTTTTCGCATTCTCGTGCTTCGCCAGTCCAGAAGAAGCAAAATCACAAGAGACAAACAGCTCTACCTGTGCTGACCAGATCGTTGTTGCGGCTACAGTACAGCCCCCTTGCCTGGATGGCGCAGCTCGTGGCATCACATTGGCAGCAGCCCGTGCCTATATCTGGAACACTTTCATTGCCCTCAACTGGCCAGCTGATGCCTCAGAGCGCGGTGCCCCTAATTTGTCGGCTGACTTTGGAGGTCCAGGACCAACCGTTTGGGAAACCATGCGCTCCAAGTCGGAAGTTTACCCCGGAAACGCCTCGGCAAAGATACCGCCTCACGGGGTTACGCTCGACCCTGACGGTATTCCCAGCAATAAACCTGACTATGGGTATTCCCAGGCTCCGGCCTATTTTTTCGACCCAAAGTCAGTTGGAACAGATAACGGAGAAGTCGCTGCCTGTGATGGGCAGAAGCCAGTCGATACCCCGGCGCTGATCAATCTCGACGAGACCACACAGATTGGCAACAACCAGATCTATGCCGGTCACCTTCCGGCAACCGATCCAAGCGGATACAACAGCAGTCCGCAGCTCATCCGTTTTTCAGTGAAAATGAACAAGAGCGTCTATACCAATATGGTTGAGAACCGCTTCTGGTATCCGAGTAATGATGACGGAACGCCATCTCCCCTTGAGATTGCGCAGGACAATTACACCACTGCATTGGAAAGCGGCCAGGGGCAGAACCCGCAAAAACCCTATGTCAATTTCGCGCCAACCCCGGAAAACAACCGCGATACTGCCATTGAGCTTAAACTGGCCTTCCGGCCTCTGACAGATACCGAAAAAGGATCTGGCAGGTTTTATATGACCAACGTCCGCTACTACGAAACCACAGGAACAGGTGCGGATGCCAAACCCTGCTATCGGGAAGATACCTGGGGTCTGACCGGTATGCACGTATTGGTGTTCCCTGAGCAAGCTCCCTGGGGTATCTGGGCAACATTCGAGCAAGCAGACAACATTCTGTCCAAAGATGGAAAAGCAATCGAAAACGAAAACGGTGAAGTGATTGACCCGCACAATCTCCCGGTGGAAGCGACATCTCCAAAGTTGGTAAAGGATGAGATTGCGTCCATAAAACTTCCGGTTATTAAAAGGGACGGTTCCTATTGCCACACACCCGGCAACCGTTTGTTTTTACGCGAAAACCCTACCTACAAGTTCAAAGATCCCGTTTTTAAGAAAATAGACTTCTACCCGACATTGCCATCAGACGGCAATATTTGTGTTAACCGCCGCTGGTATGCAATCCCCTCTGATGTAATCGAAGCCAACCAAGGCGCCCACTACGAGATTGAAACCTATCTCGATCTGAAACATTCCGGAGAACTGCCCGCCAAGAGCCCCCTTCTTTACTACAAACTGATCAACGTCCAGCCTCAGCCAGTTCATAAAGCCGGGATGGATGACGGAATATTCTCAACCACCGCCTCCTATTATCTCTCAGATTCCACTGTGGAAACCGACTACTCCCTCGCAAATTTTGACGGCTTCCTCGAGGAAGGTGTTCCGGTCGCAAAATCAATCTTAAATAAGCCGCTTTACAACACCCAGCTCTTACCGTTCCAAGCCCAACGACTTGGCTTCGGCAAAATAAACATGGGCGGTTGCGCTGGATGCCATGCATCGGCGGCCCAGGATGGGCGCGACTTCAGTTTTGCGTTGGGCAGCAACGCAAAAGCTCCCGAGGCCGTTGATGCGTTCACGGTTCCCGATGGCTTCATAAACTACTTCAAATCCTTGACCTTTATCGAGAAAAACATCCAAGAGTAAGAAGTAAACACTACCTGGGCCCCTCATATAGCAGTGAAGGACACTCTGTCATTCAGAGGGCCTGGTCGTGAAGTGTCCTCTCGGACACGGAGCGCCAGGGCCTCTGACTACTGCTAGCCTGCCAGCTTTGCAAAGTGGCGGAAGACTTGAGTACCTTGGGTATCGAGCTACTTTAGCTGACCAAATCGAGAGGTTGGTGTGATGTGTCCTTCCGGGTGCTCGTGTTTTATGGGGTCAGGAGGGCTGCCCGTCGGTGGTGAGGGGCGTTCTCCGTTCCCTGAAGCAACGTGCCAACCATGAAACCTGAGGCTCTTATCGAAACATCGCGGCCCTGCCGGTTCTTCTTCTCCCGCAGTCTCGGCTTGCCGGGGAGGTGATTTATGAGGGGTCGGTTGTGGCACGTAGTTTGTGCGTGGTGGACCTTTGACCATCGCTGAGGACACGCATAGGTGGTTCACTGATGAACATCCACCAGCTCACCCCCGAAACGACCGAAAGACCTCATAGAGTTGGAAGAGTTGCTTCTGGGAGTTGATGCCCATTTTGTAGAGGGCGGATTTGAGTTGTTTGCGGACGGTATCCAACCGCACAGACCTGTCCTGCGCGTAATCCTGCAGGGATTTGCTGGAAAGGACGGCACTGATGACGTGGCTCTCTGCCTTGGAGAGGCGGAAGACGTCACTTAGCTTTTCAATCACGGCTGGGTCAGCTTGGGCCGTCGCACTGGTCATCATGATCTTCACGGCCAGATATTGCGCAGTTTCCAATGAACCGTCAGACGCCTGCGGCTTTGGGTTGAACATCTGGATCAGGTAAGTTGTCCCTGTGCGTTCATCCGTCAGGTTCACAATCGGCAGCCCTCCCACCAGCGCGCTGATCTGAGCCTCTTCCAGCTTCTTGTTCTGCTTGCGGTCAGAGCAGGAAATCCCGGTCTTTCTGAGCCTCAGGAACCCTTGCTCCAATATCTCAAGGGCTCTTGGGTTGATGGAGTTGATATCATACTGCGTGAAGATGATGAGTCCGTATGGCAGGTTTCCTGTAACCGAGTCCTTCAGCGCCAGTCTCATCTCAAGGCTTCTGACCCTTTGCCGATAATGCAAGGCCCTGCTGGCATGAGGGATCATGCTTTCAAACATCTTGCGCTGGAGGGGGGAGAACCCGTCTCCCGGATTGAGCGAAGACACACCAAACCAACCAAAATTATCGCCCTTGGTCAGGTTGGTTCCCATGAGGTCATAGACTTCGAACTTGGGAAGAAATTGATGTATGGGATTGGTTTTCAACCCATATTCGGTCGTCATCTCCGCGTCAGTAATGATCTGTCCGTATGGCGATCTGTTGACCCGGTCTATTCTGTAATCATGAGCAAAATAGTTTTCAGTGTACTCAGGCTCAAAAGAAGGATCGATCCGCGCAACATAGTTCAACCGCTCCTCCGGCTTGGCAGCATCATAAGTGTAAAGATGCATTCCGGAAGCTCTCAGCAGGTCACTGGCAGTAAGAAGCGCATCCTCGAAGAGTTCGGGGTGTTCAACGGCCTCGTAAAGCTGAGTAAGGAAGAAATCAAAGTCCTTTTTCATGGATATGCAATATGTAAACAGCAATGATTCGCGCAGCAATCGATAAACTTACCGTAACGGATAGCAAGTAAACATCAAATAGCATTTAAGTAGAACTACCAGTTCTTATCGCGACAGAGAGGCACTGGTTCTGAAGAAAGGTCTCATACCTCTCTTTTGAGCGCGCGCGAAGGCTGAGCCTTTTTCTTTAACAAGCCCCCATTTGAGGAATGTTTTGCAGCTCGGGCTTTCCCTAGCATGGCCTCAGGCTGATTACATTTTCTAAGCAATCACTGTGTTTCGTGGCCATGAAGCAGGCCACACATCAGCCGATCTATCCTGGGCTTGGGTAAGTTCAGTGAAGAGATGATGCAGGCACGGCCAAGGCCATTGCAGGTCTCTTCAACAGAGCCGCCCAAACCAGATTCAGCATTGATTTAACAGTTATGGGGGGAAGGGAATACTCGAATGTATAGTTCGTAACTTATTGTATTTATATTTGAAATTCATACCAAGCAGAGATGACGATTAAACCAGAATGTAATCTAAGTCGTTTGCTTTAAAACAGCTCGCAAGCCTCCATCGCGAGCTGTTTTTTGTTTCAATAAGTGCCTTTGCTTAAACCGATTTGTCGGCGGCGAGGGTGAGGTTCGCCTGATCGTTTTGCGCGCGGCGCAGGGCCATGGTGGCTTCCAGGGCGGCGAGGCCTACGATGAGGTAGAGCAGCGGGGCCGTGCCCAGTTCCACGATCATCCAGCCTGCAATCAGCGGAAAGCCGAAGATGCCGATAAAGTAGGTCAGCGCGAACAGCTGTAAGGTTTGCGGCACCAGATCTTCCTGCGCATCATTTGCTGCCATGGCCGCCAACACCGGATAAGAGGCACCATATCCAACCCCAAACAGGATCGCGACCACGATATAGGCCGGAACGCTGGCGCCGGAAAATGCAAAGAGCAGAATGCTGCCAGCCATCACATATTGCAGGGCGGCGATGGTCATGTAGGGCTGCGTGCCGCCTTTGAACTTGGCCAGCGCCACACGGCAGATGACAACGGTGATGGTGTAGGCGAGGAAGAAGTGAGCGTAGTCGAGCCCTCTGGCATCTGCAAACACCGTCTGGAAGTTGTTCATACCCGCAAACACACTGGCTCCGAGGCACACCATGATAATCGGTAGAACCGCTTTGCCTTTCAAAATGCTGCCCACATAGCCAAGGCTGAGGCGGGATCTGGCCTCCGGCCCCGGATTGATGGCATGTCGGCGCACAGGCGCAACCAGCACAAAAAACAGCAGAGCGCTGAGAACACACAGACCGGAGGTGATAAGGAACGCATCTGCAATGGTGCCACCTGCGGCTTCAATCTGCGATGCCATGACAGGGGAGAGCCCGAAGCCTGCCATCAGAACCACCGAGTGCAAGGCGAAGTAGCGGATACGTTCGTCCGCCGTTACAAGCCGGGTCAACACAACAGGGGCCAATGCATAGGTGAGGCCCCACCCCGCACCCAGCAACAAGCTGGCGAGAACGACCATTGCGTTCACACCATCCGCCAAAGCGAACAGTGCGAGAGCTGCGGCGATGGCAAGGCAGGCCAGCCCAAGGGTGACCACGCGGCCAAACCAGTCTGACAGATGACCAGAGAAGTACACGGCGATCAACGTGGAAACAGTCGCCACCAGCAGGATGAGGCCAACGGCTTTCTCATTGGCTCCGAACGTGGCGAACAGTCGTGGGAGCATGAAGGTGAGGCCATAAGCTCCCGCTTGCAGCAGCACGGCCAGTAAGTAAACGACAAATGTCAGAGTGCGAGACATGCACGGGCACCTCAAATAATCGTGTTTGAAAAGCAGGCGCTGATCAAACTCACTTGATCTGAGCCACCTTTGCTTCTGACAGGCACACTAAGCGCACGATTGGCACTTCAAAAGAACCAGTAAATGTAAATACTGAGGAACCAGTTAGGCTGATCGTTTATCACCTCCATGCATACATTTCACGCAATAAATCTTACATTGCAATGAGTTACCGGCATATCAATCGACGTATTCCAGTTACCCTGATATTTTATCGATTCCATTGACGCACCGTTCGCCCTGAAACCATCCCGTTATTTGGGAAAACCGCAGAGTACTCCAGAATAAGAGCAGTCCCGGAAGTGACATGGAGCTCATGGATGCCTAAGACGAAGAAGGAACAAGAAAAAACCTCCAGTGACCCGAAAGTGGTGAAGTGGATCAACGCGGTTTCAAAGCTCCTGCACATCAATCAGGAGGAAGCGAGTGCCAGGGGTGGTTCCAATGGTGATGATACGAACCACCTGGAAAGACCACAGGGCAACGGCATCTCACTGGAGCCTGATGTGCCTACTCAGGACACGACACCTCCTGAGACGCAGATCCTAGATCTCACACCAGAGATCAAAAAAGCACAGACTAAGTTTGAGGCCTACAAAAAGCGCCGGAACATCTTCAAGGATGTGAATGATCTGGAGGTCTTCGACAAATTCGTCAAATCCACCGCAGAATTTCTGGACAAGGCCAGCGACCTGAACAAGCAGCAAGATGTTTCCGGTGCTATCGACTCTTTGGACAATGCAACCCTGACGATGAAGGAAGTCGAAAAGATCTATGCCCGCGGTGTTGACTCTGCATGTATACTGCTACACCGAAAACAGGAACTGGCAGACATTCGAGCCCGTTTGAAGTTCCTCAACAGCTTTGATCTGGAAGGATTTTCTGAACAACGACAGAGAGAAGCTCCTCGTTTCGCCGAGTTCGTCAAAACCAATGCAGATAAAGCAGAGGCACAGCTGAAAGCTGGTGAAATCAAAGCCAGCCGGGATACCTTTGTAACACTGCATACCTATCTGGATACGCTGGAGCGGATACTCAAGGAAAAACCATCAAAGGAAACTCAAAAGCCGCGCAAGGAAATCACGGTTAAAGCTTATACCGGTGACAACTCGGTAGCTGGGGCACAGGAAATACTCACTGAACTGAATAGATTGTATGAGGAGCAGCGCAAGATCCCGTACACGGATAAAGAAGCCTACGCACAGAGCAGGGAAAAGATAGCGGCTCAAAGGGAGTTGCTCAAAAACCCTGATCACCGGATCAACAATGCTGACCGTGATGGAATCTTTACTCAGTTTGAGCCTCTGGGCGAGGATGGCAAGTCTGTTCTTGATAGCGGCGAATACGAGAAAGCCGGAAACAAGATCCACTTGAGCGTCCAGATGGGTCAACTGGAGCAAGCCGGTAACGTCCTGACACCCCTTTTGCTCTCACCAGATAATCCTTTCCTTTCGTTCAAAGTCACCAACATGGACGGAGCAGTAGCGGCCTTTAAAGATGATGAGAAGCAGTATTCCGCTGATACGCCTGAAGCCAAAGCCAAGCTGGCAGAGCAAAAAGCGTACTTTGATCGGGTCACCCAGGGAGCGCAGATCACCCTTTATCCCTATACCAAGGACACAAGCTATCCTGATGGAGCTGAGGACTTCGGCTTCTTTTTAAAACTGCTGGAACAGGAACTGGCAGCCGCTGGCATTCAACCGGGCAAGAACCCGGATTCCGATGCCAGCCTCGAAGGTCTGAGCTTTGCAACCTTCCGCAATGAAGAAGGCTCACGCGGTGTTGGCGTGGATGATGAAGACCAGCTTGAAGAAAACCGCAAGATGCTTCGCAGCAAGCCGTTTTATCAGGCCCTCACCAACAAGGATTACAAGCCCGAAAAACCTGAAGAGAGCCCGCCATCTCAGCAAGACGAGCCTGAGAGTAGGAAGAGTGCCCGATAAGGCATGCCACCTCGATTGATCGTGATCGGCTCGTGCTGGGTGATCTCGCAGAATGATCCGGTTAGGGATGCGCGAACACGGTTCAGTCGCGTCTCCCAGTCATCGTAGGGCAGAAGTCCTGCTACAAGTACGTTGCTGTTTTGGGCTGGCTTCGGCAGGAATCCGAAATGGCGGGGGTCGCTTCCCAGAACTCGCACTTCCGCCTGATCACCAAGGGCATAGGATACCTTGGCGCCATCGATCCAGTTGAGGGTGTAAAGCGGGGTTGGCTCCCCGTCCTGCAGCAGACCGCGGCTGATCAGAGCGTCCTTTGCATCAAACCAATCCATGGCACGAATGGTCTCGTCCCAACGCGGTGGAGGAGATCCGAGCGGTCGTGTCAGCAGTCCCGTTTTGAAATGCAGCCCTCCAAGCACCACAACGATCAGGATCAGCGCGGCTGAGGCCGCAAACGCGCGTTTGGCAATGACAACGCTCGACGGCTTTAGCTTTGCAAACCAACTGCCCAGAAGCGGGAATAGGAACAGGTATCCGGCCATGGGCCAGTGGGGCAGAGTGTTTCGGGAAAGCAGAGCGACTGCGTTGAACACGATGATCGGGATAAGCGCGAGGCACAGGAAGTACCGGTCCGCCACTGATTTCTCACCAGCATGGAAGAACCGCACCACAAGCCATAAGCACACGATCAGTGTCACGGGCTGCAGATAGGCCAGCTGCCCCAAAAGCATGCGCCCGGAGTTGAGAAGGTGAACTGGGAGGTCGAAACCGCTAGACGTCACCGAACGGGACAGCTGGAACCCGAATGACTGCCAGCCGTTCATGGCATTCCAGCAGATGACGGGGCTGAAGACCAGAAGAGCAACGGCACTAGCAATGTACGGGCCACGGGTACGGAGGAGGGGGCGGAGTTCTCTGTCCGTGAGCAGGAACAGCAAGGCACCCACTCCAGTCAAAACTGCCATGTACTTGGAGAGCAGAGCCAGACCAAACGCCAGTCCAACAGCGATCCAACGGGCATCGCTTATGTGGCGTGAGTTTGGATTCAGAAGCGGTGTCAGCAGGCTGGCCGTAATCAGCAGAAACAGCATCATCGGCCCGTCGGGAACTATCCAGCTTCCTGCGGAAAGGAGGAAGAACGGCGAGATGGAAAACCATGCAATTGCCCAGGCTCCAGCCTTTGCACCGTAAAAGCGAGAGGTCAGCTGAAAAAGTAGCAGGGTGGAGAGCACCGACATGGCGATGAAGGGAAAGCGGAGCACGAAGCCTGCTTCAGATCCTGTCAGCCATGCTGCTGCGTGAATGATCCAGAAGGTCAGTGGCGGATGGTCAAAATAGCTGAGAGACGGATGGCGCGCCATGGCAACCATGTAGCTTTCATCCACCCCGAGACCAAGCAGGGCAGCGCCATAAAAACGGGCGAGGGTGGCAGCAAATATTATAATGAAAACAACAATGGCAATACGGGCTGGTGTGACGGTTCTGTCAATCATCAGCTGCCTCATGATCAGGTTACTTCGCTTTTTGTTATGATGAGGATCAGACAGCCTTGAGCAGCAGAACAGCGGAAACGCCAATGCAGTTTCCCTATGGTTCAGCAACCTTCAGACAATCACTCTACCTCCAAAGCCCTTCTTCCTTATGAGCCTGAAGCTAACCTGAAAATTATGTAGTATTTTTATCAGTGAAACTGGGGAGCACAGTAGGAAAGCTGGCAGACACGCACAAAAAAGCCCGCGACACAGCGGCATCGCGGGCTTTTGGTTTAGATGGCTACAACTCAGGCAGCCGCGAGTTTTTCGCTGCGCAGTTTGTTGAGCGCGCTTTCGGTCACCTCAAAGCGGGGACCATAGGCTGCAGCCAGTTCGTCAGCGCGTTTCTTGAAGGCATCAAGACCAACGCCGTGGATGAACTGGAGTGCACCGCCGGTGTGAGCAGGGAAGCCAATGGCGAAGATGGAGCCGATGTTGGCTTCCACTTCTGTACGCAGCACGCCTTCATCCAGACAGCGCAGTGTCTCGATGGCCTGACGGTACATCATGCGATCTTCCGCATCCTGCATGGATACGTTCAGATCCCGCTCCTTGAACTGGGAAAGACCATCCCACAGCTTCTTGGTGCCATCCTCAGCATATTCGTAGAAGCCACCGCCATAGTGACGACCACCACGGCCCATGTTCACCATGGACTGGCCAACTTTCACGTTGGAGCTGTCATCTGCCGGGAACCCGTTTTCAACGCCAAGACGTGCATCCAGCGCGATGTGGGTCTCGTGGATCTTCTTGGTCAGCACCATGGAAACTTCATCATGCACGGCCAGTGGACCAACCGGCATGCCGATTTTCCAGGCGGCGCGTTCAATGGCAACCGGGCTCATGCCATCACGCATCAGAGCCAGGCCTTCATCCAGATAAGTGCCAAACACACGGCTGGTGAAGAAGCCACGCTTGTCGTTGACCACTATTGGCAGATAGCCGATCTGCTGCACGTAGTCATAGGCTTTGCGCAGGGTCTCTTCGCTAGTTTTATCGCCAACGATGATCTCTACGATCTTCATCTTATCGACCGGCGAGAAGAAGTGCAGGCCGATGAAACGGGTCGGGTCCGGACAACTTTCTGCCAGAATGGAGATTGGCAGAGTGGACGTGTTGGAGCCGTAGATGCCGGTGTCGGACAGCTGCTTGTAGGTTTCAGGGATAACCTTCTCTTTCAAAGAGATATCCTCAAACACCGCCTCGATGATGATGTCCGTGCCTGCAAAGGTCGCATCACTGTCCGTTGGCGTGATGCAGCTCAGCAGAGCGTCCTTCTTAGCCTCATCCATGCGGCCACGCTTGATAGCTTTGTCCGCCAGCTTGACGGAGTAGCCTTTGCCTTTTTCCGCATTCTCAAGGCTCATGTCCTTCAGCGCAGTTGGCAAGCCGCGGCTGGCGTGTGCCCAGGCAATGCCCGAGCCCATCATGCCAGCACCGAGGATCGCAGAGCTTCCCGCTTTCCACGCATCGCCTTGCGGACGAACCTTGCCAGACTTGATCGCCTGCATGCCAAAGAAGAAGGTGGTGATCGCAGCGCGAGCCTCAGTGGAGCGCAGCAGGGCTGCAAAGCCGCGGCTTTCGTTGCGCAGCGCACTGTCAAAGCCCATGCGCATGGAGTTGACGGCAATGTCCATCACCTTTTCCGGTGCTGGCATCAGGCCGCGTGTTTTGTTGTACAGCATGGTTGGCGCCATGGCTGCCACCATGCGCACATTGGCGCTGTCCGCATTGCCACCCGGATAGCGGAAGCCTTTTTGATCCCACGGCTGCGCCGCAGCCTCTGGGTTGGCTTTGATCCATGCTTTTGCAGCTGGGATGAGCTCTTCTGGTGTATCCACCAGCTCTTCCACCAGTCCGGCTTTCAGCGCTTTTTCCTGACGCAGCTGTTTGCCTTCAGCCAACAGAGGCAGAGCTGCTTCCAGACCCAGCTTGGCAGTGAGACGGACAACACCCCCAGCGCCCGGCAACAGGCCAAGGGTTGCTTCCGGCAGGCCAACAACAGCCTTTGGTGAGTTGAGCAGAACGCGGTGGTTACAGGCAAGGCAGATCTCAAAGCCACCACCTAGGGCCGCTCCGTTGATGGCCGCAACCACTGGCACCGGCAGCTTTTCCAGCTGGCGCAGGGGGGCCTTCATCTCTTCCACGTAGGCAAAGATGTCTTCCGGGTCCATGCTGCCGTGGAGCATCTCTTCCAGATCACCACCCGCGAAGAAGGTCTTCTTGGCAGAGGCGATGACAACACCGGTGAGGCCCTCTTCAACGGAGAGCTTGGCCATCAGCTCTTTCATGCCCTCAAACCAGGCGCGGGTCATGGTGTTTGCGGACTTGCCTTGTGAGTCAAACGTGATTGTAACAATGCCGCTGGCGTCTTTTTCGTAAATGTATTCAGACATGGTCTTCCCCGTTATACGCGCTCGATGATGGACGCGATGCCCATGCCGCCGCCGACACACATGGTGATCAGCGCACGCTTCTGGTTACGGCGCTCCAGTTCGTCGATCATGGTGGACACCAGCATGCCGCCGGTTGCGCCCAGAGGGTGACCCATGGCGATCGCACCACCAACAACGTTCAGCTTTTCATCCGGCACGTTGAGGTCCTTCTGAAGACGCATCATCACAGAAGCGAAGGCTTCATTGATCTCAACCAGATCGATGTCATCAATGGTCAGGCCTGCCTTGGCGAGTGCCTTCTTGGAAGCTGGTCCCGGTCCGGTGAGCATGATGGTCGGATCGGAGGCTGTGACAGCCACTGAAAGCACGCGGGCGCGTGGGGTCAGGCCCATGTCCTTGCCCACCTGTTCACTGCCAAGCAGGATCAGAGAGGCCCCATCCACGATGCCGGAGGAGTTGCCTGGTGTGTGGACGTGATTGATCTTTTCAACTTCAGGGTAGCGGGCCAATGCGACCGCATCAAAGCCCATGGCACCATGCTTTTCAAAGCTTGGACGCAGAGCACCCAGCGCCTGCATATCCGTGTTTGGCTTGATGAAGTCGTCTTTTTCTAAAACGATGATGCCGTTCTCATCCTTCACTGGCACAACGGACTTGTCGAACCAACCGTTATCGCGCGCATGTGCTGCACGTTGCTGGCTGGCGACGGCGGCTGCATCCACATCATCGCGGCTCCAGCCCTCGATAGTTGCGATCAGATCAGCACCGATGCCCTGTGGCACAAAGCCAGTGGCAAGCACGGTTTCAGGGTCTTCGCTGAACGGACCACCATCCGTGCCCATCGGCACGCGGCTCATGCTTTCATAGCCGCCTGCGCAGATCATGTCTTCCCAGCCGGATGCGATGCGCGCTGCGGCAGAGTTGAAGGTGTCCAGACCAGATGCACAGAAGCGGTTGACCTGAGCGCCAGCGACGGTCTGATCCCAGCCCGCTTTCTGCAGGGCAATCTTTGGCAGAACAGCGCCCTGTTCGCGCACTGGTGTCACACAGCCCATGACAACATCATCCACCCGGGAGGTGTCGAGGTCGTGCCGGCTTTGCATTTCATCCAGCAGTGTGGTCACCAGATTGATTGGTTTGACTTCGTTGAGAGACCCGTCCGGCTTACCTTTGGAACGCGGAGTGCGGATCGCATCATAGACGTATGCTGTCGTCGCCATGTTTATCTACCGTGTCTTATCTTGAAATAAGGGTTTAAGGCCGGGGCAACCGCGTCGCCCCGGCTGAACTCAGGCAATCTCGCGGTCGTGCTTCTCCCAGAACGGCTCGCGAAGTTTGTTCTTCAAAACTTTGTTCATGGCAGAGAGCGGCAGCTCTTCCACCAGCGACATGGAGCGCGGGCATTTGTAGCCAGCAATGCGCTCTTTTGTGTGGGCGCGGATCTCTTCAAAGGTCGGCTCCTTACCTTCCTTCGGCACAATCACCGCATGCACGGCCTCGCCGTAGGTTTCATCAGGAATGCCTATGACCGCCACCATGGAGACATCCGGGTGCGTGGAGATCGCGCTTTCCACCTCAGCGGTGTACACATTCTCTGCACCTGTAATGATCATGTCCTTCTTTCGGTCTTTCAGCGAGAGGATGCCCATCTCATCAAGCATGCCCACATCACCGGTGCGGTACCCGCCATTCTTCAGCACCGCTGCCGTCTGTTCCGGCGCATCGTAGTAGCGGCACATCACGGCAGGGGAGTAGAACACCACCTCGCCAATGGTGTTCGGCGGCAGCTCATTGCCTTCATCATCTTCAATACGCAGCTGGATGAGCGGGGAGGCAGCCTGACCGGCTGCACCCATTTTCATCAGATCACCACTGTGGAACTGAGGATGCAGGAAGGTACCTGCGCCAGCCTCGGTCATGCCGTAGACCTGCGTGAGTTCTGTTTTCGGGAACTTCTCCTGCACCAACTTCAGCAGACCTTCCGAAATCGGAGAGGCGCCGTAGACGATCTGTGCCACGCGCAGGAAATCCTCGGACTTAAACTCCGGTGAGTGGATCAGCATCTGGAACATGGCAGGTGCCATGAGGAAGGACGAGACATCGAAGTTCTTGACCGCAGCCACCACGATATCCGGGCGGAACATCGGCACGATCAGGGATGGCTTGTTCTGGATGAGGCGCGCCAACAGTAGGCCGTAGCCGGACAGGTGGAACAGCGGCATCACCATCATCGCCAAACGATCATGATAAGGAACACCATTCGCTGCCACGATGTTAGCGCTGGCGAGCATGGACTTGTGGGTGTGAACGACACCTTTCGGGAAGCCGGTGGTGCCGCCGGTGTAGCTCATAAAGCACTCGGTCTCCACATCGCGGCCCAGCTCCAGCTCAATCGGCTCGCTCAGGCAGTCCGCATAGGCTTTGGTGCCTTCCGGCTGCTCTTTCTCTCCCACATGGATGAAATGCTTCAGGCTTTCCGCGCGTTCTTTGATCGCAGCAACCATAGGCGCAAAGGTGTCATCATAAACGATCGCCGACATGCTGGAATGGCCGATGGCATAGAGCATCTCTTCAGCGGACCAGCGGATGTTGAGTGGAACGGAGATCATGCCTGCAATCATGGTGCCGATCATGGCTTCCACATACTCAACCGAGTTGAGGCTGAGAATGGCAACGCGGGCGCCGGGTTCAAGGCCCATGTCTTGCAAGCCCTTGGCAAACTGGCAGGTGCGCGTGGCAAACTGCGGGTTGCTGAAGGCACGACCGCCAAGGTCTTTAAACAATGGAATGCCAGTGTCCACCTTCTGCAGATGGTTCACAAGCATATCAAAATTCATGGCACCTGCCGGTACTCCAGTATGTGTTCCAACCATATTCCCCTCCCAAGTCATAGGTTGATCAGCGCGTTCTGCGCTGTGTTTTAAAATGCGAAGCCTGTTCTCCTCATGGTGCGCTCGTGGTGGCGCTTATTATTTATCAGGCAATGATGGTATCAATGAATACGCTGCCGGTTTCAGCAGAGTGATATCGAGGCTTGGATGCAGCTTTTGCTGCAGCGCGACCCCAAGCAAATAACTTCCGATGGATACGGCCTGAATGCCGGAATCCAGATCCTTTGGAAACGCACCTTCCGCCTTGCCGCGCTCCAGATAAGAGACAAGCAGGCGTTTGACGAAATCATGCGCGCGCGTCACCGCATCTCCCAAAAGGGCATAGTCCGTGACGCTGCCCGCCATCAGCGCAAAGTAGGCCTGATAACTGGGCTTATTCTGCAAATCATCAAAGTGAATGTCTATGTACCGCCGGATCGCCTCCCTGGCATCTGTCTCCGCCGGTATCTGGCTGGTGATGTGCTCCTCCGTTTCGCTCACCATGCGGTCGATCAGCTTGACGAACATCTCGTCTTTCTTGCCGAGCCGCTGAATGGTGAGGCCGCGGCTGTATCCGGCCTTCAGACCAATACTCTCGCAGGTCGCCATCTGAATGCCGTCCTCATTGATGATGGTCACCAGCGCATCAAAGAGCTTGCGTTCAGATTCCTCACGCCGTTCTGCCTGTGTCTTTTTCTTTTCCAAAGCCAGCCAACATTCACTCAAGTTAATTGTTGAACGTTTAGCAAATAAGGAAAAGAGAGTCCATGACGTAAACGTCATATCATTGATGAATGAGCCTAAGGAATAAGGGGAGCTGTTTGCAATCGGTGAGAAATGAGGGGCGCACGTGTTGAAGGTGGAAGCACCTCCAGCCTCGCAAAGTCTATCTGAAGGATAGATTGAACCTGCGAATCCAACTGGAGCTTCTTGCTTTTCAGGAAAGAGGCGACTTCAGCTCACTGAGCCCATGTGCGATCGCTGCAAACGCATCCGTTCCTCACATGTCAGAGCTAAACTGACTGAGCGGACGCCTCATTTTTGATGTGAATAACATCAGAGTTACTACGTATAGCGCTACTACGGATCGCACTTTGCCAGTTGCCCTGACATGATGCGGCCACCTGAACAGCCTCGGCAGAGCCCTTAAGATTGAATACCTAAGGTGTTTTGGCGTAATTCTGCGCTTTCTGAAGACCAATAATCATGGAATATTTATTTCATTGATTAGAATATTGGCTCAATTCATCCAAATATCTGCATAAAAATTCCATCAGATATTGAAGCGTGTCTTCAAAACAGGTGGTAAAAGCTCGTATTCTGGTTGATTTCCATCAGGAAAATCTTTTTGCCGCCTAATGAGCTTAATGCACCGCTTGAGCTCTGTTTCCATGTCATGCGTGATTACGAAGTCCATCTGGTCATTCTCCAGCAGCCTGCGGGAGTTCTCATTGAGCTCATGACCAATAAAGGCAATCGGTAAACCCAGCTCACGGATCGCCTTGGCAATGCCCGTGTTTCCGCCAGCCACGTTATAGACGCCAAGTGGTTTGGCCCCTTCATCCAGTCTGCTTTTGAAAAGCTTGTAGACCGTCTCCGCATCATCATTGGAGTTGATGATCTCCGAGATGGTAAGATTGGGATATTCCTTGCGCAACAAGCGGCGGAACCCTGTCTCGCGACCTTCCTGACAGCGGTAATGCGCGCTGGTTGCAAGGAAGATTTCGCCGGACCGGTCGCCTGAGAGTTTACCAAGCAACTGCGCGGCGCAAAGGCCGGCTGCAATCTGATCCATCCCAACGTAACCAAGGTGTTTAGGGCTCTCCTGATCCGTGGTCAGGCATATAACAGGTGTTCCATTTTCGCTGATTTCTTCAATAGCGCGGGTGATCGCAGGGTGTTCGCGCACGGCGATGATGATGCCGTCATACTTGCGCGCCCAGGCAATCATCTGCTCGGAAAACACACTCGGCTCGAAGTCTTTGGTGTGGGATGTGAAGCACTTGAAGCGCACATGCGGGTCATCCCCATAACGGCGTTCAACCAGCTCCAGAAGCTCCTCAATGAAGCTCGTTCCGGAATCCACCAGCAGTCCAACCGTTATCGGAGAAACTGTTTCTGAGACAACCTCTTCCGGCGCACGCAGCTCGTTCAGAGCCTTGTGAACCAGCTCCACTTTCCTCTTGGAAACACCACCTCGTTTATTGAGGACACGGTCAACTGTCGCGGTCGAAACTCCTGCCTTGTTTGCGATATCCAACACGCTCGGATTCTGCCAGCTGCCCCGCCTCATATATATCACCTTTGATTGTTAAACCATCATACACATCAATCTTTACGCCGAAATTCACATTTTGACTTCGGGAGAGCAAACCTTCCAAAATATTGAATTCATGGAATATTCGTTCTCTGAATCCGATTTTATCAGTAATTTCAGACTCTAAATTGACAGGTACCATTACTTACATATCATCTTTAGCAGATCAAATTGATGTTTATACATCGGACATTGGGAGAAGTCGTTTGTCGGGAAACATCAACTTCGCATTGAACCACATGCTGGCACCTCAAATGACGTTGGACGCGTTTTTTGGAATGGCAGCTTCCATGGGGATCAATGCCGTAGAAATCCGAAATGACATTGCTGGCAATCCGTTTGAACTGAAAACGCCAGCGGAAGACGTCAAGGCACTGGCTGTTAAGCACGGTGTCGAAATCATCAGCATCAATGCACTTCAACGGTTCAATGAGTGGTCAGAGGTTCGCCTTGCTGAAGCAAACGAACTGATCGGCTTTGCTGAGCGTTGTGGCTCCAAGGCCCTCGTCATGTGTCCGGTCAACGACCATGACTATGGCAAAAGCGATGATGAACTGGCTGCGAACCTGCGCCAATCGCTGAAAGAACTCAAGCCTCTGCTGGAAACCGCTGGTGTGACCGGTCTGGTTGAGCCTCTCGGCTTCCCGCAGTGCTCCTTGCGCCGCAAGGCGGATGCTGTTGCAGCGATCCGCGATGTGGACGGTGAGGGCGTGTTCAAGCTGGTGCATGACACATTCCATCATCACCTTGCTGAAGAAACCGAATTCTTCGCTGACCTGACAGGCCTCATGCACATTTCCGGCGTGGAAGATCCAGCTCTTTCCATCGCTGAAATGCTGGATGACCATCGCCTGCTGGTAGGTGAAGCGGACCGTCTGGGCAACGCTGCTCAGATCAAAACCATGCTTGCAAACGGGTATACGGGCCACGTGTCTCTGGAGCCATTTTCTCCAGTTGTGCATGCCCTTGAAAACGTGGTGGACGCCACGCAGGCAAGCTTTGATTTCCTGAAAAAAGAATTGCAGGCAGCCAACGCTGCCTGAGTATCCAGGCGACTGATTTCGCTAAATTAATTGGCGCAGGTGGGGACTTGCGCCAGCATAATCTTGGGAGAAGTGCCACCTAAGGCACGGAGGAGGAAGTAATGAAACGTACTCTACTGGCTCTTGCTGCATCGGCAATGATGACAACCAGCGTCATGGCTGAGAACATCGGCGTTTCAATGGCTTATTTTGATGATAACTTCTTGACCATCCTGCGCAACGCAATGGGTGAAGAAGCAGCCAAGTCCAACGGCGTTGAGATTCAGTTTGAAGACGCACGCGGTGACATCGGCAAGCAGATCGACCAGGTGCAGAACTTCGTTGCACAGGGCGTTGATGCGATCATCGTAAACCCGGCTGATACTTCCGCAACACCACGCATCACCAAACTGGCCAACAGCGCCGGTATCCCACTCGTTTACGTAAACCGTAAGCCAGAAGACAAAGAACTGCC
Organism: Pseudovibrio sp. JE062; assembly: GCF_000156235.1. NCBI lineage: Bacteria > Pseudomonadati > Pseudomonadota > Alphaproteobacteria > Hyphomicrobiales > Stappiaceae > Pseudovibrio > Pseudovibrio sp. JE062. The sequence goes on from NZ_DS996811.1 coordinate 57,339, forward strand.
TGAAAAGGTTGTGTTCGTGGGCTCTGATGAAGTTGTTGCCGGACGTTTGCAGATGGAAGAACTGGCAAAGCAGATGGGTGGCAAGGGCAACGTTGCCATCATGCTTGGCGAACTGGCTTCCAACGGTACTCGTGGCCGTACACAGGGCGTGAAGGAAGTTCTGGGCAACTATCCTGACATCAAGGTTGTTGAAGAGCAGACCGCTGACTTCCAGCGCGCAGAAGCAATCGACCTGATGAACAACTGGATCGTTTCCGGCACCAAAATCGACGCAGTTGCAGCCAACAACGACGAAATGGCTCTGGGCGCTCTGATCGCAATGAAGCAGGCTGGCATCGCAGCAAGCGACATCGCAGTTGCAGGTGTTGACGCTACTCCGGACGCTCTGGCTTCCATGAAGGCTGGTCAGCTGTTCGCAACCGTGTTCCAGGACGCTAAAGGCCAGGGCGCAGGTTCCGTTAAAGCTGCTCTGAAGCTGGCTCGCGGCGAAAAAGTAGACACCATTGTTTGGATCCCATTCAAGCTGGTGAACAAAGCGAACCTTGGCGAGTACCTCGACAAGTAAGCAGTTGAGCGGAAGGTTTTAACGGCCTTCCGCTTTTGCCTTGCAGCTCTGTCCGCCTGACAAACTCAGGCAAACGAGAGGACCGCGCGCAGGCACCAAGTGATCAAGCTTCCGGGCCAGGCTCCCGGGAGCCCCTCACACTGCCAGCAGAAAAATGGAGTTCACGGACTGTGAGTTTAAGCACACAAGAAGCGGTACGTGAGAATAAGGGTGCCGCAGCCCAACAAAAGTACCTGCTAGAAGTCGATAGTGTGCGCAAGGAGTTCCCCGGTGTTGTTGCACTGGATGATGTGAACCTGCGTATCCGACCCGGCACAGTTCATGCCCTCATGGGAGAAAACGGGGCGGGTAAATCCACCCTGATGAAAATCATTGCAGGCATCTACCAGCCAGACCGAGGCGAGGTCCGTCTGGGTGGCAAGCAGGTGCAAATGCACACGCCGCTGGATGCTCTGGAGCAAGGCGTTGCCATGATCCACCAGGAACTCAACCTGATGCCGTTCATGACCATCGCCGAAAACATCTGGATCCGCCGGGAGCCACTCACCAAGCTTGGGTTTGTTGACCACAAAGCCCTGCGTGAGAACACCCAGAAGCTGTTTGACCGACTGAACATCAGTCTGGATCCGGAAACTGAAGTTCGTGACCTTTCCATTGCCAACCGGCAGATGGTCGAGATTGCAAAAGCAATTTCCTATGAATCCGACGTTCTGATCATGGACGAGCCAACTTCGGCCCTGACAGACCGCGAAGTTGAACACCTCTTCCAGATCATTGCCAGCCTGAAGGCCGACGGAAAAGGCATCGTCTACATCACCCATAAGATGGACGAGGTTTTTGAGATTGCTGATGATGTGTCCGTCTTCCGTGATGGCAAGTACATCGGTACGGATCTGGCCAGCAATCTGGACAGCGACCAGCTCATCCGCATGATGGTGGGCCGCGAGATCACCCAGATGTTCCCGAAAGAGGAAGTGCCGATCGGTGACGTGGTTCTTTCCGTGAAGGACCTGTGTCTGGAAGGCGTGTTCGAGAACGTGAGCTTTGATCTTCGCGCAGGCGAGATCCTTGGCGTGGCCGGTCTGGTGGGCTCAGGCCGCACCAACGTGGCAGAAACGATCTACGGTGTGACACCAGCCACCGCTGGCACCATCGACGTGTTTGGCGAGACGGTTGAGATCAAGACACCTGCTGAAGCCATGGACCATGGCATGGCGCTGCTGACCGAAGACCGCAAGGACACTGGTCTGTTCCTGATGCTCGACATTCAGGAAAACATGCAGATCGCTCTGCTCAGTCAGGATCACGTGAAAGGCGGCTTTGTCGCTGAGAGCACTGTTTCCAAGCTCTGCAAGGAAATGAGTGACGCGCTTCGTGTGAAAACGCCGGGCATGAACGAGCGCATCGAGAACCTGTCTGGTGGCAACCAGCAGAAGGTTCTGATCGGTCGCTGGCTGCTGACCAAACCCCGCATCCTCATTCTGGATGAGCCAACCCGCGGCATCGACGTGGGCGCGAAGGCAGAAATCCATAAGCTCATTACCAAACTGGCAGGTGAGGGCGTTGCTGTTCTCATGATCTCCTCCGAGATGCCGGAGGTGCTGGGCATGAGTGACCGCGTGATGGTGATGCACGAAGGACATGTCACCGGAATTCTGGACCGAGCTGAAGCAGATCAGGTCAGCGTTATGCGCCTTGCTTCCAACTAAGAATTTTCATGCGCGGCAGCTTTAAGCGCCCGACGCAGAGATTGAAAGGACTTGCCAGATGGCAAATGCAACAGACGTAGCTGAGAACAACGCTCCAGCTAGAAAACTGCCGGTCGAGGCCAACATCTTCCTCGTTCTGATCGGCATTGCAGTCTTTTTTGAAGTACTGGGCTGGATTGTGAAGGGCGATACCTTCCTGTTTAACCCACAACGCCTGCTGATCATGGTTCTGCAGGTTTCCATCATCGGCCTTCTGGCCATTGGCGTAACACAGGTGATCATCACCGGCGGTATTGACCTGTCCTCAGGCTCGGTGCTTGCGCTCTCGGCCATGGTGGCCGCCAGTTTTGCGCAAACCTCCGACTACGCCCGTGCTGTCTTCCCGATGTTCACGGACATGCCGTTCCTCGTACCAGTGTTCGCAGGTATCGCCGTCGGGGCCTTAGCTGGGTTCATAAACGGGTCGCTCATAGCCTACACGGCCATTCCCCCGTTTATTGCAACTCTGGGCATGATGGTGACTGCACGCGGTCTGGCTCGCTACTACACCAAAGGCCAGCCAATCAGCCTGCTTTCTGAAGAGTACATGTGGCTCGGTTCCGGCACCATTCCGGTGATCATCTTCCTGATGGCTGCAGTGATCTTCCACATAGCCTTGCGCTTCACCCGTTACGGCAAGTTCACCTACGCAACCGGTGCAAACGTTCAGGCTGCAAAAGTGTCCGGCATCAACGTTGGTCGTCACTTGATCAAAGTGTACACCCTTGCTGGTCTGCTGGCTGGTCTGGGCGGTGTTGTGGCCGCAGCGCGTGCTGGTAGTGGACAGGCAGGTATGGGCCTTGCATATGAGCTTGACGCCATCGCTGCAGCTGTTATTGGCGGAACAAGCCTTGCGGGCGGCGTCGGTCGCATCACAGGCACCGTCATTGGCACCATTATTCTGGGTACAATGATGAGTGGTTTCACCTTCCTTGGTATTGATGCTTACATCCAAGACATCGTGAAAGGTGGTATCATTGTAGCTGCAGTGGTTGCGGACCAATACCGCCAGCGCAAACGGGCAAAAGCCTAGTTAGCCAGTTAAAGATTTTAGGCTAAAACCTCCCACGGATGATGCCTAATACCCGAGCAGGAGAGCCCTCGTCCGGCCTCCTGCTCTTTTTCTTTTTATACGCTTAGAAAGTGCCTCAGATATAGGCTTTGGAAGGTTCAGCTTCCCGCACATCTGCCCGTGTGCCAGTGCGAGACGAGGTCTCCATTGCCTCAATCAACGCATGGACCATCAGGGCATCATGTCCGGTCACTTTCGGGTCGCGATGTTCAATGATGCTGAGCGCAAAATCGTCGATCAGATCCCGGTGCCAGTCACACGGAAACGCCATAGGGTTTACCCCGCCGCCTGTGCCGTCCTTCGACCCATTACGCCCGCCAAACACATCGATAGACCCATCACGATAGGTCACGGTGAGCTTGCTGCCTTCCAGATGTGCAGACGCCTTTGAGCCATCAAACACAAGTGTCTCTTTCGCATCCGGATATGTCGCTGTCGTCGCCATGATGGAGCCAACAGCACCGCTGTGAAACTCAACACCCGCAGTGGCAAAGTCTTCTGCTTCCATCTTGTGCGCACCGGTCGTGGCACAAAGAGCCTGAACGGATTTGGCAGGACCGGTGAGGCTAAGCATCAGATCCAGTACATGGATCGCCTGCGTGATGAGCACACCGCCACCGTCTCTTTCATAAGTGCCGCGGCCTGCCTGATCGTAGTAAGCCTGATCCCGCCACCAAGGAATGTTTGCGCGTACCAGATGAATGTCGCCCAGAGCGCCTTCATCTAACAAGGCCCGCAACTGCCTAGCCCCTTCACGGAACCGGTGCTGAAACACGACGCCGTACTTTACGCCGGCATAATCGCAAAGCTCCACCAGTTCAGCCGCAGCCTCATAGGTTCGTTCCAGTGGCTTTTCTGTCAGGATGTGCTTACCAGCGCTGGAGAACAGCTCCACCAGATCATGCCGTTGGTCAGGCGGTGTCAGCAGAAGGACGGCATCGATCTCCGGATCGCCTGCGATCTCTTCAGGGCTGTCGAAACACGTCCAGCCGTACTTTTCAGCAACGGCCTCAGCCTTGGCTTTGGTTCGGTTGTAAAGGCCAGCAACCTCGACGTGATTTCTCAGCAGATCAAGCGCTTCGAGATGTGGTTTTGCGGCCATTCCCAAACCAACAACGGCCAGACTGATCGACGGCATTCAGAGCACTTCCTTCTGCACTGGTTATATATCAGGCAGTGTTTATACCAGTTTAGGTTGCCCCAGAAGAACGTGAAAACCCTGAGTCCAGAAAGGCGGTTCGTTGTCGAAACAACGAACCAGTTCGGGGAACTTATACGGGAGACTCCAGCCGCATTTCTGTCCGAGCATCAAACATATGCAGCTTTTCTTTTTGGTAGGTCACATGAACTTGTGTGCCTTCTGCAATATCAGGCCGTTCGAGTGTGAAGATTTTAAGGCTGTCCTTTCCGATACGCACATGAACCAGCGTGGAAAGGCCCATAGGCTCAATCAGATCGACCGTTGCAGGCAGAGTGGCCGGGCCTTCCTCCGTGATCATCAAATGCTCTGGCCGCACGCCCAGAATAAGATCCATCTGATCCTTCAAACCCGCACTTTCCGGCAGAACAACCTGATGGTTTTCATCGGTCTGCAGGTGGTAACCATCACCAGATGCACGAGCTGTGCCTTTGATGAAGTTCATGGCTGGAGATCCGATGAAGGACGCCACAAAAACATTGGCTGGCTTGTCATAGATCTCCAGCGGTGTGCCTACTTGTTGAATATATCCATCATGCATGGCCACGATTCTGTCGGCCATGGTCATGGCTTCAATCTGGTCATGGGTCACGTAGATGGACGTCGCTTTCAGCTTGCGATGCAGCTTGCGGATTTCTGAACGCATCTGCTCGCGCAAGCGCGCATCCAGATTGGAGAGCGGCTCATCAAACAAAAACGCCTGCGGATCGCGCACAATCGCACGGCCCATAGCAACACGTTGGCGCTGACCACCGGAGAGTGCTTTTGGACGGCGTTCCAACAGACCATTCAGGCCGAGGATGTTGGAGACCCCGTTCACAGCACTGGCGATCTTCTCCTTTGGCGATTTGCGAAGGGTCATCGCATAGCTGATGTTCTCTTCCACGCTCATATGCGGATAGAGCGCATAGGACTGGAACACCATGGCGATATCCCGATCACGCGGCGGTAGATCGTTGATGATCCGCTCGTTGATGGAGATTGATCCAGACGTCACTTCCTCCAGTCCCGCAATCATGCGCAGCAAAGTGGATTTTCCGCAGCCGGATGGGCCTACCAGCACAATGAACTCACCATCTTGAATGTTCAGGTCGATCCCATGCAGGACTGCGGTGTTGCCGTAGGATTTGGTTGCCTCGGTGATTTGAATAGAAGCCATTGAGTACCTCGTTATCCTTTGACCGCACCGGCGGTAAGGCCCTGCACCAGATAACGCTGGATGAGGAAGAAGAAGATTGCTGCCGGAATGAGCGCCAGGAAGCCAGCTGCCATCATCTGTCCAAAATCGACAGAAAACTTGGAGATGAACGTAAGCAGACCAACCGGGAAGGTGACTGCATCCGGACTGCTGACCAGCATGAGCGCAAAGAGCAGCTCGCTCCACGCTGCGGTGAACACAAAGCCAAGCGTGGCTGCGATACCCGGCAGTGTGAGCGGGAAGATGATCTTCACCAGAGCACCGAAACGCGTATTGCCATCAATCATGGCTGCTTCTTCAAGGTCTTTGGGAATGCCATCAAAAAACGATTGCATCAGAAAAGTCGCAAACGGAACGTTGAAGGCTGTGTAGACCACCACAAGCCCAAGCAGACTGTCGGTCAGCCCCAGCGGTGTGAGAATGCGGAAGATCGGTGCGATCAGCATCACCAGCGGGAACATCTGGGTGATCAGCATCAGTACGATGATGATGGCCTTGCCGCGATACTGGAACCGGGAGAATGAGTAGCCCGCTGCTGCTGCGATTAGAGTGGAAATGAGAGCCGTTGCGCCCGACACAATGGCCGAGTTGATAAAGAACTGCGGGAAGTCTGTATCCGTCATCACCTGCGCAAAGTTCGCCCACGTGGTCTCAGAGGGCCACATGCGGATGCCTTCAGAATAGAGCAGGTTGGTGGGCGTCACAGCCACCTTGAACAGCCAAAAGAGCGGGAACAAGGCAAAGAACAGAAAGCAGGCGAGCAGACCGTAATGGACACTCCAGTCCACCACCCGTTGGCCCTTTGATTTTGCATAGTATGCCATAACAGAGCCTCAGGTTTCGCGCAGCAGACTGCGTCTGATGAAGATGATAGAGACCGCATAAGCCAACAGCAGAACCAGCAGAACAGCCGCGATTGCAGAGGCATAGCCAAAGTCCAGACGGCGGAAGGCCTGCGTGAAGATGTAGCTGGAGACAATCTGCGTTGAATCCGCCGGACCACCATTGGTCATAACGATGATAAGATCAGCAAAGTTGGCGATCCAGATGGTGCGCAGCATCAGCGTGATGGCGATGGTCGGCGCAAGAAACGGCAGCGTGATGCTGACAAACTGCTGCCTGCGGCTCGCCCCATCAATGGAAGCCGCCTCATAAATCTCACCTGGAATGGATTGAAGTGCTGCGAGCAATGTGATGGCAAAAAACGGTATGCCAAACCAGATGTTGGCGACGATCGGTCCCCACATGGCCAGATCAGGATCCGACAGGATATTTGTCGGCTCGCTTAAGATGCCGAGCGCAAACAGCCAATGGGGTAGAGGGCTGATGACCGGATTGAACATCCACGCCCAGTTGAGGCCCGACAAAAACGCAGGCACGGCCCATGGCAGGAACACAAGAGACTGGATGATGCGTCGCCCGGGAAAAGTGCGATTGAGCAAGAGAGCGAGCGTCAAACCCAGAAAGAATTGAAAGAACAGCGACGTAACTGTCCACCAGAAGGTATTGAAAAGCGCATTGTGGAAGTTCTGGTCGTGCCAGACCGCTTCAAAATGCGCAAAACCCACATAGCCGCCGCTGAACGGGTTGAGAATGCGGATGTCTCTGACCGTATACGTCAGGCCAACCACCAGCGGCACCATCATCACCGTCACCAACAGCACAATGGCTGGGCTGGCGTAAAAGTAGGGCTCAAGTCGGGATAGGAATCTGCGGGAGGTCACACCCTGCCGATTGGCAGGGTGTGCTCCAAGGTCTGTGGCAGCTGTCATCACTGTTTAGCCAGCCACTTTTTCTGTGCTGCAGAGAGATAATCCCCCCACTCTTTGCCCAGCTCTTCCGCAGATTTGCGGCCCAGAAGAGCTTCCTGACTGGTGCGGATGGACATGGAGTCTTTGAAGAACGCAAACTCTTCAAGGTGAGTTGGCATGGTCAGGGGGTGGACGTCCGGATCGGACAGTTCTTCAAACCAACCAGCAAACTGCGGGGTGTTGTAATGCGGATCGCTCTCAGCATCCTTGTAGATTGGCAGAGTGCCAACACGCTTTGACCACTCAAGGTTCGCATCACGGCTCTGCAGCTTCGCGATCAGCTTCCACGAGGCGTCTTTGTGCTCACTGTCGGAGAACATGGACCAGCCTGCGTATCCGATGGTTGGGTAGGCTTTGCCATTTGGTCCTTTTGGCATGGTGGTTACGCCAAAGTCGTTCGGGTCCATGCGCTGCGCAATACCAATCAGCGCATCTGGATCCTGATCCAACATGGCGCAGGTGCCGGAGTAGAAGCCCGCTACGATTTCATTGAAGCCCCAGTTCAGGCTGTCTTTTGGTGCAAGGCCATCCTGATAAAGATCGACCATGAACTGCGCACCTTTGATCCACGCCTCGGTGGACATGATGCTGTTGCCTTCTTCGTCAAAGAACTGATCAGTGCCAGCGGTTGTTGCACCAAACACCGCCCAGCCATTCAGGCCACCGGACCCGCCGCGCAGACAGAAGCCGTATTTGCCTGGCAGTGCAGAAACTTTTTCAGCCGCATCACGGAAATCATCCAATGTCACCGGCGGCTTCTCAACACCAGCTTCCTTGAAGAGCTTCTTGTTGTAAAACATAGCACGCAGATAGAAGCCGTAAGGCAGCATGTAAGCGGTGCCGGTGCCACTGCGGGCCATCTCAATGGTGCGGGCATTCAGCTTGTCTGTGCCATCCCAGCTTGTGAGGTAAGGCTCGAGGCTTTCCAGAGCGCCGTTATTGGCGTAAAGCGCAGCCCATGTATCTGGCATTTCAACCACATCCGGTGTCTGGCCAGCAGAAACCATGGTCGCGAATTTCTCGAATGCCTGCCCCCATGGCAACGAGATAATTTCAACTTTGGTGCCCGGATTTTCCGCTTCAAACTCCGAAACGATGCCCTGCAAGACCTTGGTACGTTCCGGGCTCGTGATCACTTCCACCAGCTGTAGGTTGGTTTCAGCAACTGCCGGACCTGCAATAGCTGTTGCCACAAGACTTGCGGCCAATAACTTCTTCAAACTCATAATTGCCTCTCCTCTAGCAATGTTATTCTGATGCGGCTCCCAACGCTTCTTGGAGGTCCCCCCAGAGATCCTCAGGGTCTTCAAGGCCGACATTCAGGCGAACGACGTGCGGTGACACGCCAAAGAATGCGGTTGAGTTCGGTCCTCCCGACTGAATAAGAGAGGCCTGTGCAGGGCAAATCAGGCTTTCATGCCCGCCCCAACTCACACCGATTTTGAAAATTTTCAGGTGGTTACAAAGCGCTTCGACACTGACATTTTCAGCCAGCTCGATGGAAAAGAGACCGGAAGTTCCACGCAGCCCCGGGTGGGCCTTGTTTTGGAACGCCGGATGGAAAACCGTTTTAACCGCAGGATGTTCCGCCAGTCTCTTGGCGATCTCCATGCCTGCCTGCTCATGGGCTTTCATGCGTAGCGGCAAGGTCCGCAAGCCGCGCAGCAGCAGCCACGCCTCAAACGGCGACAACTTGCTGCCCAGATACTGGGTCACTTCGCCACGGATCTGCACAACGCGCTCTGCGGACGTGGCGATCACACCAGCCACCACATCACTATGGCCGCTGATGTACTTGGAAGCAGAATGCACTACGATATCGCAGCCCAGTTTGATCGGGTTTTGGAAGATCGGCGAAGCCCAGCTGTTGTCGATGATTGTGGTAACACCCGCCTCTTTGGCACGCTCACACAATGCCTTCACGTCATGGGCCTCCATAATCCAGCTGGTCGGGCTTTCCAGATAAAACAGGGTATGGCCGGGTAGGGCAGCTTCAACCGTCGCCAGATTGCTGCCGTCGATATAGTCGACACTGACACCGAACTTGCGTAGGAAAATCTCGAAGAAGCGGAAGGTATCCGGATAAACATGTTTGACGGAAAGGATCCGGTCACCAGGCTTTACAACCGACAGCACAGCCGACGAAATAGCAGCCATTCCGCTGGAAAGCGCGAGAGCATCTTCAGAGCTCTCCAACTTGGCGATTTTCTCCTCAAACGCACGCACAGTTGGGTTGATGCCTCGGGTGTAAACCGGACGGTTGATCTTGCCCGCAAAGGTGTCACACATCTCCTGATAGGAGGAGAAGGTGAAAAGCGAGTTCTGGAAAATCGGCGGCACCACCGCATCCGCAAAAGATGCTTCATCATGCGCGACAACTGTTGCTGTGTCCTCCCCCCACAGATCGATCATACTAAGTCCGTTTCCTGTGCCATCTGCACAATATCTTCTTCAACCACACTCAAAATTTCCAAAGTATGTTTGCGGGCCTTCTCCGTGTCTCCACTGGCGATGGCGTCAAATAATTGTCGGTGAAATGGAAAAGACCGTCCGGCAAAATCCTTGCGATCGAACGGCATCTCAAAAAAGCTCTCAAAAGACTCCCGCATCTGCTGCAACAGCTGCTCAAACAACGGATTTCCTGCTGCACGATAGATGGAGAGGTGAAATTCAAGGTCCTCAGGGCCTGCAGTGCCATTAAGGTGATGGACCGCTTCCATGTGCTCCAGCTTGGTGCGCATCTCTTCGATCTCGTCGGGCGTTGCTCGCTGCGCCGCTAGAATGGAGGCCTCCACCTCCAACGCCCGGCGCACTTCCAGCGTCTGCAACAGGCCATCCCGTTTGGTGGCGATGGACAGTGGCAAGTAAACGGTTTTCTCTGAAAGTGGACGTTTCAGATATGTCCCTGACCCACGACGGATCTCGACGATACCCAATGCCTGCAAATGACGGATCACCTCACGAATGGACGATCGGCCAACTTTCAGGCCGTTCATCAGCTCTCGTTCCGTGGGCAGTCTGTCACCGGGCTGCAAGCCTTCCTCCACGATGAAGTCTGTCAGCGATTGCAGGATCGCATCGCTTCTGTCCTCGGTCTTGATTGGCCGAATTTTATTATTGGATGGGCTTGGCAAGTTGGGCTCCGCACAGATGTTCGTTTCATTTTGTCTGCCATCAGACGTCAGACCAATTTTAGAAACAGGATTTTCCGCTTGTAAATCCCAGCTGTGCACAACCCCTGATTTATCGCAGTGCACCTAGAAGGAAAGCTGTGAAATATCATAAGGGTAAGTTGGGTGAAGAAAGTTGAAATGCCAGACAGGCTCAAAATACAAAAAGGACGCATCTGAAACAGAGCGTCCTCATTCAATAGCAAATCGTATTTAGACGATTCTGATCATCGTCCAGCTTTTGAAAAGCTCAGCCCATCAGTCTAATGAGCGATACCACCAGAACCCTTTTTCACTATATCCGTCAGCACATGTGATGGCACTGGCAGCATGACCTGGCCGAGGTTTTTGAGGGTCTCAGCAAAGTTTGCGGCGGCTTGTTCAACTTCCTCACAACGCTGAGGGCAAGTGATATGTTGCAGGCAGAACTTGGCTGTGTCCGTATCGTGCTGAAGCCCCGCGATCAGCCCCATAGTCAGGCATTCTTCGACACACAGATGCTGAGAATCATATGGGTAGCATCGAAGCGGGCAGGCAGCACAACGTTTCAGTGTGCGCACATATTGAGAGAGACTTGCCAGAGCGACTCCGGCATCCTGATGTCCAAGCGCTTCGCTATAGAGATCCCAAGCCATTTCCCACGGCGCGATGGAACCGGTTTCAAAGCCGGAAGACCACCGACGATAGCCTTCCAGAACCAGTCTTTCTGGTTGGCGTTCCAGATAAACATCATTTGCCCCAACATCCATGGGTAGCGCCTCTTCCGTGCCTCTGGCGGCATCTCACTCCGCCAGCAATTTAAATATGAGTATCACAGTATAGTTTAATTACACCCATGTGTTCAAGCAGGAGTTTTGGGTAGACGGTCATTTTGCGGTTGAGACCTCTTGATACACAGGGTGGTTGTGCTGGGTAGCAAACTCATGCACTCTCCGGTGCTTGCAGCAGGACTTCATGAGGACCGGATGAGCGAAACGAGAGACGACCGTCAGGCAGCCACCATTGTAGACGTGGCCGAGCGTGCTGGTGTGGCCGTTGGCACGGTGTCCCGTTTCATCAATGGGCGTGAGGTTCGCAAGACCAACGAGATGCGCATCCGCGAGGCGATCAAGGAACTGGGTTACCAGACCAACACCTTTGCGCAGGCCATGAAGACCGATGTGACCAAAACCGTTGCAGTCGTGATGGACGGGTTTGACGAGTTCCACACGCAGGTTCTCTCCAATGCCATCACCCAGTTCTTCGATCACGGCTATCAGGTCACCACCTATCATCTGAAGAACGAACCGGGCGAGCTGGATAATCTCATGTCCATCATGACAGCCCGCAAGTTTGACGGTGTGGTGATGAGCGGTACCTTCAACAACACCATCTCGCTGGATCAGCTTCGCTCCCTGCAAAAACCGATCGTCCTGTTCAACGATGAAGCCACCGGCATTGATATCGACAGGGTGCTGGTGAACAACCGCGAAGCCTCCAAACGAGCCGTGCAGCATATGATCGAGATGGGGCATGAGCGCATTGCGATCATCAAGGCCAGTGATCTTCAGTCCTCCTCACGTGGCCGCTATCAGGGCTTTTGTGATGCCATGGAAGAAGCTGGCCTGCAGGTGCGCGATGAATACATCTGCGAAGGATCATGGCGCCTGTCAGATGGTTACTTCGCACTTCAGCAATTGATGGCATTGGACGAACCACCGACCGCTCTGTTCTCCGTCAACTACGAGATGACCATGGGTGTGCTGGAAGCCATGAAAGAGCAGGGGCTCCAGGTTGCGAAAGACCTGTCTCTGGTCAGCTATGACGATCCGTATTTCTTCCGCTTACTAACCCCAAGCATCACCGCAATTGCTCAGCCGCATGATTTGATTGCGTCACGTCTTGTTGAGATGATGCTGACACGGCTCAACAATGGGATTTCATCCTCATCTCGCAAAATGACTGTTTCCTGTGACGTAATCCTGCGTGATTCCGTAGTGCGCCTAAGCTGATTTTTTCACAAGCATCACAGAGCAAGAAAGTGTTTTTGTTTCAGAAGACATAGGATCTGTGCAGAGTAAATATGCCGCTTTGCAGCAAAGTTGAAAATATTGAAATTAGTTGACAACGGTATCAACTAAAGGAAAACTTCCAGCATGACGCAGGGTCTCGATGGGGGAGAACCTGCCAGTCTGGGGGGATATTATGAAACTCATTCGGCTCGCGGCAGCGGCTTCATTTTTTGCGTGTTCATCATTTTCATTGGCCAGTGCTGAGACAGAACTCAAGCTCTGGAATCTGACCAGCTCCTCTGATGCGGTCAACAAACATTGGGAAGAGGTGATCGCCACCTTTGAGGAGGCGCATCCGGGCATCAAGATCAATTACGAGACATTTCCCAGTGATGCTTACAAGACAGGCCTGCAAGTGGCGCTGGCGTCTGATGCGGGGCCAGACATCTTCTTCAACTGGTCCGGCGAGGACGCTGCCGTTCTCTCGCGCAACGGCTTAACCGCTGACTTGACCGAGATTGGCGCAAAGCCGGGTATGTGGGGAGAGAAGATTGCGCCGGGCATGTTTGATGCCTTCACGGTTGGCGGCAAAATCCACGGTGTGCCAACTCACCTGATCACCAAGTATATGTTCTACAACACCAGCTTCTTTGCAGATAACAACCTCAGCGTTCCAAGCACACTTGGTGAGCTGAAAGCCTCCTGTAAGGCAATCCGCGACATCAACCCGCGCATGTCTCCTATCTCACTGGGCAACGCAGAAAAGTGGAAAGGCGTGCACTACATCTCCACGCTGAACCAGAAGATTGTCGGCGAAGAGCAAGTGGCAAAAGACTATGCGTTGCAAGGTGAAGCCTCTGAACTGTTCTCTGATCAAGGTTATGTGGAAGCACTGCAAACACTCGTAGATCTCAGTCAGGCTGGTTGCTTCAACAAAGCACCAAACGCTACCACGGCAGATGCTTCACGCAGCCTGTTTGCGGCGGGTCAGGCGGCCATGATCTATTGCGGCAACTGGTGTCCGGGTACGTTTGACAGTGAAGGTCTTGAAGGCGGTTATGATCTGGCCCGCTTCCCGGCAGCAGAAAACGGAAAAGGCAATCAGGACTATAACTTCGCCCTGCTGGAAGGCTATCAAATCTCTGCCAGAACGAAGAATCTGGATGCAGCTTCGGCCTTCGTGAACTTCCTCGTCTCCGGTGAAACACAGGCCAAACGCGCACGTGACTTTGGTCGCCTGCCCGTCAACGCCTCTCACATGGGTGAAGAAGACGGCACACCGATCTTCCGCAAAATCGCCAAGGATGCAGGCAGTTATGCCGGTCTGGTGCTTATTCTGGATGTGGGATTGGAGAAGTCCGTTTCTGAGCATTACCTCAGCATCATTCAGGAAGTGCTGAATGAAACCAAGACTCCCGAGCAAGCCATGGGTGAAATCCGTGCGCGCGCTCAAAAGGCAAAAGAGCAACAGGGCTAACCCCTCCACGCTTTCAGCAGAGTCTTAACGCATGACAGTACTTTTGGAACAGGAGAGCGCGGCCCGCCGCGCCACTCCATCCTCCATCTTCGGCACGAGGTCTATTTTCGGATGGATCATGGTGTTACCGGCCCTCAGCCTGTTCGCCTTGTTCATCCTCGTGCCGTTTATCCAGACACTCGTTTACTCGCTTTACAAATTCGGTCTCACGTCACCCACCAAACAGTTTGTTGGTTTCTCGCATTACATTGAGATTGTGCAGGACGAAGTGTTCTGGATTGCATTTGAAAACAACATCATCATCGCAATCACGGGCATCATTTTACAGATTGGCGTAGGCTTGCTGTTGGCCGCCATTCTGGATCGCGGCATCAAACGCGGGAAGAGCGTGATCAGCGCGATCATCTTCATGCCCATCGTCATCTCCACTATTGCGATCGGTCTGTTATGGCGGCTGGTGTTTGACCCCAACACGGGCATGATTGAAGAGCTGTTCTTCAACATGGGTTGGTCAACACCCATGCGCGGTTGGCTGGGCGATCCGGACATCGCCCTTTACGCCATCATCTTCGTGGGCTTCTGGCAGTACACTGGTTTTATGATGATTATCCTGCTCGCGGCCATGCAGGGCATCCCGCGGGAGCTTTATGAGGCTGCCAAACTGGACGGCGCTGGCCCGATCCTCAGCTTCTTCAACGTCACATTGCCAGAGCTACGCAACGTACTGATTGTCTGTGTTCTCATCACCGTCATCAGTGCCTTTAAAGTCTTTGATCTTGTTTATGTTCTCACCTCAGGCGGTCCCGG
>NZ_DS996811.1:73103-236565 GCF_000156235.1 Pseudovibrio sp. JE062
CGGTGTTTTTCATCGTGTTGCCGCTCTCAAAACCAGCACTGCTCAGCGCTGCGATCTTTCAGGTGGTGTTTGTCTGGAACGAGTTTCTCATCGCCCTTTTGATCCTCACCTCCAAAGAGGTGAAGACACTGCCGTTGGGGCTGACATCCTTTCAGGGCCAGTACTCCAGCGATTGGGGTGCGATCATGGCTGCGGTGCTGCTTTCCGCCTTGCCCATCGTTGCGCTGTATCTGGCCATGCAAAAGCATTTTGTTCGTTCTCTTACAGGCATGGGAAAATAAATGACGACGCTAACTATTTCTAATCTCTGTAAGAGTTTCGGCGATGTGGACGTGCTGCATGACATCAATCTGGCCGTTCAAAGTGGTGAGTTTGTCGTGCTCGTCGGCCCAAGCGGCTGCGGAAAATCGACTCTCCTGAGGCTGATTGCCGGCCTTGAAGACATCATTGATGGCACCATCCAGATTGGTGAGCGTGTCATCAATGATGTCGAGGCCGACAAGCGCGGCATCGCTATGGTGTTCCAATCCTATGCGCTCTACCCGCATATGAGCGTTGAGCAAAACATCGGCTTCTGTTTACGCGTGGCCCGGCAACCTTCCTCATTGATCAAACAGAAAGTGCAGGACGTTGCACAGACTTTGCAGATTGAGCAACTGTTGAAACGCAAGCCGGGAGAGCTTTCCGGCGGGCAGCGTCAACGCGTTGCCATTGGCCGCGCCATTGTTCGCGATCCGGATGTGTTCCTGTTCGACGAACCGCTCTCCAATCTGGATGCCGAGCTACGGGTGCAGATGCGCTTGGAGCTGATGAAGCTGCATAACAGGCTCAAGGCCACTATGATCTACGTAACCCACGATCAGGTGGAAGCGCTGACCATGGCCGACAAGATTGTCGTGATGCGTGATGGGGTGATTGAGCAGGTGGGTACACCCATCGAGCTCTTCAACAACCCGTGCAACAAGTTCGTCGCTGGCTTCATCGGCACGCCCAAGATGAACTTCCTACATGGCCACATCACGGCCGTTTCCGAGCAAAGCTTGCATCTGGAACTGGGCGATGGTGTCGGGCTTGAGATACCAAACCGTTGGCGGGGGCACGACGCAGTTGCGCGTGGGCGGAAGGTCTGTGTGGGCATCCGGCCCAACGAGGTGGTGGAAGGGGAGCGCGGCCTTTCCACGCTGTGCGGCACCATCAGCGTTGTTGAGCAACTGGGCCGCGAGACGCTCTCGCACATGGTGTTGCCCAACAAGCAATACATCTCCGTTTTGGAGAACGGGCAGCACTTTCATGAGGCAGGGACGCCATGGACTGTCTCCCTAAAACCCGAAGCTATTTACCTGTTTGACGAGCACGAGCAAACCATCGCGCTCACCAAGGAATTTGCATAATGACGAGAAGAACGCTGAATGATCCGCTGTTGCTGCGGCAGGTGCATCTGGATTTTCATACTGGCCCGCAAGTCCCTGACATCGGGTTGCATTTTGATGAAGACGAGTTTGGCGATACCTTGGTGAAGGCGGGCGTGCAATCCATCACTCTCTTCGCCAAATGCCATCACGGTTACTCCTACCATCCGACCAAGGTCGGCAAACCACACCCAAACCTGAAAACCAATCTGCTACGTCGGCAGATAGATGCCTGCAAAGCCCGCGGCATCGCAACACCCATTTATCTGAGCTGCGCATGGGATGAGTTGGCCTGCCATGAACACCCGGAATGGCGCGTGGTGGACGAACACGGCAAATGGATCACCACCGGCGGGATTGACCATCTGCAGGGGCCGAGTTGGGGTATTCTGGATTTCGGAACCAGCTATCTGGATTACCTTTGCGCCCAGATAGAAGAGGTCGCTCGATTGTTTCCGGAAAACGACGGAATCTTTCTCGACATCTGCCATCAGTATGTGAGCCTCAGCTCACAAAGCATGGATGCATTAAAGGCCAAAGGGTTGGATTGGCAGAACACCGAACATCTCGTGCAGCATGCGGCAGATATGCGCGATGAGTTTTTGCGCAGAACCACGGCTGCTGCACGTTGTGTTCACGCAGACTTGCCAGTCTTTCACAACCACGGCCATGTGACCCGCGGCGACAGACGTATCCTTGGCTTCGACAGTCATCTGGAAATCGAGAGTCTGCCAACAGGCGGCTGGGGCTATGAGCACTTTCCCGTCTCCGCTCGCTATGCCGAAACCATCGGTGCCAAGTATCTGGGCATGACGGGTAAGTTCCACACCTTCTGGGGCGAATTTGGAACCTACAAACCCGGCGATGCTCTGGAGCAGGAAAGCGCTATGATGCTGGCGTTTGGTGCAGGCAGCTCAGTGGGGGATCAGTTGCATCCCTCAGGCATTATTGACCAAACCACGTATGAGCGGATCGGGCAGGCTTTCAAGCTGATCAAGGATCGGGAGACGTATCACTCTGGCAGTGAGGGCCTTGCCGAGATCGGTGTCCTGTCTGCTGAAGCCATCAACGATCCTTACACCATCCGCACCTGGCCCAAACACGTGCCGGGAGACGAAGGCGTTGTGCGCTTGCTGCTGGAATGTCAGATGCAGTTTGATGTTCTAGACAGGAGCTGCGATTTCGGCACCTATAAACTCCTGATCCTGCCTGATGAGGTGCAGGTGGATGCTGATCTCAAGGCCAAGTTGGACACTTATCTGGCAGGTGGCGGCAAACTGTTGCTTTCCGGCAAAAGTGGCCTTGGCGAAGATGGGTTCCTGTTTGATATCGGTGCAGAGTATTGCGGGACTAGCCCGTTTGACGTGGACTACGCTCTTCTATCGGCACCAGAGTTCGGCAATGCACCTAAAACACCGGTGTGTCTTTATGAAGGGTCACAACGGATCAGGGTAACCGATGGCATGTCTCTTGGAGATGTTTATGAGCCGTACTTTGCCCGATCCATCAAACACTTCTGCGGACACCAGCACACACCGAACAGACGTGAAAAGTCAGGCTATGCGGTCGGCGTCTGCAAAGGCCCGATCACCTATCTCGCGCATTCGGTCTTTTCTATCTACATGCAGAAGGGGCCTGTGGTTTTGCTGGAGGCCCTGCGCAATCTCATTGGCTCTTTGCTGGAGGAGCCAATGGTCACCACCACCCATGAGCCTATGCCCGGTCTCAGGGTGATCCTGCGCCACCAGCCGGAGAACAAGCGCTATTTGCTGCATACCTTGTTCTCAACTCCACGGCTGCGTGGCCAAAACAAGAGCACCAACATTGAAGTCATTCAGGAGAAAGTCCGGCTGCGCGACATCTCGCTGGATCTCAAGCTTCCCCGACCAATCACAGGTGCCGAGAGTGTGGATGCTGGCGAAGTAACGCTCAGCACAGTGGGCGATATCCAGCGCCTCCTGATTGGCGAACTCAACGGACATGCTGTCGTTCCATTGAGTTACGCCTAACGGGATGATTGCATCCTCTTTTAAACCGGGAGGCCTCAGGTCTCCCGGTCTTTTTATGAAAAGCTAAAGCCCGGTGAGCACCATGTGAGGTTCACCATCAGAGGTCCTCTCGCTGGTCACTCCATCTGCATTCAACGTGCAGGTCACGCGGTGACGGAAGGAGGAAAAACTGTCAAAACTCACCACATCCACCGCTTCGTCAAACTGCAAAGTCAAACGCACCCGGCAAGCTGCTACTGAACTCTGCACGCCAAGAACCTCCGCATCAAACCGCTGACCAAGGTACTTGCCCTGCACTCGGTCTCCAGGGCGCAGATACAGCACGGGCGGACGGTTGCCGACAGCGGCGTAAAGGGTGTTCCAATCCCGATAGCCATACTGATGGGCGATAAGTTCCAATGTCTGGGAATGCGAAATGGTTTCGCCGCGTTTTTCCAGCGCAGCACGCAATTGCTTTGCCTGCGCTTTTAACGCAGAAAGGGAAGGAAGAGATCCATTCATGTCATAGCCTCAAACTATGCGGGATCAATTTGATGGGGCTCGCATTGCCACCAACCCGCTTGTTTAGGCTGATGTCGTCTCTCTTGTTTCAGGCTTCACCATGAGCAACGGCTCTGCGAGCGGCAGGGGCCTGAACCCTTGCCGCGCAACCTACAGAGGAAGCCGGAAACTGTCAAACACTGAGGTGAGGGCCTAATAGAACTTGCCGCGCGCAGTTACATGCCAGAGTGTTTCCACCACACCGCCACGCACGCCAACATACCAGTCGTGCAGGTTACAGGTCGGGTCACAATGCCCAGGTACCAGCTTGATCTTGTCGTTGATTTTCAAAGTGTTCTGCGGATCTTTGAGAACACCGTGTTCATCTGAATAATCAAGGCTCTGCAGATCAGGTCGCTCAAACACCTCAGGCGGGCCTGAGTCGATGCTGTGCGCCTTCAGTCCCGCATCACAAACGGCCTGCCCATCAATGTCGGTGGACATGATTGAGGTTAGCAGAAAGAGCGCATGTTCAAAGGCGGGCAGATACTGACCATCTTTATCTTTCACGCGGCGATAATCCGCATCCATGAACAAATAAGACCCACATTGCAGCTCGTTGAACACACCTGAAGCAGCCTCAAACGGGTAAGAGCCAGTGCCGCCACCGCCAACGATATCGCAATGGATCTCTTTGCTTTCCAGCAGATCAACCGCATCCTTGGTGATCGTGATCGCAGTATCCAACAGAGCCTTGCGATCCGCATACTCATAGGCATGCTGAGCCGCCCCCTGATAGGACTGGATACCAGCAAAATGCAGGTTGGGAGCATTAATGATCTCGGTCGCCAACTCCAGCACCGCTGCGCTGTCTGCCACACCACAGCGACTGCCGCCGCAGTCCAGCTCCACTAGAACTTCAAGTTCCGTACCATGCTTCACGGCAGCCTCAGAAAGGGCCGCGATGTTTGGCAGGTTATCCGTGCAGACGAGAATACGTGCACCCAGTTTTGGCAATTGAGCCAGACGGTCAATCTTGTAAGGATCGCAAACTTCGTTGGACACCATGATGTCCGTGATGCCTGCTCTTGCCAGCGCTTCGGCCTCGCTCACCTTCTGGCAGCACACACCGCAGGCATGACCTTGCTCCATCTGCAGTTTCGCAATCTCAGCAGATTTGTGCATCTTGCAGTGAGCCCGATGGCGAACCCCGTATCTGGCGATCTCATCGCGCATCTTAAAGAGATTATGGTCGAAGGCATCCAGATCCACGATCAGCGCAGGCGTTTGCACGTCCTCTATTTTCATCCCAGGCAAAGCGGGGATGTCATAGCCAAGCGTGTACTGGGAGAAATCTGAGGTCACGGCGAAATCCTTGCAGCAGGCAGCGTTCATTGAGCGCAATGATCAAAACAGCAGAAGCAATGCACCACACATCGCTTCTGCCATGCAAGCCTAACTTGCCTTGATGTAGCGAATCTTGCCGCCTGTCGAAATCGTTTCAGCCGCACGCAAAATCGACTGGGTGTCGATGCCGTAATGCGCATAAAGATCAGCAATCGTGCCCGTCTGTCCAAAGTGCTCCACACCAAGCGTGCGGATACTGTTGCCTTTGACGGCCCCCAACCAAGCAAGCGTTGCTGGGTGGCCATCCAGAACAGTGATCAGCGAGCAGTTATCCGGCACATCATCAAACAAGCGTTCAATATGACTACGCGCATGCAACGCACCGCGATCTCGCGCGCGCTGAGCAGCTGTCCAGCCAGCATTGAGACGATCGGCAGACGTGATGGCAAGCAGCCCAACATCACGGCGATCCTCTGCCATCAGGCCAACAGCGTTGATCGCTTCAGGCGCAACGGCACCGGTATACGCAATCACGATCTCCGCATTCGGACCCGGCTTACGCAGCCAATAGGCACCATCGACAATATCCTGCTCTTCTTCCGGTGTGAAAGTACGCAGCGGTTGTTCCAGCGGACGAGTGGAAAGACGCAGATAGATGGAGCCACCAGTCTGATCCCGCAGCCAAGTGCGTTCATCCGGATCGCCTTCACCATCACGCTGCATATAGTCAAACCCAAAGCGCATAATGGTGGCGAGCTCATCCACAAAGGCAGGTTCAAACGCAGCGAGGCCATCCTGAGCCATCCCGATCAGCGGTGTGCTGATGGATTGGTGCGCCCCACCTTCCGGCGCCAGCGTCACACCGGACGGTGTCGCCACCAGCATAAAGCGGGCGTCCTGATAGCAGGCGTAGTTGAGCTGATCAGCTGCACGCAGAATAAACGGATCGTAGACCGTACCAATCGGCAACAAGCGCTGACCATTAATGCTGTGAGACAGCCCCAATGCGGAAAGCAGCAGGAACAGATTGGACTCTGCAATGCCCAGCTCAATGTGCTGTCCTTGCGGAGAGAACGCCCATTTGAACGTAGAAGGGATCCGTTCTGCTTTAAACGTATCCGCCAGCTCTTCCTTGGCAAACAAACCCCGCTGGTTCACCCAGGGGCCAAGGTTGGTGGAAACGGTTACATCCGGTGCTGTGGTGACGATATGCTTTGCCAGCTCGTCATTCTGCTTGGAGATTTCATGCAGGATCTGCCCAAAACCCATCTGGGTCGAGAGCATTTTTTCAGCGGCATTTGGAGCAGGTAACTGCGGAGGAACTGGCACAGTTTTCGCGGAATACCGGCGGCTGCCTTTGGAGAAGAAGGGCGCTTCAGCAACAAACTTTTCCAAGTCCTGCGGGTCTGAAGCACTCTCCCACTTGTCCCACTCATGCCCTTCGCGAATACCTTCCAGTTTGCGGTACTCTTCTATCTGCTTGGACGTCATCAACCCTGCATGGTTGTCTTTGTGTCCAGCAAGAGGAAGACCAAAGCCTTTAACCGTGTAGCATAGGAAAAGAACAGGCCGGTCATGCTTGCCTGCCTTCTCAAAGGCTTCGATCAAGGAGGGCAGGTCATGACCACCCAGATTGCACATTAGTTTTGAAAGCTCTTCATCACTGCGGCGCTCGATCAGTTCAGTAACTTCACCCTGATCTCCCAGATCATCCAGCAGACGCTTACGCCACGCCGCACCACCCTGATAGGCGAGGGCGCAGTAAAGCTGGTTAGGGCACAGATCGATCCAATCACGCAGTTTGTTGCCACCCGGCTCTTTAAACGCCTCTTCCTGCAAACTGCCATACTTGAGAGTCACCACGTCCCAACCAAAGTTGCGGAAGATGCTTTCGAACTTCTCCCAAAGCCCCTCACGGATCACCGCATCCAAAGACTGGCGATTGTAATCCACGATCCACCAGCAGTTGCGCAGACCGTGCTTCCAGCCTTCCAGCAATGCCTCATAGATGTTGCCTTCATCCATCTCCGCATCGCCGACCAGAGAGATCATGCGACCTTCCGGTGCTTTGTTGAGACCGCCATGGGCCTTCACATAGTCCTGCACCAGTGAGGAAAACAGCGTCTGCGCAACACCAAGACCAACGGAGCCGGTTGAGAAGTCAACGTCATCAACGTCCTTGGTGCGTGATGGGTAAGACTGTGCGCCATGAAATCCGCGGAAGTTCTGCAGCTTTTCCAGACTCTGGTTCCCGGCCAGATACTGGATAGCATGAAAAATCGGTCCAGCATGGGGCTTAACCGCCACCCGATCCTGTGGGCGCAGGCTATGGAAATAGAGCGCAGTCATGATGGTGCTGATGGAGGCGCAGGAGGCCTGATGGCCACCAACTTTCACGTCACCAACATCAGCCCCACGCAGATGGTTGGCATTGTGAATGGTCCAGGAGGCAAGCCATCGCACACGGCTTTCCAGTGTTCCCAAAGTTTCCAGTGAAGCTGCGCTCATTAAACTCCCCGTCGGTTTCATTGGAATAATTATTATTCCGCGAGGCTATCAGGTTGCCCTGAGAATTAATGTCTTGAGCCGATTGATATACCTTCATGAATAAGGGAAATTTTTGAGCTTCGGTCCAATTTGAGGAAAATACTTCCGCCTAACCTATTCGGAATGCATTTTTCAGCTCAACCCCTACGTAGATTCACGCCTGATCATTGAGTGGGTTGGAGGACTTAGAGTGCCTCAGCAACAGCGGCACAAGGAAGGTCAGGAGTAGGAGGCGGAAGACGTGGTGGGCAGCGACGAAGGTGGGGTCTAGTCCGCTCTGTACCGCGATTGCTGCCATGGCTTCTACGCCGCCGGGAGCAAAGGCCACAAACAGCAGGCTCGGGTTCAGACCTACCAGAGGCATGGCTAGTAGGACACCGAGGATAGCCATGCCGACGGTAATGATTGTCACTGCAATGCCTGCACAAATGGCTTTAGCGAAAAGCTCTGGGCTAATGCCTTTGAAGCGGGTGCCGATCAAAGCTCCCATAACCAGAAATGAGCTGAGGGTGGCCCAGTCCGGCATCTTGCCCGGTGTGAACTCCGTCAGGTGCCCAAGCGAGGACACGAGCATTCCTCCGAGCAGGTAGGCCGCAGGCAGTTTCATCTTCAGGAAGATGGTTCCTACAACAGCAGCACCCAGCAGAAGATAAACTGCAGAGAGTGGGGTGATGTTTTGTGCAGGAAGGAAAGAGGCGCCAGTTTCTTCAAAAAGCAGAGTGATGAAGAGAGGCACGCAGATGGTGAGGAAGAGCACCCGCGTGCTTTGGGCAAGGCCGATACGCGTCACATCCGCCTTGGCATCTGCTGCCATGCTGAGGATGTAGCTTAGGTGGCCCGGAGACGAAGCCAATGAAGCATTGTAGGCGTCAAAACCGAAGAAGCGCACCAGAACCATTCGGCTAAGAAGCATGCTCAGGATAAGGCTGATACCGAGAGCGAGGAAGCTGGCAGGCCATGTTACGGCGGCATCAATGACAGCTGGTGTGACCCCAGAACCAATGCCTGTGCCGAGCACGATAAAGCACAGTGTCCGCAACCAAAGTGGAACGGTGACCGGCGCACCGAGCAGACCTCCAATGGAAACAGCCAGTGCAGAACCGGTGAGGGGGGCAGCGGGAAAACCGAGGAGAGAAAAAAGACCTGCTCCAGCGCCTGCAATCGCAAGCGTTATGGAAAGGTTGAAAAGGTCTTTTCTCTCAAATGTCAAAATCTCAGTTTCCCAGCTGCTGTGTCATCAGTCGCTTTCTGCGGCCTGCAGTTCTTGTTTGCGCACTCGGCGCGCGCGGATGGTTGGCAGCACGACCAGGATAACTGCCAGAGCCAGCAGGCCCATGGTCATCGGGCGTTCCAGAATAAAGCCAATGCCATCGTAAAGCTGCATAGAGCGGGAGAAGTTATCTTCCAGCATGCTGCCCAGAATAAAGCCGATCAGCAGCGGAGCCAGCGGATAATTAGCAAAGCGCAGAAGCGTTGCGCACACCCCAAAGCCCACGAGCATCAGCAGTTCTGTCGCGTTGTTCTGCCCAATATATGCTCCCATCAGGGTGAAGAACAGAATGAACGGAATGAGAAAATTGCGAGGAACAGCCAGCACCTTAGCGATGTAAGGGATCAGCGGCAGGTTCAGGATCAGCAGGATCACATTGCCCACATACATGGAGATGATCACGGACCAGAAGATCTCTGGTTGATCTACCATCAGGCGCGGCCCGGGCGATACGTTCAGTGCGATGAGAGCACCGAGCAGGATTGCAGTGGTTCCTGAACCCGGGATGCCGAGGGTGAGCAGGGGAACGAAGGAACCGGTACACGCTGCATTATTGGCGGACTCGGGAGCAGCGAGACCTTTAACGGAGCCTTTGCCGAACTCAGCTTGTTCTTCTTTCGGAGCGATATTGCGCTCCACCGCATAACCGAGGAAAGAAGCGATGGTCGCGCCAGCGCCGGGCAGAACGCCGATCAGAAAGCCCTGAATGGACTGCCGCCCAATCACTGGGGTGATCTTCTTTGCTTCTTCCTTGGTGATGCGCAGGTCTTTGATGTCACCACCATTGCCACCGGAGTTGGAACGGGAAGGGTCCAGCACGAGGAACAGTGCTTCTGGCAAAGCAAACATGGCCATTGCCAATGTGATGAAGCCGAAGCCGGATTGAAGATCCAGAATGCCCATGGTGAAGCGTGGCTGATTGAACAGCGCGCCTTCGCCAACGGTTGCCATCATCAGACCAACCAGAGTCATCAGCAGTGCTTTTGCCACCTGTCCGCTGCCAGCAAAGGCGGCAATCGCAGAAAGGCCCACCACCATGAGTGCGAAGTACTCAGCGGAGTGGAAGAGCAGGGCGACAGAGGCCAGAGCCGGAGCAAAGATCATCAACAAGATTGCGCCGATGCTGCCACCTGCGAAGGATGCGATGGCCGCCACAGTCAGCGCTTTGCCAGCCTTGCCCTGACGGGCTAGTGGATAGCCATCGAAGCTTGTCGCGACGGTAGAGGCAACACCCGGTGCGTTGATAAGGATGGAGGAGGTGGACCCACCGAAGATTGCGCCGTAGTAGACACCTGCGAGCAGGATCAGTGCAGCTGAAGGGTCTCCGATGGAGATCGCCACCGGGATCATGATGGCGATGATGGACATGGGGCCGAGGCCGGGCAGCATACCGATGAACGTGCCGATCAGGCAGCCGCCAATTACCATCAGAAGATTAGAGAATGAGAAAGCCGTCGAGAGGCCAATCCAGATACCGTCTAACATTGTGGCCTCCTAGTTGAGAAATGTCGGCAGCGGGCTGAGATAGATACCCAGCGTTTGCTGAACCAGATACCAGACGCCCCCCGCAGCGACTGCGGCGACTGGTACAAGGATCATGAAGCGTCGCTCGCCCAAGAGGGCTGCGCCAATCACGATGAAGAGCAGGGTGGAGAGCAGGAAGCCCGCAGGGCGCAGCAGCAAGGCGTAGGCCACCATCAAAGCCAGCAGAAAAACCGCCTGTCCGATATTGTAGTCCCACAGTCGGCTGAAATCGATCTCGTCAGCTTCGCTCTCAGCAGGCTTTTTCTCAAAGCCGAGCAGAATGGCAAGGCTGGTGATTGCGGCCAATACTGCAATGACTTTTGGAAACGTGCTTGGCCAGATCGGGTTAAACCGCATGAAAGGCGGCAGGCCTGCGTCCATCATAAAGAACGCTGTGTATCCGTAGCTGAGGCTCACTGCCAGAATGACAAGTGCAATCCATCGGTCCAGTGCCATCATCCCCTCCCGTTGGCGTGGCAAGTGGATGCGCCCAAAAGAGCGCATCCCATTATTTTAATTGTTTTAGAGGAAGCCCAGCTTCTTCATGAGATCGCCGATGGCCTTTTCCTGTCCTTCAAGGAAAGCCTGGAAGTCTTCGCCGGAGTTATGGATGTTCACCCAGCCATTACGTGCACGCACTTCTTCCCACTCTGGGGTGGCGTACATCTTGGCAATTGCTTCCTGATAAGCGGTCAGCTGTGCTTCTGGTAGGCCCGGAGCGGCGAAGAAACCACGCCAGTTAACGAAGGTGGCGTCGATGCCCTGTTCCTTCATGGTTGGAGCATCGCCATAGGCTGCAACACGCTCATCTGCAGTCACACCAATGATCTTCACTTCACCTGCTTTTGCCAGTTCAACTGCCTCAGAGAAGCCTGTTGAAAGCGCGGCAATCTCACCGGAAAGAAGAGCTGCCATTGCTTTGCCGCCGGCATCGTACGGGATGTACTTCACAGCAGTTGCGTCTTCACCGGCTGCTTCCATCACCATGGCTGCAACGAGGTGGTCCATGCCGCCCGGAACGGAGCCCCCGCCGATAGCAGTGCCGCGCTTGTCAGCTTTGTAGGCTGCCAGCAGATCACCCATGGAGTTGATGGAGCTGTCTTTGCCAACCACGATAGCTGCGTAGTCACCGATTGTGCCGGAAACCAGCGTCAGATCACGGAAGTTATGCGGGAAAACGCCAGTCAGAGAACGAATCACGATTGGCGTGGAGTTCACCATCAGCGTGCCATGCTGGCTGGCTGCGTTCTCGATCAGGTAACCGATGGCCTTACCGCCACCACCGCCGGACATGTTCTCGTAGGATGCGTTGCCGACGAGACCGGATTTGGTCAGCGCTTCACCTGTGCCGCGTGCGGTGCCATCCCAGCCGCCGCCAGCACCACCTGGAATGAGGAAGTGGATGCTTTCAACCACTGGCTCTGCAATTGAAGCTGCAGGTAGTGAGAAAGTCGCCGCGGCCATAGCCGCTGCCGCAACCAAGCGGCACGCCCGAATAAAACTCATTTTGTCCTCCCATTTGACAGGGGCAGCATTTGTCGCCCATGACTTACGTGAAAACACGGAAACCTGACACAAACCTGTCACCTCCTTGATTTTTTGGGGAAGCTAAAGATGAGATTTCTTCTCGTTGAAGATAACGCCAAACTGGCCACCTCCATCGTCGAATGCTTGACGCTGGACGGCCATGTAGTTGATCACGCTGCTGAAATTTCGACTGCTGAGGACTTTATCTCAACGGCAGATTACGACATGATCCTGCTCGATATTATGCTTCCCGACGGCGATGGACGAGATTTTCTAAATGAACATCGGGGGCGTCAGGATGATACTCCGGTCATTGTTCTGACCGCGCGTTCGGAGGTTTCTGACAGGGTAGGTGTGCTTGATCTTGGGGCGGATGACTACATCACCAAACCCTTTGATTTCTCAGAATTAGAAGCCCGCTGCCGGGCTGTGATGCGTCGTAAATCCGGCGGCGTGACCAACGCAAAACGATTCGGTGATCTGGTGTTCGATTCCTTAGCCGGAACACTGAAAATCGGCAGCAAGACAGTGAGCCTTCGCAACAAAGAGCTGCGTCTTTTGGAGATTTTTTTCAGCGCTCCAGACGTTATTTTCTCAAAAACCAAGCTTGTAGACAGATTATTTTCATATGACGAGGACGTCTCTGAGAATGCAATCGAGGTCTATGTGGCCCGTCTGCGCAGGCATATATCTTCCTCCTCCGTGCAGATCATCACTGTGCGCGGTCTGGGTTATCGGTTGAGCCTGACATGACGTTAGAGGCCAACATCTCCGGCTCCATCCGCCGCCGTTTGACCCTGCAGCTGCTTGGCATCGCCGCTGTGCTTGCGGCTCTGCTGTTTGTCATGGTGATGACTTACGCCAAGCAGGTGGCAGAAGAGTCTCAGGATAACATCCTGTCCGCCTCAGCCACCTCCATTCTGGATAGCGCTGCCATTCAGAGCGGGGAGGTCACCGTCGATATTCCATACTCAGCGCTTTCCATGCTGGGGAACGTGAGCGATGACCGCGTGTTCTACCGCGTTGTAGCTGATGGAAAGTACCTGACTGGATATGAGAGCTTACCCGATGCCTACACGGCAAAAGGGCGGGAGAACCACCGCTTCATCACCTCCCATTATCTGGGCGAGAGCATCCGCATGGTGTCGGCCACCCGCCGGCTTTCCAATGCATCCGGACCTGTTGAGGTGACCGTTTCTGTTGCTCAAACCTTGAAGCGGCAACGCGAAACATTGGAGCGCATCTCCACCAACGCTGCGTACCTCGGCTTTGGCTTCTTCATCGCCGCAGCGGTGTTGGGGGTATTGACCGCGCAGTCCGCTGTCCGGCCTGTACAGACACTGGCAAATTCCGTTTCCAGAAGAGGCCCGCGAGACCTGCGTGCCGTGCAAGCCCCTGTGCCGGGAGAGATGGCCCCACTGGTGGTCGCGCTCAATCGCTTCATGGCTCGCCTGAAGAAGTCGCTGACGCGATCCGAAGAGTTCATCGCCGAGGCTGCCCACCGCATTCGCACGCCACTGGCAGTGCTGCGCACACAAGCTGAAATAGCCCTGCGCCGCGTAGAACGTCCTGAAAACAGAGCCGCGTTGAAAGAGATGATCCGCGCTATTGATGAAAGCTCGCGCGCGGCTGGCCAGTTGCTTGATCACGCCATGGTCTCCTTCCGCACAGACCATCTGGAAGTGAAGGAAATCAATCTGCTGGAGTTGGCCGATGAAACGTTGGAACGCTTACGGCCACTGGCAGAAATGCAAGACAAAACGCTCAGCCTGCATGGGAGTGAACCGCCCTTCATCAAGGGCGATGCAATCCTCATTCAAAATGCTCTGAGCAACATTCTCGACAACGCCATCAAGTACGCCCCGCAAGGGGAGGACGTGAAGATAACCGTCACTCATGAAGAAAAATGGGTGGTGCTCTCGGTCTATGATCAAGGCCCGGGCTTTGCACCGGAAGACATCGAGAAGCTCACAGAACGATTCTCACGCGGCAAAAACGCTGAGGACACAGTGGGCTCTGGTCTGGGACTTACTATTGCCGAAGAAGTGACACAGGCTCACGGCGGACACCTGAAACTTTCAAACAGAACAAATGTCAGAGGCGCATGCGTATCCTTCTATTTCCCTCAGTCCTGATTGTGTTGTTGGTGTCGCTGGTTTCAGCCCGCGCCTATGAGATTGAGCAGCACAAGGTCTTCCCAGCCTCACAAGAGGCGCAGACCCTGCGCATCATCTCCAACTCCGACATAGATATCTTCGCCCCGATGGTGGAAGCCTTCCAGCGCAAGTATCCGCACGTTTCTATTGATTACACCGTGGTCAGCAGCACGGAGTTGATGAAAGCGCTCTATGAGGAGCGACAGGTGTTCGACGTGGCTATCTCCTCGGCGATGGACCTGCAGGTGAAACTGGCCAATGACGGTTTCACAAAGCCGCACAGCTCATCAGTTGCCGGCTTGATGCCAGACTGGGCCCGCTGGCGTGACCACGTGTTTGCCTTCACGCAGGAACCAGCCTCCGTGGTTTACTCCAAGTCGGCTTTTGAAGGGCTGGAGATCCCAACCTCACGGCAGAACCTCATCTCAACCCTGCGCAACAATCCAGACCGCTTCCTCGACAAAGTCGGCACCTACGACATTCGCCAGAGTGGGCTTGGCTTTCTGTTCGCCACGCAGGATGCACGCACCTCAGACACGTTCTGGCGCCTCAATGAAGTGATGGGTAGCCTCAATGCCAAGCTTTATTGCTGCTCTGCGGATATGATCTCAGACATCACAACAGGCGATCTGGCCGTAGCCTACAACGTGCTCGGCTCCTACGCCTCAGCGCGGGCAGCGAAAGACCCGGATGTTGGCATTCTGGAGCTGGAAGATTTCACCACTCTTATGTTGCGTTCTGCTATCATTCCGGCAGGAGCAGAACAGCCGGAGATTGCTGGCGATTTCATTGATCACCTGATCACCGCAAGCTGGAGCGAGGAGGGCGCAGACTACTACCCTTACCCAAAGCTCAATCACAGCGAGGTGGCACCAAACCTGTCCTTACGCGCCATTCGTTTGGGGCCGGGCCTGCTGGTTTATCAGGATAACCTCAAGCGGCAGCACTTCCTTCAGGAATGGCAAAACGCGATCATTCAGCAGTGATAGGAGATGAACCATTTTCTCTTTTCAGCAGACTGAGTTTGTGGCATGACACGCCTCCCAAATTCAGATGAGTGAAGTCCATGAGTGTTATGATCCGCCCGCTAGAAATCACCGATGCCCCACACTGCGCGCAGATCTATTATGATGCGATCATGATCGGCGCGAAGGACTACTACACAACGGAACAGCTCAACGCATGGGCAGGTCCTCAACCCAACCCGGAAGGCTGGACCAAGAATCTGGATGGAATGACAGGTTTTGTGGCTATCAAAGAAGATGCCGTCATCGGTTTCATGACCATCGATATGGAAGGCTACATCAAGTTTGCATTTGTTAGCCCGTTTGAGAGCCGCAATGGGGTTGCTACAGCCATCTACAACGCTCTGCTGAACTGGGCAATTGAGCGCAACATCTCGGCTCTGTCATCAGACATCAGCCTTGCCGCCAAGCCCTTCTTCCTTCGGCAGGACTGGCAAGTGGTCCGCCAACAAGCTCCGGTGTGCAGAGGCATTACACTGACAAACTTCCACATGACCAAAGCGCTGACCGCTTAGTCCGATCCATTCAATCGGCTTGTCACTATTGTCATTCGGGCTTAGCCTTGACCCCCAAGCCCATTTGCTCACTATGGATACGCTTAACCTGCGGCTTACTCATCCAGCAGTCTACATATAACTTATTGATTTCATATATTCTCTTCAGAGGCCACATTGTCAGACGCCACTTTAAAAGCCAGATGGGGGCAGATCAGCCTACTGTTTTCAGCAAACTTTCTGTCGCTTCTTGGCAATGGTTTGTCTGCAATTGCTATCCCATGGTTCGTGTATGATTTGACGGGCAATGCCGTTATCACTGCAACAGTCGCCATTGCGGGGCAATTGCCCAACATCATCGTTGGCCTCTTCAGCGGACCGTTGATTGACCGCTACTCCGCCAGAACTATTAGCATCTTCTGTGATGGTGTAAACGCTGTCGCAGTGCTGCTTATCCCGCTGCTTTATGCCCTCGAGATGCTGGACGTGGCCTTGCTTGGCTTCCTCGTCTTTCTGTCTCAGGTGATTGACGTTCCGGGGCAGACCTCCAAAGCCGTCATGATCCCGGCTTTGATCGACAAAGAAGGCTTGCCACGCGAACGGGTCAACGGGCTCAACTCACTGCTGGAGACCGGCGCTGATCTTCTGACACCATCACTAGCGGGTATCCTTATCGCTGCTTTCGGTGCAACCACCGTGCTACTTCTGGATTCCCTTAGCTTTCTGATGGCCTTGATGATCGTCTCCATGGGTATCAAAGCCAACCATGTCAGCGCTCCGCCCCAATCAGAGCCACAGCCAACAAAGGAAGCTTGGAAGTGGATGTTCACAACGCCCAGCATTTTGAAACTGGGCGTCTATGATCTGATCATCAACACCGTCGCTGTTTCCTTGCTGTCACTGGTCCTGCCAGTGCTGGCAAACGCGAACGATAAACAAGCCATCTGGCTGGGCATCTGGCTCACCTGTTTTGCCTGCGGAACCACACTCACAACCATCGCCTACACGGTTTTGGGCCACCGCATCTCATCTCTCCGCCTTTTGCAGCTCACGCCAATCGGCCAGGCCATTGGCCTTGGCCTCTTGCTTTGGGTGTTCGCTGACATGGCCAACACGAACCTCACCTCAACGACTGGCATCATCGCCGCACTGGGAATGTTCCTCTACGGCCTAAACCTCGGTGTCGGAAGCGTGGTCGACGCAACCGTGCTCCAGAAACTCGTCCCTGAAGCTAAACGCGGCACCGTCTTCTCCACCTTCTCCTCCCTCCGCTACACCGGCGTCCCCCTAGGCCTCCTCCTCAGCGGCATCCTTCTGGAACAAAACAACCCAATAACGCTATTCGGCACATTCATAGGCTTGCTACTGGTGAATGCAGTGATTTGGGTTTGGGGCAGATTGGAAGTGTGAGGAAGGTGGGTCTTAAAGCAGATACCTACAAGTTCCATAATATATATTCTGCCCCTTACATTCAGAAGCTCATGTGGCACAAGCTCCAGAAGATCAAACTTCATTATCTCTAAAAGTCTCACTCTCCTCACTAATGTGATCGCGAGAGTGAACATCATCAACGTAAACTCATAAGTTCACCCTCAACCCTCCTTAACACTTCTCCCCTAGGCTTCAGCAACAAATCAAAAGCCCATAGGGGAAGAGAGTGTGTGATGCGTGTGTGATGGAGGTGGTGAAGGGGCGGTTGTCGCGGAGGGGGTTTTTGAGTGGAGCTGTGGCTTCTGCGGCAGGGGGAGCGGTGTTGAGTGCGTCCGCGCTTTCTGCGACAGCGAATGTGTTGCCTGAGAATGTTTCATTTTCCAATGTGATTGATCTGACACAGACGCTGACGCCGGACTTTCCCACATTTGAGGGCGGGCCTGCTTTTGAGGAGAGTTACGAATACACCTTTGCAAAAGATGGCTTGAACCTGAAGACCTTGCACTATCACGAGCATGTAGGCACGCACTTTGATGCGCCGATCCATTTCAGCAAGGATGGGCAATCTATTGATGAGATCCCTATTGAAAAGTTCGTCTGCCCTCTGGCGGTGATTGATGTGCGGGATCAGGCGGCGAACAATGCTGACTACCGTGTTATGCCAGAAGATATTCGGGCTTATGAACAGCAACATGGACGCATTCCGGACAGATCCTGCGTGGCAATGCTTTCTGGATGGCCACAATATGTGGGAACGGAGAAGTATCGGGGGGAAGACAGCAAAGGTGTGCTGCATTTCCCTGGGTTTCATGAGGAAACAGCTAAATTTCTGATCAATGAGCGCAGCGTTTATGGGCTTGGGGTAGACACCCTCTCCATAGATTATGGACCGACGAAGGACTTTCCCGTGCACTACCTGTGGCTTGGGTCCGGACGGTATGGCATTGAGAACCTCACCAATCTGGATCAGGTGCCCTTGGCAGGCGCGACGATCATTGCTGGAGCGCCGAAATTTAAAGGCGGGACCGGCGGTCCAGGGCGGGTTCTAGCCGTTTACTGATGCAAAAAAGGAGAGTGGCCTTCGCCTACTCTCCTTCTGAGTTGTCAGTTTGACGGACGGGAGGCCACTTGAGGTTCACCGCTGTTCATCTCTTTGGCGCGTTTGACGATTTCTTCAACACGCGTTGCCCAGATTGGGCGCTCTTCTGCGGTCTTCCATGGCACCTGAGGCCACCAGGCTGTGGTGGAAACCACCTGCCCCGGCTCAACAGAACCACCCGGCAGCGGCACTGCCAGATCAACACCATATTTTTCAGCGGCAACCATTACCCGCTCAACAGGTTCTGTCCAGTTGTGGGAGGACAGGTCAAACAGGCCCCAGTGAACCGGCAACATGGTTTTACCCTTCACCAGTTTGTGGGCCAGAACAGCTTGTTCCGGGCCGAGGTGCGTATCCTTCCAAAGGGGGTTATAGGCACCAGTCTCAATCACCGTCAGATCAAACGGGCCGAGGCGTTCACCAATCTCCTCAAAGCGATCATGCATGCCGGTGTCACCGGAGTAGAACACGGCGTGCTCAGGACCATTGAAGGCCCAGCCTGCCCAGAGCGTTGCGTTAACATCGCTGAAGGTGACAGAGCGGCCAGAGCGGTGGCGGGAGGGTGTGGCGGTCACGGTGGTCTCTTCCACCTTTGCGGACTGCCACCAGTCCAGCTCAGTAATGTCAGCGCTCGCGACGCCCCAGTATTCCAGATGAGACCCTACTCCAAGCGGAACAATCCATTTCACCTGCTTTTGCGCCAACTTTTGGACGGTTACCATGTCCAGATGGTCGTAGTGATCGTGAGAGATCACCACCGCATCAATCTCAGGCAGGTCTTCCAGTGCAATCAGCGGATCATAGAAGCGCTCTACCCCTGCCCATGGCAGTGGAGAGGCGCGCTTGCTCCAGACCGGGTCGATCAGGATACGTGTCTCTTCCAGCTCCACCAGAAGAGTGGAGTGGCCGAACCAAGTCACGCGGGCACCGGACTCAGGTGGTGTGTTCAGACGGTCGCCGATGGTTTCGGTCGGAACAGGTTGCTGCGGACGGTTGTGATCGGTCGGCTCTAAAATGAACTGACGGAAAATCTCACTCAGTGGGCCGCGGACCATAGGAAGCTTGTTTGCAAAGCTGCCATCGGCCCATTGGTCAGACTGGGCCAGTTGTGCCTTGTGTTCCTCATCTGGCTTCTGCCCCATATTGGTGTAGGCACTGGCGTAAATCGCGCCAACTCCAATCACCACAACGCCCAGCACTCCACCGGCAATTTTCTTAATCATTCTCTTTTTGCAATCTCTTACAGCCGAGCTTTTGGCGCTTTGCCAGCTCTTGTTGCCCTTCTCTCGCTGCTTAAACTAGGAAGCACATAGTGTACATACCAGACGCATTTTGTAAATTTTGCACCTTGCCCTGCAAAACTGTGATGTCCATCACAAAATGCAGGTGCTGCAAGATGCGTTGATCACTCTAATACTCTTAGTAAAAATTCGCAGCAAAACATCGTGCGTGGCTCAAGTCGCGGTTAACTGAACTGCTCATTTGACGGTATCTCCCTTAAGAATGCTCAGTATTTTGGCCTTATAGATGATGAAAAGCCAAAGTATGCGCAGTCGTTTGGAGCATCTCGATGCCGAAGTCTAACCTCACCCCTGAGCAGGAACAGTGGACTGAACTGGTCCTCAAGCACTTGAACTTGAAGAACGTGGATGAGGTGCAACTGGACGAGAGCAATGCGGGCCACACGCAGCCCAACGAGGTCAATCCGGGCAAACGCGCTGCCCGCCGCGCACGTGTGCTGGTTTCCAAAGACAGCCCCGCTGCCTATCAGCAGCAGGCTGAGCAAGCGGCAGAGCAGTTCAAAGCTGAGATCACGCAACTCTCCAACCGGTATCAGACACTGGCCACCAACGCCCAGAAGCTGGACGCGCAGGCCCGTAAGCAACTGGTCACCAAAGAGCACATCGATGCGTTTAAGGTGCAGGTTGAGAAGATCAGCAACACCTTCAAGCAGTTCAATAAGAACTTTTCCGGCCAGCAGCGCCCAGATGCGGGAACCATCAGCCTGCTGAAAACCTTGCTGGACAAGGTTCAGTACCACATCAGCGAAGGCAAAAAGGTTCTGCAGCAGGGCTGTAAACATGCGGACGAGATGATCGCCAAGGAAATGCCAGCAGTTGAGGCCTACAAGAACACCGTTGAAGACACCTACGAACACCGCGATGAATTGGTGCAGTGGGGTGTTGAGACAGCCGCCTTCGACAAGGCGCACCGTATCGCCAACCTTCCCCTTCTTCGTATGCAAAAGGCAATTGCGGATCACAGCTATCCGGGCCTGAAGTTCATGCTTGGCAAGATTAAAGGCAAGAAGGAAGGCTTCGTCAAAGCCTATGAGGATGCCAAGGAGCAGATTGAGAAGAACCGGGAAGATGCGCAGCAGCGGCTGGATAAAACCCTCGCCGATGCCACCGCGTTGAACAAGCGGTCCTCAGAACTGGAGCATGCTCCAGAGGCACTCGCCCAGTTTACCTCTGCTTTTGACAAGGTGGCCGCTGCCACGCCAAAGGGCCTGCAAGCGCTTTCCGGCGGAGATTATCAAGGTGCCATCGCAGTGGTGCATGAAAATGAAAGTGCGCTGTTTGATATGCAGCAGATCTGGTTTGCCAGTGCCTCAACATCTGAAGACGAAGCAGATGGCCCAGTTGAAAAGGGCAAGCCCATCCCCACACGCAAGAAGATCGAGAACCTGCGCAATGCTTTGGATCAGGCGTATGAGCGGCTGCCTTTCATCAAAGACTGTCTGCCCAATGCGCATCAGTATGAAGCAGAGTGCAAGTCTTTGAAGACATTGCTCACCTCAGCTCAGTCTGATCTGATTTCCGGCAGGGTTGAAGAAGCGGAAGAAAAGGTGCTCCCACTTAGGAAAATCCGCTTCCAGCTCTACAGCATGACCCACAAGGCCAAGGGGCAGCTGGAGTGGGTTGAAAAACAGCTCATTCAGCTGAAAGACGAAGCAAAGTCCTGGCTGGATCAGCACAAAGACCTCAAGCTCATCAGCCAGTCCGATGAGAACGCCAAGCAAAGCTTTGATGCCTATGTGAAAGAAGCGGATGTGGTGAAAGGCCACTTCGACAATGCGCAAGGCCACCTTGAGAACGGCAAGGCCATTCAGGCGCAAAAATCCGTCGATGAAGGCACCAACAGCCTGAAACGCCTTATCTCACACGCCACCGATATCGAGCTGGATTAGGCCCCTCTTCCCCTAAGGCTGCAGAAGTTTTTTGATGCTTTTTGCGAGGGCCTGCTTGGTTTCTTCGCCGCTGACTTTGTCGGTCATCAGCCAGCGGGTGAGCAGGCGGTGGGCCATTCCCATGATGGCCTGCCCTAGCAGCTCAGCGGATGTTTCATCCCAGACGGTTCCTTCACTCTGGCCATCTGCGATGATGCGGGTGGTTTCATCATGCAAAGCAACGTGCGTGAACTGGGTTTGCCCCATCCAATAGGCCTGCGGAATGTTCAGAAACACGATGCGGGCGATGCTTGGGTTGGCGAAATAGAACTCGCACCAGATATCCAGAAAGGTAAGGCATTTATCGACCGTGCTCTCAGCCTCTCGGGCTGCCTGCATTGCCTCTGCATAGAGGTTTTCAAGATCCCCTTTGATGCAGGCGTAGAGCATCTCTTCCTTGTTGCCAAAGTACTTGTAAACCGTTTGTGGGCTCACACGCGCCTGCTGGCAGATCTGCCGGATTCCCACATCCTGATACATTCCGGAGGAGAAGATCTCCAGAATGGTTTTGCGAAGTGTTTCAAGCGCTTCCGGCTTTATTGTTCTGCGGTCTACTTCCACGGTCATTCTTATTGGCTCCCCCCAACTTCTCCCATTGTATCCGTTTTTCATTTGTCTCCTAGCCGCCTTGTCCGAAGATGTACCGAAAAACACTCCGGATTTGATCGAGATCAATTAACTTGACACATCAACAAGACTCGGTAACGATGTTTCCACAATTTGGGAGGGAGAACTTTGGGGGAGTTTCAAACTTATCTGCCAATTTACGCAATTGTTCTCGCAGCAATACTCTGCGTGGGCGAAACACTCATTTTGGTCAGAACCAACAAATATTGGCCGCTATCCATTGATGACTATCTGGCTTGCGGCGCGCTCATCATTTCTGCTTTGATTTTTGAAAGTGCAGCCGGCGTTGTTCTTATGCTTTGCGCATGGGCGTTCATGACCGGCAATCTTTACGCCATGCTGTTTACGCGATTGGACCCGCACACCGGCACACGCGAACGCATACCGGCACTTTCGGTTCTTCTTGGCGCAGCTTCACTCGGTCTTGTTGCAACCTTCGCAACGCTTATTTCAAGGATGGTTCCAGCATGACATTGACAGACACCGCCAACACAATCGACACAGGCCAATACCAAAGCGAGGGATTTTTATTCCCAATCAAGGTTTTGGGATCAGACGACGCCATCCGCATGCGTGCAGAGCTGGAGGCCATTGAGAAGCTTCAAGGCCATCCGCTCGACAAGGCCCAGTGCAACAAATCCTACCTCTTGTATGACTGGGCGGACGAGTTGGTGCACCATCCGGTTATTCTGGATGCGGTTGAACAGCTGATCGGCCCGGACATTCTGTGCCTGATGACCAACCTGTTCACTAAGGAAGCGGGCAGCAAATCCTACGTCTCCATGCATCAGGATGCAGCGTATTGGGGGGTGGACGCGGACGATGTGGTCACCGCCTGGGTTGCGCTCAGCCCTGCGACGGCTCAGTCTGGCGTGATGAAGGTGGAACC
This sequence comes from Pseudovibrio sp. JE062, assembly GCF_000156235.1. Lineage (NCBI taxonomy): Bacteria > Pseudomonadati > Pseudomonadota > Alphaproteobacteria > Hyphomicrobiales > Stappiaceae > Pseudovibrio > Pseudovibrio sp. JE062. Next base: position 96,167 of record NZ_DS996811.1, read on the forward strand.
GGGCAGCCATAAATCCATCCGCACGCAAATCAACACCTACGCCAAAGACAACCTGCTCACCCGCGGACAGGAAATTCCGGTTGAAGAGCTGGAACCGGAACGTCAGATCTATATGGAGCTGAAGCCCGGAGAGATGTCTTTGCATCACTTCCAGCTGGTGCATGGCTCTGACGCCAACACAACGGATGACCGGCGTATCGGCTTTGCCATTCGCTATGTGGCAGCCAAAAGCAATGTGCGGGCCGACAACCAGTCCGCTTTGCTGGTGCGCGGCCAAAACCACACCAACATCACCATGGAACAGCGCGGCAAAGGCCAGAGCCCGACACAGCGCTACCGCGAGCACGCTCGCGCCATGCGTAGATTGGTCAGGTCTATGCTTCTTCCGGAAAAAGAGGCAGGATTGGGAGAACGCGCGCGATTGTTCATCACGCGTCAGGCCGCAGTGCTGCTAACGTACTATCGGCAGATTAAGGGGGGATAATGCAATGAGTGAAGCCAACAACAGCCATAACCAGCAGTTTGGCAGTTTCAAAGAGTTCTATCCGTTTTATCTGGCAGAGCACCAGAACGTGGTCAGCCGCCGTTTGCACTTCACCGGAACGGCTCTTGTGCTTGGGCTGGTCGCCTACATCATCACCTTCAGCCTCTGGACGTGGCTGCTCGCCGTGCCCGTGGTTGGCTATGGCTTTGCATGGATTGGGCATTTCTTTTTTGAAAAGAACAAACCAGCCACATTCAAGTTCCCGTTCTACAGCCTTCTCGGCGATTTCGTGATGTTCTTCGACATCCTGCGCGGCAAGGTTTCCATCCTCCGGTGAAGTCACTGCACCTTCTTTGGGGCGGAGGGAAGGTGCGTAAAGATGACGGCAGTAACTTTCGGATCATGGCGAAACCCTGAGGGTAAAGCCAGCAGATCTTGGTGATTGTGTTGGTCATGTCAGCAACTCAAAATGCTCATGTGACCAATACAAACTTGAGTCTGCGATGAAAAACCTATGCCTTGCTGCTTCACTTCTGCTTGCCTCATACAGCGTCGCAACTGCGGGAATGACCTCTGACCTCAACGCAGCAATCGCCAACATGTGCGAGAAGCTGAAGGCTTGCGCTTTTGAGCAGATGGGCATTGATGCATCCTCAAAACAGCATCCCACAGCAACGGCCATTAACAACAGCGTCAATCAGGCGTGCGCCGTGATCAAAGCCGACTTTGCCAGTGAGGCCACCTCCAACGCGCAGAAGAGACAGGCGATTGCCTGCGTTTCATCGGTGACGAGGAAGACCTGCGGCGAACTCAGCCAACCCAACGCCCAAAGCCCCAAAGCCTGCAAAGGCTTCCAAAGCTTCAACCGCGCCAACTAGACGAGCGCCAATAGACCTTTCCTGATTGCCATGGTCTTCTCTCAAGCCACTTCACCCACTTTGACCATCAAGCCAGCAACTGCTGAAGACGTAAAGCCCCTTTCTGCAGTTGGGCTGGCAGCCTGGCGCAAAGGCATCAAACCGCTTGTGCCCGCTCACATCGCGAAGGAGTTTGAGGTCAGCAATCCCTTCCTGCCTTTCCTGAAAGCATGCCATGCACATGTGCTGGTCGCGCAGATCGGCAATCAACTCGCAGGCTTTGGCGCCAGAGAACACGCTGACAACCGCATCACGGACCTCTGGATCGCTCCCACCTTCGAAGGCCAGGGCCTCGGCACCGTCCTCCTGCGTTCACTAGAAGCCCAAATCACCAACTCCCACGCACTCATCACCGTCACCGCCCAAAACACAAGAGCCCTCACCCTCTACCAGCACCTCGGCTACTACGAATACCACCGCGAACTCCGCTATAACGCGATACTCAAGACGAATTTCGAGAAGGTTGATATGCGGAAGGTGTTGAGAGGTGGCAGTTAAAGCCTTCATTAACCGCGTTCTTTCTTGATACGCAGCCTCCTTCACGCAGGTCTTCGCTACCCGTCTCCCTCACAGACTTGAATGCAACTCAAGATGTGAGGAACAGGCGCCGTGAGCATAACAATAAACGGAAAAGACCTAGACGCTGCCACACTGGAACTGGCCCTATTAACCGGCCTACTCACCCCATCTGAAGACGGCTCTTCAGAGTACACGCTGGTGGAGGATTGGTTTTCTGATCCGATCTCATATCTGGCAGATGGCCTGAAAAGTCCTGACAGCAACCTTCCGGCACTCATCAAAGAACTGATCGGTTCACGCAGCGGCGCAACACTCAACATTCCCGCAGCCTCCACCGATAGCCTCGGCACCTGGTACCCTTTGCTTCAGGAAACCGACACAGAAGCGACAGCCAATGGCTCCGGTCCTTATCTGATCTCCAGACCTGCTCCGGATGGGGGGCTCACCTACGGTTTGGGCTTCCAGACTGTTCAAACCCTCTCCGGTGATCTTCAGGCTAGGATTTGGGGCATTCTCCCGATTGTTATCGTCAACAACACCCCCCAAGTCGCTCTGACCAACGCTGGTGAGAGCATCCTGCTGGGTGTTGAGATCGCCAGTTCGTCAGGACCCGTCGTTGAGGTTGCAGGCTTCTCCCTGGACGGACTGCGCATGAGCGTGACGATGGCGCCTGCTAAAACAACTGGCTCTCCCGTCAGCATCAGCCTAGAAATCCTGCAGCTGAAGATCCCTGGAGAAGCAAAAGCTAGCGATGTAGATCTCTCCGATTTTCAGGCTGTTTCCAACGATGAGATCATGGGCGCTGTGCGTGGATTGCTCATAGCAGCACTCGCACAGATCATGCCCGCAGATTCACCTGAGATCTCCCTGCTCTTCCCTGCCATCGGTTTTGGTGGTCAGGTTGCAGATATTGGTGAAGTCCCAGCCATCGACTGGCTGTCTCTTCTTGAGAACAGCGAGGATCTGACCAAGCCCTTTGTTGACTGGCTGCAGCAAATTGCCAGTGATACCACGGCCCTCAATGCCTGGGGCACTGCATTAACCGGCTTGATTACCGGCACGGTTGCCCAAGCTTCCGGCGATGGAACGCAAACAGCTCCCTATCAGTTTGCTCTGAAAACCATCGGTAGTGTTGGGACGCTTTATCTGACACTTCAGGCAAGCACGAACAGCGATGGTTCTACGCATCTCCTGCCCGGTCTTGCGTTTGATGCTGATGCGGTGACACTCGGAACATCAGAGGCCCAACTGGTTCCCTCTGCCTCCCTCACCTTTGTTGATCTCGGTTTCAACAGTGGCGCGCTTTCGGTTGCTCCTGCCCCGTTTGTTGCACAGCTCACGCTTGAGAACAAAACCGAAGGCACAGACCTTGTCAGCACCACATATGATGGCAAGGCCTTTTCTGTTGGGTCAGTCGAGCTCGGGATCGAACTCACGCCTTCGGGCGACAGCGTAAATCTGTTGCCGAAGTTTGAACTCGTTTCCGTGGAAATTGCAGGCTCTTCACACGCATCTCTCAACCTATTGCAACCGGAAAAGGTTGCAAGTGTCGTTGCAAGTGATCTGGCCTCTGCGGTGAGCGAGAAACTGCAGGATCTGCTCGGCAACACAACAGGCACTCCGGGCTTTGCTCTTTCTGTCCTGATCGGACTTGCAGCCCCTACGACCAGCGACTGGACGCAGGATCTCGCCCCTCCTCTCAGTCCGGATGAGTTTGCTAAGAACATCACCGACCCATTGGGTGCGCTTCAGAAGTGGTATTACGCAGTCCTGAGCGCCGACCAGCCGATTTCTGGGGCAACACCTGCACAGTGGATCGCGCAGATGATTGCAACGCTGATGACCAACGGCTCGCAATCTGTCTCAACCTCCTCAGCTGCAGGAACTGCACAGGATCCATGGCTCTTCCCGCTGATGGGGTCGCAGGTCAAAGCCTATCTTCGTGCTTACATGGACAACACCAATCTGGTTGTTGGACTTCAGGTTGGCGCAGATTTCAACCTGGGAGCATACACACCGCTGGATATCTCCCTCGGTGCAGACCTCCTGACACTTGAGACCTCCAGCGCAGATCAAGTGCTGTCCGGTGCAAGCGCCTTTAGTGCGCTGGACTTCAAAGTCTCACTGCCAGATGGCGTCACCACCTCTGCCGTCTCTGGAATTACCCTCGACATCACGGGTGCAGATGCGCAGGTCGGCTGGTCCGCAACAAATGGATTTGGCTGGCAGATCAATGTGGCGCAATCCCAGTTGAAAGACGGTGACACCGTCATCGCCACTGGCAGTAACCTGACGTTTAAGCAAGGTGAATCTTGGGAGGATAAGCTATCTGGTGCTGGTGCGACCACCTTTGCACCTTTGCTGGCCGGGATCACAGGTCTTGCACTGCTGCGAACCGGAACACGAGCAGGCTTGCTGCTCGATGGCTGGCTCGGCCTGCTTGGCAATGCAACCGCACAAAACATGCCCGCCGGGATCACGTGGCCTGCAGATATGCCGCGCGTTGGCGCTGATATCCTTACCAACCCGCTGGACGCCGTAAATCGCCAGATTAACGACCTGCTGTCCAACGAAACGCAGGCTCAGGCCGCCCTCTCCCTGCTTGGCTGGGCTTTGGGAGATGATACGACCGCACCTCAAATCTCCGCTGCTAGCAATGGTGATCCCTATCTGGTGCCATTACCGACCTCGACCGGGATTAACCTCGCGGTCTGGGACAAAGAGGAGGCCGGAGATGGTGTCATCATCGGTCTACAGCGCTCCTTTTCACCAGATACGCTTGGAGATGTTGTTGTCTCCGTTGAGGCCTCAGCAGAGCTTTACTCCAGCTCAACCTCAACTGATACTCATACCCCGTCTGTCACGCTCCTTGCTGATCTGACTGGCGCCAATGGAGATCTCATTCAGGGTCTTCTGAGCTCCGCGCAAATCGGTCTCACTCTGGTGCTCACATCAGCCGGACCGGCCATGGCCCCTATTCTGTCAGTTACACCGGCTGACGGAAGTGACCCGATCAGAATTGACTTTGACAATCCGGCAACGGGCCTTTCTGCAGCGCACAGCGAAGTGTTGCTGTCTATGCTGAACAAAGGCGTTGCGGCACTTGTTGAAGCCTACAGCGACAATGAAACCCTCTCCAAACTGGGATCGCTGCTGGAAACAGCGGGTCTTGCAGTTTTGGTAGATGGCAAGTTCGCTCTGAACGCTCAGGCATGGCTGCAGCTCACTGCAGCTCCAACAGAGTTCTTCAAGGAAGCAGGAGATTATCTGCTTGCACAGGTTGAACAACGAGATGACCTGATCAATCTCATCAAGTCCGTTTCCGGATTGGACTGGCCGACCATTCCTGAGGAACTGCTCGCCGTTATGGCTGCACTGGATCTGATCACCTCCAAGGAGGATGGCTACCTTCCGGTTCCAAACTCCATTTTGGCTTTGATCTCTGATCCGGCAGGTTTCCTGCCAACCCAACTCTCTGCACTGATGGAGAGCGAGGAAAAGCGGGCTGCCCTTGCAGCGGCCTTTGGTCAGTCCAAAGCCACGGCAAGTTTTGGCCCTGTGAACCTGACTGTCCTGAATGCAAACGACTTTAAGCTGGAACTTTCCAACCCGATCTCATTTGGTTCGTCACTCCAGCTGGATGCCTCCGTTGACTTCAATCTGACCAGTGAGAGCTTAACAGCCGCGCTGGACCTGACCGCACCGCAGATTGGAAGTGGCCTTACCCTTGCGCTTACCGGCACCAACTTTAAGAGCGCAGATCTTTCGGCAGCCATCACTCTTGGCTCATCTGACGGATCATTGCACCCAGTCGAAGTCGCGCTCTACCCGTTTGATGCAGACACCCTGTTGCAGGACCTGGAAAAAACCGTACCGGCAATGTTGCTGGGCCGTGTGGTAGCCGACGCTTTAAGTACCGTTCTGGGCGATCATCCGGTTGCGATGGGCGTTGCCAATGCTCTTAGCCTTACTCGAACTGGAGAGGGTGGCAGCACTGAAATCACCCTGCCTCTGCAGTTCATTGATAATCCCGGTGACTGGTTGCTGGAAAAGACAGAAATGGGCCTCGATGGCGCCTTCAGTATTGAAGGACTGAGCCGCTTGTTCTCACAGCTGCCAGCTGAGGGCACGCCCGGTTCCGGCATTTATCTGAGATCTGCTGATAACAGCATTACGGTTGCTGGCCTGCCCTATAACCTTGAGCTGGTGTTTACCGCTGATGTGGACACCAATCAATTTTCCGTAGCTCCACGCCTGACTGAGAAACTGCAATTATCTGACGATTTTGCAATCTCTGAGCTTTCATTTGGTCTGGCACTCACCCCTGATCTGGTGCCGGTTCCAACAGCTCAGGTGGCACTGTCCGGTTCCATCTCAAGCACAACACCTAAGTTCGAGCTGACCGCAGGGTACGACAATACCTTCAACCTGTCAGTGGGTCAGATGGATGGCCCAACCCTGAGCTTGATCCCCTTCACCGGCTGGATGGAGTTTGCTGAAGAGGTCGCAGCACAAGCCGCGCAAAGCCTCATTACAGAAGCAACGACCCAGCTGTTGGATAAGCTGAAGTCAAGCGGCGCTTCTGATTTCATCACCAAACTGGAAAATGCCGCAGAAGCTCTTCAGATTTCTGAGTTGGTCGATGAACTGATCAACTCGGCAACCGAGGCTGATGAGGGCCAGTCACTGGAAGACATCGCAGTTGATTGGATCAAACAGCGGGTGTCCTCCATCAACGCGTCCGCAACGGCCCAGGCCATCGCCACCTTCCTCTCCAGCGAGTTGGATGGGGTTTCTTCCAAAGACGGTCTGGTCATCTACAAACTGGGTGATGGAGACAAATCCCAAATCTCCTTTGGCAGCGATGGAGATCTGGTTGGCCTTTGGGCAGAAGCAAGCTTTGATGCAGGCTCTGGCATTCAGGTCACTCTGTCAAAAACCGGCATCGGCTACCCAATCGCTACTGGCGGTGACATTGAGTTCGATATGGGGCTGAGTGTTGAAGCTGACCTGTTTGGCAACACAGGCCCGCGTATTGAGCTGGACTGGTCCAACAGCAAAAGCTTCTCTCTCATCTTCAATCCAATTGGTGCAGGTGATGCCTACGCGGTCTACGACGCCAAACTGCTACCGGTGCCTTTCCCCGGAACGGATGGGACAGCAGGTGGCGGTCTGGATGCGTGGCTGGAAGATCTCGCGCTCCATGTTCTGCCACGCTACGCAGCGCTTGGCCTGCTCAATGCAAGCGTTACAAAGACTTGGCTCAACCAGCCACTTCTGGATGGCAAAATCCCTGCGCCTGGCATTGTCTTGAAAGACATCGGTTTGATTACAGAAACGGATGGTCTTTATATGCCAGCCTCTCCGGAGGAGTTAGCAGGCAAAACCGTCAACAACATCATCAGCTCCTTGATCAACACGATCCTTGGCACCCTGACGGCAGGCAGCCCTCTTACTCTGGTTTCCTTGCCAGACAACGGCAAATTGCAGGTCAGCTCCGCCTCCAATGACGGTTCTGAATCCACACCCGAGTACACCCTCTCACTCGTGATACCCAGTATCTCAATCAAAGACAGCGGTGTTGCGCTGCAGCTGGGCAACTCAGAGGCCGGTGACTGGATCAAACAGGCTGGTAAGTCCAACACTGGCGATTATCCAGCGGGTCTTGCCCTGACACTTAGCGTTCCTGATAGTGGTCCAGACTTTGGCTCTATTCAGTTCTCAGCTGCCTATATTGGTGTGTCTTTGAATGGCAAGAACGGCAAGCCGCTCATTGATCTGTCACGCTTTTCCCTCGGCGGTGTCACAGCACAGGGCCTCCTGTCCTTACAGTTTGGGCAGTCCGATCCAGTGCATAGCTATGGAGCTGGTGGAGATCTGGTCGACATTGCCTTCGCGCTCAGCCCAGGTTCAGTTACTGGCTCCGGCTCAAACCCGGTGGCCCACAACCTGCTCGGTTCATCATCATCCAGCGCGCAAGGTGCAAAGCCTGCAGTGAACCCGGCGTTTGATGCAACCTTAGGATGGATCTCTGACGGCACCTTTGGTGCTGCGTTGGAACAGGATGGCAAGCCCGTTTCGGAGATCTATCTGCCCGTTCAGCGCAGTTTCGGTCCATTGCAAGTGGATGGTATCGGAGCAGAATGGGAAGCAGATACCCATAGCCTCGGCATGCTGTTTGATGGCGGCATTGAGACCACAGCCATTACACTGGAAGTGATTGGGCTGGATGTAACTATTCCGATCACGAACCCAACCAACTTCGATGGGTATGGTCTGGATCTTTCCGGTCTTGCGCTGGCCTTCAAAGGTGGCACGGTTTCCCTTTCCGGTGATCTGCTGAAGCAAACCAGTGGCAACATCATCAGCTATGACGGCGAGATCAACGCGTCCACCAGTCTTCTGGGTCTTACGGCAGTTGGCTCTTATGCCCTCATGCCAGCAAATCCAACAGATGGAGAGACACAAGCCACGTCTCTGTTTGTGTTTGGTGATGTGCGCACCGGCGGCGCGCTTGGTGGCCCGCCAGCCTTCTCCATTCAAGGCTTTGCCGGTGGCTTCTCAGTCAACCGTGGCCTGACATTGCCGGATGTGAGTGCAGTTGACAGCTTCCCTCTCATACAGGCGGTCTCTGACCCCACATTCATCGCAGAGGGAAGTTCTCCCGGTCAGGTACTGGCCAAGTTTGATGAGGTCATTCCTCCTCAGATTGGCAACTACTGGGGCGCAGCTGGCATGAATGTCTCCAGCTTTGAGCTGGTGGATACCTTCGCCATGCTCATTGCTAACTTTGGCGCCAGCTTCTCATTTGATGCGATTGGTCTGGCAAAGGCAACCATGCCGCCAAACGCCTCCTTCGATAAGGCTCTGGCCTATATCGAGCTGGGCGTCACCATGAGCTTTGATCCTTCTGACGGTGAGTTTGCACTCACAGGTCAGCTCTCTCCAAGCTCGTTCCTGCTCTCTCATGACTGTCATTTGACAGGCGGTTTTGCGGTCAGAGCGTGGTTTGGCGACAATGAGAATGCCGGTGATTTTGTCATCACTCTGGGCGGATACTCACCTGCCTTCACACCGCCGGATTACTATCCAGCTGTACCACGGGTTGGCTTTGACTGGCGCATCAATGATGACACCTCCATCACCGGAGGCACGTACTTTGCCCTCACTCCAAGTGCCATCATGGCCGGTGCTGATCTGAGTGCTCAGTTCCATTCCGGTGAGCTCCACGCCTGGTTTGATGCAGGCGCGGACTTCCTGATCAGCTGGGCGCCGTTCTACTACAACATTGATGTGCACGTGGATGTTGGTGTCTCCTACACCATCGACTACTGGATCGGCTCCTCAACCTTCTCAGCCTCTCTGGGAGCGGGGTTGAACCTTTATGGCCCACAAACCGGTGGTTCGGTCTATGTGGACTGGGTGATCATCTCCTTCTCCATTCCATTTGGAGATGGCGGTTCGAACAGTCAGGCAGCCTTGTCGTGGGATGCATTTGCGCAAAAATTCCTGCCCAAGAATGCTCAGAAAAATGACGAGATCGTTCCACTGAGTGCCGCTGTTCAGGCCGGTCAGGTGTCAGGTGCTGCGGCCAACACGGTGCAGGCCAAGACTGCTGAGTTCAAGGTCACCTCGGCCATTCCGGCAACCTCCGCCACGTTCGCGAACACCTCCAAGACCTTCGCTGGTACTGCTTCTATCGGAGTGAAGCCCGTGGGTTGGAAGGACAGCGTGGATACGGAGCTGACTGTCTCCATCACATCGGCAGAGGGAACAGAAGAAGCAACAGGTTTCACTGTGGAGACGATCACCAATGGTGTGCCGTCTGCCCTCTGGTCTGATGGCGACTCTGATGCAGTCATCAAAGACGCCATTGTTGGACTGACCATCGGTACCACTGAGACTCAACCAACCGGCGGCATCGGCCCGATCACCATGAGTTCGGCTTACAAACCTACCTGCGCACAAAGCTCAGATGCGCCGCTGCCATTTGCGGATATTCCGCAGGTCAACGGCGATCAGCCGGAAGCACAGGACAATGCGTTTGATGTCATCCAGTCGACCATCGCATCGACCAGTGTTGAGCAAACCAGATCCGCAATCAGCGCTGCACTGAATAGTGTGAACCTGACGGCCATCGACAATCCAGATCTGAGCATCATGAAGGAGTATGCCGATCAGATCATGATTGCGCCTCCACAGCTAGCCACCATCGGCACTTACGTGGACACACCGCCGGTGGCCTCCAGCACGCCTCCGGCAATTGCCCAGCCTTCCCCCGATACCTCTGGCACATCGGAGGTCATGGAGATGGCTGAAGAAAGCAGTGTGGATCTGATCGCCTATGGCAGCCTGCGGGAACTGCGCGGAGTTACGGAGGCTCATGAAGGCCTGCCGTCCAGAAAACGCACCCGCTGGACATGGCGCAGTCTGTCACCGTTCCACTACAGGAAGCCTGAGGTCTCCGCAGAGCCAGGTCGTGCCTATCTCTTCCAGGCTTCAAAGAGCACAACACCACTGCGCCTCGATCTCAGCAAGTTCAATGGCGTGTCGCTCAGAGTTGTCGCACTGGATCGGGCTGGCCGTGTTCTGCTTGAAACGGACACCTGCGATCAGACTGTGACCCTGCCTACCAAAACGTACCGCGTGGCGGTGTTCTGTGAAGCTGGGCGGGACAACGTTCCCTTCCACCTTGATGGCTGGATGATCGATCAGAAGCTGATGCTGGCCGGAGATGGTCGCTTGATCGGCGAAGGTTGCACGGTCTTCACCCGCGGAGCCTTTGAGCAAACCACTCGGTTCAAGCCCGGTACCGTTCTTATGAAAAATGTCATCGACGCAGACGTGCTGGAACACGTGAATGGCACAAGCATCGAAGGCACCCTTGAGACGTGCTTCCCGAGCGGCGCACGGTCCATCGCGATCACGGTTGGAGCTGGTGAGGTGTCTGAGCAAGACATCCTAATCAAACACGGCACTCAGGTTGGCGGCTGGAAACCGGCCACACCTTCACAAACGCTCGATCTGGGTGATGCGAAAGTCTTCTTCTTTGAAGGCACAACTGATCAGCCGGTGCGTCTACGTACAACAGCAAGCCCGACCATCAAGGGCGTGTTTGCCAGCACCCAGTCTCCGTCAGAGCTCAAAGCCACCTGGTCCAGGCAGACCCTCGGTTCATTCGCCGCTCCTGTCACAGGTAAGGCGATGAGCAAAGCAGCAGGCCAGATCACGCTGGCGCGCAGCGCTGACTAGAACCAGACGAAGAGAAGGAATTTTCCCATGCAAGAACAAGACTCCAACACCTTGTCTGGCCTGACTGCTGGACAAGTTGAGATCTACGACAAGGATGTACCAGCCCTTCCATCGGGCAACTACACTCTGACAGTTGATCAAGCCGTGAAGCAGGATGGAACCTGTGCTGTCAGCTCGTCAAACGACGATCAGTGTAGAGCCTACTCCACGTCGCTGGATTTTTCTGTCACAGGCCCCAAGCTCTCCATGAGCACAGATCAGGTGGTGGAGGTCTTTCCTCCATCCCGATCTCCCGGCGCCTGGCAGGAAACACTGCCCTACATCACGCTCAGCTCTCCTACTCTGCCGTGGGAGAGTGAACTCACCGTGCCAAATACAGAACCAGCGGAACATGCACCGTGGCTGGCGCTTGTGGTGTTGACCGAGGACGAACTCGGCGGATCTGGTCAGCCTGTTACCTCAGGCACTGTCGCCACACTCATCACCCCATCCTCAGCGGACATTCTGGCGCCTGTTATCTCTCCTGCCCCGACCACCCAGGAGCAGGAAGAGAAGATCCAGATGCTCGACATTCCGAGAGATGTGTTTACGGCCAACATGCCCTCTGCAGCGGATATGAAGCTTCTTGCTCATGTGCGCAGAACAAGCACTGATGATGGCACCGCAACTGGAGAAGCTGGTACAGAAACCTACTCTGTCATCGTCGCAAACCGGCTCCCTCAAACCGGCAAGAACAACTCTGTCTTCCTGATCAGCCTTGAAGGTCTTGGTGATTACTTGCCAGGTGGTAGCCAGAGCATTGCGCAGGCCAAAACCGCTGTACGGGTTGCTGTGCTGTATTCCTGGCAAATGGGCACAGTCACAGACACCGGTGATTTTTGCTCGGACTTTCAGGAGATCTCTGAAAACGGCAGTACCGGCATGCTCAAGATTGACAGTGCTCTTGAGGGGCAAGCTGGGACAATTCTGGAGCAGGGCTTTGTCCCTCTCACCTGGAACATGCGTTCTGGCGAAACCATGACAGCATGGTATCGCGGACCTTTTGCCCCCGTTGCCACAAAAGAAGATTTGATTGCACCGCCGCAAACCTCCGGCATCCTGCCTGCTGTTTTGCATAGTGATCAGCTGCTGCGGTACAATCAGTCAAACGGCATCTTTGACGTTTCTTACGCCGCAGCCTTTGAGGTTGGCCGCCTGCTGGCGCTGTCATCGCCCTCTTACCTGACGCAGATTGCTGGCTGGCGTTCAGATGCAGTCAGTCAAGCGCTGGACCTCACCAACAACGCATATAGTGAGGCACGGGATTATCTCAGTTCTGGTGGAGCAACCTCTTCTGAGAGCACACCTCCTCCTCCTCCTCCGGTCAGCATTCAAAACTGGCTTGCCCGTCAGGCGCAGCTTACCGGCCTGCCATTTTCCCATCTGGTTCCGAATGCGAGCTTACTGGAAGCTGAGCAATTGCGTTTCTTCATCGTGGACCAGAACTGGATCTACTACTTCCTCATGGGTGCGTTGAGCGTTGGGATTTTGGAAGACAGCTCCCTCGCCCATCATCAGGGCAGCGCGCACACCACTGTTACGCAGGCCATGACACAGGCGAACAATGGAGAAGGTTGGGTTGAGCCCATCACAGGATACCTGCTTCGCTCCAAACTCGTCACTGACTTTCCAAAGATGACCGTTTCAGCAAAAGCTGCCGACAATAATCCTCTTGTCTGCCTGCAAAAGCAGAACCTTTCCAGCTCAGTTGCCTTTGGCATGTTTTATGGTGTCCCGAAGAGTGTCAGCTTCACTCAACCAGAACAACATTTGCAGTTCGGGATTTTCTCTCACAACGACGGATATGTGATCCCCGCCCGCTACATTTCCGGCTCCAATGCCGGAAGTCAGATTCCCGGTGAAAGCACCAATGCTGACGACGTTGCTGTGTCCATGCGCACAGGCAGCACAGGCGTGGTGAGTGTGGACGCAACCGCCCGGCAGTTGGCTGCAGTCATCGCAGCAAACGACAGCATATTGCAAGACACTTCAGACCTGACATCCGGTCAGTTTGCTATTCAGCTGATCAAGCCTGCTGGCAGTTTCACCTTCAGCTGGTCCTCAACTTCCCAGAATAACACCAATGGAGAAGCAGCATGACGTACAATGAAACCGCAGTCTCTCCCGTGGTAAGCGGACCACGCATGATTGTTCCGATGCAGATGGATTGTTTGCTGGTCGGCACGCCCAACCAAAAGGTAAACTGGGCCAAGCTGGGCTTGAACTATGACGACCTGCTGAGCGGCAAATCTGCCATCACAACTGAAGTTTCTCCAAATTACGCTTTGGAAACAGGTGCGCACCTGCACTTCACCGTGCCTAAAGCACTACGCCATGGCACGCAAAACGAAGAAGGGATGATGAGCTATCCGGACTTGCCTAACCGTTGGCTGGTCACGCGCATTCTCTCGACATCTTCGGCAGCAAAGCCTGAGTTGACCTCCTGGATCATCGAAAGTGACTATCTGAGTGAGGTCACACCACAAACGGACGCACAATGGCTGCTCAACACAGCTGCCAACTCAAAAGATGCCCCTCAGCTCGTGGCCAAAGGTCTGGGCCGCGCGATGCCCCTGGCTGAATGGAATGCCGACCCGCTTTCCAATACCGCTGACATTACCGCCAGTGCCCCCGGTTCCATCCGGTGGGCAGCAGCTTACAGCGGCACACAAAACGTACTCTCCTTCCATGATCCACTGACAAACTATGATGCTGAAAGCGTAACCGTAGGCTACATGGTGATTGGTTGGTACCAGCCAGTCACGCAGGACCCGTTCGCCGGTGTTTCCCAAAAGTCCACTGCAGAGGATGCAGAAGCACTTTGGCAGCAGATCATGACCGAGTTTGCCTGGACACTTTCAGGCGGCGAGACAGAGGCTAAACAGGACTGGGAAAAGTGGCTTGCTGCAGAATACCCTTCCTCAGCAACCACGGAATGGATCTACCCCAGCCAGATGCTGTGCAACAGCGTCTACCTAAATCTGCCGTGGCAGGGCAAAGACCATGACTACACTCCAGGGTCTTCCGGGGTCACGGATCTGGCTTTGTCTGTCGGGCAAAGCTCCAGCCAGGCTTTGGCAGCATTGCTTGCAGCAAACACGGCAAGCGAAACAACGGCCTCAACAGCAGTTACAAACACTCAGAAGAATGACCTCCTGACGTCCGTATTCGGCAATTTTCCAGCCGATACGTACAGCAGCACCGTCAACTTTGATACCACGGCTCAGGCCACCACCTTCTCTCCCAAACCCGGAGGAAGCCAGTGGGTTGTTCGCCCAGCCAATGCAAACAATGCAGCTGCCGGCACATTGCCTGCAAGCAGCTCCGCCATTTCCGTAAATCTTACTGATGATCAGGTCTCGCTTCTGATTCAGCTCAACCAGTCACAGGCAGAGGTCGACCAGATCTCTGAGTACATTGCCGACCTGAACTGGCGGATTTTTGCGGTTGCCTACCTTGAAGAGCAAGCAAAAACAGCCGACAGCAATGGGTTTGACGCAACCCCTTACACAACTGCTTTGGCTGCCTTTAAGTCTGAAGTGGATGATCAAAACATCAAACTTACAAACGCAACCAAGTCCGTAAATGATCTCAAAGGTCAGTTGGAAACCAGCGTTGGTTCCACATTTCAGGTTTTGCAAAGTCCGCTTTCGCAGTTCATGTCTCCCAATGATCCGGCAGTGATTGTTGCAGGCAAAGGGATCGCAGGCCAGACCTTAACCACCGCAGCTTCAGCAACCCAGAAAACCATGCTGGAGGTGCGGGTAACCGGAGAAACTCTGAGCAAGTTCACATTCTCCTGGACATCGGATTATAGCAGTAATCCCATCTCTGGAAGTGTGTCAGCATCAACCTTGTTTAGTGACCTCGGGATTGCCAGTTCCTCGCTTCTTCCCGTTGAGTATCAATGGCTTCTGGCAGAAGCGATCCTGCTCAATCCAGGCAATGCTCAATACATTGCAAGCTTAATTGCAAGTGAAGCTGGACAAGAGCTTACGGCCAGCGAGCTGGAAACATTCGGCAATGCGATCATCACCGCACTGCAGTCTATTTATCCAACCAGCGGCAGCGATGAAGATCACGATCCGGTTTCCATTGCCCCCCAGTACTTTACGGGTGTCGCCCCTTCTGTGGTTGGTGTGAGCCTGTCTTACTCAGCACCATGGATCCCCTTGGTTCTGGATTGGAAAGCAAACTGGTACCCGGACACCTCTCAGTCTCTGGGGTCTACAGGCAGCGGCCCGTTTGAGCTGAGCGGCCAGACAATCCTGAATGGCACCGCTTTTAGTGTCTTTTCGGCCAGACTACAAAACTTCATCAAGCCCTCACCGCAGTTCAGCAAGCTGACCGCGGAGGAGCAGTCATTCCTAACTGATGCAGAAGCAACGGGCACTGGCTTTGATGTGCTCATCCAGACCATGAGTGGCTTTGAAGAGGCATTTTTGAGCCGCAAGCAGGAAATGTCCATGCTTACCTCTGATGATGCTGTCATTCGGCAGGCAATCCTCTCTGCGTCCTCTGCCGTTCCAACAGATACGGAACTGTATGCACCATTAAGAGCCGGGCGTTTTGAGTTTACCGGCGTTTACATCGCAGACGCCTTTGGTCAGGTTCTGAACGTGATTAATGATGGCGAGACGACCAATCCGACAGTGACAATACCACCGGCACTGCACTCAGATTCCGGCGCGAACTTTGCCGCATTGGAGCCAGCTCTGGCGCAACCGGCAAAGCTTGATCTCACACTGATGAGTGCGGCAACCTTTAACGGCTCAGAGGAGACCTCAGTCTCCGTCCCTGTCAACTCCGCCAGTGCCTCTACCCCAATCATCGGCTGGCTTCTGCCAAACCGGTTGGAACAGTCCATGATGGTGTTCGAAGCTGATGGCACTCCCGCTGGCACAGTGCGGTCCATCTACTCTGAAAACAGCGCTGGTTTGCGTTGGGAAAGTGCCCCCGGACAGCCGATCTCTCTGGGAACGCCTCCAACAGTTCAAAACCCACTGTTTGAAGAGATGCTGACCGGCTTGCTGGCAACCCAGCTCTCAGAAAGTGATGCTGCTCTGGAAGGGTTGTTGCAGCTTGCAGCACTCAACAGCTGGGCCATGAGCGCAAAAGGCGGTCAGCCGCTGAATGGCAATCTGCAGGAAATGCTCGGAACCCCTATCGCCGTGGTCAGCGCCAGATTGGCACTGACACAGCAAGGCCCGCTGATTTTGGACCCCGTTGATCTCACCGAGACCAGCTTGCCGTCATCTCCCGTACAAGGGTATCAGACAACCTGTTCCATTGGCGACTTTGAACTGGCAGCCTCCGGTGTTCTGGGCAGCTATGTCAACGGCGACTTCAGCCAGCTGATCACAGCAAAGAACTATCAGCAGGAACTGACAAATGCCTCCGCAGAGTCGGTGAAGCAAACACTGACCCGATCAACACCTGAGACGACGGGAACCTACATCAACTCCGGTGCGGATATTCCCATCACAGTGAGCAGCACACAGGCGCCCGCATATGTTGATCTGGTCCTGCTGGTTGATCCACGCGGCCAGATCCCCGTGACATCCACATTGCTTCCTGCAAACTGGGCTCAGCTCACCCCGCAAATGATCGCTCCTGCCCTGCAGAACATGTCTGCCAACTTCCGGGTTGGCCCTATCCTGACACCTGCAGATGCAATCAGCCTACCACTGCCCGGCGGTACACAGGGACAGTGGCAGTGGGTGGAGGTCAAAGGCACAGGCTGGGAGGTGACTTCCCATTTGCTCACCCCGGACACCAGCCCACAACTCGGAACCGCCCCCGCCGTCATCCGGGACGGCTGGCTCTCAATGCCAGGAGTAGAAAAGTAGCCACACCAAGTGAGGCTCCGGCCTCACTCGCACCACTGCTGAAAAATTGTAGCCCTGACAGCTGGACTTTACCTAGCAACGCAAAAACACCCCAAAAAACGCAAAGCAACGCACATTTAAGCGTAGCTTTGGTTGCGGAGTGATTTTCCCAATAATATCAGTGCGTTTTCTGCTTTTCGAGCATTTTTAGGATGCGGGAGAAGCGGGAGAAGGATTGGGTTGCGGCGAAGGCAAAGCCCTTCCATCCGGCAAAGATGAAGCGGCGCACGAACAGGTACTTGAACATCTCCACCGGCAGCTCGGTCACCAGCCGCAGGCGCAGCAACCAGGCCGGCTTCTGCTTCTGGGTCTCAGCCGCCAGCTCAGAGGTGTAGTTCAGCTTGCTCAGCGCATGGGCCCAGGTGCGGAACGAGTAATGGTACTGGCGATTGCGCAGGATGCCCATCTTGTAACCATCATCCAGCTGCATGCGGTCATAGGACGGGTCCAGCTTGATGCGGGCATGCTTGAGATTGTAAAGCCGGGGTACCTTGCGGAAATCGGCAAAAAGCCGCGGTTTCTGATCTCCCGGCAACACCATGGTGTTGCGCACAAGATAGCAAGCGCAATCCGGTTCGCCAGCAGCAAACATCTGTGTCAGTTCTTGTCTGAGTTCCGGGGTCACGACCTCATCGGCGTCAATGTAAAACACCCAGTCAAAGGCGCACTGGGTTTCTCCAAAGCTGCGCTGCGGGCCAAACCCTTTCCATGGGTTGTAAACCACCTTGGCTCCATGAGATTTTGCAATGGCTACGGTGTCATCGGTGGAGCCGGAATCAATCACAATGATTTCCTGCCCAAGCTCTTTGACACTTTCCAGTGTTCTTCCAATACGATCAGCTTCATTGAAGCTGCGGATTAGGATAGAAATCGGTGGCAATTGCTGTGACATTTGCGGGGCCATATTTACCAGTTACGCTTGAGCTGTAATTAAGGGGTCACGTGGATTTAATCAAGCCTGCTGCATATGGTATGAGTGCGGCAAAAAAAGGAAACAGGACTTGAAACAAGCAAATAACGCGGCAGGCGCCGAGAAGGATGTCACGTCCTGCATCACCAGTTGTGGCCGGCTTGATCTTCTCTCGCGCACGCTGGACAGCTTCCTGCCGGACCATCAGTCAGAGTTTGCAAAATCCATCATTATTGATGATGCCAACACCGCAGAAATTCAAAGCTGGGTTGCTGAGAACTATCCGGATACCGAAGTTCTGCTGAACCAGCCACAGCTCGGACAGATGAAGTCCATCGACAAGATGTACGCGCATGTGAGCACACCTTTTATCTTCCATGGTGAGGATGACTGGCTGTTTGAAGCTGGCAGCACCATTGCAGCGTGTAAGGCGGTAATGGCAGCTGAACCCAAAGTCAGCGTTGTTTGTGTGCGCAAACTCTCCGATTTGCAGCAAAGGTTTCAGGACAACTGCATCCGCAAGGAAGTGGACGGTGTCAAATACGCAGTGATGCCAGTGGACATTCACCCGGAATGGCTGAGCTTTTCCTTCAACCCAGGTCTGGTGCGCAAGGAGTTGTGGGACACCTATGGCCCTTATGAGCAATATGGCACAGAAGAACGCATTTCCATGATCATGAAAAAGGATGGCTGGATGGTTGCATTTCTGGACCCTGGTGCCTGCCATCACATTGGCGGCGGTGCTCATGTGGACGACCCCTACCAGCCCAAACGCGCCAACACCATCACCTCCCGCCTAAAACGCTCCATCCGAAAACGCTGGCATCGGATACTCAGAAAATATGGTTATGATGTGTGAAGGATAAAGTAGGTGATTAATCTATGCCTCTCGATGCTTGCGTAAGCAATAATTCAGGAATGGAGGGCTGGATGTTTCGAGTTCAAAATCTAATGAACGGAAAAGTCTAATTGAAGCCAAGTTCATTTCATGAATGCTCGCAAGAATTTCAGTGTACCCTTTGGACATGATATAATCACATGATACTTCTAGACTTGGACGCGATAGCTTTTTACCTTTTGCATTGCCAGCCATGCAAATACTGACAGTAGCAGATGTATCTTCTAAATCGAAACGTATGTGGGCGATAGGATCACCTTCAAGCTCAGCTATTAAAAGGTAGCGATCTTCGTCGTTAAGTGCTTTTCTAAACCATCCGATATGCTTCTCATAAGGTACATACTCTGCATTACCGTAGAATTTATAAGCATCATCTAGATTACGCCATTGCCAGATGCTAAGCGCGTCGCTTAAGCTTGCTGCTCTTAAAGCTATACCTTTAATTTTATGCAAATATTTCATGCTTACGCTCAATACTAATTAAGCCGTATTATGTACTTGCATAGCTGAGCTTCCAATTTGCTTTTCATAAGCAAATTCATTGACTGCTATTGCAACTGCTTTAGCATTTTCAGATGCATCAAAATTCTCCACAAGCGGAATGTATGCGTCATCTACAACGCCATGGCGTAAGTACTGACCAAGCCACCTAACACCGTCATTGAAACTCCTACGGTCAAAGGAAAATTTCTCAATTTTTTCAAAACTAAAGTCTGAGTTCCATTCGAAGGCACCTGGTATTGCCCGGTACCAAGCAGATCCAAATGTAATGACAGGCTTCTTCATTTGCAAAGCTTCCCATCCGGCCGTACCGGTTATCGTCGCAATGCCCATTGCCCCCTCTATCAGATGAAAGCTATTTACATCACGCTTTAAGTACTTCACCCTCGGGAAAGTTCGCATACGTTTGTAAAAGCTATCTTCCCTCATTTGCCCACTCTGCTTTGGATTTTCTTTTACATAAACAAATATGTCATCTGGCAGTTTCCGAATAAGTTCTTCAATCGCAAGTAACTGATCACAATACTCGTGTCCAAGTGTATCGGTTGTCATCTCAGGCTGAAGGTGTAAAGGAAAGTAAATATACTTCTCTCCCTCTTTGACATTGTCATAGTCGAAGGTATTCATTATCTGACCTACCCTCCGGTTTTGATCCAGTTTGAACAAGCTCTTTTTGAATGATCTTTTTCTAAAACCCATTAGGTAAGGAATAAAGTTAATGACCGTTTTCGAAATATGCTTGGATAAAAACTTAACCCGATCGAGTAGTGGGTTACCTTTTATTCCTGACATATAAAAGGGCAATTTAGGTTCTTCAGTTATCGGAATAGTAATTCCATCCGTAGCAACACCTGTATCAAAAGCGCCAAAGTCTTTGAAATCTGTCATTATCCAAAAAGCATTTGGAACCAAAGATTGAGTAAGAAGAATATTTTCTAAACCCATTTCTTTAGCTACGTAGTATAGAATAATATGGGGACCTTCGTGAGGTAGATTTGAAGAAATAACGTGTGTTATTTTATTTCTTTTTATGAGTGAGTAAAAGAAATGAATCATGCTATCAAGAAGATTTACAGTATCCATCCATGTATCTACTCGTTCAAAATTATACCAATACATCCGATCTTGCATTCGAACAAAATAGGGGTAAGCTTGTTCTCTAACTCTTCGAGCAAGCTCCGGATCCATGTCGTGGGCGAAAACACCAGGTAAGTTGCAAAGAGTAAAGTCTTTCCAAGAGTATGTCTCGACGCCTTCAGGTCTAGCTAGTTTGTGCTTTTTTTCGACAACTTGAATCCAAGCACCAATTTCACAACCCTGGCTTTTGAAGCCTTCAAACATAGTTGCGTCAAATCCAGCAAGAAGATACATCAGATATTCCCTATTTTCTTCTTATACTTTTTTAAAATAAGTTATGAAAAAAGTTTCCAAGACAACGGAGTGCCGCGACTAATACTTTCAGTAGCTTTACGTCCTAAAACCTTCGATAACTCTTTAGGTGCTAAGCCATTTCCTGGCCTAATTGATCTAACATTATCTTCGGTAAAGGCTTCACCAACTGCGATATCTTTGGTGACATAGAGCGAACGGCGAAATGTTTTGTTGCCTTCTTCTGCGCTTTTGATTTCATAGTTGATCTTGCCCAGTGCTTGCCATGCCATTTTACAGTCATCTACAAGCATTTTGAATTCATCAGGCTCTAAAGAGAAGGCTGCATCAGGCCCTCCATCCGCCCGTTTGAGCGTCATATGCTTTTCGATGACAGAAGCACCTAGAGCGGTAGCTGCTACGCTCACCGGAGTACCCCGAGTATGATCAGATAAACCGGTAAGGACATCAAATGTTTGTCCTAAATGCGGCATCGTGAGCAGATTACTGTTGTCGGCAGGCGCCGGATAAGAGGAAATACAATGCAACACCACGAAATCCGACACACCAGCATTTCTAACTGCTGTAATCGCTTCATGAATTTCACCGAGATTGGCCAAGCCTGTTGATAGAATCATCGGTTTGCCCGCGCTCGCTACCTTCTCGATCAAAGGAATATCAACTAGTTCGAAGGAAGCAATTTTGTAAGCCGGCGCATTAAGAGACATGAGAAGATCGACGGCCGTTGGATCAAATGGGGAGGAGAAGATGGCTATTCCCAGGTCAGATGCCTTTTGGAATAAGCGCTCATGCCAGCTCCAAGGAGTGTGAGCTTCATTGTAAAGCTCATAAAGAGTACGACCATCCCATAGCCCACCATTAATCTTAAATTCGGGGCTATCATGATCAATTGTGATGGTGTCTGCTGTGTAGGTCTGCAGTTTGACTGCGTCAGCACCAGCTTCTTTGGCTGCCTCAATCAAAGCATAGGCTCGGCCAATATCTCCATTATGATTACCTGACATTTCAGCAATCATGTATGGAGCATGTTGTGGACCAATTTTTCTGCCCGCGATTTCGATAGAGTTTGCCATAGAACTACCAACTTTACTGATCTTTAGTGCGCATTTATAACATTGGACCGCGAAAGTCGATGCCTTTCGAAAGCCGAAGATCCAAACACTTTTCCAATTAGAACCTACTAACCGCTGATAGAAGCTGCTCTTGCTAACTTCACGCATTTTTGCCCAGAGAATAACTTAGTTCAATGCGCAAATACGTCTTTCTTTCTTTGCTAAATATCCTTATGTAAATCGCAGATTTAATCACTCAGAAAGGCGTAATAATGTTCAACGGTGCAAATGTGCTTATCACTGGCGGCACTGGATCCTTCGGTAGAAAATATACGCAGATTTTGCAGGAGCGTTTTTCTCCGAATAAGATCATTATTTATTCCCGGGACGAGTTGAAGCAATACGAGATGTCTCAGGATTATAATACTGAGTGCATGCGATACTTCATTGGCGATGTCCGCGACAGAGATCGCCTAACTCAAGCCATGAATGGCGTTGACTACGTTATCCATGCAGCCGCGCTTAAGCAGGTCCCTGCTGCAGAGTACAATCCGTTTGAATGCATCAAAACCAACATCCACGGTGCAGAAAATGTCATTCAGGCTGCTCTGGCAAATAACGTTAAGAAAGTAATTGCACTTTCTACTGATAAGGCAGCTAGCCCGATCAATTTGTATGGTGCGACAAAACTCTGTTCTGACAAGCTCTTTGTTTCTGCCAACAACATGGCAGGTGGCCGCGATACGCGTTTTGCTGTCGTGCGATATGGCAATGTTGTGGGCTCACGTGGTTCTGTTGTACCATTCTTCCAAAAGCTGATTGATGAAGGTGCAAGCGAACTTCCAATCACTCACGAAGATATGACGCGCTTCTGGATCACATTGCGCGAAGGCGTCGACTTCGTGCTGAAGAATTTTGAGCGTATGCAAGGCGGTGAAATCTTTATTCCGAAGATTCCATCCATTCGTATCACCGATTTGGCTAAGGCAATGGCACCTCAGCTCCCGGCTAAAATTATTGGAATTCGTCCTGGTGAAAAACTTCACGAAGTGATGTGCCCAGTTGATGATGCGCATCTTACGATCGAGTTTGATGATCACTTTGCGATTACACCGTCTATTCGTTTTCATGACGACAACATGGACTACAGCACCAACAAGCTTGGAGAAAAAGGTAAGTTCGTTGAAATGGGGCAGGAGTACGCATCTGGAACAAACCCTCATTTCTTGACACCAGATGAAATCATCGAAATGAACGAGCGAGCCAAAAAATGATCCCGTATGGTCGCCAGGATATATCTGAAGAAGACATAAAAGCTGTCGAACGTGTTTTGCGTTCGGACTTTTTGACACAAGGTCCAGCAATTCCAGCTTTTGAAAAAGCATTTTGTGATTACACAGGTGCTGACCATGCTGTTGCAGTTAACAGTGCGACGAGTGCGCTGCATATTGCATGCCTTGCTTTAGATCTCGGTCCCGGCGACCTACTTTGGACAGTTCCAAATACTTTTGTCGCATCAGCAAACTGTGCCTACTATTGCGGGGCAACAGCCGATTTTGTCGATATCGATCCTGATACTCGAAACATGGATGTTGGTGCGTTAGAAGCCAAACTGGAAGCAGCTGCGCAATCTGGAAACCTTCCCAAAATCGTTATTCCTGTTCATTTTGCGGGTCAATCCTGCGGTATGAAAGCAATCAATGAGCTGGCAAAACGCTATGGCTTTCGCGTCATAGAAGATGCTTCACACGCTGTCGGCGGGTCATACTTGGGCGACAAAGTTGGGAACTGCCAGTTCTCTGATGTCACAATTTTCAGTTTTCATCCAGTGAAGATCATCACCACGGGTGAAGGTGGTTTAGCCCTGACCAATGATCCAGAGTTAGCCAAACGCATGGCACTGTATCGCAGCCATGGCGTGACGCGCGATACCGCATTAATGGAAACAGCTGTCGCTGAGCCTTGGTACTATGAGCAAGTTGCTCTCGGGCTGAATTATCGAACAACAGACCTTCAGGCCGCACTGGGTCTTTCTCAAATGAGCCGGCTAGATGAGTTTACCTTAAAGAGGAATGAACTTGCAGACGCCTACGATACGCTTTTAAGTGGCCTCGCACTTGGCCTTCCGAAACGTTCTGAAAGTGCTTACTCGGCTTGGCACCTTTACACCGTACTTATTTCAGAACCAGCTGAGCGAGATGTTGTCTTCAACAAGATGCGAGAAAAAGGCATCGGGGTAAACGTGCACTATATCCCAGTGCATCTGCAGCCATTCTACAAAAAGCAAGGCTTCAAGGAAGGTATGTTCCCTGTTTCTGAAGCCCACGGTAGAAACGTGCTTACTTTGCCTCTGCATCCAAACTTGTCAGAAGCCCAGCAGAAATACATTGCAGAAACCCTTTCTGAGGCTTTGAGCTAATGGCTAAAGTCGCTCTCGGGACTGTTCAGTTTGGTTTAGACTACGGTATGACTAATAACGTTGGTAAGCCGGCTGTTGAATCCATCAAAGAGGTTTTGGAATTCGCTCAGCGTGAAAACATAACTTTGTTGGATACTGCCTATGCTTATGGTTCTGCAGAAAATGTGTTGGGGCACTTACTTCCGGGAAATGACTCATGGGCGAGAATCGCGACCAAGCTTCCCCCTCTGCTTGAAACCTCGGATGACACAGATTTAGCCTCTAAGGCGCGAGTTGCTTTTCACACTTCGCTGGATCGCTTGCAGCGTACAAAAGTTGCGAGCTTAATGGTTCATAGATCTTCAGACCTTCTATCTCCCCAAGGAGAACATGTTTGGGCTTTGATGAATGAACTCAAAGATGATGGTAAAGTTGGTTTAATTGGCGCATCTGTTTACTCTCCCCAAGAAGCAGAGGCTTTGCTAAGTAAGTACCCCATTGAAGTTATTCAACTTCCTGCCAATCTATACGACGGCCGATTTGACAAGTCTGGAATGCTAAACCAGCTCAAGGCAGCTGGAGTTGAAGTACACGTACGAAGCTTATATCTACAAGGTATCTTACTTACTCCTCCAAATGACTTGCCTCCGAGATTTGAAAAGTTGAAGGTGCAACACGAGCGCCTATATAGGCAATTTGCAAAAGACGGAGTATTGCCTGCCACTGCGTGTTTGGCTGCCTACTTAAATCACACAGATGTTGACTACATTGTTATTGGTTGCCAGAACAAGTGGCAAATTCAGCGTCTGGTGGAAAGTGTATCTGCTGCTGAAAGTATTGGTATGGATACATCTAAAGCGTTACGTTGCAACTTCACAATCGATGACGCCGCCATAATTAACCCCGCACTTTGGAACTAGCTTCGGCGGGACCGTGTTTCACTTCAGCAAGAAAAGTCAGTTCTGTGATCCTTGCAATTTTACAAGCCCGTTTATCTTCTAGCCGTTTGCCAGGTAAAGTCCTTAAGCCAATTTTGGGCAAACCGATGCTTATCCATCAGATCGAACGAATTAGAAGGTCGAAACTTATTGATGAACTCGTTGTGGCCACGAGTTGCGAAGAGAGCGATGATCAATTGGAACATTGCTTAAAGCAAGCAGGCTGCAAGGTCTATCGAGGTGATTTATCTGATGTTTTGTCACGATTTTGCGGAGCAGCCCAACAACTGCCTGAAGCAAGTACTATTGTCAGATTAACCGGGGACTGTCCGCTAACTGATTGGAACGTTCTAGACGCCGCGATTGCATATTTTAAAGCAAATAGTTTTGATTACGTTAGCAATGCAGACCCCGCAACCTGGCCTGATGGACTTGATGTCGAAGTAATGACTAGGTCTGCACTGTTTGATGCGGGCAAGCACGCAAAGCTCAAATCAGATCGTGAGCATGTTACGTCTTATATCCGTAACAATAAGCAACATTATCGGATAGGAACACTTCTTAATGACGAAGATTTATCTGCATTGAGGTGGACTGTAGATGAGCCTGAAGATTTTGCTTTTGTGACCAAGGTTTACGATCGACTCTATTCATCAAATCCGAATTTTGCGACTAAAGAAATTTTGGATTTAATCGCTGTCGAACCAGATTTGATCCAGAACTCTCATCTAAAACGAAATGAGGGTTATCTCAAATCTTTGGCAAATGACCGAAACGCTCCCTAAACACATACTTCTTGGATTGAAAATGTCTGATCGATATCATAACTCAGAACAACTTCTCGAGCGGGCCCTCAAGTCAATTCCGCTTGGTAGCCAAACCTTTTCCAAAAGCATAACTCAGTATCCTAAAGGGGTGTCTCCCTTCTTTATCGAACGAGCAAAGGGTTCTCAGTGTTGGGATATTGACGGTAATGCATACTTGGATTTTGTGAGTGCGCTATGTTGTGTGTCTCTTGGTTATGGAGATCCTGAGGTAGATCAAGCGATCAGGGACCAACTGGATAATGGAATCAGTTTCTCATTACCACATAGATTGGAATGCGAAGTAGCTGAACGTATTATAGATATGGTCCCGTGCGCGGAAAAGGTTCGTTTCGCAAAGAATGGGACTGATGCGACTTCGGGAGCCGTACGGTTAGCGCGCGCCTTTACCGGTCGTGTCCATATTGCCGTTTGTGGTTATCACGGCTGGCAAGACTGGTACATCTCAACCACTACTAAAAATCTAGGCATTCCAGAATCTACACGGAAGCTTACACATACATTTGACTATAACGACTTAGCTAGTCTGCAAGCGCTGTTTGATCAACAGCCGAAAGGCATAGCGGCTGTTGTAATGGAGCCAATGAATGTTGCGGAACCAGCTGAAGGATTTCTGGAAGGTGTAAAGTCACTTTGCGAGCGGAATGGCGCACTTTTGATCTTTGATGAAACAATTACTGGTTTCCGATTTGCAAAAGGTGGGGCGCAGGAACATTTTGGCGTTACACCAGATTTAGCCACCTTTGGTAAAGCCTTGGCAAATGGCATGCCCCTTTCTGCAGTCACCGGGCGCTCTGATGTCATGAATATGATGGAACACGTTTTTCTTTCCGGCACATTTGGTGGAGAAACCCTATCATTGGCTGCAAGTAAAGCTGTTCTTGATAAATTGCAACGTGAACCAGTAATAGAAACATTATACCAAACAGGCGCATCAATTCAAAAAGGTATAGTAGAGCTTGCTCGCAAGTACGAATGTGAGAACCTGATCTCGACTTCGGGAAAGCCTTGCTGGTCCTTCTTGAATCTGACCTCTTATAATGGCGTGTCTCCTTGGGAACTAAAAACACTGTTTTTGCAGGAAGTATTTAAACGAGGAGTTCTAACACTGGGCGCCCATAATGTTACTTACGCACACTCCAGCCAAGACATAGAGAAACTCCTGTCTGTATATGATGAGGTTTTTCCAATACTTAAAGACGCATGTGACCGAGGTAATGCTAATGAGTTTTTGCTCTGCGCACCACTGAAACCTCTATTTAAAGTTCGCTAGTATAGAAATGCAATGGGTCACTTCATATGAGAGGCCTGTTGTATTTTCAATCGACAAGAGGGAAACTGTCTTTTTCCTTATAGAGCAATGTCAAAGATACACGTTCATCTTGATCGATGTTAAAATTTTGACCTTGGTGTGAAAATGAGTACTTGTTTACGAGATAATACAATCCACTCGCCAAAAAGGGTTGGGCGTTATCACACTTGAAGCTTTTAACCCCGTTGAGATGGTGATACTTTTTTGAGTAATTCAGTCCAGGATCAAAGTCGAGAATAGATAAAAAGCTTCCCGGACTCAGTACTCTATCAACCTCAGAAATTGTTTTTAAGTAATCCTGTCGATCAACCAAATACAGAAAGAAACCCAAGTGAACAAAATCACAACTGTTGTCTTCTATAGGAAGTGCATCTGACACACCCTGTAGCACTTTGACATTTTCGTAATTCAGTTGTCCAAATTTTACAGCCTCTTCGCTTGGTTCGATGCCAATGCCTTTAGCATTTAAGGAGTGAGCTAAGTTACTCAAACGATTTCCTGCACCACATCCAATCTCAGCTATTGTTGTGATATCTGTTTTGAAGTCTTGAAGCCATTCAGACAGACTCGCAACAACCCTATCTTCATCATGGCAAATCAGCGCCTGGATGTTTCGTTTGAACCAGTTATCTGCTTCACCTTCAAGGAAGGCTTGTTTGTTGAGCGACATCCCGCCTCCAACCCTACGTAATCAATAAATACATAATATGTAATATTTCACATGCGTAAAATTTATGCAGGGTAACTTTAGGAGATGTCAAATGCAATTTTATGAAATGTTTGTTACCAGACCAATCCTTCCACTTTTGCTCTATTGAGCTTGGCACACCACTAGTTTTGATACACTTTCAGTTCCGTAACCGTCTACTAGGTTCGCTGCAACATCACTGGATTTTTGAAGATTCTCAGTTCTACTCAAATAGTGAAATGCTGCTGTAAACTCAGAGACATCAAGTTTTGATACTAGCTTAGCGACACCCATTTCATCTATTATTCTGGATAGTGTTTCCTGATTATCAGCAAGGCTGAAGATGATGCTAGGAACTCCCAGACAAGCTCGTTCCCAAGATGTGCTGCCTGCTGCGCCGATGCAAAGGTCAGCAGCACTCATGAGTTCGGCCATATTCTCTACATTTTGAAGAACGGTAACATCAAGAGTTATAGCCTGTTTCTTCACCGCGTCAGCATGTACAGCGCTTGCACCCAACACAACAGTCACGTTGAGTTTTGAAAACTCTGGCAATGCGTATAAGCAATCCAACAACCAGCCTGAAACATTGTCTTTATCAGCGCCACCCATGGTGATGAGGATATTTTTCAACTCAGGATTTTTTCTGCGCGCAAGGCTAGCTGGTCGTGCGGTGGCAAACTCAGGACGGAGAAGTGCAAACCTTGGGCCTGTCAGTATCCTGCAGGTCTCTGGTACTAACTGTTTATAGGTTTCTTGCTCTCGGCCTACATTTTGATCAAGCAAAACATCAGCAACATGAGCCCGATCAAAAAGATCATCAATTACAAGCAGTTTACAGGCTTCAGGCAGTACCTGCTGTTCCCAGCGGGCATCAAGTGCATAGTGATCTAACACAATCCAGTCTGGTTGAAACTGATTGGTTACACGTTGCGTATCGACGGCATCGACCTCCCACGCGGTTCCCAACCAGGAAGCGTGAGATACATCATCCTGTCTTTGTTGAAAGGGTACTCCAACAGGCAAATGAGTAAGAGAATGGCCTTTTTTCTCAACCAACTCTGCAAGTGATTGAGGGATAAACCGGCAGATGAAATGGCATCTGGCACCTTCATTTTGAAGTGCATCAGCTAGAGTAAGGCATCTCATGATGTGCCCGGTTCCAATCTCAGCAGATGCATCTGCTCTGAATGCGACCCTCATCCTACTTTATCCTTCACACATCATAACCATATTTTCTGAGTATCCGATGCCAGCGTTTTCGGATGGAGCGTTTTAGGCGGGAGGTGATGGTGTTGGCGCGTTTGGGCTGGTAGGGGTCGTCCACATGAGCACCACCGCCAATGTGATGGCAGGCACCAGGGTCCAGAAATGCAACCATCCAGCCATCCTTTTTCATGATCATGGAAATGCGTTCTTCTGTGCCATATTGCTCATAAGGGCCATAGGTGTCCCACAACTCCTTGCGCACCAGACCTGGGTTGAAGGAAAAGCTCAGCCATTCCGGGTGAATGTCCACTGGCATCACTGCGTATTTGACACCGTCCACTTCCTTGCGGATGCAGTTGTCCTGAAACCTTTGCTGCAAATCGGAGAGTTTGCGCACACAAACAACGCTGACTTTGGGTTCAGCTGCCATTACCGCCTTACACGCTGCAATGGTGCTGCCAGCTTCAAACAGCCAGTCATCCTCACCATGGAAGATAAAAGGTGTGCTCACATGCGCGTACATCTTGTCGATGGACTTCATCTGTCCGAGCTGTGGCTGGTTCAGCAGAACTTCGGTATCCGGATAGTTCTCAGCAACCCAGCTTTGAATTTCTGCGGTGTTGGCATCATCAATAATGATGGATTTTGCAAACTCTGACTGATGGTCCGGCAGGAAGCTGTCCAGCGTGCGCGAGAGAAGATCAAGCCGGCCACAACTGGTGATGCAGGACGTGACATCCTTCTCGGCGCCTGCCGCGTTATTTGCTTGTTTCAAGTCCTGTTTCCTTTTTTGCCGCACTCATACCATATGCAGCAGGCTTGATTAAATCCACGTGACCCCTTAATTACAGCTCAAGCGTAACTGGTAAATATGGCCCCGCAAATGTCACAGCAATTGCCACCGATTTCTATCTAATCCGCAGCTTCAATGAAGCTGATCGTATTGGAAGAACACTGGAAAGTGTCAAAGAGCTTGGGCAGGAAATCATTGTGATTGATTCCGGCTCCACCGATGACACCGTAGCCATTGCAAAATCTCATGGAGCCAAGGTGGTTTACAACCCATGGAAAGGGTTTGGCCCGCAGCGCAGCTTTGGAGAAACCCAGTGCGCCTTTGACTGGGTGTTTTACATTGACGCCGATGAGGTCGTGACCCCGGAACTCAGACAAGAACTGACACAGATGTTTGCTGCTGGCGAACCGGATTGCGCTTGCTATCTTGTGCGCAACACCATGGTGTTGCCGGGAGATCAGAAACCGCGGCTTTTTGCCGATTTCCGCAAGGTACCCCGGCTTTACAATCTCAAGCATGCCCGCATCAAGCTGGACCCGTCCTATGACCGTATGCAGCTGGATGACGGTTACAAGATGGGCATCCTGCGTAATCGCCAGTACCACTACTCGTTCCGCACCTGGGCCCATGCGCTGAGCAAACTGAACTACACTTCTGAGCTGGCGGCTGAGACCCAGAAGCAGAAGCCGGCCTGGTTGCTGCGCCTGCGGCTGGTGACCGAGCTGCCGGTGGAAATGTTCAAGTACCTGTTCGTGCGCCGCTTCATCTTTGCCGGATGGAAGGGCTTTGCCTTCGCCGCAACCCAATCCTTCTCCCGCTTCTCACGCATCCTGAAAATGCTCGAAAAGCAGCAGAGCACCTAAATTCATTTATATTTTCATGCCATTAGATTGGATTTAATGCTTGTCTAAGCCCCAAACACTCGTAATCGCGGTTTGCACAAGAGCACGCCAAAACATGCTTCTTGACTGTATGGGGTCAATCAGACAGCTGACTCCACATCCACTCTTCGATGTATCAGTTGTTATTTGCGATAATAATAGCGAGCCGATGCCAACGGAAGACTTGGATGCAGCGAAAGCTGCCGCCGGGCAGCCTGTAACTTACGTCCATGAAGCAAAAGCCGGAATACCGCTAGCTCGAAATGCCGCTCTCCAGACTGCGCGCCAACAGAATCCTGAGTGGATTGCATTTATCGATGATGATGAGATTTTGGACCCGATCTGGTTAGCCGAAATGGCACAAGCGATAAGCACCTGGCCTGCTGAGATTTACCACGGCTGGACACAATCGACACCAGCAGATCCAAATGGTCCTTGGTCCTTCCACCAGCCCAGAAACAAGCGCCCCGCTGGTACAACTATGGATACCGCAGGAACGGACAATGTTCTGTTCTCAACCAAGGCTGTTGAAGGCCTGATGTTCGATGAGGCTTTGCGCTTCAGCGGCGGAGAAGATCTCGATTTTTTTTACCGGGCAACAGACCGAAACGCGAAAATCATCTGGGTGCCAACCGCAATTGCCCGGGAGGTTACTCCCCTTTCACGCCTGACCTTCCAGTATCAGGTTCGTAGAGCATATTCCGTAGCCAGCGTGCAAGCGTACTTATCGCGCAAAAGGTTAGGCGCTCAAAAGGCCATTCAAAAGTCGCTTCCCAAAGCGATCGGCCGTTTCTTCGGCGGCATTGCTGGTGGCATTGGATCTGGCTTCCTTTTCCTGATTAACCAGAAGAAAGGACGGAAACTGTTGCTCTCTTCAGCAAAGAAAATTGCATCTGCGATTGGACTTGTGCGCGGCACGAATATGAATCTGGGGCAGATCTATCAGAAGATTGATGGCTCCTAGAGTACTCGCTTCAAGCATAGAGAAGCGTGAGCTAAGTGCTCTTGGAGAGTATTTCACTGAAGCCAAAATTTCGCTCGCCTAATATTGAGGGAATTTCCGTAATTGGTGTGCTGTAGGGGACTTCCCTGAGGTTGGTGTTGTGTTATACAGCGTTCAATCCTTTAGCCGACGCCCGAGGAGCAAACTTAGTTTTCTTCGGGTAGTTAAAGATGTCGCCGACCTTAGCTTCGATCTTTATGAACGAGCGCCGCTCGTTGATTGGCAGTATTTTGCGGATTGTGAAGGATCCCGGCATTGCTGAAGATCTTTCTCAGGAAGCCTATCTCCGGGCGCAAAGAACTTCAGAATCTCAGCAGATCAGCCATGTTGAAGGCTTTTTGCATCAGACTGCCCGAAATCTTGCATTAGACCATCTGCGCCGAAGCAAAACACGCCAAACCTATGAGATGGACAGCGGTACGCCAGAAGCTTTGGATAGCTTTCCTGCAGACGTCTACTCCCTGGAAAATGCTCTGATAGAACGTGAGCGATTTCGGGAGTTCCGCAGCGCGCTTTCCTGTCTTCCTTCACGGGCACAAACGGTCATCGTTTTAAGCCGTATCGAAGAATGGCCAAATCACAGAATTGCCAAGCATTTAGATGTGTCTGAGCGAACCGTGTTCAACGATCTGAAGTTGGCTATGGCTCATTGCCGGGATGCACTCCATCGGCTTGAGCAGAAATAAAATCCTTACCGAACCCAAAACAATAATTATTTCAAGCTGTTTCTAATGAGCTCATTTCAAGACAACATTGCCAAAGACGACCAGGAAGCCAGAATTTTCAGTCACCCTGACCCCATTGCTGATGAAGCACTGAATTGGTTCCTAAAGCTTCAAGAAGATACCTCTGATGAGCAACGGAAACAGTTCTCAGCATGGTTCAACACCAGTGAGCAGCATCAACAAGAGTTCGCCAGACTGGAAGAGATCTGGGGAGCATCAGCCTTTAGGAAGGCGGTGGGGGAGTTGAAGACTGTTTCAGCTCATCCTCCAGCGACTAAAACCCATCCGCAGAAGACTTTCCGAAAGCTGACTGGAGTAGCAGCCGCTTTCGCTTTAATGATCGGAGCGACACAATTTTCTGATTGGTGGATCTATTTGCAGGCTGATTACACGACTCAATCTGCAGAAATGCGGCAGATTTCTCTACCGGATGGCTCTTCTATGCTCATGAACAGCGAAACGGCTGTTGCGCTGGATTTTGAAGGATCGCAGCGCCACGTTCACATTCTTCGCGGAGAAGCCTATTTTGATGTCTTGCATGATGCTCAAAGACCGTTTCAGGTCACCGGTGGTTTTGGAGAAGTAACAGTTCTCGGCACCGCCTTTTCGGTGCTGGCAAGCAGGACTGAAGACCGAGTGGTGTTGGAGAGGGGACGTGTGGAACTCACCCGGGCAAATGATGCTGAGACAGCCAGAGAGCTGAAGCCGGGGGAGCTGAGCCGCATCTCCAAAATTGGGATTGAAGAGAGCAAAAAGATTAATCCAGCTGAAGTTCTTGCCTGGCGGGAGGGGCGGCTGGTGCTTGAGGATGTGCCCCTTTCAAAGGCAGTTGAAGAAATTGAACGTTACTATAGCAGCTCCATTTTCATCACCTCGTCTGCTCTTCGCGACATACGGGTAAGTGGTTACTTTAAAACAGATAATTTGATTGAAGCCATTGAGACACTCGCCCTCGCGACAGGGGCCGATCTCTATCAGTTGCCTACTGGAATCTATTTTATGAATTAAATACTCAACTTTTTTTTGCCGGATTGGAATGTTTCAAACGTCGTTCTTTTTAGATGGCGATATTTGAAGCATCGCTGAGTGAACTGCACGGCAAAAAGTTGGGACAATATGCACTTGCTCGCTGATATTCTGGGAAAGAAAAATACCCAGAGATTAAACGGAAACTCTGTTTCACATCTTCTGGTTACAGCTCTTTTGGGTTGCTCTGCGCTTACGACGGGTTCAGTCGTTTTCAACCAACATGTTGCGGTAATCGCTCAAGAACAGTCTGTTTCATTTTCGATCAGCGCACAGCCGCTTTCCTCAGCGATCAGAGAGTTCATCGCAACGACCGGCTGGCAGATCAGTTACTCCAGTGATGCGGTTGCTGGCAAACGTTCTTCTGGCGTCTCTGGAAACATGTCACCAGAAGCTGCTCTGAGAAAGCTCATTAGTGGAACCGGCTTACAGCTTCGCAAGCGCTCATCCACCTCCGTCGCACTGCTCCCTTTCGGAAGCAAAGCAGATGCCTCAGCTGACAGCGAGTTACTGGATGAGGTTGTCGTTTATGCCAACACCAATCCTTCCAATACAGAGAGCTTATTCGGTGACGGAGACCCTCGCGCCATCGGCAAAACAACAATCAGTCGCAGCCTTATTGAAACCGGAGGAGATGCAGGCGGCGATATCAACTCCCAGCTCAAGACACTTCCGAATGTTCAGTGGCAAAATCATACGAGCACTGACGCAGGCGATAATGCGACAAATGAGCAAGATTTACGTCCTGGTCAGTATTCCATTTCGGGTGCTGACGTTAATGAAAATCTTTTCATCTTAGATGGCATTGGAATTACCAGTCGCGGTGCTGGTTATGACAGCGAGTATAAGCCACTTCAAGATAGAAGCAACATTCAGCATAAAACCTTTGATGGGCTGCACTCTCAAACAGTTTACGTTCCTGACACAATTGTAGACAGCTTAACTGTTCAAGACAGCAATGTTTCCGCGAGACATGGCGGGTTCCAAGGCGGTGTCGTAGAAGTCAAAACCATCGAGCCAACTATGGATCGCTGGTCAGGTTTTGCGTCAATCGAGGGCTCCGGAGACTCTCTTGCAAAATTCAACATCGCGACAAAAAATGGTGACAATCCTCTGGGTCGTGACCCCTATAAATTTTTACGGCTCAATGGGTCGATCGGACTAAGCGGGCCCATTTCTGAAGGGATTGCATTTCTTTCCAGTATCTCAAATAACTATTCGCATACATCTCGCAAACGAGCACCGCAGTTTGTGGACCAGAAAGAAGTAGAGACGGCAACTCATGCGGCAACTTTACTTAACAAGCTAAAGATTGAGCGAGATTGGGGCGTTTTAAGTCTCTCGAACACAACGACCTTTTATAACCAGAACTTCGAGTCCGATAAGATCCTGATGGACAATCCTCAGGAGATAATTGGGGACGGGACATCAACCAAACTTCAACTTCAACGTGAATTAGATGATGTTGGCGCCTTCTCCAATATTTCATTAGATACTGATGTATTCCTAAATACATCAAAAAAAGGCTCTATACATGATGGAGATGTGTTCTGGTCGGTTTACTCAAGAATTAGATCTGGCGATTTTCAGGAAGAACTTTCGGATAAATGTATAGACGTAAAGAGTGCGACAAGCAGCCCTTGCAATGAAGGCGGATTTGGAGAGAAGACACAAAGTGAGATTGTAGCTGGTGGTAAGTTCTCGCTAGAAGCTGATTGGAAGCAGCACAGACTCAGCTTTGGCGGAGGCTACCAACGCATC
Organism: Pseudovibrio sp. JE062; assembly: GCF_000156235.1. Taxonomy (NCBI): domain Bacteria; kingdom Pseudomonadati; phylum Pseudomonadota; class Alphaproteobacteria; order Hyphomicrobiales; family Stappiaceae; genus Pseudovibrio; species Pseudovibrio sp. JE062. The sequence continues at coordinate 131,574 of NZ_DS996811.1, forward strand.
TTCGCACGCAGAGAGCAAGCAAGAGATCTAAATCATTATTCTGCAGTAAAAGATGGTATACATACATGTGTCAGTGATGATGACCCTTTGTGTTACGTAGATGGGGTTTATGCCAATAATCATACCACATACTTTGCTTACGAAACTAATGTAGCTTTAACAGAACTAAACCTTTGGGCAGAAGCAGAATTCAACTGGGGAGATGTTCAGATAATCCCAGGTGTTCGCATTGATCACGAAAGTTACCTACAAAATACAAACCTTGCTCCACGTCTTGCGGGATCCTGGACTGTAAATGACCGATTGACATTCACAGCCGGTTTCAATCGATACTACGATGACACGATGCTCGCCTACGCCTTGAAATCCGGACAGCCTGGAAACCTTATTCAGACCAGAAAAATTGAAGATGGGCAGATTTCTAACGAAGTCGGAGCCGACGGAGGTTGGACTTCAGGTAGACAAATCAAGTATGATTATTCGGCTTATGACCTAAAAACACCATACAATGACGAATACACTGTGGGAGCAAGTATCACTGATCCATTCCTAAACGGGACGTTCAGAACCAAATATCTGCAGCGTAAAGGACGTGATCGTTTTTCCTTGCGCGCTGACTCGACAAGTCTAAATAAGATACTTTCCAACGACGGCTCCAGCAAATATGAAAGTATTTCTGTAGAATATGCAAAATCGTGGAGTGAGTTGGACCTTGGCCTACTCAATAGTGTTGGCTTTAAGGTGAGCGCTTCTTGGGCAAAAAGACATACCACAAACGTAAATTACTTTAGTGAAGCTGTTGAAGATAAATATATATACTACAACGGCAAATCCTATACAGAAGCAGGATTTGATGGTGTGCGGGGTAATCTTGACATTCCAATTCGAGGTGGATTGAGACTGCAAGCAGGTATGCTTGAGGAGCGTTTTAATCTTTGGGCGTCTGCTAATTTCACTCTTCCATATGACGGCGTGAAATATGCAGGAAGCTCTGAGACATTCGACGCTGTAGATGGCTCAGGCCCCCAAAAGCACAAGATTTACGAAGATCACCACTATGACTTTACAACCTATGTAAATGCTGGCGCTTCTTTCCAGCTCGCAAAGACCAAGTATGGTGAAACCGTTATAACGGCTAAAATAGACAACGTATTTAACGAAGTCGGTCATGCGACAGCCACTGAATCTAACCCCTTCAAAAAGGGCCGTCAGTTCTGGTTGGGGTTGAAGACGAGCTTCTAAGGGCTGGGGCCGGGGAGCTGGCCCTTTTCTTTTTCATGACAATAAAAGCAAAGTAACATGCTTAAGAAGATCACTGTTTCCAGGGTGGCTGCTGCGGTTTCTGCAGCGGTGCTCTTGTTGCCTGCAGCGGGTGCTGTTTTCGCGCAAACTTCTGCAGGTGAGCCGCTTCGTGCCATCTATCAAAAGCCGGTGTCGGAATGGCCTGCACCAACTGTCGATGAAGGTGTTGAGTGGAGCGAGATGGCTCCGCTTCGACTGCCCAGGAGGCCTGAAAAAGGCTCGAAAGAGCATCTGATTGCTGCGCTTGGTGCAAAGCTGTTTGATGATCCAATCCTTTCCAAGAGCGGGCAGATTTCCTGTCAGAGTTGCCACAACAGGGAACTTGGATGGGCGGATGGCGTCAAAACCTCGTTTGGTCATGATCGCCAAAGGGGCAACCGAAATGCACCGGCGGTGATTACTGCCGTTCACCGCCCTTCCCTCTTTTGGGATGGCCGCGCTGCAACGCTGGAGGAGCAGGCACTCGGGCCAATTGAAAACCCGATTGAGATGGCAGCAGAGCTTGATAAAGTTCTTGAGCGGCTGAACACCCATGATGTCTATCCCGAGATGTTCTTTGATGCCTTTGCAGCCAACCAAATCTCAGCGGATCTTCTGGCAACAGCACTAGCCTCTTTTGAACGCGGGTTAGAGCGGAAAACACGGCTGGATCTGTTTATGGAAGGTCGCCACAGTGTTTTGAGCGACAGCCAGATCCGCGGCCTGCATCTGTTTCGCACCAAAGCCCGCTGCATGAACTGCCACAACGGGCCAGCTCTTACAGACGGCAAGTTCCATAATCTCGGCCTGACCTATTTCGGAAAGCCCCTGGAAGATTTGGGGCGTTATCAGGTCACCAATGATCCGAAGGATGTTGGTGCCTTTGCAACACCGAGCCTGCGCCATATCCGTAACAGCGCACCTTACATGCACAACGGCGTCATCTCCTCACTGCGCAAAGTGGTGTTGCTCTATAACTTCGGTGGTGGTCGCGAACGTCCACGCACCAAGAAAGAAGCATCTGATCCACTGTTTCCCAAACATTCCAAGCTGTTGCAGCCATTGAAACTGAACAGGACCGAGATTGAGGATCTGGTGAATTTTCTTGAGGCTCTTTGAACCGCAGTTGAACAGTGTTGAGCGGCGATAAAGTACGCCACTCAATCCACCTACACCGGCTCGCTAAACCGCTCCCTCAGAACGTTCTTTTGGACTTTGCCCATGGTGTTGCGGGGGAGTTCGTTTACCACTAGCAGCTTTTGGGGGTGTTTGAAGCGGGCGAGGTGGTCTTTGACGGTTGTCATGATCGCGTCCAGATCAGGTATCTGGCCTTTTTCGGCGACGAGAATGCCCAATGGGGCTTCGCCGAAGTCTGCGTGAGGCACGCCAATCACTGCGCTTTCCAGAACGCCGGGTTGCTCATCTAGCAGGAGTTCGATTTCTTTCGGGTAGATGTTGTAACCGCCTGAGATGATGAGGTCTTTGTTGCGGCCAACAATATGGACGTAGCCATGCTCATCCACCTTGCCCATGTCACCAGTGATGAAGAAGCCATCCTTCCGCAGTTCTGCGGCGGTTTTCTCCGGCATCTGCCAGTAGCCTTTGAAGACGTTTCTTCCGCGCACTTCGATGACCCCGATAGCGCCCTGCTCCAACTCAGTGCCGCTTTCGGGATCAGTGATCTTCAACTCCACACCCGGCAGAGGGAACCCCACTGTGCCTGCCCGCCGTTCCCCATCATAGGGGTTGGAGGTGCTCATGTTGGTCTCGGTCATGCCATAACGTTCGAGAATGCGATGATTGGTGCGGTCTTCAAACTGGCGATGGGTTTCCGCCAACAAAGGCGCACTGCCGGAGGTGAAAAGTCGCATGTGGCCTGTCAGATCTTTGGTGAAGCGTTCATCTCCAAGCAACCGGGTGTAGAACGTTGGCACACCCATCATAGAGGTCGCATCCGGCAGCTTTTCGATGATCGTATCCAGATTGAACTTGGGCAGGAAAATCATGGAGCCACCAACGGCAAGGATCACATTGGTCGCGACAAACAGGCCGTGTGTATGGAAAATCGGTAGCGCATGCAGCAGTACATCTTCCTCAGAAAAGCGCCAGTACTCAACAAGAGTATCTGCGTTGGAAAGCAAGTTATCTTGCGTCAGCATGGCCCCTTTAGAACGACCCGTGGTGCCTGAGGTGTAGAGGAAGGCGGCGAGATCCTGAAGGTCTCGGTCTACTGTGTCAAATGCTGTCGGTTGGCTATTGGCTTCATCCATCAACGTGCCGGTGCCATCTGCGTTGAGCGTGCGTAGGACCACACCTAGCTCATCAGCAAGTACCTGTAGTTTCTCCGCTTTAGCCCCATCACAGACAACCACCGATGCACCGCTGTTATCGAGGAAGTAGGAAAGTTCTTCAACGGTGTAGGCGATATTCAACGGCAGAAAGATCAGGCCAGCCTGAACGCAAGCGGCATAAAGCGCCAGCGCTTGCGGTGTCTTTTCCGTTTGCATGGCCACGCGATCACCCGGCTGCAAACCATGCTTCACGAGCGCATGGGCAAGCTGCGCTGTCATTTCAAGAAAATGTGCGTATGAGATGGTTGTTCCATCAGGCAAATACAGGAAAGGCTTGGTTTTGGATGCATGGATGCCGAACAAACGATCATAAAGCGGGTTCGCCATGTAAGTGCCTTTCTCTGCTGTCGCGAGCCAAGCGGTGGGCCAAAGTCGCACGCTGGAACTGATTCATCCAGATAAGAGTAATGCGATCCTACAGCCCTGAACAGTTGGCACTCCGTCGAGATAGGGTCTGCTCTACCCCCATTTGTCTTGGTGCGGATCTGCGCCTATGCTGCTGGCATTCTCTGAGAAAGCTTTTTTTAAAAATGAATACACGCAATATCTTCACGGACCCTGCTGTCGCGCAGTTTTATGAACTGACACCCCGCGACCGACAGGACCATATGTTCTGTAAATCACTTGCTCGCAACGCCAGGTCTGTCCTTGATCTGGGCTGTGGCACTGGAGAGCTCACCGTACAGCTGGTGAAGGGGCGCCGCGTTGTTGGGCTCGATCCAGCCGGAGCAATGCTGGATATCGCCCGCACTCGTCCCGGTGGAGAGCAGGTGACATGGGTAGAAGGTGACGCCCGCTCGTTTGATCTGGGAGAGACCTTTGATCTTATCTGCCTGACGGGACATTCCTTCCAATTTTTCCTGACTAAAGAAGACCAGCGCGCAGCGCTATCCTGCATTGCAAAGCACCTGAGCCCAACAGGTCAGTTTGTCTTCGACACCCGCAATCCAGACTTTCCGGGCAGGAAGACCCGCAGCAAACAAGAAACGCTATCTCAGTCCATGCATTCGAAACTAGGGCCTATCGAGAGCTGGAACATCTCGGAGTATGATGAGGCAGAACAGATCCTCAGCTTTATCAATGCTTACAAGTCACTGGAGACAGGAGAGATTTTCAGCGCCCCCTCCCAACTCAAATACACCTCACAAAAGAAACTGGCGCAGTTGATGGCTGACACGGGTTTGCAAGTCACAGACTGGCTGGGGGAATGGACTGGAGAGCCCTATCACCCGTTATCGCGTGAGATTATCCCCGTTGGCGGGAAGGCTTAGGTTCTTAAAAACTCACACTCTGGTTCGTAAATCGTCCTCCTTTCTGCAAACAACCAAAAATGAGGACATAATGAAAAGCAAAAAACATCTCACATTTAGTCTATGCGCTTTTATAGCAGCTAGTGCATTCTTCACACAGCCCGCTACGAGTGAAGCAATCTATCGTGGATTACTAGAGGGTGGACACGGTGTCTTGGACCTCAGAGAAAATCGCTTTAATTTCGGAGGAGGAGGCCTCTCTTTCAACAAAGACATGGCACAGATCATGGCAGCACCACAGAATTTCAACTGTGCACTGATGTTGGATACTACCAATCCAATCCCAGTTGTTGGCAATCAATCCGCGATTAATCAATTCCCAGGATTTGACGCGACTTTTGATCAAAACCCACCGGCAATCCCTCAGGGTCATGTCAGCGTAAATGATAATCCAGCAGTTGCAAATCCAGCACGGGCATTCGCAAACCAAATTGCCGATATTGCACGTAACAATCCCGCTACTTTCAATGATGACCACATCGTAGGTGTCCATCTTACAGATGATGAATGTCGCGATAAACCAAAATGGCTTAACCAGTAAATCGTACGCAAGCTAGCTCTACTTCTGCAATAAGCGGAAGTGGAGCCTCACCGCTCAAACCGTGCCAACGCGAGGCCGATGCCGGAACCGATGAAGAGTGTGCCGGTGAGCTTGTGGCGCAGGTGGCCAATGCTTTTGAAGAGCGGTGTTGCAGAGCGGGCGAGAGCGGCCCAACACAGGTCTCCGCCAAAGATAACAAGCAGATAGATCAGTGCAGGCTGAGCCAATGCGTAGGTTGCGCTCTGGTTGCTGACGAACTGAGGCAGAAAGGCTGCGCTGAAGACAAGTGTCTTCGGGTTGATCATAGCAAGCAACATGCCCTGCCAGAAGAGACTGCGCAAAGGTGTTGCGCTGGCTTGCGCGTTCTCCAGCATATCCGACCGTTCTCGCCATGATTTGATGCCAAGATAGATCAGGTAAGCCGCACCAGCCCATTTCACCCACAAGGAGGCATCTGCCACAAACGTCAATAGAGCCGTAAATCCAAGCACGACAATGCTAAGCTGAATGGCAACGCCGAGGGTTGTTCCAAGAACAGTCACAGCGCCAAAGCGGAACCCATGGCTGATGGTATTGGCAGCAATGAGCGCAACATTGGGACCTGGAATGGCCACCAGAGCAGCTGTTGCAATCACAAGCGCAAATATCATCTCAACTGACATGAGTTCCCCTCCCAAACATCAGCGGGCAGTTTGGAAGGTTCTCGCAATGAATGCAAGGCGGGCTTTAGGTGACCTGCCCTTGCCTCACTGAACCGCAGAAAGTTTATCTGGATTGCGCTGCGCGTAGATGGCGTTGACCTTCATCTCCTCATCATAGCCAAAGGTGAAGGTTGTGACGATGCCGCCGCCATCGACTGTCACCAGAGACAGACACGCATTGAGTTCTTCCACCCAGGCTCTTCCGCTGCTTGCCGCTGGCGAGATGGCCTTGTCGATAAAGCCAAGCACCTGCTCCAGCCCCACAAGTGGTTTTGGAATAGCATTGACCTTGCCACCACCATCAGACAGGAGAGCTACATCAGCAGCCAGCAATTGAGACAGCTGAGAGGTCTCGCCTGTTTCCAGCGCGGATTGGAATGCATGAACCATCTCGCGCTGTTTTTCGGCAGGTGCAACAAACCGCTGAGATTTTTGCTGGATGTTGGCTTTGGCCCGCGAAACCAGCTTACGGCAACTGGCAGGGGTCACTTCCAGGATCTCAGCAACTTCCTCATAACTGGAGGAGAACACCTCACGCAGCAGAAAGGCAGCGCGCTCTTTTGGGGCGAGCCGTTCCATCACCAGCAGGAACGCCATGGTGAGGCTCTCTGAGAGCTCCACCCGATCCTCGGGCGTGTCCTGTGTTGTGGTGTGCAAAGGCTCCGGCAGCCACATACCAACGTAATTTTCGCGTTTTTTACGCGCTGTTTTGAGTTGATCGAGGGCCTTGCGTGTGCAAACTGTGGTAAGCCATGCCTCCGCATTAGAAATGTCATCATGACTGGCGGACAACCAACTGAGATAGGTCTCCTGCACCACGTCTTCGGCTTCTGCCGTGGAACCTAATAAGCGGTAAGCCAGCCCCATCAGCATGGGTCTGGCCTTCTCAAATGCACAAAGTGATTTATCTGATGTCATGATCAATGGTTCGATATTGCAATCCGGTTCCAAAGGTTGATCATGCCAACCATGGCCGTCATCGTGGAAATTTCCTGATCACTGTAATGCTTTTTCAGCTCCTGGCGAAGACGTGGAAGCTGATCTTCTTTGTTAAGTTCTGTCAGAGCTTCGGTCCATTCAAACGCCAGCTTCTCTTTTTCAGAAAAATCATCACTATGACGCCAGATGATGAGATGATCCAGACGGTGATTGGTTTCGCCCGCCTTGCGCGCATCGCGAGTGTGCATCTTCACCCAGAACCCGCAACCGTTGATCTGAGATGCCCGCAGCAGAATGAGGTGATGCAGCTTTTCATCAAAACCTGTTGCAGCGATAACCTCTTCCAAGCCCTGAAGGGCTGCCATAATCTGCGCACCGCTCTCATAGTGATTGATGGTGGTGTGAACGTTCATCGTCATCTCCAGTGATTGTTTTGTTGCGTTCACTGGTTCGACGAGACAGCGCCTTCAGATGTGACGTGGCGCCAAAGAAAAAATGAAACCTCTTGTTGCAAAGCCCTACAAAGCAGGATGGCGATAGACCAGATCGACAGGATCATGACGTTCTGCATCCGGGTCAATGACGGCACCCATACGTTCTGCAAGCTTGCGCGAACGCTCATTTTTTGGGTCGATGTAGCTGACCAGCGTTTTCAGGCCCAGCTCTTCAAAAGCCCATTTGCGCATCCGCATGGCAGCTTCCAGCGCATAGCCGTGCCCTTCAAAGCCATCATAAAGGAACCAGCCCAGCTCATGCTCAGGAAACAATGGTCCATGATTGAGCCCGACCTGACCAACGGTTTTGCCCGTTGTCTTGTCATCCACCATCAAAGCACCGTGACCAAACAAGACCCAATGCGCGATATCATGACTGAAGATGCCCCAGGTCACATGCCTTGGCGTTGGGCCGCCCATAAATTGCGAACGGTCTGATTGCATCAGCTGCTCATACTGCGGCCAATCCTCAATCGTCATCGGACGAAGGCGCAATCTTTCGGTTTCGAGGGTCGGTATCACAGTCATTTGATCAATCCAGCAATGAAAAAAGGAATCTCTGAGCGTATTGTCAGCGGCGAACAATATTTCGGCAGCTGCTTTGAAAAAAGCAATTTTTAATCTGGCGTGTTGGGAACTTTCAAGATGGACTATGCAGCAAGGCGTGTCAGCCAAGACCTTGTTTTTGATGGCACACTTGATTTTGTTAAGGACTCACCCATCTGTTGAGATGAAAAAGACAGCCGCATAGCTGTCCGTTCCCATTTGCTAATAATCAATACGGAGCCACAATTTCATGAGTGATAAGCAAGAGTATACCCCACCAAAGGTTTGGAAGTGGGAACAGAAAAACGGCGGCCAGTTCGCAAACATCAACCGCCCAATCGCTGGCCCAACCCATGACAAAGATCTGGAGGTTGGCAAGCACCCGCTACAGCTTTACTCGCTGGCAACGCCAAACGGCGTGAAAGTCACCATCATGCTGGAAGAGCTTCTGGCAGCAGGCTTTAGCGAAGCAGAATACGATGCCTGGCTGATCAACATCGGCGAAGGTGATCAGTTCTCCAGCGGCTTTGTTGGCGCAAACCCGAACTCCAAAATCCCGGCACTGGTGGACCACAGCACCGAAACACCAACCCGCGTGTTCGAGTCCGGTTCCATCCTGCTGTACCTGGCAGAAAAGTTCGGCGCCTTCCTGCCGAAAGATCCAGCAGCCCGCACAGAAGCCATGAACTGGCTGTTCTGGCAGATGGGTTCCGCTCCATATCTGGGCGGTGGTTTCGGCCACTTCTACGCTTACGCGCCAGAAAAGTTCGAGTACCCAATCAACCGCTTCGCCATGGAAGCCAAGCGTCAGCTGGACGTACTGGACCGCAATCTGGCGGAACGCCGCTTCATGGCTGGTGACGAGTACTCCATCGCAGATATGGCGATCTTCCCGTGGTACGGCGCACTAGTGCTCGGCTCACTCTACAGCGCTGCTGAGTTCCTCTCCGTTGACGAGTACAAGAACGTGAAACGTTGGGCGGAAGAAATCGCTGAGCGCCCTGCCGTTAAACGCGGCAAACGCGTCAACCGCACCTGGGGTGATGAGGACCAACAGGTCCCAGAACGCCACGACGCCAGCGACCTGGACCCAAAACCAGCCTCTGAAAGAGCGTAAATCGCGTAGTCAGAACTGAAAACGCAAAACCCGGCTTTGATGAGGCCGGGTTTTATTTTGCATACTTTAGCCGAAGAACGATTGCACCGTTCCAATCAGCAGTGGCAAGTTAGGTATCGCAGTAAAAATCGAGATCGATCCCAACAATAGCAGAGAAGAGACGTTCAAAAACACAAGGAGTGCCGCGATACATTTTCCCCGAAATTCCAAAGAACTAGCAAGATACAAGTTAAACAGATTCATAAGAACAAGCAGAGAGACAACAACCAGTGTGAAGCTGGTATCGACATGAACCGGAAGCGCAATCAGTAAGTTCCTCACAAACCTGATTAAGTAACCTAATACCCAAGGAATGAGCGTGTTATTCAACGCGAGCAAATGGTATTTGTTGCTCAGGTCTATTTCGATCACTCGATTAAATCGCATACCTACTCACTATCAATAAAAGTCGTCATCATTTTCACAGAGGCCCTTGCGGGTAACTGATGACTACCACGGTTCCACTCTATTCGATCATATGCACTTTATATGAGCCCGACTTGTAAGTGTAACTGGTATGTATTTCGATCCAGCCCTGTGCACCATCATTCTTTTCCAATCGGAAATTGCGGTAGTTCAATTCCTCGCCTGTCACACAGGTTTAAGATTTGTTCCAAAGAGCAAAAAGGAACGAACCCATGTCGGAGCTTCTCAAACGGTTTAAGGGCATTACGGAAGACCCTGGCCTCTCCTTTACGCAAAAGGCGCGTTATCTCTCGCTGGAGGCAGAAAACTCTCTGCCTTATCCTGACCTTGATGAGGAAACCGCCAAGGCACTGGAAGAGCGCGTTATCTGCGACATGTATGAGGGACATGCGCCCTTCAAACCGCGCTATGTGATGCCCGACTATTCCGTTGTTCTTGAGAAAGGCAGCACGTTCCTGGAGCTGGACCCAGCCACGACGCTGGATGAGGCCATCAACTCCCTCATGATTGCCTATCATCACGTGCCATCCGTCACCAACATGCCGGTGTTTATTGGCCGCCTCGACAATCTGCTGCTGCCATATTGTGATGATGTAAGCGATGAAGACCTTTATAAGAAGCTGAAGCTGTTCTGGCGCTATCTGGACCGCGTCCTGCCGGACGCTTTCATGCATGCCAATGTGGGGCCAACGGACAACCGTGTTGCCCGCACCATCATGCGCATTGATGCCGAGCTGAAGCAGATCGCGCCGAACCTGACATTCATCTGGGATCCTGACGTTAGCTCAGACGAAATCTTCTCTCAGGCTTGCCAAAGCATTATTGAATGCTCCAAACCGCACATCGCCAATAACCCACTGCATCAACCGCTGTTTGACGAATACGGCTACGGCGTCGCCAGCTGCTACAACGTGTTGCCACTGTGCGGTGGTGCGTCCACGCTCACCCGCATCAACCTGCGAGAAGTGGCGCGTCGCTCCAAAGATACTGCGGACTTCTTCGAAAATGTTCTGCCGAAGTACATTGATCTCAACTTCCGCCTGACAGAAGCGCGGATTGATCACCTCTTCAACAAATCCGGTTTCTTTGAAAGCTTCCTCGTGAAGGAAGGCTGGATCCGTAAAGATCGCTTCACTGCCATGTACGGCATCTTTGCCATGGCGCAGTGTGTTGACGAGCTGCAGGCCAAGGAAGGCCGTTCCGGTAAATACGGTCACGATGAGACAGCCAACCAGCTTGGGCATCGCATTTCCAAAGTGCTCTTCGAAGCTGTTGAAGCACGCCCAATGGAAAACTGTTGGCAAGGCAAGGCTATGCTGCATTCACAAGCGGGCCTCAGCGATGATGATGGTTGCACACCGGGTGTTCGCATCCCTTATGGTAGCGAACCAGATCCGGTCACACACGTACAGGCACTGGCAGAACACCATGCGTTCTATCCATCCGGCGTCTCAGAAATTCTGACACTGGATGAGACCATCGAGAACAATCCGGCAGCGCTGGAGCAGTTGGTCAAAGGCGCATTCCAGCTGGGGTTCCGTGAGTTTTCTGCCAACATCTCCAACAATGATCTGGTGCGTATCACCGGTTACATGGTGCGCTTGTCAGACATCGCGAAGTTCAAAGAATGTGGCGGGTCTCGCATCAACACAACTGTGCTGGGCGCCGAAGCGGCTGATAAAGGTAAAATACTGGAGCGCGCACCGCGGGTGATGAGCCATGAACTTGCCCCTCGCTACAGTCAGTAAGGTTTTAAAGTTCTCTTGCGTGGATGGGCCGGGCAACCGGCTTGTCCTGTTTCTGCAAGGCTGCAACTTCGCCTGCCCAACTTGCCACAATCCGCATACCATGAAGCTATGCAACGACTGCGGTGACTGCGTGCCAGAGTGCCCAACCGGCGCTCTGACCATCGTGCAAGGCAAGGTGGTACATGATCCAAGCATTTGCGACCAGTGTGATAAGTGCTTGGACGTCTGCCCCATCAATGCCAACCCTAAGGTGACACAGTACAGAGTTGATGATGTTCTGGCTCTGCTTTATCAGAACAAACCATTCCTGAATGGCATTACCATTTCCGGCGGTGAGGCAACTACGCAGCTGAAGTTCATCATCGCTCTGTTTACGGCTATCAAGTCCGATGAGAAGCTAAAGGATCTCACCTGCTTCATCGACAGCAACGGCTATCTGCCTGAAGCAGCATGGAAGACAGTTCTGCCTGTTACCGACGGCGTGATGCTGGACATCAAAGCCTTCGACAACACCCTGCACAGCCTGCTCACCACGCGCCAAAACGAACGCGTTCTGGCCTCCGCCAAGCTGCTCTTCGAGGCCGGTAAGCTGCATGAACTGCGCTATCTGCTCATTCCAGAACGCACCGATAACCCTGAAGAGATCAAAGAACTCATCAGTTTCGTAGAAGCCCTGAGCACTGACCTGCCCTTACGCCTCAACGCCTACCAACACCACGGCGTCAAAGGCGAAGCCCTCACATGGCCCACGATGAAGGAGCCAGATGTGGAACGCATCGCCGCGGAGTTGCGGTCAGCGGGGCTGACGAACGTGGTGACGCCAGCGGTCTATATTTGAATGCTGTTTAGCGTGGTCAAGTCAACACCATCATCGCACTAGTGTAGAAATTTCTGACTTCCATTACCCATGGTACCATTGCGAACAGAAAGACTGGCACGCGCAAAAATGGCTTATTCCATCGCTCGGTAATCAAACCAACAATCGCCGGTATCAGTAGATAAGTCGCAAGCATCATGACGGTTAGTGACGAAAAAGCCGTCCAATATGTAACCTGCGTCTTGTAATAATCTGCGACACCTAAATTTGACCAAATCCACACCCAGTAAAAAGGGCTGCAGCCTGCAAACATCAAAGCAAAAGCAGCAACTGCACTTCGTACTTCGAAATTCTTTGCCAGTGTAGAAATCGAAGGCTTGAGCAGGCAAACAAGAGCTAAACATACCAATGTAAACGGCAATCCTAATTGTAGAAATTTCCCAGCCTGTACCCATGGAGCATCAAGACTCGAAATTGCCTCAACTTCATTCAAAGAGCCTTGTACAACAACAATGCCAAGTATCTGCACTACACTGACAGCGAGAAATTCTTTAGGCTTAAGCAAGCGCAACGCAATAAGCATGATTGGAAACGTGAAAATAATTAGGTCACGTGCACCAAGCTCTGAAAAACGAGCCAACGCTTCCCACGCGGTAAAACTCGCGACACTCACAACTTCCAACATCTTCAATCACCAAATGCACAAATAAAGTCGTAGCGATGATAGGCGTTTAAGCAGTTGCTGCAATTAATTTTTCCGCTGCATCCGGAACTTCTGCGGTGAGATGCCGATGGCGGCTTCGAAGGCGCGGGAGAAGGCACTGCGGCTGCGAAAGCCGATGAGGTGGGAGACGCGCTCAATAGGGTGGTCGGTCTCCAGCAGCATGGTGGCGGCACGGCGCATGCGGACATCTCGCAGCAGCTCCATAGGGCCACTGCCATAAGCTTCCTGAAAGCGTTTAGCAAAGCCGCTGCGGCTCATTCCAGCAAGGGACGCGAGGCTTTCCACGGAATGTGGCTCGCCCGGTGTGTCGAGGATATGGCGAAGCACTGGCCACATGCGTGGGTCACGCAGCGCGGCCATCCATTCCAGTCCGCCATGCTGATCATTGAAACGGCGGCGCATCAGCTCGATCATGCATTGCATCAGGAGTGCACGTACCATAGCAAGACTGCCCGGCGCCGGGTTGGCGAGTTCCAGAAGCAATCGGCGGATCGGCGCTTCGCAGGCATCTTCACCGGCCTGATACTCAACAATCGGTTCCTGCACCAGATCAATCAGATTTTCCATTTGCCGCAGACTGAGCGAAATGCGGGAGCAGATGGCGATGAGCTGGCCTTTGTCCTGGCTTTCACTGCTATGGATCAGATGCGCCATTTTCAGCTTGTCCGGATTGCAGCTGGGGATCGGGTCCTGAACCTGCCCAAAACTGCGCAGCACGTGCTTTTTGAGCGCGGGCACAAGGATCAATGAGCCTTTGCGCACGGGGATCGCGGGACGTCCAGGAAGCACCAGCTCCCCTTCCCCGGCCAGCACATAATGCAAGGTCGCCAAAGGATCTTTGTCCAGATCGAGGTCACAGGCGCCATTCAACTCACACAGAGCAAACGGGTGAGCCTGTATCTCCATTTCATCAAGAATAAAATGCATATCCATGCAGTCATCTATAACGGCCCAAGCGATGGAATGATACATATCAAGACGAAAAGGTACCAATTTTGGACCATAAGGCACATGGCATCTCCCATCTTCTCATCATCAAACATGAGAAGGAACAGACGATGTGTAATGACCATGATCACAAGAAAACACTCAGCCGCCGTGATGCTCTGCGCGGTGGCCTGACCGCTGCTGCAGCTGTCGGTGGTGCGGCAGTTGCGGGTGTCGCCCACGCCAAAGCACAGGACAAAGTGAAAGACCCATACGCACCACCAGCAAAGTCTGTTCTGCCTCCAAGTGACATGAAGCTGGACCTGAGCCGCGCTGCACTTGTGGTGACTGACCCTCAGAATGACTTCCTGTCTCCTGATGGCGTAACCTGGGGCGTTGTAGGCGAGAGCGTGACCCGCAACAACACCGTAAACAACATCGAGCGTCTGTTCAAAGCTGCAAAGGCAGCGGACATCACCGTGGCTGTTTCTCCTCACTACTACTACCCAACTGATCACGGCTGGAAGTTTGAAGGCGCGCTGGAAAAGCTGATGCACAACATCGGCATGTTCGATCGCAAAGGCGCACTCAACGTGGACGGCTTTGAAGGTTCCGGTGCGGACTGGCTGGACGTGTACAAGCCTTACATCAACGACGGCAAAACCATCGTTACCTCTCCGCACAAGGTTTACGGCAACGACACCAACGACCTTTCCCTTCAGCTGCGCAAGCAGGGCGTGGATCAGGTGATCCTGGCTGGTATGTCTGCTAACCTTTGCACCGAGAGCCACATGCGTGAGCTGATCGAGCAGGGCTTCGAGGTTGCTGTGGTGAGTGATGGCACAGCGGCAGCTGTTATTCCTGATGGTGATGGCTATCTGGCTGCTCTGACCAACTTCCGCTTCATCGCGAACGCCGTCTGGACAACGGACGAAGCTGTTAAGCTGCTTCAGGCTTAACCAGCAAACGCACCGCCTACCTCCTCAGGGCGGTGCGTTTTTGCTTCTCCTGATACGAACACCCATATTTGAACTGCACTCTTAAATGATTTCAGGTAGATAAGAGCTATGGCTCAAAAGACAAAAATTGGCCGCCGGGTTGGTGGCTGGCTCTACCTGCATCGCTCTGGTGTCGATCTGCTCGCACCAGAAGACGCTGACCGACTGGCGCAGGTTACGACAAAACACCCGGATACACCGTGGAACCTTTGCAAGATCGCGAAGGACAAGGTCTCCTTGCTGCACTACGAAGATTTTGAAAGCTCTGGCTTCCCTGCCCTGCTGCATTCAATCACCTTCGATCTTGCCGCCCAAACCAGCAAATCCATCGACTATTCCAAGCGCGATAACCCGCCAATCCTGCATCGAAAAGAACTGCTGCTGCCGGATAACGATCCCAACATCCCGATGTACGCTGCTTTGACGAAGGCTGCTGAAGAGGCTGGCTTGTTTGAAAAGCCTGCTGGCATTGGCACGCGCAAAGCATGGGAGAAGCGGATCGCAGATGCAGGGCTTCAGCTTCAGGGACACAAGCTCCTGAAGAAGTAAAGGGAGGCAATGCCTCCCCTATTAGTGGTCTCAAGATTTAAACCAGCCGGATAGACACCCCGCCATCTGCAGTCATTGCGCTGCCCGTTACAAAACTTGCACGATCTGACAGCAAGAACAGAGCGGCCTGCGCAATCTCTTTTGGGTTTGCCATGCGTTTGAGGGGATGAAGGTTGGAGATAAAGGCATGGCCTTCCGGGTCGTCACCTGCCATGGCTGTTTTCGTACCGCCCGGCAACAGAGCATTTACCCGGATGCCATCCGGTCCATGATCAGCCGCCAATGATTTCACCAATCCAACCAAGCCCGCCTTGCTCGCCGCATAGGCTCCCATGCCCGGCATGCCGCTGTTTGTGTGACCAACGAAGGATGAGGTGAAAACAATGGCGCTCTGACTGGCGTTTTTGAGCACCGGAATCTGCGCCTTGGCTGCATAGAAGGCACTGGTCAGATTGGTGCGCAGCACGCCGTTCCAGTTGTCCGTATCCATCTCCGGCACCGGCTCCATGTCTCCCATGATGCCCGCATTGTTGAAAGCGCCATGCAGTCTGCCGTAGGTGTTGAGAGCATGCTCAACCAAAGCGGCAGCATACGCCTCATCCGTGACATCTCCGGCAAGATAGGTCGCCGAGCCGCCCTGCTCGGTAATACCGCTCGCCAGTTTGGCAAGCTCAGCTTCGCGTCTGGCACCCAACACAACATTGGCACCTTCTGAGGCGAAGAGTTCGGCGGCAGCAGCACCGATGCCGCTGCTTGCGCCTGTTACGATAATCGTCTGACCATGTAGTTCCATAGTTCCCTCCAGTGGTTCACTGGAAGAACTATTGAGCGACACGCAGCCAAAACCCACCCGATTTGCGAGACTTCAGATCTTAAGCAAATCCGAAGTCTCGCACCGGCTGTTTAAGGCATCAGGTATTGCATCTGGGAGCTCAGGTTATCGACCGGCATCTCCGGCATGGAGACTGGATCATCTGACGGGAACTTGGCCAGCTCCACCAGTTCCTGAACCCAGAAGCTGGTGTACTTCACAAACAGCTTCACTGTGTCAGCAAACTCTTCAGCTGAAAGCTTGTCTGCCTGAATAGCCTGTGTCAGCAGCACTTCGGAGCTGCGCAGGTTGATGGAAAGCGCTGCCGCGCCTGTTCCAATGCCGTTGTAGTTTGCCTCCAGCAAGTGCTGGTAGAGCGACTTTGGTACGCTGTTCAGGTTCGCCAGTTTACTGTTCAACCGGATGACGTTTGTTTTGAAATCCAGAACCTGAAAAAATACCTCGATCTCACCATCAACGGTCAATGAGCAGATGTTTTCGCTGTCCAGTTTCAGGTCAGACAATCCGATTGTCTCGCCAAACTGCCGGATTACGGTTTCAACCAGTTCCATATGATGCCCCTTTTGTTTTGAAAGGCCATTTGCGTCTCCTGCTCGCAAATGGCGCAAAACCCAGCGCTTTTGAGCCTCATGCAAGGTTACAAAAGACGCTGGGTGTTGAATTACTCGAGAGGGTGCCCAAGCAGTCTGCACTGCTTTTCCTCTCGTGTTATCGTGAGTTTAAAGAGTTAACTTCCCGGTGAAGGTATGCTCAAACGAGCTGTCCAACAGCTCGAGTTCACCGCGCGCGGCTGCTTCACCAGAGATGAGAATCTCACCATCTAACTGAATGGAGAGCGCGCTCGAAATGCCGCTTGCTTTCTCTTCATCAGTGTTCGCAGCATGGATTGGATTGCGCGGGTCAAACAAAACGGTGTTCCCGTTTTCATCCTTGATCCCAACGGCCAGCAGCTCCCAATCAATCGCAACTTTGAAGTCACCACTTTCCGTCTTGGTGACCGTATACTCCGCGCCACCAACCTGTTTACCAGGATTTTCAACCTGCCTCACACCGTCAGAGCCGTGCACATTCGCAAAGGCATACTCTTTAGGTGCTAATGTAAGGCGAACAACCTGACCATCATCATTCACCATCTTGGAGGACAGGTCTCGCCAACCATACTGGTGCACGACACTGGAAAGAACCTTTGTGGCCTCATCAGAACCGGTAAACTCCCGGGCAAACGCAACAGATTCAGCGACCTTTGCAGGTGCCTCATCCGGCCCTCCGGTATTGGTTGTATTGTGCGTGCGGTCACCATCTACAAAGTTGATGTTTGAACGCGGCCAATCAGCCACCGCTTTGGTGGAGACATCTACACCACCAACATTCTCAAAACTACCTTTTGTCAGATAGTTCTCGCCAGTATGCTTGAGTACTTCTCCGGGTGTCTCATTGTGATCACCCCGGAAAATCTGGACGTCGTTGCGCGTTGTGTTCACCGTGCCATCATCAGCAACCGGGAAAAGCCCTTGGGATACGCTTCGAACGTCCGCAAGCGCCTGACCTTTCAGCTCATTCTTAACCAGCTTCAACGCAGTAGGAATTTCGCTTTTGACGTCTTCGATAAAGTTGATTTCCGCACTGAGGTCACTGACGGACATCAGGCCGGATTTCACCAGCCCTTCTGAAATATGCAGCGAACGCACTGCATGCGCAGAATGGTCACGAACAAGGCGTTCGCCATCCTCTTTGAAGTCGTGAAGGCGGATTGCTTCACGGTCTTGCGTTGAAAGCTGAGAGGCGGCTTCCTGCAGTTTTTCAGAAACGAACGCACGTGGGTTTTCTGGCTGCAGGTTTTCTGCCACGCTGTGCAGCTGCGTAAAGCTCTGATAAGCCTCCACCAACCTACCGTCTTTCAAGCTGCCTATAATTTCAGAAGCAGCGCCCTTTGCTGCATTCTGCTGACGCTCAATGACCGCATCGGCCCGAGCTTGCTTCCAATCGTTGTACTTGCTGGAAACACTGTCAAAAAATCCGGATATTTTGCTGGTGAAATTATTCCAGCCCTCACTAATCCGCGTTCCAAGTGATTTTGAAACTGTATGACCGTCCAGCTCTGCCGCCTGTTGAGCTGCCGGTGCATTCACTTCAAGTGGGGCATGGTGCGTAGAAACACCGCCAACTGAAATGTCTGTCATATCTAATGCCTAAAGTTCTTCCGATGCCGGACTCTAACCAACGGCGCTCCCTTTAGGTGTGTTGAACAAGACAGACTTCTGTTTTTAAAGTCCCTAATTTTTCAGGGTATTACTCCGCCAGCGGATAGTTCCGGATAAAGCGGTCTGTGAAGATCAGCAGGATGATGCCGGGGATAGAGGCGATCAAGGCGATGCCTGCGCCAGTTGCGTCCAGTGCGCCACCGGAAATTTTGGCAAACAGCAGTGTTGGCAGGGTGATGATCTGACCCTGACCGATGAAGAACGTCAGCAAAAACAGGTTGGTTGAGACCAGGAAGGTGAACAGGCAGCCTGCAATGACACCCGGCAGGATCATGGGCAGCGTGACACGGAAGAAGATCTGCCTGCGATTGGCGCCAAGAACGCGGGCATGGTCTTCCGCGTCCGTTCCATGGCCCTGATAGACAGCTGTGAGCATCCGCACCATGTAGGGAATGGTTGGGATCAGATGGACCACAATCACACCCGCATACGTACCTGCAAGACCCAGCGCGATGAAGATCATCAGCAAAGCAATACCAATGGCAGCTTCTGGCAGAAGAAGCGGCAGAGCGATCAAAAACTCCAGTTGGCTCTTACCACGGAAGTTGCGCTGCGCCAGTACGCGCGCAGCGGGCAGACAGATGAGCAGGCACAGCAGGGTCACCGCAATGCCGATGCCGAGTGTATTGAGGGTTGCCTCCCCAACGCGGGAGCTTGGCGAAAACACATAATCCCATGCCAACGGAAATGGCGAGCGTTCACGCTGCTCATGCCACCACACTGTTGGCAGAATGTTCGGCCACGCCCAACGGAAGGCCAGTGACTGGATGATCAGTGGTGCAAATGGCGCGATGGTGAAGGTTGCCATGGTCAGCACGAGGAGGCGCTGCCAAGGGCTGATCACCTTAAGATCGCGGAGTTTGGAAGTCTGACCAATCATCACACACGCCCCCGTGCACGTTCCCATCTGCGGTAGCCCAGCAAGTAAGCACCGAGGAAGACACCGGAAACCAAGGCCAGAGACACAACAACAGCCATGCCTTGCAGCTGGAATGCGTAATTTGCATCCTGAAAGTATCGCCACGCCAGAACCGGCAGCGTATCCGGATAGCCACCGCCCAGAATAAACGGAGCTTCAAAAGCGCCGATGTTGAAGGCGAAGCAGATGAGAGAGGCGGAGACAATGCCCGGCATGATCTGTGGAAGCGTGACGCGCCAGAAAATCTGCCTGGAACTTGCTCCCAGCACCATGGCAGCCTCTACCGTATCCTCCCCTTTGCGGGCCAGAACAGCAGAGAGGGTCAGTGTCATGAATGGCACCTGCTTCCAGACATAAACGGCGATAATCCCGCAGCCCCAATGGGTTTTGAGGATCTGCACAAACTGTGAAGGATCATCAATCAGGCCAAGCCCGGCAGAGATGCGAGAGAGCAGGCCTCCATTGCCCAACATCACCAATGCCAGTGCGATGCCAACCGTATAAGGCACCATCAATGGCAGGCGAATAAGAGCTCCAAACAGGCGGGACGCTTTGAACTTTTTGGAAAGCGCAATGCTCAACGGAACGGAGAGAACGAGGCCAATCAGCGTTGCCGCGAAACCGTAGTACAGCGTCAGCCCGAGAGAGACCCAGAAATCGGAGGAAAGCCAGAGGCGTTCATAATACTCAGCGGTTGGAAACTCATTGATGCCAAACCACGGCGCATAGCCAAAGCTTTGCAGAACACCCAGTACAACGGCGCCTCCAAACAGCCCCAGTAAAACCACGAGCAGTGGCGTAATTTCTGCAATGTCCCGCAGGTTCTGCATAAATGCAGGAGAGGCAGAAGTGTTGGAGTGAGCTGAAAGCGCCTTGGGCATCATCAATCGTTTCATAAAGGAGTGGATGGCAGCAGCCCGCCATCCGCAAGACTATTAGTTGTTCAGTTCACCAGAAACCTGCGCCACGATGTCGGCCAGTGGCTTGTCTTCCTTGCGCTCGATCACTGCCAGCCAGGTGGCCTCGATCACATCAACAAGGCTTGCGTTGGTGTCTGGTGCAATGTTGTCGTCCAGCTGCTGCTGCGTGACGCCGTAGTGAGGCGGTGCGGAAGCTGCGATTTCAGCAGACTCTTCCTCGCTCAAACGCCACAGATCCAGACCAACCGGCATACCTGCTGTCTTCAGTTTGGAAGCCTGAGCTTCCGCTGAAGAGAAGTAGTTGATCGCCACAAGAGCGGCCGCCGGATGCGGGCTGTTGAGTGGTACGGCAAGGTAGTTCTTATTCTTGATCATGTTGCCAGCCGGGAAGATCATCTCTTCCGCCTGCTCTGGATAGGCACCGGTGATCAGGCCGTTATGGTTGCCGAACACACCGAATTTACAATTGAAGTGAACCTCAGAATTGAGGAACAGATTGTCCAGTTCACCAGAGTTTTCCGGGTAGCGTGGCTTGCCAGAGGCACCACCAAGCAACAGCGGTTCGATGCTCTTCAGATACTCAATGCCCGGTTCCATCAGGCGTGCCAGTTCTGCGCCGCCCAGCTCCTCAAAGCTCTTCTGGTACGGCTCTGCGCCAGTTCCATCCGGGTTGTGCGCATAAAGCACGGACTGCACGAAAGTGTTGCCAAGGTAATGCGGTGGCTTCACATAGGTGAACTTGCCTGGGTTGGCTTCCAGATAGGCCTTCAGCTGCGCAAAGGTCGCCGGAGTGTTTTCTGCGGAAACATGAGCGCGGTTGACAGAACACACATACTGCTCACCAGACCATGGCATTTCCTGAAAACCAGTCTCTACGCCAAAGTCACGCAGGTTGAGGAGAGAACGCGGATCGTTCTCATCCCACTCAAAGTTCACAGAGTTTGGAAGGCGATTGGCAAAAGCTCCCCACAGCGCATTCTGCTGCTTCAGAGAGTAAAAATTCTCGCCGTTGACCCATACCAGATCCACACTGCCCTGCTCTTCACCGCGACCAGCGGCCAGTTCAGCGATCACCACGTCCACGGTGTCCTTGGTGGCTGTGATGCGAACCGGGTTGAGGCGCACGCCTTCTGCAGCCAGTGCAGGGGTTGCCACCTGATCCACCCACAGGTTGATGATGTCAGAGCCGCCCCAGTAGTAGAGATTGACGGTGCCTTCCTCACGGGCTTTGGCGGTCACATCTTCCCACCCCAGATTGCCTTTCAGGAACTCACTGCGGAACATGCCCGGTGCGTTCTCTGCCTGCGCAACGCCGCTCCAGCTGACAACAGCGAGCGTGCTTGCAAGAAGCATCTGTCTGGTGAGTGATTTTGTTCTTTGCATAAATTGCCCCCAACCGGTTCTTCAGCCGCTTATTGCAGCAGCCAAATTTGTTCTGGCGGTAGTGTCACAGTAACCGCATCGCCTGTTTTTCTTTTGATTGTAGATGCTTCTTCAACAGTCAGAGATCCCTCTCCCACCTGAAGCGTGTAGCGCATCATCGCGCCAAGAAATTCTGCTCGTGTGATTGTACCGGAAAACGCATTATTCTGCGGTGCTTCGCGGCACTCTCCAATCTGAATACTCTCAAACCGCAACATAGCCTTGGAGGGCTGCATTCCACCCCAGGCAGATGCTTCCCCCAAACTAAGCTGACCAAACGGGCTGTCGATATGACTTTCTGAAGTACGCGTACACTCAAAGATGTTGGAATGCCCCATAAAACGGGCGGTCTGCTCATTTGCAGGGCGCTGATAAATCTCATCGGGCGCTGCAAGCTGCGCAACCTTGCCATCAAACATCACCGCAATCCGGTCCGCCAGATCCATGGCTTCGATCTGGTCGTGAGTAACGAGCAACGTTGTCATGCCATACTCATCATGCAGGTCGCGGATGAACTGGCGCATTTCACTGCGCAAAAGAGTATCAAGGCTCGCCATCGGCTCATCCAGCAACAGCACTTCCGGCTTGGTCACCAGCGTTCTGGCAATCGCCACGCGCTGCATCTGCCCACCAGACAGTTGAGATGGAAAGCGCTTGGCAAAGGCTGAGAGACGCACAATCTCCAGCATCTCACCCACTTGCCGCATCTGCTCCTCAGCAGACATACCGCGCACGGACAGCCCAAACGCCACGTTCTGCTCAACCGTCATATGCGGGAACAGGCCAAAGCGCTGGGAAACAAGGCCGACTTTTCGTTTCTGGACAGGCAGATTAGTCACATCCTGACCATTGAACCAGATGGAACCTGAGGTCGGTTGTTCCAGCCCGCAGACCATGCGCAGGCTCGTGGTTTTGCCGCAGCCGGAAGGCCCCAGCAGCACCAGAAACTCGCCGCAGGCCACATCAAGATTGATGGCATCAACCGCAGGTGCTCCGGAGAACACTTTTGAGAGGTTTTTAAGCTGAACCTGCGTCACACGGCGCCTCTTCACTCATCTTGATCGGGACGTTTGCGTCCATCTGCTGTTATTATTGTTGTTTTCAAGCGGCAGTGAAACCTGCGCAATAGCGCTAACCTCTCCAATATTCCGGAGGGTGTCAGGATTCTCCTGTCAGTTGAGTGATTTGCACACTATGCCAGCCCATTGCTGACGGTACAGTAAAACCGGCGTGAGTTTGGCGTTATGATGGCTGGCTTACAGATAATCAGCGGCTCGCCCACACCCAAGGCTGTTCATTTCACGCACACTCACCGCAAGCAAGCTCACGCATCTTGCTTTGCCCGCTTATTCAAGCCTTTCTGGTTACAATGGAAATTGCAGTAGGTGACACCAAACACTGCGCTGAAAGCTGATCAAGCATCATCCGTAGCGAACGCAAACCAGAACTGTTCTGCCACCGATTTCGTCTGTGAATAGATTTTGCGGAAAGGACTGGGATAGTTGGCTTTGGCGAACGCGATATCACCTTCCAGAAAATGCCTGCGATAAATCCCTTCCAAGTCCTCCGAGATCACCGCAGCCCTGTCGCTCTGGCGGCAGTACTCTGCAGCGCATTTCATCAGATGCGCCCGTAAACCTTCATCCTCAATTTTCGCCAGATGCTGGATCACGGAAAGGCCCGGGTCGGATTGAGGTTGTTCGGTGCACTCTGTCAGGTCTTCACCACCAAGCAACTTCAACTCAAAGAACTGGTTGAACTGCCCTGCCAGCTCAGAGGCTTTGGTCTCAGCAGCTTCCCAGGGCACGAAGGTGGTGTCAGCCTTATCCAACTGGTTCGCGATGGCTTGCCAGGAGAAGGCATCCGTCACAGCCAGATTGGCAAACTCATGGAAGTTGTTGCGTGAGGCATATCCAGTCTGGCTTTGCAAAAAGCAGGAGATCAGGAAGTCTGTTCTTTCGCGCAGAACCACAAGCGTCTTCACGGAGATATCGGCCCGCTGCAACCCTTCCACCAGTTGCACGTAGCGCTTCAGGTGCGGATAAAAGCCACCTTTCTGAAAGGGCCTGCCCATCAAGCGTTCACAGGAAAGCCGATAGGTCTCCATATCAGGCCGGTAAACAGCTTCCTGAAACAGCTCCGCCAGCTGAGAGGCCTTGGGTTTGATCAAGCGATCCTCATAGAGCTTCATGAAGCGGCTGTTTTCAAAGTGCGCAGGGTCTACAAAACGCTCCGGATCCTTAGCATATAGCTGTTGCTGGAGCGCGGTAGAACCTGTTGTGTGCGCACCGATATGGATCAGAACCTTTTTCATCAGCACAGACCTTAAGAGACGAGCATCCGCTCAGCCTAAACACATTGGCCTGTACTGCTATTCCTAAATATTGGCCCCTTTAAAGAGAGAGGCCATGTTCGTCAGTGAGGACCAACTTCAGCAAGAAACTGCTCAAGCTGTAAGCTGCGCACCGCTGTTTGATCCCCCATGCAAACCGACATGGTAAGCGGGGCGTGAGTGCCGCCTTCATAGATCAGCGCATTGGCCGAGCAGGTGTCATCACGAAACTTGATCCAGTTGCGCTGTGCACTCTTCAGGCTTGCTTGCACATTGGTGCTCGCAATATCCATAATCTCATAGTAGGCCGCGTTGAGACGCTGATCCCAGACCGCATACTCCTGCACGGCGCAGTAGATCATGTGGCTGTTCTGATACTTGGTGCCGATGCACTGTTCCATCACCTCACCAAAACAGGCCATCGCCGGATAACCACCGCCCTTTTCTTCAACGCATTTGGCAATTGTCGTGACTTGCTCTTCTGTCGGCTCATCCGCCGCCTGCACAGAAGTGCCAAGCAACAGTGCTACAGGCAAAGCCAGCATTATGGTGCGCGTAAAACTCATAGAAGCCTCAAAGTAATTGTTACCGTAAAACTTGATAGGTGATCTGCTATGAGAAACTACTAACCTGATTCAGTAGAAAACGCCTAGGTAATCTCCGCGCAAGCTTGGAGATATCCTTTCACCCTCACTGATCACCTCTTGAGTTTGAAACATTGCTCTCAAGGGGGCCTGATCATCCAACCCGTTACATGCAGCAGTCTTCCTCCAACTCAGGCAAAAGCGAGTCAGATAGAGGAAATTCAGCAAAATAGTCGCCACATTACGCTTTTGTGAGAGGCTGGGGAAAACGCACCTCGTGCGCATTTTCAAGCAGCGACTCGCGATTACTTTGCCAACTAATATTAATTCAGAAAATTCAATAGGTTGGACTTATCTGAAGGAATTGGTTGCCCAATAGCAAAGTGATCACGAAAGGCCTCAAAAAACGCACTTATTGCGTAAATTTCTCGCCATAATTGAGCTTAACATATTGAGTTATCGACATAACTGTCTTAAGTTATTTATCAAATCATTGAGGTGGCTAATTTTAGTTGCCGGATCGATTTCAAGAATCCGCAAGAGCTCCCAAGGCGCGCGATGCGATCACTTGCTTTCCCTCTCGTCATTTCCGGGGGAAGCGAGGGATCTCGCATATTCTGATAGTCCGACAACATCTGCTTAAAGACCTTTGCCGCACACCACGACAACTGCGTTTAAGTGAGCCTCCTATTAATAACCGCGAGAGCTGAATCCGGAGGCTGTGATGAGCAGTTTTGAAATACTTCTACACCTTGCTGCAGGTATTTCCCTATTGTTTTGGGCAACCAGAATGATCCGGACTGGCGTTGAGCGCGCGGTTGGCCAGAAGTTTCAGGGCTGGATGCAGCAGGCCTCCAAAAACCGTTACACTAGCTTCACCACCGGCTTTCTGGTTTCCATCATTTTGCAAAGTGCGACGGCAACGGCCATTCTTGCCCGCGGGTTCATCAGCAAAGGCTCCATCACACTGGCCGCAGGCCTCGCCATCATGCTGGGGGCGGATCTGGGCTCCACGATGGTCGTGCAGGTGCTTTCCCTTGACCTGAGCTGGCTGCTGCCGGTCTGTCTCGTTGTGGGTGGCGCTTTGTTCTCCCGCGGCAGTACGCGCACCATGCGCCAGACAGGCCGTATCATTATCGGTGTGGGCCAGATGTTGATCGCACTGTCCTTCATCAGCATGGCTTCTGAACCTCTGCGCGAAAGTGGCTCACTGCCAGTCATCTTAAACTTGCTGATTGGTGATCCGTTTGTGGCAATCATCACCGCTGCTGCCCTCACATGGCTATTGCACTCTTCTGTTGCTGTTGTGCTGATGATCATGACACTGGCAAGCACCGGTGTTCTGCCGATGGAAGGCGCACTGCTCTTCATTCTGGGTGCCAACATCGGCTCCAGCATTATTCCACTGGTGTTGACCATGAGCGACAGTGCAGAAGTGCGCCGTGTTCCACTTGGCAACATGATCTTCCGTGTGGCTGGCGTGCTGATCACCCTGCTTCTTATGCGCTTTGATGTGCTCACCATCGATATGCTGGGTGACGACCCTGCCCGCGCCATCGCCAACTTCCACAGTGGTTTCAACCTGGGCGTCGTCCTGCTCGGCATTCCAACAATCGGCCTTGTGGCTCGACTAACCAAGCTCATCATTTCCGATAGTGCTGGCCAATCAGAGGAAGACGCCGTCATGGAACGTCTCAGCCTGCTGGACCGTAAGCTGCTGGAAACGCCTGACCTTGCCTTCAATGCTGCCACGCGCGAAATGCTGCATATGAGCGAGAAGGTGGAAGCCATGCTGCGCGGCGTGATGGTGGTGTTCCGGGGGGATGATGCGCAAACAGCCAAGCGGCTGATGAAGATGGATGATGAGATCGATGATCTGCACCGTTCTATCAAAGAATACCTGACGGATGTAACCACCCAGTCCATGAGCGATGAGGACTATCAAAAGTATACTGAGCTCATGAACTACTGCGTCTGTCTGGAACAGATGGGTGACGTCATTCAGCGTAATCTGCTGGTGCTGGCTGAGAAGATCTCCGGCCTGAACAAGGAATTCTCTCAGGAAGGCTGGAAGGAAATTAAGGACCTGCACGCCGCTGTGCTGCAAAACCTGCAGATCTCCCTGCGCGTGCTCATCACCCGCGATCCGGATCTGGCACGGGATCTTGTTTCCCGCAAAGTGCTGGTGCGTGAGCTGGAGTACAAGAGCCGCGAAGCACACCTGCGTCGCCTGAGTCAGAACCGCAAATCCAGTCGGACCACCAGCTCCATCCATCTGGAAACCATCAGCGATCTGAAGTACCTGAACGCGCTGTTGACCACCGTGGCCTACCCAATTGTTGAGGGCGAAGGTGAGCTGCTGCGCAGCCGATTGGCCAACGAACCGCAAAAAAGTCAAAGTGACATGCTACCCGCTGCCACCTGAACGCCTCTCCTAACTTTGAGGGAGGCACGGCCTGAATCAGATTGATAATCTGATTTGAAACGCAAGCCAGTGTTTCCCCCGAAGGTCAGGAGCAGCAAGCCATGTTTGACAAGGACTATGATGTAACCTTTTCACTCAAACGGCTTTGGATACTTCTCGGCGTAGGTATGGTCCTCGCCTTTGGTGTCCTTCTCTTTTTTGGCGCTGAAATCTACCGCATGAAACCACCTATTCCCAATATGGTGGTCTCAGACAGCGGCGATGTGATTTACACGAAAGATGATATCGAAGAAGGCCAGAACGTCTGGCAATCTCTGGGCGGTATGCAGCAAGGCAGCATCTGGGGGCATGGCAGCTACGTGGCGCCAGACTGGTCCACGGACTGGCTGCACAGAGAAGCGCTGGCACTGCGGGATGTTTTTCACCGGGCACGGGTCGGCACAGGCTACACCCCGCCAAGCGATGAGCAAAAAGCTTTCCTTCAGGTTCTCATTGAAGAGGAGATGCGGCGCAATCGCTACAATCCTGCCAATGAGACCATTACCATTTCAGATGATCGGGCTACGGCCGTCAAACAGGTGGAAGATCATTTCACACGGCTGTTTGCCTCCTTCGACAACATCGACGGGCAAAACCTTCGCGATGATTATGCCTTTCCTCCCAACATTCTGATCACTCCCGAACAAGCCCAAAAACTCTCCGCCTTCTTCTTCTGGACCTCCTGGAGTTCGGTAACCAACCGTCCAGATGACACCATCACCTACACCAGCAACTGGCCCCATGAACCACTGGTTGGCAATCAACCAAGCGGTGCTGCGTTCATTTGGACCATCATCAGCATTCTCCTGCTGCTTGGCTGTGCTGGTGCGCTGTGCTTCTACTACGTCCGCCAATACGATCTGTGGCGCGAGCGGATCATTCCGGAAGGCGGCGCTGCCGCGAAAAACCCTCTGGCGAATGTGAAGATAACCCCTTCTATGCGGGCGACAGCCAAATACTTCTGGGTGGTTGTGGGCCTCATGATCGCGCAGGTCGCGCTTGGCATCCTCACGGCGCACTATGCTGTTGAAGGTCAGGATCTTTATGGCATTCCGCTGGCAGAGATCATTCCTTACTCCATCTCTCGCACCTGGCACACGCAGCTCGCTGTGTTCTGGATCGCGACAGCCTGGTTGGGCACAGGCCTGTTCATGGCCCCGCTGCTTTCCGGCAAGGATCCCGCCTATCAGACACTCGGTGTCAACTTCCTCTGGATTTGTCTGATCATCATCGTGGTGGGCTCGTTTGCGGGTGAGTGGCTCGGGGTGAACCAGTTCTTCTCCCGCACCATGAATTTCTGGTTCGGTCATCAGGGCTATGAGTATGTTGATCTGGGTCGTTTCTGGCAGATCTTCCTCTTCATCGGGCTCCTGCTCTGGCTGGTACTTGTGCTGCGTGCGCTTTATCCGGCCCTAAAAGGCGGCCACAACCGCAGCCTCATTGCCTTGACGTTGCTCTCAGCCACCGCGATCGGCTTGCTCTACGGTGCCGGTCTGTTCTGGGGGCAGAACTCGCATATCAGCGTTATGGAATACTGGCGCTGGTGGGTGGTGCATTTGTGGGTCGAGGGTGTCTTTGAGGTGTTCGCGACAGCCATCATCGCACTCATCTTCGTCAACCTGAAGCTGCTCCGGGCCTCCACTGCAGCGGTTGCAGTGATCTTCGCCACCATCATCTTCATGTCCGGCGGTGTTCTGGGCACGTTCCACCACCTCTATTGGAGCGGCACACCGATTGGCGTGCTGGCGCTGGGGGCCGTATTCTCAGCGCTGGAAGTTGTGCCACTGCTGGTCATTGGCTTTGAGGCCTACCAGACCCATAAACTAGAGCAGAACACCAAGTGGATCGAGCACTACAAATGGCCGCTCAACTTCTTCGCTTCTGTTCTGTTCTGGAACCTTGTTGGCGCCGGTTTGCTCGGCTTCTTCATCAACCCACCATTGGCGCTCTATTACATGCAGGGCCTCAACTCCACACCGGCGCACGGTCATGCGGCCATGTTCGGGGTTTATGGATTACTGGGCATTGGCTTGATGCTGTTCTGCCTGCGCTCACTCATTCCCGACAATCGGTGGAGTGACAAGTGGCTGCAGCAGGCGTTCTGGGGGCTCAACATCGGTCTGGCCATGATGTTGGCGCTCTCACTGATCCCGCAGGGCATCTATCAGGCATATATCAGCTTTACTGAGAGCTACTGGCTTGCGCGCGCTCCGGAGACAATCCACGGTCCGGTGATGACCGCATTGGTCTGGGCCCGCGTACCGGGAGACCTGGTCTTCGGCTGGGGTATCTTCGCCATCGTCATGTTCATGTATCGCGCTTACTTTGGGGAACCTATCAACGAGAAAGAACAGGCGGCAAAAGCCTGATTATCAGTTCTTGTAGTCTGCTACATGATGACTTTTGAGCCTCGCCCGCTTAGCCGGCGAGGCTCAAAAACGTAGCGGCCTAAGCCATTTGTGGCGCCTCGGCAACACATGCATTCATTCTGTGTATAGCCATGTGCATCGCGTAAAAGTGTCTCTACAACCTTTGATAGCTATATATACTGATTTCGATTTTTAGTTTTATTTCCGTAAGGTACATTTTCTAATTGCTTAGATTTCCGCTGTTTCATCATGAACTGACGCGGGTTCTGCGCATTTCAGGTCCATTAATGCTGGCTATGTCTGGCCGGACTCTGATGATGATTGTAGATCGACTGTGTCTCGCCGCCTACTCAGAACAGACGCTCACGGCTTCCGGCCCCGCTGTCTTCATGGGCATGTCCGCAATCTCTTTCTTCTCTGGTGTCACGCAGATTGGCCGCTCGGTTATTGCTGAAGCATATGCACGCAGCGGGATTGAAGCGGCCCACAAAATGGGAGGCAGGCTGTTTGCCGTCGCCATTCTGTGCGTGTTGGGCCTCATTCTCACATTGCCGTTGCTGATGAACATCTCCCAGCTCAGCGGCAGACCAGACGAAGTGGTTGCGCTGGAAAATGTCTACCTCAGCTGGGCCATGCTGTTTGGCTCCATCATGATTTTGGATAGTGCTGCCAGCTGTTACTTCGGCGCCATCGGCAACACCCGCCTCATCTTCAAAGCCAGCCTTGCAGGGCAACTGGTCGCCATGCCCATGACTTATCTGCTGGTGTTTGGTGCCTATGGCTTTCCGGAGCTGGGCATGGCTGGGTCTGCCATTGGCACAGTCCTCGGCTCACTTGCGGTGCTGATTGTCTATCTCCGAAAAACACCCCGCGCCTTGCGGGTTGCGGCCTGGAAAGAAGCCCGGGCCTTGCTCAGCAAATCCCGGCGAGCGCTCGACGTCCTCGCCCTATTCAAGCGTGGCATGCCCCTTGGCGCCCATGACAGCACGGATGAGATCGGCAACACGGCAATCATCTGGGCCGTCGCCATTGTGGGCACCACGGCGCTGGCTGCCAACAACTTCAACGTCATCCTCAATTACATCGGCATCGTGCCTGTGGTTGGTATTGCCAATGGGGCGACAATCCTATCCTCACAGGCTATTGGCCGCAATCAGTATGATCGCATTCCCAAGATCATCAGCGCCTCGCTGTTTGTCGCGTTTTCGTATGTGGCGATTGTCACGGTGATCCTGCAAAGCTTTGACCGGGAGATCACCTCACTGTTCTCCCTTGGCAGTTACGGGCAGGATATCTTCGAGCTCTCCGTCTCCGTCACTTCGCACATCTGGTACTATGCGGTTGCGTTTGCTGTGTCTTTCATCGCCAGCGGCATGTTGCAGAGTTTTCATCAGAACACGTTTGTCTTCAAAACCCGTATCCTCACTATGTGGTTCGGCAGCGTTCCGGCCTCGTACCTGATCGCGTACAACTGGAGCATCGAGGAAGGGGCGCTTCAGCTCATCTGGATCTCGCTGAGCACCTTTGAACTCGCTCTCGGCCTGCTGTTCACCGCCAAGATCTTCTCATGCCTGAGAGACCGCAATGTCCCCGGAGATCTATGGGAAACACCAATTAAGAGAACAGAGGTCACTTAATCCACAGCTTAATATTAGATTTATCTAATTTATAAAGCTGTCCCTCTGGAAATTTCGGATCAACCGGTTCTACGCTAACCGGAGCACGAGCAACTTCGCCCGTGCTTCCTTAGCTCAACCTCACAATTTCCAAAGAGTGCATCATGTTTTCTCAAAGCAGTTACCAACGCTTATTCAGGTTCTTTTGCATCTATGATGTTCTGGCACTGGCACCTTTTGCCATCCCCTTCATCAACAGTGCCCACATAGAAACGTTGAGCAGCCTCAATGTGGCGCTAGGAGGTCAGACATGGCCTGTTTTTCTGTCAGTTCAACTGCTGTTCGGGCAGATGCTCGGTGTATTGGGAACAGGATGGACGATTTGGCGTTGGCGCAACTTTTCAGTTTCCATCGGCAGATATGAAGGCATATTGCGGCTCTTCTTCGCCGCCTCCATGCTTTGGGCCTATGCTCTCTCCCATCACCCAATCCTGCTGATGTTTGCTGTGATCGATGGTGTTGGAGGAGTTCTGCATCTGGCCTCACCGCAAAGGCAGCAGATCAGTCAACGAACAGCATAACAGCCAGACTACTGAATGAGCGTCTCAACGTAATCCGCCACATCTCTGGCGTCTACGGAGGCCTCGCGAACAAGCCAATCGAAGTGGTCGGTCAGAGAACTGACCCGCTCCGCTTCCCGGAAGGCGAGGTAATACTGGCCCACATAAATCACCGCCAGATTGGGACCGAAGATGGTGATGGGGGCGCTGAACACCTTGTGCGCATCAAACAGAAACAAGCGGAGACGAGGAAACATCTGGCGGCAGGTGTCCGCAACAAACTGTAGTTGTTCACGGCGGGTGTCTTCATCCAGATGCGCATAGTAGCCAATGCCCTGGGCGCAGGCCTGTATCTCGTGCAGCGGTATGGAGATTTCATAGTCTGACTGGCGTGAGCGTAACCAATCCAGCTGGCCGCGGATGGACCCAACCACTTCTTCCGCATCCAGCCCGCGAAATGAGGCGTACTCCCAGGCCAGCATTCTGTCTGTTTTTAAGATATCCGGCAGGGTAGCGGGCACATGGCGCACTTTCAGACCGGTTGCTTCCTTGTGCCAGTTGAGAATCTGCTCATCGACAGAAGAGCGCTCAGCCGGGCTCATGGCCATGGCTGCTGCGATGATGTCACCGGGACGCTCCGGTCTGTTGGTCAGTCCCAGCAACCAGTCGGCACTCACACCAAGGGACGCAGCAAGGTCTGCCAGCAACTGGCTGTTGGGCAGGCGCGGGATTTCGTTGTTCAGCAACTGGCCGATGGTCGAGCGATCCACACCGGCATTTCGGGCCAGCTGGCTGCGTGTCACATCCGCCTGCGCCATGGCCTCAGTCAGACGGTTTTTAAACAAAACAGCCCTGTCACGCTTGTCCATCAAAATCACCATTGCAGAATAAAATCACCAAAATGAATTTATTGCAGCTCAAATACCAAATGTCCAATCCGCATTTTTTCCGGTAGCAACGAAGACAGGACTTACATTCTTACCCGGATTTCGCAGATGGATTCAGCCTCACGTATTTTTACAAAATCAGTTACCTGGCAGGTCATGGGTCTCGTCTCTATGACGTTGATCGGCTTTGTGTTTACCGGCTCAGTCACCGTGGGCGGAAGCATTGCAATTGTCAGCTCCATCCTCGGCTTTATCTTCTATTTCCTGCATGAGTTGGTTTGGTCCAACATCAAGTGGGGTCGCAAAATCACTGTCCCGGAAGCCCAGCAGGAGAGCCAGAGCTGACATTCGGGAGTGCTATTGAAGCGCTCCTTCTTCTTTCAGTTTCTCAAAGACATTTTGGTATTCAGCAAAGGCAAGACCGGGCAGCCCGATCGCTTCTTCAAACGCCACCCATCGCACCTCAGAGTGCTCATCGCCCAGGTTCTCAGGCGTGCCCTGCCATTGGTCGACCTTGAACAAGTGAAACGTGATTGAGCCCTCACCACTTGGAGCAAGGGCAGCAAACTCGAAGATCTTCACAAACCGCTGCGCTTTGACGCCAACTTCCTCGCCAAGCTCTCTCATAAGAGCCTGCTCCAGCGTTTCTCCGGCTTCAACGTGCCCACCCACAAAGCTCCAGAGGCCGGGATAGTTTTTTCGCGATGCAGAGCGCAGGCCCATAAGAACACGCCCGTTCTGCACCAGCAGGCCATTCACAATATCAGTCATCTTGGTTCTTCACCCCCACATCGAATCTAAGCCCGAAAGCGCCATCATAAAGAGGCGCTTTCGGATTGTTGAGATCAGACTTCCTTAAACCGCTCTCCTTTGAAGCACCGTACCGGATTGCCGCGTTCCAGTTGGTGGTGGAGCAAGCGTTCAGATTTTCGCAGGCGTGCACCTTCTTCCGCTGAAAGACCAGAGAGCTTTTCCTGCAAACGCTGCAGGGCAATCTGTTTGTTGCGGTGTTGAGAGCGTTCGTCACGCGCCACAACAGAAAGACCTGTGGGCACGTGGGTGACCCGTACCGCACTTTCGGTCTTGTTCTGGTGCTGCCCGCCCGGGCCACCAGCCCGCAGAGTTTCAAAGCGCAGATCTTCTGCGTTGAACTCTCCGGCTTCTGCTGCAGAGACCGGCAGCTCATAGACGCCGATGAACCAGTTCTGCCGTTTATGGTTGGGGCGAAAGGGGCTCTGGCAGGTCCACTTGATCGTGCCGCACCATGCCTTGGCAAAAGTCTTGGCTCCCTCACCCGCAAGTGTCACTTCAGCAGAAGCAACATTTGCGGAAAGGTCAGAGCGCTCCGGATCACTGGCAAAGGAGAGCCCAAGCTTTTTTGCTGTTTTCTCCATAGCTGCAACGCTGTGGCAAAGGGCGAGCCTGCATTCCGCAGGCCCGTCTCCGGATGACAACAGCAGACGAACGGTTGTTTTTTCCGTCATCGCTTGCTCCTCCGCTCGTCTGCCCCACGTGCGGTTTTGAACGTGACGACAGGTGTCATCACCCCCACACACGTGGCCAGCTCTGCCTCAACCAGCTGCGCAAGAACATCCTCAGAGTTCTTGTAGGCTTGTGGAGCTTCTTCTACGAGAAGCTGTCTGTCCTCACAGACCACGCGGCCTCCATAAGAGGTGCGTGACAAGGCATTGCGAACGGATTTCTGCTTGGCAATCCGGCCATGCATGGAGGCACGGTCGTACTTGCGCCCCGCTCCATGAGCCAGAGATGCCAATGCCTCCGGTTTGTTGCCGGTTGATTTCAGCAGAAAGCTCTTTGCATCGCGAGAACCAGCCAGCGGAACAAGGTCAACATCCGCTTTTGCAGCTCCTTTGCGGTGCAGGAAGCCATCGCCATACCGCTCAATGAGGTTATGGCTGCTGTCGACCACCAGCTCCACATCACAGCGCAGAGCAGCGGCTGCCCGTTGTGCAATGATCTGCCGGTTCAGGCTTGCCCATCGCACGGCCAGATCATGCATTTTGAGGTAAGCCGCAGTGCGCTCATCCTCTGCTGCCAGCCCTTCCGGGCCAACCTCCGCATAGTTCGCAAAGATGCTGGCCCCGAAGGAGCGGGAGCCGGAGTGGACGAAGAGCAGCACATCACCTTTGGCAACACCAGCTTTGGCAGCAAGCTCTACATCCGGCGTTTCCGCCAGAACCTGCACTTCACAGAAGTGGTTGCCACCACCGATGGTGCCAATGGCTGTGACTGCCAGATCATCCGGCAAACCGGCACTGCGCAAATGCGCCTGACCCTCAGCCGGATCCGTGTAGTCCTGCAACACGCGCAAACGGTCAGCCAGCTTTTGCGGCTTCAGCTTATGAGCGCTTAAGGAGGTGCGGAACACAGTCATGCCGCAGCCGATGTCATTGCCGATCATGTGCGGGTGCACCCTGTCAGACAGGATGGCAACACCCACCGGACCGGGATGAAGATCAGGAAACGCCGCGATCTGACGGACCGCCTCTAGCTGCGCAAGTTTGTTGAGTTGGACTTCTGCATCCCCAAGGATCCAGGCAGAAGTCCCGTAAAATCGATGGATTGGCGCAGGCGCAACTGTAGCGCTGCTCGCACAATCCAAGCGTAAATTGCCCATGAAAATGGCCTATAGTTCTTGAGAGTGTTTCCGAGCATTGGCTCGAAAGAAGATCCTACAGGCCGCTAGCGCTGGCTCTGAGAAGGATCAGTGCCCTTTAAAGGGCGAAACACGGAAAGACATGGTTCGCTCCATACTGTGCTGCGCACCAATTGCTGCAGCTGAGGGCTAATATCAGAGCCTCCTCAGTCGGTCAACATCGCTCTGGTTGTGAAACCTGAAGGTGTGGCTGGACAAACACATACAGCCCGCTAGGTTGGGTGTACGAATGGGGAGAACATCATGCGGGTTTTGGTTGTCGGTGGAACTGGGTTTTTGGGCGGTGCGATAACAGAGACACTTACCAGCGCAGGACATGAAGTATCGGTGCTGGTGCGCGGCAACACCAACCGCTCCCTGCCAACTGCCGTGAAGGCCATCACAGCGGACCGGCATGGTGACCTGAGCATCTTGCAGGAGCAACAGTTCGACTGGGCTTACGACACCTGCGCCTTTGAGCCGGATACCGTACGCCATCTGCTTGAAGCGCTGGGAGATACCCTACAGCGCTATGTG
This sequence comes from Pseudovibrio sp. JE062, assembly GCF_000156235.1. Taxonomy (NCBI): domain Bacteria; kingdom Pseudomonadati; phylum Pseudomonadota; class Alphaproteobacteria; order Hyphomicrobiales; family Stappiaceae; genus Pseudovibrio; species Pseudovibrio sp. JE062. The sequence continues at coordinate 167,441 of NZ_DS996811.1, forward strand.
TTCATCTCCTCCATCTCCGCCTATGGAACCTTCACCAAGCCTCTGCTGAATGAACAGGATGCGGTGCCCCTTCCAACCGAGGAAGATCTGGCACTGGCCCGCAATCTGGAACCGAAGGATCGCAGCTCAGCAAACTCCTACGGCGCCTCTTATGGACGCCTCAAGTGCGCTTGCGAGCTTGCAGCAACGGACATGCTTGGAGATCGGGTGACGTCTCTGCGTGTAGGTCTGCTGGTCGGGGCAGGAGATTATTCGGATCGATTGACCTGGTGGGTCCGCCGGTTAGATCAGGCCACAGCTGACAAGCCAGAGGTGCCAGCCCCTGCTCCAGCCTCTCGAAATGTGCAGATGATTGATGTGCGGGATGTGGCGGAGTTTGCTCTGGCCTGCGCAGAGGAAAAGCGCGGTGGGATCTGGAATGTGACCAGCACCCCGATGCAACTGAGCGATATGCTTCAGCAGATCATTGCTGTCTCCGGCTCCCCTGCCCGTCTGAAGTGGGTGGACGAGGAACACATTCTGGAAGCTGGCATTCAGCCTTGGACGGACCTTCCCGTCATGATCCCTTCCGCCTCCGACTACACACACTTCATGAATGTGGACACCGCCCGCGCAGAGGCCGCAGGTTTGACCTGTCGGCCACTTTTCGAAACGCTTAAGCCGTTGCTTGCGTGGGATCGGACACGGCGGGATGTTCCGCTGAAGTGTGGCCTGTCAGCTGAGCAGGAAGCAGCGCTGTTGGAAGAGCACTCTCAGGCAAAGGTTTGATGGACGAGTCGACTACCGCGTCCCCACAAACGGCGCAGTTTTGAACCAGCGCTCATCCAGAACCACCCGCAGCATGAAGGCGCTCAGCTGACTGACATCCACACGGAAACCTTGCGTCTCCGTCTCACTGGTTTGCAGCTGGCCTTTAACATTGGTGGCGATCAACGGTGGGCGAATGGAGGTCCAGTTGATGCCGGACTCTGCCAGCACGCGCAGTTCTGCCTCTTTGGCGGGGATCACCACCGGCACGATCACACTGAGAATGGACCGCATCAGTTTGCGGCTGAGAGTGAGTGGTTCCTCTCCGTATCGCGTGCCTGCACTTGCCAGATGGATCACGCGGGTTACGCCAGCCTCTTGCATCGCTGCCAAAAGCTGCAGCATGGCTTTTTCAAAGTCTGCAGGTTTCAGCGGTGAACGCCGTGTTTCCGGTGGGCCGATGGTGGTGAGCACTGCATCGACGCCATCCACCAGTTCCCGCAGACTTGCAGCACTGAAGTAATCACCAAAGATCAGCTCAACACCTTCCGGCACCTGCTCGGCAGAGCGCGCACTGCGGACGAGGGCGCGCACGTCATGGCCCTGCGCCAGCGCGGCTTTGCACAGCTCCCGGCCCACAAAGCCGGAAGCGCCCAGTATTCCCAATTTCATGAAGCTGCCCCTAAGCCTTCGCGGAGGCGCCAAGCGCTTTACGGTACATGGGGACCAACATGGTCTTCGCTTTAGCCATGCGGGCAAACCAGTTTGCCTTTACAGTGCCAACCGGCGGAATATCCGCAACACCGCCCTCACTACCAAGAGTGACCAGCATCATGGTGTCGTTGGTTTTCGGCTTATAGCTCTTCAGCTTCGCCTGCGGGTTCTTGAGCAATTGCTGCACGTTGTGAGCCACAGTCTTCACATGTCCGCGCACATAAAGCGCCTTCTTCACCTCATCGATCCCGGCGACATCACCAAGAGCGAACACGTTGTTCTTGCCCTTCATCTGGAACGTCTCTTCAACGGCGATGTAACCACGAGCGTCCAACAGATGAGCCAGATCCTGCTGCATGTAGTCCGTGTTGGGTTTGCCACCGATACACCAGATGATCAGATCATACTCCACCACAGCCCCACTGGAGAGCTTGGCCTGCCCGACCTCTGCTTTCTGAGAGGAGGATGGCTCCGGCGAAAGCACCCGCTCACCGAGCATGAACTTGACGCCCCGCTGTTGCAGCACCTTCACCGCATGATTGGCTGTTTTGCGCGAGGTTCCCTTCAGCACCTCACTGCTGGATTCCACCAGAGTGACGGATTTGCCCGGAAAGCTCTCACTGATTTCACCGGCCAGCTCAATCCCAACCGGACCACCACCAACCAGCAGGATCTTCTGTGCTGCCTCAATGGCACCATGGGTTGATTTGAACGCCGCATGCCGATCTTTCGTGGAGCCCTCAATCGGACGGATCAGGTCAGAGGGATAACGACTGCCAGTGGCAAGAATGGAGATATCCGCCTCAATGACGCGTTCAGACCCATCTGCTGCCACCACATGCCCGGTCTCTCCGGTGAAGTGCTCGAGCTTGCCGTGAATGAAATCCACGCCCGTCAGAAAGGAGTGAAACGGGATGACTGCCTGATGGGCATAGTCTGACTGCACGGCCACCCGCGGCATCGCCATGGGCACCTCAAAATAATCAAGCGGGCTCACAAGCTGCACTTTTGCGTGCTTTGCAAGCTGCGTGGCAAGGACCGCACCGGCAACACCACCACCATAAATCACAACTGACTTGGACATATCTTCACTCCGTTCTGTTGCGCTTTATATACTCCAATCATTTAATAGTTCAATATTATAAATATTACTTTTTTAAAGCAAACCTGCTAAAACGCCACCTGCAGACGTGAGGAAGCGAGCAAAATGAACGACTTACCAGCCAGCATGCTTGTGCTTTTCCAGTTTCAGGAAATTCTGGGCCGCATTCATAAATCCTACTCCGAGTATGCTGATAAGCTCACCCCCACAGAAACCAATATGCTGCTGCACTTGGGCACGCCTGTGCGCATGGGAAAGCTGGCAGATCTGCTGTTCTGCCTGCCCTCCAACGTGACTGTACTGGTCGATAAGTTCGAGAAACTCGGGCTTTTGCAGCGCCAACGCTCAGAAGAAGACCGCCGCGCCATTGAGGTCGCGCTGACGGACAAAGGTCAGGAATTGCGCACCCAAACAATCGCGCACATCTCAAAAGTCATCGAAGAGCAATCCGGCCTTGATCAGGGAGACTTCGAGAAGATTCTGGAGGTGCTGAAGCAAAAGTCGATTATTGCCGGGTCCTGCGGGGCATGCCCATCTGCTGAGGGTTAAGAGTTACCCTGCCGTCTTGGCAACAAACACTTTTCAACTTAACCTATGCATATGACTGAGTATTTTGAACTTCTTGCCGAAGGCCACCGTGATACGATTTTGCTGACAGCCGCCGGATACTTCGCACTGATGGGTGTGTACTCGTTGATATACATGTACCGGATAAGCAAATGGCCAAGTGTCATCGGTAAGTTGCATGAAGAATCGGTCCATGGCTGGGGTGGTGGCTCACATGATGGAACCAATTACAGAGCGAAGGTACTTTACAGCTACTCTGTTGATGGTGTGCCCTATGAAAACAATAGGATTAACGTCTGGCACGTCCAGGTATCCTACAATCTGCGCGCACTGTTGAAATGGCAGTTCCGCTACATAGATCACCACGACAACTCAGGGGTAACAGTATTCTACCATCCCCGTAAGCCGCAAAAGGCCTACCTGGTTGTTCCCGGATGGAAGCAAATGGCCTTGGTTTTCATGATGAGTTTTGGCCCTGTAGCGCTTAACCTCTCAGCATTGTAGATCATCTGCCAGTTTGTCTCTTTTCCAGCTTAGGCCTCTCGAGTCCAACAGCGTCAAAACCTCTAAACATATGCATCTGCCGCGAGCACTGGACACCTCCGCCAAGGTGTTCCAAACTGTTAGGCATTTCTAAGCCACACATCCCCCGTGGCGATTGCACCCTGTTCTTGGAGTGCACCGATAATCCTCAGTCCTACCGTAACTTTTCAGAGCCTCACAGCATGTTAAAATTTGACCATATCACGGTGATTGCGCCGACCTTAAGGGATGGCGTCAAGCACGTTGAAGACTGCCTTGGTCTTCAGGTTCCTTTTGGTGTTTGTCATGATTACATGGGAACACACAATCATCGCCTCCAGCTCGGTGGAACGCTCTATCTTGAAGTTGTTGCACTTGATCCAATCGGCCCCGCTCCCAACCGAGCACGATGGTTTGGTCTGGATGATCAGAAGACGATCAAAGCCGAGTGGGATGCTGGACGCCGTTTAAGAGGCTGGGTTGCTGGCGTGGAATCCATCGATCCAGTCCTCACCAAACACCCTAACATTTTTGGAGAGCAAGTTCCTCTGCCTCAGGGCGATCCTGAGTTTGCCTTTTCAATTGCCAAGGATGGAAGCCTGCCGCTGGAGGGCGCTGCACCTTCACTGATTGACCGTTATGGCGTGCCTGAAGACCCTTCAGACATTCCGGATCTGGGCGCACGGCTTGAGACGTTTACTTTGGAGCACCCTGAACCTGAAACCATAAAGGCGCTCTATGGCGACCTCGCGATTAACTTTCCAATCGAAGTTATTTATGGCCCGACAATCAGATACGCAGCCAAGATCCGCACACCTAAAGGGTTGAGGGAGTTAACGTGAGCAGAACTCCCTCTGCTACCTTCAAGAATTACCACAGAAAATACTTTTACCAACTGATCAAAAAACTTAGTTTTGAAGTTTTCTTCGCCCTTGATAAATATTTTCACTCTAATACTTTTGCGAAAATCTAGTAAAATTTGCTCTGACCTACTTGCGCAATACATATTTTCAGGTTAGTTAGCCGACTTTAGCAGAACAATCTCATCAGGCTGTATTCAGCCTCACAGTGCATGTAGTGCAACTACCGGCAAACGGTAATGTCATCACTACTTCTTGCTGTGGGCGCTGTTTTTGCACGCGCATACTTGCGCCCTGCTAAGATTTACTGTCTCAGAAAATTAGATATACATCAGGATCTAGAACATGGCGCAAACCCAAGTTATGGATGAGACTTCGCGCGGCCAATCCCGCCTCATGGAGCCAGCCATCCTTCCCGTCTGGCTTAATCAACGTGCCATTTCCAATCGCGGATATATTGGACTTTGGATCTCGATGGCGGTGATCATCGCAACCTTCCAGCTGGGTGCTGGCGGTGTGGCGGGTCTCCCTCTCCCAATCGTTATTGCAACAATCTTTTTCGCCAACCTGCTGCTTGGCATCGTCATGGCAATGACAGCAGACATCGGCACCGAGCACGGCATTTCCTTCGCTGTTTACCTGCGCGCGCCGTTTGGCACCGTGGGCACACACATTCCCTCCATCACCCGCGGCATCGTGGCGGCCATCTGGTTCGGCATTCAGACCTACCTTGGCGCGCTGGCGCTGAACGGCATCTTCTCCTATCTCACCGGTTTTGATAACTGGGTGGTCTGGTACATCGGCTTTGCTGTGCTGCAGGTGATCAACACCGCCATGGGCATCCGCGCCGTTGAGCGTCTTGCGAAAATCGCAGCTCCAGCAATCATGGCGATCTCCGTCTGGATGTACTTCACCCTTGATGGTCTGGCCACAGCAAGCGGCAAAGACATCTGGTCCTTTGCAGGTGATGCAGAAATCTCCATCGTGGCTTTGTTTGTTGCCAACATGGCCTTCTGGTCTTCTCTGGCAGTCGACATTCCAAACATCACCCGCTTCCTGAAAGTTGAAGCTGGCACCAAGAGCTTCTTCAAGCGCAACAAGAACGTGTTTCTGGCGCAGTTCATCGCCCTGCCAGTGGTGCAGAGCTGGATCGCGCTGATTGGTGCTGTCTCCTTCATCGCAGCAGGTGACTGGAACCCGATCACAGTTATTCAGGGTCAGGGCACCGGCATCACTCTGGTGGTTCTGCTGGTCATGGTCGTGCTGGCACAGTGGTCCACCAACACCAGTGCAAACCTGATCCCGGCCGCGCTGACCTTCGTGAATGCAGGCGCTCCATGGATCACCTACGCTATGGGGCTGGTTCTGGCAGCGATTGTCGGTACGCTGGCAATGCCTTGGCTGATCCTTGATCACCTCTTCACATATCTGGGCCTTTACGGCGCCATGCTCGCCTCACTGGGTGGCATCATGATCTGCGATTACTTCGTAATCCGCAAACGCCGCCTGAACGTGCCAGAGCTTTATGAGGAAGAAGGTCAGTTCAAGTACATCGCTGGCTGCAACCCGGCTGGCCTGATTGCCTGGGCCGTAGGTGGTGCGCTGGCGATCTACGCCATTGACCTTTCCTACTTCGTTGGCTTCTTCACGGCTTTCGCGCTCTACTGGGTGCTGATGAAGGCCTGGATCCTGCCGAAGTTCAAACAGGATGAGCTGGTGCACACAGATGATGAGAAGTATCTGGCAACCAGCATCAACCGCAACTGGGTATATCTGGACGGTCAGGGCATGGTGAAAATGGATTGCTCCAGCATTCCGGCCCACGCTCTTTCCCGCGAAGACCTCTAGGCTTTTTCTGAGACTGATACCGAAAGCCCCTTGCGCCTGCCGGCGTGAGGGGTTTTCTCTTTGCAAGGATATGCTGTAGGGTGCACCTGTCTTTTTTAATCAGTGCCCGTTTTATGAATACACCCAGCGACCTTGCCCTGCCGCCCCTCACTCTTCACGAAATCTGCGAAGAGGATGCTCTTGATGTTCTGGAGTTTGAGAGCAGCAACAGCACCTTCTTTGAAAAATGGGTGCCAGCGCGCGGGCCAGAGCATTTTGAGGAAGAGTCTCTGAAGCAGGTCATTCGTGATCTGATGGCTGATCCAGATCGGTTTTATCTGATGCGCTCTGAGGCTGGTGAACTGGTGGGTCGCATCAACCTGCGCAAGCTGGGTGCGGAGCCTTTGCACACAGCAGAACTGGGCTACCGCGTGGGTGAAAAACACCTCAGCAAAGGCTACGCCAAAGCCGCCGTTGTTGCCGTTGCGGATCTGGTGCGGGCGCAAGGGGATCTGACGGAGCTGGAAGCCTTTGCAGCGGACAACAATCCGGCCTCTTCCAACGTGCTGCGCGCCTGTGGTTTCCGTTGGGATAAAAACGGCACCAAGACCGTACACCTGAACGGCAACCCGTTGACATTGCACCGCTTTACTCTGACGCTTTGAGCCACGACTTATCCAGCGCGTAGTATCTCTGACCCGCGCTATTACAGACGATCTGCCGGTCTTTCACGCCTACACTCCTCTTCCAATAAGAAAGAAAATGGAAGATGGATCCACTCGTCATACAGGGCTTTGGGCTGGCGGCCTATGCCGTCAACATGGTTGGCTTTTCCACCAAGCGTGATCAGCTGTTTCGCGGCCTGCTTTTTGTCAGCTGCTCCCTGTTCTGCATCCATTATGTGCTCATGGGCGCTTATGTGGCTGCCACAAACCTTGGCATCAATGGTGTGCGGTCCTTCGTTTCCCTGCGCTTCAAAGGCTACACGTGGTTTGGCATCTTTGCTGTCATCCAAACCGTCATGAGTGTGATGGTGTATGAAGGCCTCATTGATCTGCTGCCATGGACTGCCTCTCTCATGAGCGGGTTCGCGCTCTTCTGCCTCAGTGGAATACAGATGCGCATCGCCATGTTCTCCTGTGCACTTACATGGATGGTCAACGCCCTGATCGTGGGATCCTGGGGTGGGTCGCTCAACGACATCACCAATGCCACGCTGCTGGCGATCACCATTTACCGTATGAAATCCGCAACTGAACGGGAGGCCGGGCAAGCCGCACTCTGACAATCCGTAGCACTCAATCTCACCCCACCAAAACAACCCCAAAAAACGCCGGATTTTCAGCAGTTTGGTCAAGGCCTATAAAGTTGATGATGCATGTTCTGGCAATAATGAAAGCAGGGTTGGAGAGCCGATGCCCGTTTACCTGACCGGCCTTGCGACAGCGGTGCCGCCCTATGAATTACCCCAGACTCTGGTGCTGGACTACGCCCGTCGGATTCTTGGCCCCAAGTTTGCGCAGTTCGAGCGCATGGCCGGCACGTTTCTGACCGCCGGTGTCAAAACCCGTTACTCCTTTGCGCCGCTGGAGTGGTTTCTGGAACCTCAGGACTGGAAAACCAGAAACGAAACCTACGTGCGCGGCGCAACGGAGCTGTTCATCACCGCCGCCCGCAAAGCGCTGCTTAAAGCGGGGTTGCGTGCCGATGAGATCGATACGGTCGTGACCGTTTCCTCCACCGGAATTGCCACACCCACGCTGGAAGCACAAGCCTGGAAGCAGATGGGCTTTCGGACAGATATCATGCGCGTGCCAGTGTTCGGGCTGGGGTGTGCCGGAGGCGTTTCCGGCCTTGCCATCGCGCAGCAGCTGGCGCAGGCGAAACCGGGCAGCAACGTGCTCATGCTCGCGCTGGAAGGCTGCACACTCTCCTTCCGCAGTGACCGGCTCACCAAGGCCGACATCATCGCCACCGTTCTGTTTGGTGACGGCGCAGCCGCCGCCTGCCTGTCCACCAGTAAGCCGGAAGGGTCAAAACCGGTGTTCCAGCTGGGATCAGGCCATCAGGAGATGTGGCCAGACACGCTCAACATCATGGGCTGGAACGTGGAAGAACACGGCCTCGGCGTGGTGTTTGACCGCTCTATTCCCGACTTCGCCACCGAGCACTTCCGTGATGTAACAGAGCGCAGTCTCACTGCCCTTTCCATGGAAAGGACTGGCGTTGCTCGCTTCGTCTGCCACCCGGGCGGGGCGAAGGTGGTGCAAGCGCTGGAAGGTGCGTTGGATTTGCCCACCGGTGTTCTGGATGTGGAGCGCGAGATCCTGCAGGAGTTCGGCAACATGTCCGCCCCAACTGTGCTGTTTGTGCTTGAGCGGGTTCTGGAGCGCACCGCGCAGGGCAACATGGTCATGTGCGCCCTTGGCCCCGGTTTCACAGCCTCGTTCCAACCGGTCACCGTTGTGCCGTCAGAAGCTGGCGGGCACCGGGGCACAACCGACTTTTCAAAACCAGAGGGGGCGATCAATGCCTGATGCTTCCTTAGCTGCCCTGCTGTTTCTGGGTTTCATCATCCTCCAGCGCCTGTCCGAACTGGTCATCGCTCGCAGCAACACCAAGCGCTTGCTGGAGGAAGGGGCCTACGAAGTTGGCGCTTCTCACTACCCGCTGATTGTCAGCGTGCATGTGGCGTGGATCATCGCTCTTGTTGTGCTGGGTTACGACAAGCCGGTTTCCCTTCCGTGGCTGATGGTGTTCGCCGTTTTGCAGGTGTTCCGCCTCTGGATTCTGCTCAGCATGGGCCGTCGCTGGACCACACGCATTATTGTGGCGAAAACGCCGTTGGTGACTAAAGGACCATTTGCGTTTGTGCGCCATCCCAATTACTTGCTGGTGGCACTGGAGATCTTCACCGCACCCATGGTGCTCGGCTTGTTTCCGATTGCCTTCCTGTTCTCCGGCTTTAACGGTGCCATCCTAGCCCTGCGAATTCGCGTGGAAGATGAGGCCCTTACAGATCTGCGGTAGGAAAGACCTTTGCACAATATGAAGTTATCGGCTTGAACCTGATAGAAGATAGTGATATATCACTGTCAAAATTCAGCTGTGGGCTGCACATCAGCGCCGCAGCGCCTGCCAGATAACTTCATGTGCCGAGGAAACGATGCTAACAGGTTGCCATCTCATCGCCGGAGAATGGGTCGATAACGCCCAGAAATTCGAGTCGTCCCCATTCTCGGGCTCTGCCCAAAGCTATGCCTGCGGCACCACGGAGCTGGTTGACCGCGCCGTCAAGGCTGCCGAAGACGCCTTCATGACCTTCGGCTGGACCACCCGCGCAGAGCGCGCCAAGTTCCTGCGCGCTGTGGCGGACGAGATCGACGCGCGCGGCGCTGAAATCACCGAAGTGGGCTGCGCGGAAACTGGCCTGCCGGAAATGCGCCTCAACGGTGAGCGTAGCCGCACCGTTGGCCAGCTGCGCCTGTTCGCCGACCATATTGAAAAAGGTGAATATCTGGACCTAACACACGATGAGGCCATGCCAGATCGTGCGCCTCTGCCGCGACCTGACCTGCGCCTCAGCCAGCGTCCGGTTGGTCCTGTGGCTGTATTCGGTGCCTCCAACTTCCCGCTGGCGTTCTCCACTGCAGGCGGCGATACGGCCTCAGCGCTGGCAGCGGGCTGTCCGGTGGTCGTGAAGGGCCATGAGGCTCATCCGGGCACGGCTGAGATCGTGGCACAAGCCATTGACGCAGCGATCAAATCCTGTGGCATGCATCCGGGTGTATTCTCACTGGTGCAAGGCGGTAGCCGTGAGGTTGGCACCGCCCTTGTGCAGCACCCGCTGATCAAAGCCGTTGGCTTTACCGGTTCTCTGGCCGGTGGCCGCGCACTGTTTGATCTGTGCGCCTCCCGCCCTGAGCCGATCCCGTTCTTTGGCGAGCTGGGCTCGGTCAATCCAAACTTCATCTTCCCGAATGCCCTCGCCAATCGCGGTGATGCCATCGCGGCCGGTTGGGCTGGTTCCCTGTGCATGGGCGCAGGCCAGTTCTGCACCAATCCGGGCGTGGTTCTTCTGGTGGAAGGCGCAGAGGCAGATGCCTTCATCACTAAGGCTCAAGAAGCTCTGGGCGCTACCGGCGAGCAGCCAATGTTGACAGACGGCATCGCAGCGGCTTACCGCTCCGGCGCTGAAAAGATCGCTGGCGAAGCGGGTGTTGAAGAGCTGGTGGGCACTGCCTGCGCAACTCGTGGTGCCAAGCCGTATATGTTCGTGACGGATGCTGAAAACTGGCTCGGCAACAAAGAGCTGCAGGAAGAGGTGTTCGGCCCACTCGGTATTGTCGTCAAGCTGAAGAACATTGAGCAGATGCAGGATGTGGCCCGCACCATTGAAGGTCAGCTGACCTGCACCATCCACATTGATGCCGCAGACCATGCAGAAGCCCGCAAGCTGATGCCATTGCTGGAGCGCAAAGCAGGCCGCGTGCTGGCAAATGGCTTCCCGACTGGCGTGGAAGTGTGTGATGCCATGGTTCACGGTGGCCCTTACCCGGCCTCCACCAACTTCGGCGCAACCTCTGTCGGCACCATGGCGATCCGCCGCTTCCTGCGTCCGGTTTGCTATCAGGATATGCCGCTGGAGCTGGTTCCAGGTTTTGAAATGGAAGAAATGGCGTAGGCCGGCCTCCCTATAGGCTAAAGCAGCGCGTCCACCCGAAAACCAGAGCCGCTTTTCGGGAAGACGCGACAACGGCAAAAGCCCTGAGCATCAGCTCAGGGCTTTTCTTTGTTTACGTCAATCCGGCAGATCAAGCTGCGGCCTTGCCGAAAAGTGGTAACAGGCTTTCGGCAAAGGCTCGCCCCAAAAGAACTTAAGCTGCCAGATTGCGCAGAGTCTCTCCATCAAACACATGGCATTTATCAAGCGCCATGTTGAAGCTCAGCGTTTCCCCAGCATGCACTGTGCGCGGATTATACATGATGGACTGAACCGGAGAGCCTGCCAGCTCCGTAAACAAAGTTGCCTCTGAGCCCAGGTCTTCAGAGAGCAATACAGGCAGTTGCAATTGTGCGATTTCACCGGCTGTCGGCAAGGCATTGCCTTCCGGCGAAATGTCTTCTGGCCGCACGCCCAGCTTCACCGCTTTGCCCGCTTCCAACGTGCTGCGCAGACGTGCAGGTGCGCTCAGCTCACTGCCGTCACCCAGCTTCAGCACCGGGTCGCCATTGCTGCTGGCCACGTGGGCATCAATCAGGTTCATGGGCGGAGACCCGATGAAGGTCGCCACGAATGTGTTGTTCGGCTTTTCAAAAACCTCACGCGGGCTGCCCACCTGCTCAATGATGCCGTCCCGCATGATCACGATGCGGTCTGCCAGTGTCATGGCTTCCACCTGATCATGGGTCACATAAATGATGGTGTTGCCGACACGCTGGTGCAGCTTCTTGATCTCAATGCGCATCTGGGTGCGCAGCTTGGCGTCCAGATTGGAGAGCGGCTCGTCAAACAGATACACATCCGGGTGGCGCACAATGGCGCGGCCCATGGCCACACGCTGGCGCTGACCACCAGAAAGCTGGCCCGGCTTGCGCTTCAGGTAGGGCTCCAACCCCAGAATAGCTGCCGCATCCGCCACCCGCTTTTCAATCTCGGACTGGGAAACCCCGGCAATCTTCAGCGAGAATCCAAGGTTCTTGGCAACCGTCATATGCGGGTAGAGCGCATAATCCTGAAACACCATGGAGATGTTGCGCTGGCGTGGTGGCATATCGTTGACCACCCGATCGCCAATGACCAGCTCCCCACCAGAAATCGTTTCAAGGCCAGCAATCATGCGCAGCGTGGTGGACTTTCCGCAGCCGGACGGCCCAACAAAAACGACAAATTCCTTGTCTTTGATCTCCAGATCAATACCATGAATGACCTTGGTTGGACCGTAGGACTTTTCGAGATTTTTCAGAGTAACTTGTGCCATGCTTTCCCCCCTCAGGCATCCTTCAGTTCCAGCCAGACCGGCAAATGGTCAGAGCCTTTCGCGTCTTCATCCACCCACATGCCTGCAATGCGGTGGCGCAGAGAGGCTCCCACAAACACATGGTCAATGCGGCGGGTGTCGAAATGCGCGGTCTTGCCACTCATCTCCTCGTTGCCCAGCCACACCCATGGGTCGACAAAGCCATCCAGCGTCTGCACGCGGCCACCTTCTTCTGATGGCGGGCCGGTGAACACCTCATAGACCGGCGTGCCCGGTCCGTTGTTCATGTCGCCCAGCAAAATGCAGTCGGTTGGCATGGTTGGCTGCGGTTCGTCGTTGAGCCAGTGGGCGTCGATGCCCGGGCCGCCGCACCATGCTCCACCTTCAGACGGAGCGGTCTTGATGCGGTCCCTCACAAACTGTGCCTGCACCAGCGCAAAGTCTGGTGACCAGTAGAACAGGTGGGTGTTATAGACCCGCAGCGGCCCACCCGGCGCGTCGATGACGGCTTCCAGAAGCGCCGCCTGAATGGCGTGGCGGGTAATGGAGCCCATCTTGGGCAAAGGATAAGTGCGGGTGGAAATGATCGGGTATTTGGAAAGGATCATTTCCCCGTGCTGACGGCGGCGGTTGACCAGCTTGCCGTTTTCATCGTGAAACGAGGCGTCCATGTCAAGGCCCGGGCCATAGACCCAGCGATATCCGCCAAGCAGATCCGCCAGTTCCGCGGCCTGATCCACATTGCCGTTTCGTTTCCAGAAGCGGTCAACTTCCTGCAGACCGATGATGTCGGCCCCTTCTAGTTCTCCTGCAATTCTTGCCAGATCGACTTTACCGTCGATGCCGGTTCCGTATTGAATGTTGTAGCTAACTATCTTCATGGGTTTTTCCGGAGGCTTTCCGAGCAACTCCTAAGGAGCCGCGCAGCTTGAGCGCGCAATTGACGCGAATGTTGCGGGGGTGGTCAGGCGCCGTTCCATCCAGCCGGCTCAGCACGATCTCCGTCAGATGACGGGCAATCTGCTCAATGGGCTGTTCAATGGCAGTGATGCCCGGCGGGATCAGCCGGAACATGTCTGGATCATCAAAGGTGACAAGATCAATGTCTTTGCCCACCTGTTTGCCGTTGCTGGACAAACAGTCCAGACCACCAATGGTCATCAGGTAATTGGAGTAGAACACAGCACTTGGCGGATTTTCCATGCCAAGGAACCTGTCCATGGCGGTGTATCCATCCAGCTGGCCCCAATTGCCAACGTAAACCAACTCCTCATCAACACTCAGGCCTGCTTGCTCATGGGCTTTTTTGAAGCCCTGCAACCGGTTTTGCCCTGTGCTTCCATTCAGGTCCCCTGTCACCACGCCAATGCGGGTATGGCCAAAGTCAATCATGCGGCTCACAGCGTCTTGCGCAGCAGCTTCATCGTTGACCAGCACCTTATCCGTTTCCACGCCCGGCACATCGTTGTTGAAGATGATGACTGGTTGTTCTCCAGTCAGCAGCTCCTGCACCTTCTCCGTGACTTCATGAGTACCGGACAAGATGATGGCATCGATGCGCCGTGAAGACGCTGATTCCAGCGCCTCGTTGATGGCATCCGCTTCATCGGAATGGTGAAAGGTTACAATGGAATACCCACGGGCTCGCAGAGACCGCACCAGTTGGGTCAGGATCCCCGAGTTGAACTCGTCAAACTTGGGAACCAGATACCCGACTGTGTTCGTGCGCTCTGTTTTCATGGCGCGGGCAAGCGTGTTGGCCCGGTAACCCAGATCGGCAATCGCTTGTTCGATCCGGGTCCGGTTGTCCTTCCTGATGCGTTGATCGTTCAGATAACGCGAGACTGTGCCGACAGCGACGCCTGCGGTATCTGCTACATCGAGGATGGTTGGTTTTTTCACTGCACTGCCCTTTATTCCGCAGCCACTGCGGTATCTGCTTGTGAGATAACGGCGGCCCCATGGATATGGAGGCTAGGAAAGACGATGTGCAGCTTTTTGTCGAGGCTGTCATACTGCCATGGCAGCGTTTTACCCGAATAAGCGCAGGTCACGCCCGCTGGCTCGTCGTCCATACGCACCCAGGCTTTTGCTTCTTTCAACTCCGGCGCGTCCTCGATGATCTCAACCGCACGGGTCTGACCATCATTATACGGTACACCGCTGCCGCGCAGCTGGGTTGGCGCATAAAGCACGTGCAGCACCTGACGTTGCTCATCAGCCTGCTTCATCAGCGACATGCGCGTGGCTGATGGCAGTTCGGTGCCGATCAGCTGACTTGGCATCAGGCGGTTGATGAGGCCGCGCACCAGATACTTATAAAGCGTCTGGCCCGTTGTGCCGTAAAGGCGGAACAGCGGATAAGCCACATACGCCACACTGCCCTTCTGCATGATCGCCGGACCAAGCGGCTCAGCGTCCGGATCTTCCGGCGTGTGAAGGTGTGAGCAGAACTTGTCCCATGTGCGGTTGAAATAGGATGGACGAACATCAGCCAGCACATCACCATCTGTTGCCCGCAGAGATGCCCCCTTCTCGTACATAACAACAGAAGCATCGACCAGATCATCGTCCAGCTTTCCCCGACAGGACAGATAGCTCGGGTCGTACTTCATTGGTGTATCAGACAGTTCTGCTCCGATGTCGAGGAGGTATCGCTTGCCCTCAACATCAAGACCGGACTCGCCAGTGGCCAGAATGGCGCCGCCCGCGTCCGTAAACGCTTTCAGGCGAACCGCAAGGTCGTCATTCAGGCGAATGCTGTCCGGCAAAATGATCAGCTTGTAGTCATCAAAACTGCTGGAAGAGGAGATGAGATCAAACGGGATCTGCATTTCCAGCAGCATGCGGGCAGAAGCAGAGTCGCTCGGCTCGCTACGATGGCCCAGGTGGCTGCCAAGCTGGGAGACTTGCGCCTCAACAGAAAGGATCGCCACTTCCCGCTGATAGGTCGCGTTGCTCGCATATGGCTCCAGCGCTTTAACGCGGGAATAAGCCGGGCGGATCAGGTCGTAGGTCGCAAAGTCCATATGCCCGTTCGGGTGCAGCTGATCGCCAATGGAACAGCGCGCGCCCAGAGAGACCATAAGGCAGCACTCATAGGTTAGCGCGTCAGCCCGCTTGAAGCCGCCGAACTCACCCCAGTGCGTATGGAAGCGTCCCGTCATACCCAGGTACGGCAGGTTCAATGTATCCGCGTACCGTGCTGAGACGGGAAAATGGTCATAACCCCAGCCACCCGTCGGCAGGCTCTCCAGCTCCAGATGACCGTAGTATTGGTAGCGCTCATCCTGGCCTTTGTAGATGTGGCCAGAGTTGAAGAAAATTCGTGTATCCGGGAACTCTCCGTTGACCGCTTGCGAAAACCTTTCAAAAAAACGCAAAAGAACGCGTTTATCGTTGCTCTTGCGGTCATCCGCGCTCAGCGGGTCCAAACCCTCTGATTTCATTGAGGAAAGGCAGGCGTTACAGGTGCATTCCCACGAGGCGAGGATGTCCATGAACAACGCAGGCGGATTATAACGAGCGCAAACTTCCAGAGCGATGTCGATCTGCCGCTGAATTGCACCCTCGTGGTTCAGACAGATGGTGTGCCATGTGGGAGTAAGCTGGTTCATGGCAGAAGGCTCAGTGCCCGGATAGTTGGCCGCCGTGTTCTGCGCCTGCATTACACGCCATTCCGGATGCTCGCGGGCCGTCAGCTCATCCCATTGAACTGTCAGGTAAATTGGGGTCGCAATGTCGGCAGCATGACAGGCCTTGATCATGTCCCCCAGCAGGTCTGCATTTTGCAGTTCCGGGTGCGGTTTGCCTACATTGGTGGGGTAATAACTCCAGCCGTGATGACAACGGGCGAACAGGGTGACGGAGTCCACCTCGCCATGCTTCAGCGTTTCAACAAACTGCGTCGGATCAAACTTGGACCCGATCCCTCCAATATGTTCAGAGGTATGAAAATCCAGATGAATCTGGCGGTATCGGAAGTCTTTTACTTCTTTTTTCTGGCACATGATTTAGCCCTTGGAGCCGCTGTTATTTTTGCCGTCAGCGGAGAAATACTTCTGGAAGAACAAGAAGATAATGAGTGGTAAGATGGAGGTGATGATGGTCGCAACCGCGCGCTGATCCCAGTTGGGTTCATAGGTTCCGGAGATCGTGGAGAGCATCACCGGCAGCGTCGCATTTTCCCGCAGGAACAACATCGGCAGCAAAAGCGAGTTCCACGTCCACATAAACTGCAGAATGCCAACCGCCGCCATCGCCGTCAGCGTGTTTGGTAGCACGATAAAAAAGTAGGTCCGCAAATGCCCACACCCATCCACCTGCGCCGCATCAATCAGCGAGCGCGGGAAGTTGGAAAGGAAGTTTTTGACCAGCAGAACCGACCAGGCGAAGGACAGACCCACGAACGGAATAACCACAGACCAGTAGGTATCGATCAGCCCCATCTCGCGCCACAGCTTGAAGAGGGGAATGATAACCACCTGATTTGGCACAACAAATGCGTTCACGAGAATGAGCAGCAAGATCCGGCGGAACGGGAACTTGAGATAGTGGAACGCATAGGCCGCTGCTGGTGCAAACAGAACCGGGAGGATAGTCGCGAAACTGGCTACGGCCAGAGAGTTCAAAAACGCGCGGCCAATCGGGTAGTTGACCCAGACCTCACGCCAGGCTTCCAGCGTGAACGTGAAAGGCTCAATCGTCCACCAGCCATTGACAATCTCGCCTTCCGGACGGATCGACATGGCGATGATACCCACCAGCGGCACAATCCAGATAACTGCAACAGACCCCAGCACAAAAACAGGCCATTTTGGAGTTTGATTGATCATTTGCTCTCCGATGCCTTGTCCAGAATGAGTGGGATGGAACAGACGATAACCGCGAGCAGAAGCACCACCGTACTTGCAGCCCCATAGCCCTGCTTGAAGTAGACAACGGACTCCTGGTACATGAAGTAACCAACTGTTTCTGTTGAACGAATTGGTCCACCAGCTGTCAGGATGTGGATCATGTCAAACGCTTTGAGGCTGTTCAGCAAGTTGATGAAGATCGCAATGCGCACACCGGGAAGGCTGAGAGGTGCCATGATGTAGCGCAGGATCTGGAAGTGGGTTGCCCCATCCATATGCGCCGCTTCAATCTGACTTTTCGGGATCGCCTGAATGGCTGCATAGCAGGTGAGCAGAGGCAGACCTGCCTGCGTCCAGACATAGGCCGCAACAACACCCCAGATCGCGGTGGACGGTTCCCCCAGCCATGGAGAGGCCCAGCCTTCCAGCCCGATAATGCGCAGCACGCCGTTGAGAAGACCAAAATCCGGCTGCAAAATGCCCAGCCACATCAAACCACTAGCGGTTTCAGAGATGCCGTAGGCTGCAAAGATGGCCACGCGGAACGGTGCAGTCTGCTTGGGAGCCAGACCGGAAATCAGCGCAACGCTCCAACCAATAAAGACGGAAATACCGGTACAAGCCAGTGTCCAGGTCAGCGTCACCCGCAGCGCGTTCCAGAAGTTCGCGTCATTGAACAGCTTGATATAGTTAGAGAAACCTGCAGGTTTCGGTTGGCTCAATCCGGTCCAGTCAAGAAAACTCACACGGATCGTCTCAAAGAGCGGATACAGCACACCAATGCTGAAGAAGATCAGTGTCGGCGCCAGCAGTGCAAATGCAATCCAGTCGGCGCGGCGCAGGTTACCTCCGAAGAGCCGGGTGGCGAGGCCCGCAAAAGGCCCCGCCTGGGTCTGGGAGGTTAAGATAGACCCATGTTGTACACTCATTGATAAAGCTCACTCGCTTTAGCTTCGAGCGCTGCAGTGACAGCATCAATGTTCGCATCGCTTGGGTCGCGAAGGAATTTCTGCAAGCCAACGCGGAACTCACCGCTCAACTCAGCTGGCAGAAGATCATCAAGAACAAAGAAAACGTCTACGAGCGGCAGAATCTGAGCGTATTTACGCACGATTGGATCGTAGGACGAGGGATCCACGTGCGCGCTCGGTGTTGCAAGGTTCTGCTCTGCAATGATCGCAGCGCCTTCCTTGCTCAGAACGAAATCAATAAACAGTTCTGCACCTTCCGGGTTCTTCGCTTGCTTCATCACAAGGAAGTTCTTTCCGTCAACACTCATCGCGTTGCCGTATTCCGGCTTGATCACCGGGAACTGCATGAAGGAGTAGTCTTTCACCGGGGTCAGGGAGTACTCATTCTTGGCGCGCTGGTTTGCCCAGGAACCAATCAGCATGAAGCCTGCCTTTTTGTTTTTCAGCACGGCATCAGCAGCATCTGTCCAGTGAGAGCTGAGCATCGCACCCGGTTCTGCGCAGCAGTCCGCTTCCAGCATGTCACGCAGATTGCGGAAGGTTTCCTTCACGCGATCATCCGTCCACGCCACTTTGTGCTCAGAAAGTTCTTTGGCAAAGGCTGGGCCAGCGGTGCGCAGCAATGCGTTTTCAAACCATTCTGTCTGCGCCCAACTCCGCGCACCGATGGAAACAGGTAGCATTCCAATTTCTTTCAAGGCACTGAAAGAGCTCAGGAAGTCCTTCCACTGGGTTGGCTCCCCCGCGATGCCGGCTTTCGCCAATGTATCCGGACGATACCAAACACCGGAACGGTTGCCCGCGATGAAGTATGCGCCATAGGTTTTGCCATGATAGGTTGCCAGATTACGCCAGCTGTCATTCAACGCAGATGACCAACCATACTGCTCCCATGCAGCATCAATCGGACGGATCAAATCAGCTTCTACCAGCTCTTTCTCAAAGGACGGCCAGGTGTTGAGCAGGAGATCAAACTGTTCGCCGGAAAGCATTGCAGAACGAATGCCGGAGCGCGGATCATCCCCACCCGCTGCCGGATTGATGTCCTTGATCTCATAGTCCGGATATTTGGCAGTGAAACCCTCTTCCAGTGCAATGATCAGATCACGTTCTGAGCCACCCAGCCAGTTGAAGATCACAAGCTCTTTGTCAGCTGCAAATGCGGTCCCCCCCGCAAATGTCATAGCGGCAATTGCGAGCGCAGATGCCGAATTCAATATTTTCATAACAAGCTCCCAAATATGAAACGTTATCAACTTAGATAGATTTTCGGAGTGCTGTCTAGAAAAATTTACGTATTTTTGATGAGCGAATGCGACTTGCTACGTCGAATTAGCAAAATTCTGCGACTTTTCTAGCGAGAATTCAATTGAAATTTCTCATGTATAAATATTGGAGAAATGCGATTCTGAGAACTGTTTTGGGAAAATCTGGTTCTAGGACGACTCCCAACTGCACTAGATGACCAACCAAATTAGAAAGGTTTCAAGTTTCTCATCAACAAGGATGCGCGCTCGAGAGACGAACCCTCTGAAGCATTACGCAATTAGCTACCATCCCCGACGAAGAGTAGTGAACACGCCCTGAGCTTTGGAAGAGTTGGCGCTCATCAAGGAGCGTGACGGATGCAAGGTCCGCTTTCAGGATGACAACCACGAAAACAAGCCCCCACTCGCCTTCGCTTTTACGCGCCCAACTCAACCTGAAAACGGACCTAAACGGAGAAATCCCCCATCATCCAGGACAACTGAGAAGCCCTGACCTCCAAAAAATGAACAAGTGACTTGCGAGATGATCCATTCACCCACCAGCCCAAAATGGAAGGCGCGCCTCCATGTAGCAGCGGCGAACTTCGCTCTCTCACTTGCTCTTTCAGACAAGCTGCTCAGTTGCTGGCTATCACCCTACTGTTATTGAAGAATTAGCCAATCCACGGATCATGGGTGCCGCAGTTTGAAGGGTCAGGATTGTTGGCAGGTAATTCAGTAAAGGCTCATGGCCCCGCCATTTTCTTCCCATAGTTTTCGGGAGATGGATTACCTCCACCAGATCGCGTTGATTGCGTGCATCTGGTTCTGTGCTCAGATGCCTTTGCTCGTTCAAGCCTGAGGATTGAACCATCTTCTCTATTCGACCCAAAATCGCTGGTGATGCCCGGAGTGGACCATGGAAAAACCAACTGATCAAAACTCAGAGACCACCCATGACAGCCGCTATGGAACCACACCGGGATACATGGCCGGATTTGGCAATGATTTTGAGAGCGAGGCCCTCAAGGGGGCTCTGCCACAAGGACGGAACTCACCGCAACGGGTTGAATACGGCCTCTATGCCGAACAGCTCTCCGGCTCTCCTTTCACCGCACCCCATAGAACACTCGAACGCTCCTGGCTCTATCGCATCAGACCTTCCGTTAAGCACCTAGGTCGCTTGCATAAAATCACGCATCCCTACTGGAAAACCGCTCCCAACAAGATCCCTGATGTTGTCTCACTTGGCCAATATCGCTGGGACCCGGTTCCGTTTCCTGAAGGCCAAAAGCTCACGTTCATCGATAGTATCCGCACCATGACCACAGCTGGCGACGTCGGCATACAGATGGGCATGGCGGCGCATGTATATCTGGCCAACGCGGATATGGAGGACGAATACTTTTACAATGCCGATGCGGAGTTGCTGGTGGTGCCCCAGAGCGGTCGCCTGAAGATCGCAACCGAGTTCGGTGTGATTGATCTGGAGCCGCTGGAAATCTGCATTTTACCGCGCGGCATGGTGTTTAAAGTCAGCCTGCCCGACGGCAACGCCAGAGGCTTCATTTGTGAGAATTACGGCGCCAAGTTCACGCTACCCAACCGCGGTCCCATCGGTGCTAACTGCCTTGCAAATCCAAGGGATTTCAAAACCCCAGTTGCGCAGTTTGAAGACATCGAGCGCCCTTGCCATGTGACGGTCAAATGGTGTGGGGAATTTCACCGCACAACCATCG
Organism: Pseudovibrio sp. JE062; assembly: GCF_000156235.1. Lineage (NCBI taxonomy): Bacteria > Pseudomonadati > Pseudomonadota > Alphaproteobacteria > Hyphomicrobiales > Stappiaceae > Pseudovibrio > Pseudovibrio sp. JE062. The sequence continues at coordinate 188,574 of NZ_DS996811.1, forward strand.
ATCACTCACCGCTGGACGTTGTGGCATGGCATGGCAACTACGCCCCTTATAAATACGACCTGCGCCACTTCTCTCCCGTGGGCGCAATCAGCTTCGATCATCCAGACCCTTCAATCTTCACCGTGCTCACAGCTCCAACCTCAGAGGAAGGCACGGCCAACATCGACTTCGTGATCTTCCCACCCCGCTGGCTCCCACAGGAAGATACCTTCCGGCCGCCCTGGTACCATAAGAACATCATGTCTGAACTGATGGGCAATATTTATGGGCAGTATGATGCCAAACCGCACGGCTTCGTCCCCGGTGGCATCAGTCTTCACAATTGCATGCTGCCCCATGGCCCAGATCAGGAAGCTTTTGAAAAAGCCTCGCACAGCAGCTGGGAGCCGGTGAAGTTGAAAGACACCATGAGCTTCATGTTCGAAACCCGCTTTCCGCAGCAACTGACTGAGTTCGCGGGAAAAGAAGCACCTCTGCAGGATGATTATGTGGACTGCTGGTCTGGTCTGGAACGCAAGTTTGATGGCACTCCCGGCTTGAAATAACGCTTTTTCATGGGAGCTGACGGTTATTCGGAGTTTACTCTGAAAAATGACAGGTATTCACATAAGTCTCCTTCTGCGCTATCTTCTGTAACAGTTTTTCACGGGAGTGGCGCATGAATAAGCCTTTTTCACAGGCCGTAACAGTTTTTCATGAAAGCTGGCTTCCTGTGCCTGCAACCCCGGCAGGCTACTCAGCGCTTATTGATGCCTATGACTTAAGAGTACCCCTTCCGCACAGATTATGCGCCATTGGAGATCGTCACAAGATCATCGAGCAAGACGGCTGGCGTATTTTCACACCTCGCCACGCCCCGGAAGCCACACTGTTGGGACATCTCACTTTTGCGCTGAAAAACGAAGGGCTAGATCTGGCACTGCTCAAGCGCCTGTTCCTTGCCTGCGGCCCGGAACCCATTGAAGAACTGATCCGATCTCGCCCAACCGGCCGCTACACACGGCGCATCTGGTTTCTCTATGAATGGCTGCTTGGCGAGCAACTGGAGCTGCCCGATGTTGAGACAGGTGCTTATGTGGATGCACTGAATACCGACAAGCAATTCGGTGGCAACTCTGTCTCCTCACCCCGTCATCGCGTGCGCAACAACCTACCTGGGACACCTCAGTTCTGCCCTCTCATCTTCCGCAACAACGATCTGGAGGCCTTTCAGCAAGCCAAACTACAAGAAAAAGCAATGGATGCGGCGGCATCCGTTCCCAAAGACCTGCTCGCACGAACCGCAGCCTTTTTGCTATTGAAGGACAGCAAGTCCAGCTTCGCCATTGAAGGAGAGCGCCCGGCACATGACCGCATCCAACGCTGGGGCCGCGCCATCGCAGAGGCTGGCAAAACACCATTGAGCATCGACGAGTTCCTTCGCCTGCAACGCATCGTGATTGGCGATGACCGCTTCGTTCATCTGGGTCTGCGTGAAGAAGGCGGCTTCGTCGGCATGCACGACCGCGAAACTCGTATGCCCGTGCCAGATCACATCAGCGCAAAGCCGGAAGATCTGCGAAGTCTGATGAAAGGCATGATTGACTTTGCACATGACCACGCCAAACATCTGGACCCAGTTCTGGCAGCAGCTGTTCTCGCCTTCGGCTTCGTTTACGTGCATCCGTTTGAAGATGGCAATGGAAGGCTCCACCGCTACCTGATCCACCACGCGCTGGCACAACGTGGCTTCAACCCACCTGGCGTGGTGTTTCCGGTCTCCGCAGTGATTCTGGAACGAATCGATACTTACAGACAAGTGCTGGAAGACTACTCAGCACGCCTTCTCGGCAAGGTTGACTGGCAACCCACATCCCACGGCAACCTCACCGTGACCAACGAAACAGCAGATTTTTACCGATTCTTTGACGCCACCGCCCACGCAGAGTTCCTCAACGCCTGTGTAAAACGTACGGTTGAACATGATTTACCCGAGGAAGCCCGCTTCTTGCAAAACCACGACCGCTTCCAACGCGAGCTCTCCCAACTCATCGACATGCCCGCCCGCCTGTCCGATCTCCTCTTCCGATTCCTGAATCAAAATAACGGAAAACTCTCCCACCGCGCGAGGTCAAAAGAATTCGAGGCGCTAACCGAAGAAGAAACAAAGCGTATTGAAGAGATTTATGAGCGGTGTTTTGAGTAAAGAACACACCCACGATGGAGCTAACTTATCGCAGTTGATCAATCCTTCAGTTCTTGTGACCCCATTTCTAAATTAGTGTGACATCACAATTAATTTTATACTCCTCTGTAGTTCGACGAGTTGCTTCCTGACTCGCATTTAAGTTCAACAGAGTATGTTCATGTGTTGGAAATTGTAGGCTTTTCAGTACGCGTTCCGGGTGCTCATAACAAAGAAGCCCTTTGGCGTTTGCTAAAGGCAGGCCATAACACAGTTACAGAAATCCCACACGACCGCTGGCCGCATTTCAAATACTATCACCCCCGCATTGCAGAGCGTGGCAAGACATACACCTTCAAGGCCGGCATCCTAGATAATCTCTGGGATTTTGATCCAACCGCATTTGGTATATCCCCCCGTGAAGCAGAACAGATGGACCCTCAACAGCGGATCCTGCTCCAGCTTGCTTGGGAAGCTATTGAAGATGCGGGTATTTCGCCGGAAACTCTCGCAGGCGATCATGTTGGTGTTTATGTCGGCGCGTCTGCTCTCGATTATGCCAATGAAAGCCTGTTCGATCCGAATGTTGCAACTGGTCACTTCATGACTGGTAACACGCTTTCCATTATTTCAAATCGTCTTTCTTATATCTTTGATTTGAAAGGTCCGAGCTTTACGGTTGATACAGCATGCTCTTCTTCTCTGGTTGCCCTTCACGAGGCCTATCGGGCGCTGAGTTCTGGCCGTATTGATTGTGCCATTGTAGCGGGTGTGAACGTGCTTGCCAGTCCGTTCCCATTTGTCGGTTTTGCGCAGGCAACCATGTTGTCTCCGGATGGTCAGTGTAAAGCTTTCGATGCCAACGGTAACGGCTACGTGCGGTCTGAAGGTGGTGTTGCACTCGTCATCAAACGGAAAGATGCTCCGCGTTGGAAAGGCCAACGATCACACGCTGATATCGTAGCTGTTGACGTCAACTCTGATGGTCGCACTGTCGGTATGTCCCTTCCATCTGATGTGGAACAAGCCAATCTGCTCGAGCGCGTATACAAGACGCATGGAATTGATCCAAACCAGCTCGCATTTGTTGAAGCCCACGGGACAGGTACACGTGTAGGCGATCCGGCTGAAGCAGGCTCCATCGGTCGAACTCTTGCACAAAAACGACGTGCACCCCTGCCTATTGGCTCGGTAAAAACCAATGTTGGTCACTTAGAGCCGGCATCTGGTTTGGTTGGACTAGCAAAATCAATTCTGGCGCTGCAAAATGATTATTTCCCAGCTAGCCTTCACTTTAAAGACCCAAACCCGGATATCGATTTTGATGGCTTAAACATTAAAGTCGCAGGTGAAGGCGTTGAGCTTCCTCGTACAGGTGCTTCACGTTTTGCTGGCGTGAACTCATTTGGTTTTGGGGGCACCAACGCCCACGTCATCATCAGCGATCCAGATACGCCAGCTGAAAATGTAACTCAGCTCAATACTCATCAAAATCAGAGTACTTTGCTTCTTAGTGCGCCAACCAAAGAAGCACTTGTTGAGCTCGCTCAAAAGTATGCGAATGAAAATCTTTTGACTGAAAAGGATAGTCAAAAGATTTGTGCAGCTACATTCCATCGGAAGCGTGTTTTTCAGGAAAAAGCTGCGTTTATAGGTGCAGATCTCACCTTGTTGAAGACGGCGCTTTCCGACTTTGCAAATGATCAGAAAAACACAAATGTCATCTATTCCAACAAAGCTGCAAGCACTGGAAAATGCGCGTTTGCATTTTCAGGGAATGGCGCTCAGTGGGCAGGCATGGGCCGTGATGCCTACGCTGCAAACGGGTTGTTTAAGCAAGTCTTTGACAATGTAGATACAATCTTCACAGGCCTGTCTGGCTGGTCATTAAAGACTGAGCTCTTCAGTGAAACGCTTGAAGACGATCTAAAAAAGACCAGCATCGCGCAACCGCTTCTGTTTGCTGTTCAGGTTGCCCTGTGCAAGGCTCTGGAAGATTACGCACTCAAACCAGATATGGTGCTAGGCCACAGCATCGGTGAAGTCGCCGCCGCTCACATTGCAGGCACGCTCACTCTGGAAGCGGCTGTAAATCTTGTTTTCCATCGATCTGCGGAACAAGAAGTAGTTGCTGGTCACGGCACCATGGCAGCACTTGTGCTCCCTGCCGATGAAGCGCGCCGCCTTGTTGCTAAAAGCGGTTTTGACTCTATTGAAGTTGCAGCTGAAAATAGTCCAAAGTCGGTCAGTTTGTCTGGCACCAAAGAAGACATGGACGGCTTTGCTAAGTTTGCCCGTGCCAACCATGTTGCCTTCAGAAAAGTTGCGCTGAACTATCCATTCCATAGTCAACTTATTGAACCCGTTGAACGACCATTCCGCAATGCAGTTGGGACGGTTGAATCTACTGCAAGCCATATCCCATTCATCTCCACAGTAACAGGTGCTGTCGCTGATGGTGAGGATTTGAATGCTGATTACTGGTGGCGGAACCTTCGCAAACCAGTGCTGTTTTCAAAAGCTGTTGCGACCGCTTTGGATCTTGGTGCTGAAACCATCATTGAGATTGGTCCAAAGCCAATTCTGCAAAGTTATCTCCGCCAGGTTGCAGCTGACAAAGGCGGAAAAAGTTCCGTCCTTTCCAGTTTGTCTAATGAGCAACTTAATGGAGCCGATCCAGTCATTAATCTGGTGGCGCGCGCTTTTGTTGCAGGCATTAAAGTCGATACAGACAAGCTATTCGGTAAAAATCCAGAAGAGCCAGTCAATCTGCCACCTCTGCCTTGGCAAAACAAAAGCTTCCGCTTTGAAAACAGTCATGAAGCCAACATGGGTATCTTCCGGGGAGGAGAACATCCTCTGCTTGGATGGCGCCCAAACAACAATTATAACCTCTGGACGACCCATCTGGACCGCTTCACCGTTCCATTCCTGGAAGATCACGTCATCAACGGCCAGATGATCTTCCCGGGTGCTGGTTATGTTGAGATGGCTCTGGCAGCAGGTGCTTCTTTGTATGGCTCTGAAGCTGTTGAACTTCGCTCCATGGATATTCTGCAAGCGCTTGTCTTAAGCGACGAGTATCTGACGGAAGTTCAAACTGAAATCTCTGAGGAAACAGGCACAGTTAAAATATCTAGTCGCATGCGCCTGAGTGGTGATGACTGGACGCTGCATGCCGTTGGCCGCGTTGGGAAGCTGGAGACAACAGCTCCTGACATTCAGCTGGACTTTGAAGCTGCCAGCCTCATCAACAGTGGCGAGGAAATTTATAAAGCTGCTCTAACCTACGGCTTGGAATTTGGGCCACGCTTCCAGCGCACTCAAAACGTTTCTCAGGTCGATCAAGGTACCTTTATCGTCCATCTTTCTGCTCTAGACAAAGTTGATCAGGTCTCCGCCTTCGGTATCCATCCCGCTGAACTAGATGGGTGTTTCCATGGGTTGCTGTCTTTGTTTAGAGAAACAACGACACAAAACAGCCGTCCCAAGGCTTACGTGCCGATCTTCTTTGATAAAGTTCGTCAATATAAATCAGGCTCATCCCCTGCTTATGTGCGCATTCAGGTAAAACGTGCGTCCGATCTCTCAATTCTGGCGGATTTCCAGATCTTTGATGAAGATGACAACGTCATCATCGCAATCAAAGGCGGACGTTTCAGAGCAACCGAACTCGGCAGAAAAGACAATCCTTCTGATCTGATTTATCGCGTTGAGTCTGCTCTGCAGCGTAGCCCATCAGCTCAAGCAAATAAGCTGGCTCACGTCTTCCCTGCGATTGAAGATTACGTTGCAGAGAAATTCAGAACCGTTGATGATGAAGCAGAGCGTGAAGCTTACTTGCTGCTCAACGCAGCGGCACAGCGGACGGCTTTCGATATCATCTCAAAGTTTGCCGATGATGATCAGACCGTCACCATCGAAAGCCTACCTGTCAATCACCGACGCTATTTCATCAATCTTCTGAGCATTCTGGAAGAAGCCGGTGCAGCAACAGACTGCAGTGCAGGCCGATTTGATTTGAACAGCGATTTTGAGCTTCCAGAGTTCGATTTGCTGGTTGAAAGCGTACTTGAGGAAAGTCCGAAAGATATCGCCGCGGCCACAATCCTTGCGACTACCCGCAAACATGTTCTTGAGAGCCTTCAACGCGGTACTGTTGATGAGGAAAACCTCGAGCATTCCAGCGCGATGTTGGAACAGTATTGGTATTCCTCTCCAGAGGCACAAACACGCAGCAAAAGCGTGTCGCAATGGTTGAAGACTGCGCTTGCTGATTGGGACCTGAACACGCCATTACACGTTTTGGACCTGAGCGGTTCCGGCCTGAATCTGGCAAAGGATGTTCAGCAACTTCTTCCAAATCGGATCACGCGTATTTCTATCGCGGACAGCAGTCACAAAAGTGCTGCACGCTTGACTGCCAGTGTCCTGGATGAGCCGAACATTACTGTTTTCGACACCAGCAATCAGGATAGCAATCACACTTGGGAAGCAGCGCTGGAACAAGGGCCGTTTGACATTATCGTCTCTTCTGGCCTGCTCCACACAGCGTGTCAGAGCGAGCCTCAGCTCTTCGATAAGTTGGGGCAATCGCTCTCAGAAGGTGGCCAATTTCTTGCGATTGAGCCTCTGACCGACGTCTTCCATGACGTTGCCTTCGGCTTATCTCAAGACTGGTTTGCAGGTTCGTTGTCCGATGAGTTCCCAGTCGGCCCACTTAAGTCAAGCAATGACTGGCTGGATCAGTTCGGTAACACGTCTTTTGAGGCACCGATTGCAATTGAAGCACTGAAAGATGGGGCTTCCGTTGTTCTGCTAAAAGCAACGTCTAACGCTTCTAAAGCTGAGCAGCAGGCAAATGCACTTGTTGATCTGACTGATAATGATGCTCTCCTTGTTCTTACCGGCAATGCAAAGCAGGAACAGGAGATCGCCAAGGCGATCAAAACAGACGAACGTCTCGCCTCCTGTAATGTCACTATCCTCGATGCTGACAGTGATCAGTTTGATCTGAATGAAGCAAGCGGATGGAAGACTGCACTGGCGGGTTCTGCTTTCCTCGATGCTGACCAGAAAACGATCATCCACCTTTATGGCCTGGCTGAAACTGGCGATAATCCTGTCGACCAGGTGATGAAGCGCTGCGCAACCTGTGTCGGTCTTGTCAAAGCTTATCCAGGACTTGCTGGGCAGCTCGCATTCGTTGCTCCTGGCGGCAGTGGTCACAGTTCAAAGCAGGAAGCGCCGGTACAAAGTGCTGCTTGGACGTTTGCGCGTGTGCTTGGAAACGAAGCACCAGAGCTTACACCACTCACACTGGATGTGGCGCTTGATAAGTCCATCGAGGACATTACCTCAGATGTTCTGGAAGCAGTGTTCTCACAAAATCAGGAGAACGAGCTTCTCCTGCCACATGAAAATCAGGTGGTTTCACGCGTCAAATCTGGATTTGGTCAATCGTCCTGGGTGCCAGCAGAAAACGTTGAACTGAACTTCTCTGAGGCGGGATCCCTGAACCATCTGGACTGGCGCGGACAGGAGCGTATTGAGCCCACACAGGATCAGGTTGAGATCAAGGTCGCAGCAACCGGCCTTAACTTCCGTGATGTAATGTGGACTCTGGGAATGCTGCCGGAAGAAGCTCTTGAGGATGGATATGGCGGTCCAAATCTGGGATTGGAGATCTCCGGTACGGTTACCCGTGTCGGCGAGAATGTGAGCGATGTCTCAGTTGGAGACAAAGTGGTCGCCTTCACCTCTGGTGGTTACTCCTCTTATGTAACGTGCCCTAAGTTCGCTGTTGCTAAGCTTGATCAGAGCCAGGAGCTGGTATCAGCCGCAACCTATCCAGTTGCCTTCCTGACAGCTTACTACTCTCTCATCCACCTTGGAGAACTCAAAGAAGATCAATGGGTTCTCATTCATGGTGGAGCTGGCGGTGTTGGCCTTGCTGCATTGCAGATTGCAAAACACGTTGGCGCCAAAATTATCGCAACTGCAGGTTCAGAAGAGAAACGTGAGATTCTGCGTCTGCTTGGAGCAGACCACATTCTCGATTCTCGCAGTCTCGAGTTCCCTGACAAGGTCATGGAAATCACAGATGGGAAAGGCGTCCATGCTGTTCTGAACTCCCTCGCTGGCGAAGCGATGGAAGCGAGTATCAACATTGTTCGCCCATTTGGCCGCTTCCTCGAGCTGGGTAAACGCGATTACTACGCAAATACCAAAATCGGCCTGCGCCCATTCCGTCGCAATGTGTCTTACTTCGGCATCGATCTGGACCAGATCCTTCTGCATGACAGTGATCTGGCCCGTAAGCTGATTGAAGATGTTTTTGAGCTGATCAAAGATGGCACCTTCACTCCACTGCCATACCGCGTCTTCGAAGGTCGCAATGTGCAGGATGCCTTCCGACTAATGCAGCGCTCCGGCCACATCGGTAAGATCCTGATTACACCTCCTCAGCCAGAAGAGGTCCGCGTCCCTCAGGAACGCAAGCCTCTGGAGTTCTCCGCTGATGGTCATCATGTTGTAATTGGTGGCCTGGGTGGTTTCGGTCTCGAGATCTGCCGCTGGATGGCTGACAACGGTGCACGCCGTATCACTCTGACAAGCCGCTCTGCAAACGTCAGCGAAGCGCATGAGGGGCTGTTTGAGACACTTGCCAACAAGGGCGTTACCGTCTCTGCAGTCAGCTGTGATGTGACCGACCGGGCTGCGATCAATACACTGTTGACCGAGCTGCGCCAATCCGCACCAATCAAGAGCGTTACCCATGCAGCGATGGTGCTTGATGACGGTATCATTCAGCAACTTGACGAAAAGCGCTTCCGCAAGGTTCTGGAGCCAAAAGTACAGGGTGCAAGTCTGCTTGATGAGCTGACGCGCGACGACGAACTTGATCAGTTCATTCTGTTCTCCTCAGCGACAACGCTGATTGGTAACCCTGGTCAGTCTCACTATGTGGCTGCCAATGGTTATCTGGAAGGCCTCGCAAGAGCGCGCCGTAAAGCGGGCAAGCCTGCTACAGCTGTCGGCTGGGGTGCGATCGGCGATGTAGGCTTCCTTGCCAGAAACGCAGATGTTTCCGACAAGCTTTCCCGTCACCTTGGTGAGGCAACTATCAAAGCACGTGAAGGTCTAGATATCCTGAAGCTGGCAATGGAACAGGATGATGGATCTGCACCAGGCGCAGTGGTCCATATCGGCCGTTTTGCATGGGCAGCAGCACATCAGTCTTTGTCTCTGCTCAGTAAGCCTCTCTTCCAGGAGATCGTGGGTCGCACTGACGTTGATGGTGACAGTGATGGAGCAACGGACATTCTTTCCCTGATTGAAGGTAAGTCTGATGCTGAAGCCAAGGAAGTCGTTGCGCATATTCTTGCCGGTGAAATTGGCCGTATCCTGCGCCTTCCTGCGGAAGACATCTCTCATCAGCGTCCACTGGCCGAGTTCGGTATGGATTCGTTGATGGGGCTGGAATTGCGAATGGGTATCCAGAAGCGTTTCAATCTGGAGATTCCGCTGGTTTCTATCTCCGGCGGGACATGCTTGGATGATTTTGCAGCTCAGATTCTGCAAAAACTCCGCAAACGTGAAGGTGGGGATGCCTCTGCTGAGGAAGGCTCGCACAACGTTCTTGCAAGCCAGCACCTTTCTGATGATCTCGATGATGCTCAAAAATCGAGCGTGCGCGAGATCCTCGATACCCATCAAGACAAGAGCGCAAGAATTTTAAATTAATGGCTAAGTCAGAAAAGAAAAAACTGAGCAAAGACGACCGTTTAAATGCTTTGAGCGCTGTGCGGCGCTCAAAGTCGGCTGCTCCTAAGCCAAAGGCAACTAAACCAGCTCAGACACAGGCAATCGCTCCAAAATTTGCTGACTTGCCAGGTTTTAAAGAAATTCGCCTTCAAAAAGCTGCAGCGGATCTGTTGCAGATCAACAACCCGTTCTTTCGGGCCCATGAAGCGCGTGCAGGGGCAACAACCCAGATTGATGGAGAGACGTACCTTAACTTCTCATCCTACGATTATCTTGGATTGAACGGCCACGAGAAAGTTCAGGAAGCTGCGAAGTCCGCCGTTGATCACTATGGCATCTCTGCCAGCGCAAGCCGGGTTGTGGCTGGTGAACGTGTAATCCACACAGAGTTGGAAGAACTCATTGCCAAGATGCACGGTGTCGAGAGCTCTGTTGCATTTGTCAGCGGGCATGCCACCAACGTCACCAGCATTGGCCAGCTGATGCAACCGGATGATCTGATCATCCACGACAGCTACATCCACAATAGCATTGTAACCGGTGCCAAACTCTCCGGTGCTGTGCGCCAGTCCTTCCCGCACAACAATCTGGATGCCCTTGAAAATATTCTGGAATTGCGCGCGCACAAACATCCACGTGTTCTGATTGTGGTGGAAGGCGTGTACTCCATGGATGGCGATTATCCGGATCTGCCACGTCTTATCGAGATTAAGAAAAAGTATGGTGCGTGGCTCATGGTCGATGAGGCACATTCTATCGGCATTCTTGGCAAGACCGGTCACGGGATCGCTGAGCACTTCCAGATTGATCCAAGAGACGTCGACATCTGGATGGGCACATTCTCCAAGACACTGGCTGGATGTGGCGGGTATATCGCTGGCTGTAGTGATCTGGTTGATTACCTGAAACTCACCGCTTCCGGCTTTGTATTCAGCGTTGGCATCGCACCACCAATTGCGGCTGCCGTATGTGAAGCCATTCGCTTGATGGAAGCAGAACCAGAACGTGTTCAGGCAGCACAATCAAATGGTCAATACTTCCTAGAAAAAGCACAAGCGGCAAATCTTGATACCGGCGTAAGCCAAGGCTGTGCTGTGGTTCCAATTATGGTCGGTGATTCCTTGAAGGCAACTGTTTTGGCTGCTCGCCTGCTGGATCGCGGCCTGAACGTACTACCGATCATATATCCTGCTGTGCCGGAAAAATCCGCTCGTCTGCGCTTCTTCATTACGTCAGAGCACACCGAGGAGCAGCTGGACCAGGCAATCCAGCTGGTGAATGAAGAGATGGCGACGTACAACAGCAACCCCATCTCCATTCAGCAAGTCATGTCAGCTTAATCGACGCTAACTATTTGAATCAGCGCTGATAATTGAAGCGCTGATTTCCAAGTCGCCGCAACTGCCATGGCAGCAGTTTTCCAATCCGAATGCTCAAGGCGAGCTGCCACGGAAACGCATAAAACGCCTTCTTCCGCCCAATCGCCTTCTTGATCTTCGTCGCCGCCTGTTCTGCAGTGAACTCATAGGGGCGCCAGCTCTTAAACTGATCTGCCATCGGCGTGAGAATATAACCGGGGCAAATCACGGAGACGAACACTCCCCACTTATGCAAGTGATCGCGCATTGCCTCCCCATAAGCGATGATCCCTGCCTTTGATGCCCCATAAGCAGGTCCGTCAGAGATCGGCTGCATTCCAGCAAGTGAACTGATCAGCGCAATACGCCCGCTTTTGCGCTTTTGCATGTAAGGAGCTACCGCCGTGAGCAGGTTGACTGTTCCCCCAAGATTCGTCGCAATCTGCACATGCGCCGTCTCGGCAGTTTCAACAGAACCATCGATGCCATGAGAATCCGTAACACCTGCATTGGAAATCACCAGATCCAGTGAAATCTCCTGCTCCAGCTCATCAACCCAACTTTGAACATCTTGCGCATTGCAAATATCCAGCGGCTTCCAAAGCACACGACAACCACGTTCTTCCGCAGCCCGCACAGTCTCCCCCAACCGCTCCTCATTTCGCCCGGTCAAACAAAGCGTTACACCCATCTCCGCATACCCCAGCGCAATAGCCCGCCCTAAGCCCGAACTGGCACCAGTGATGAGAATCGACTTGGGTTTGAACATGAGAACACAATAACCTTAGACAGTTACATAGAGGTAATATATTCAAATAATGTATAAATATATTTACATAATAGCATTATCTAATGACAAAAATACGCTACGTGTACTCCAGTCTTTGATGCAAAATCATTTTACGTATACTCACTCCCAACAATAAGCATGCAATAAAATCTTCCAATGTAGAAGGTTTAAAAAATCCAACCTCGGGGCGAACTTACGAAAATGAAACCAGGATACTCGGAAGGTGGATTCTCAAATGCAGGCCGATACACCAGCTCAATCTCCCTTGCCGGCACCCTCGAACGAAGTTGAAAAACCACAAGTACAACAGAAGCCTCAAGCGCAAAATCTCAAAGCTGTTCCCCAAAAGACAAAAGGATCAGTTGTTGAGCTACCAATTGACACCGACCGACGCGACCATCAGCGCAAGAATAGATCATTACGAGCACTGCAAAAACTGCGTCCGCAACAAATCAGACGACGTATTCTGGCTCTTTCCTTTGCCTTAATCGTACTCATTCCCAGCCTTTTCGGAACAGGCTATTTCCTATTCGTTGCTTCTGATCGTTATTCCTCAACAATTGGCTTTTCTGTACGCGGAATGGATGGAACAGCTGCTGGAGGTGATTTTCTGGGGGCGCTTACCGGCTTGGCCAGCGTTGGAACGACAGCCACAGACTCATTTATTCTTATGGATTATCTGGAGGGACGCGAAGTTGTTGAACGTCTGATCTCTGATGTTGGAATAGTCGACCATTACAATGGGGCGAGTATTGATTTCATCTATCGCCTTGATACGGAAATTACAATTGAAAAGCTTGTGGCTTATTGGCAGGGTATGATTTCGACGACTTTTGATAGTACCTCCAGCATCATTGAGGTTGAGATTCAGGCCTTTTCTCCGGAAATGACTGAGAAAATTGCGGCGAAAATACTTGCCTACAGCGCAGAACTCGTAAACGGACTTTCTCAAAATGCACGGCGCGACGCAGTAAAGTTTGCTGAGGAAGAAGTCAGACGGGCAGAACTTCGTCTAAAGATGATCCGTATGCGTATGAAGGAGTTCAGGAGCGCAGAGAACTCAATAGATCCTACCAGAAACGCTGAGGTTCAGATTGAATTGATTGCTGGCTTGGAGAAGCAACTTTTAGAGGTAAGATCAAGATTAGCTACGCTCGTTGGCGCCATTGACGAGAACTCCCCAACAATCAGACAGTTAAGGAAGCAAGACGAAGTACTGACGCAGCAAATCCTCGATAAACGCTCTGAAATAAGTGGAAGAACTCCGACACAACTCACAACAGAGTCTGCTGATACCAGTCGCCTTTCTTCTCTGTCAGCCTTGCTTGCAAACTATGAAGAACTGGTCGTAGAACAAGAATTTGCGCAACAGGCGTACTCCGTCGCGCTTGCTGGTCTGGAGCGCTCACGAGCTGAAGCAGACCGGCAACAAAGATACCTTGCTGTTTTTGATCCGCCGTCTAAACCAGAAGAAGCTGCTTATCCTCGCAGATTCACAAATTCCGCCATCTTGTTTCTTGGGTTACTCGCGGTCTGGGTACTTGCTACTGTTCTAGCTTATTCAGTTAGGGACCACCTCAAGTAAAGTCAGAATGAACACGCTCATAGCAAGTCAAACCCGCGTTATTGGAGCTTTGGTGCTTAGAGAAACGCGATCGGCATTTGGCGATACCCAGTTTGGTTATCTCTGGGCAATCGTCAATCCAGCGCTTAGCACTTTCATTCTGGTATTAATCTTCTCCAGTGTAGGACGATCCCCGGCCTTCGGCACGAGTTTCGCTTTGTTTTTTGCAACCGGAATTTTGCCTTTTCAAACATATTCAAAACTTTCCGGTTCTTTGATGACAGCGATATACTCCGGACGAGGTCTTTTAAGCTACCCTTTGGTCAATGAAGTTGATCTGCTTCTTTCCAAATACATCATCATCACCCTAACGTATGTAATGATAATTCTCATCTTCTTTCCAGTAATTATGATCTGGGATGGAGCTAGTCCACCAATACAGATTGAAGTTTGTGCTGCGGCGTTTCTTTTATTGACGTTTCTAGGACTAGGCGCCGGAACAGCAAACGCAGTTTTGTTCAAGCTTTGGCCAACCTGGCGACAGCTGGAAGCAGTCATCAGCCGACCTTTGTTTTTTCTTTCCGGGATTTTTTACGTCCCCAGTGAGTTCCCTACTCATATTGTAAACTGGCTTTCCTGGAACCCAATACTCCATGGCATCGAGTGGTTCCGAGAAGGATATTACAGCAACTACAATAGTATTGTCCTCGATAAGTCATACTTGCTGACCTGCATTTTGATCCTGCTCGTCTTCGGATTCTTGGGAGAGCGTCTCTATCGAAAGAAATCAGCCTGATGATTGAGTTCTACAACGTTCATAAGTCATATCAATTGAGGGGAGTAAAAAAGACTATTCTAGCAGGTCTCACCACTAGATTCCCGGAAAGAAAAAACATCGGAATTCTTGGGCATAATGGAGCTGGCAAATCCACCTTAATGCGGATGATTGCTGGGGCAGAGTTGCCTGATGGGGGGAAAATTAAGCGAAACGTGAATGTTTCATGGCCTCTCGGTTTTGGGGGAGGCTTTGCTGGCCAGATGACAGGTATTGAAAATGTACGTTTTGTTGCTCGCATGTATGGCGAAGATACAGAGCACATGATCGAGTTTGTCGATGATTTCTCTGAGTTGGGTCAATCAATGGCCCTCCCCATTCAAACTTATTCAAGTGGGATGAAAGCACGTCTGGCTTTTGGAATAAGTATGGCTGTCAATTTTGAATGCTACTTAATTGACGAGATCACAGCCGTCGGTGATGCACGTTTCAGGCGCAAGTGTGACGAAGTCTTCGAGACCAAGCTCAAACATGCAAACATCATTATGGTTTCTCATTCTCAAGCCACCATCAAGAAGCTCTGCGATACAGCTTGTATACTACATGAGGGCGAGCTGACGATGTATGACTCTGTTGATGAAGCACTGGCTGTGCATCGGGAGAACCAGCTTAAGTAGCTGGGTTTGAGTATCATGTCAGGGCGGTCGGTTCTTATTTTGCAGTCTCATCCATCCAGGTTTTGTCGGGCTTTGGTGAAGGAGTTTGAGGCGCAGGGCGTTGCTTATTCTGTAGTGAATTTTTCGCTGAGTGACTGGTATTTTCGTGTTGGGTTGGGCGCGAAGAATTATTGGGGGCGGTTGAAGAACTGGCGCGCGAAGCTTGAGAAGCTGATTGATGAGAAGGGGGTAACGGACATCCTCTATTATGCGGATCGGCGTCCTTATCATCGCATTGCGCATGATGTTGCCATGAAACGCGGCATCAATACGTTTGCCTATGAATTTGGATATATGCGGCCAGACTGGATCACGCTGGAGCGTGGCGGGATGGGTGTCTATTCTCACTTTCCCAACGATCCTGAGCAAATTCAGAGATGCGCCGCAGATCTGCCGGACCTTCGGGCGGCGGGGCGGTTTCCGCATGCCTTTTTGCAGGAAGCGACCAATGAGGTGATTTGTAACCTCATTCCAGTGTTTTTTCCTTACCTCTATCCGTTTTATCAGCGCGATCGGTATTATCATCCGTTCCGTGATTACTTCAGTTACATCCCGCGGTTGATGCGTCAGAAACGGCTCGGCGTGGAAGCGGAAGAAACAATAGCGCGGCTTGCTGAAGAACACGCCAACTACTTTGTGGTGCCCATGCAGATGCAGGGGGATTATCAGATCCGGCACCATTCGCCTTACAAGCACCTTTCCAGCTTTATTCGGGAGCTTTTCAGCACGTTTGCGGAAAGTGCACCTGCTGACAACAAGCTGGTGTTCAAGCTTCATCCGTTTGATAACAACGTGGAGAACTGGCCGCAGGTTATCCGGGATGTTGCAGCGGAGTTTGGGTGTCAGGACCGGACTATCATCATTGATGGCGGAAACTTGAGAAAGCTTCTCAAGCACTCCCGTGGCTGCGTGCTGGTGAACAGTACGGTCGGGATGGAGTCCCTCAGTATCGGCGTGCCGGTGAAGGCGATGGGCACGGCTGTCTATGATATTGCCGGATTGACGGATCAGCGTTCTTTGGGTGAGTTTTGGAAGGAACCTTTCAAGCCGAATGCTGACCTTTATCACGATCTGGAAAAGCTCATGGGACATACCATTCAGGTGCGTGGAAGCTTTTTCAATCCCGAAGGCCGGCAGCTGGCTGCAAAAGAGTTTGTGAAACGCATATTGAATGACGGCGTCAACGGGCATGGCGCTTATGTTGAAACACCTCCACGTCTGGCGCAGGCCAAGGCGGCGGGTACTCTTATTTCAGATGATTGTTACTGGAGTGACAAATGACTTCAGAAAACAACCGCTGCATTTTGCTGCTGCAAGGGCCTCTTTCCAAATACTACGCACGCACTGCGCACCACCTGGAGCAACTGGGTGCGAAGACGCTGAAGGTGCATTTTTGCGGCAGTGATGTGCATGACTGGGAGCAGACTGACTCCATTCACTTTGCGGAGCCGGAAGAGAACTGGGAGCTGTTTCTGGAAGCACTTATCGTTGCGCATGGCGTGACGGACATTCTGCTGCATGGAGATCGCCGCTACTATCACAAGGTGGCCATTGGCGTTGCCAAGCGGTTGGATGTGAACATCATCGCCACCGAGCTTGGCTATCTGCGCCCTGACTGGATGACGGTGGAATTTGGCGGCTGTTCCGCGCTCTCGCACTTCCCGCAGAGCAAGCAGGAGTTGATGGCACTGGAAACGCCTGCGCAAGAGGACAGCAGTGCTGTAGTTTATCCGGGCAGTTACAAGCAGATTGTGTTGCAGGAGCTGGGGTTCACCTTCTACAACGCGTTGCACGCTCGCAAGTTTCCGCATTACCGCAATCACCGCACGGAGCCACGCACACAGGTTTATGGTGGCTGGCTGAAGGCGCGGATCCAGGCCAAGACACGGCAGCAGGAAGCTGAGGTGATCTGGGAGCAGCTGAAGCAAAGCGGCACGCCTTACTATCTGTTCGCGTTGCAACTGAATGGTGATTTTCAGATCAGGGACCACTCCCCGTTTGGCAGCATCTATGAGGCGATTGAGAAAGTCATCACCTCCTTTGCACGCAATGCGCCGGATGGGACGCTGCTGCTGTTCAAAAGCCATCCGCTGGAGTACCGCTTCAAGGATCTTTCCCGCGCCATCGTTGAGGCAAGCCGTAAACATGGGGTTGAGGGTCGGACCCAGCTCATTCACGGGCGGACGATCAAAGAGCTGGCAGAACCATCCCTTGGCATGCTGACTATCAACAGTTCTGCAGGCATTGAGGCGCTGGAGTACGGCGTACCGACCTGCTGCATTCTGCCAACCATTTACGATATGGACGGCCTGACCCATCAGGGCGATTGGGAAGAATTCTGGCGCTCCGCGACGCCGCCTGAGCCGGATGTGTTCCGTAAATTTTTGGAGGCGCTCAAAGCCACCATTCAGGTGCGCGGCACGCTTTATAATGCTGAGGGGCTGGAAGCGGCTGCGAAGGGAACGGCAAAGAAGATCCTCTCAACCGCCTATGCCGAGCAACGTTTGAAGCGCATGGAGCCACCACGCATGGCCAAGGCGCGGAAGATGGGCGTGACCTACGATCACTTTATGTAGTTTGAGGGGGTGCAGTGCAGATCTGTCTCATTTCCAATGCGAGTGTCTACACAGATGCTGCCTTGCATTCATTGCTGGCACACCCCGAAATCAACATCGCGGGGTTGGTGAAGTGTACCTCTATCGTTGGCAAACGGGATGACTGGCGGGCCTATAAAGACCTGATCCTTCGCTCAGGTCCGCTGTATGCAGGCTATCTGGGTGCAATCACCAAGCCTGCTTACCGGCTACCTCACGTCCCAAAATGGAAGAGCATGAGCGTGTGGGCGCATAGCCTGCAATGCCCTATCCTGCGCACGACGGATGTGAGTGCCCCGCAAACATTGGATTTCATTGAAAATTGCCAGCCGGACATCATTCTGACCGTACATCTGGGGCAGATCCTGAATGCGGCATTCTATGAGCGCTTTGCGGGCAAGACCTACAACATTCACCCGGGCAAACTACCGATCTATAAAGGGCCTGATCCGGTCTTTCATGCCATCATGGAAAATGAGCAAGCCTTTACGGTGAGCCTGCATGAGAGCATTCAGAAGATTGATGCCGGCAAGGTGCTGGCGGAAAAGACTGTGGTGCCTACGAGGCGAACGCTCTTCCGCACCAATCTGGAGCTTTTCAGCAAAGCGGGGCAACTGATCGGGTCGCATTTTCTTGGCAAGAATGACTGCATGCCGGTGCCGGATGACAGGGCCCCGCGATATCGCAGCTGGCCCACCAATGGTGAGGTTCTGCGTTTTCTGGCACGGGGCCATAGGCTCTAACGCTTGGTTGCGCGTGCTCTCGCAGAACCTGCAAACACATTCTAGTCAGCTCTGACAGCCACCTTCTCAGCCGCTTCCGGCTCGCCAGCTGCTGCCTTTTCCGCATCGCGGATGCGCTGACGGGAGAGCGAGAACAGGCCTGCGCCAACAACGATGATTGCGCCCAAAATAGTGCTCCAGACCGGTAGATCGGAGAACACAAGGAAGCCGATCGGGATGGACCAGACAAGCTGCAGATAGTTGAACGGCTGGATATCGCTCGCCTGTGCCAGCGAGAGAGCCTTCATAAGCAGGAAGTGCGCGGAGGTTCCCGTGGCACAGATGCCAAGCAGCAGAACCCACTCCACCTCATCAAACGCCATCATGTGCTGAGAGCCGATGATGGTGGAAAGCACGGTGCCCACGATGCCCACGTAAAGGAACGAGGTCAGCGCGCTGTCATCCTGGCTCGCAAGGCGCGTGAACAGCTGGTAGAGCGCGAAGCTGACAGAAGCTGCCAAAGCCACAACGGCGCCCCAGCCACCGATGTTGCCATCCGGCTGCAGCATGATCAGCAGGCCAGCCATGCCGCACACCATTGCCGTAATGCGGCGCCAGCCAACGGTTTCACCCAGAAACACAGCAGCAAGGCCGGTGACGATCAACGGATGAGCCTGAAAGATTGCGGTCACATCCGCCAGTCCCAGCATGCTGAAAGCGAAGGTGATCAGGCAGATTTCGGCAAACAGCAGCAGGCCGCGGAAGATTTGCAGGCCCGGGCGCTTTGTGCGCACCACATTGTAAAGCCCCTGCTCGCTGATCATGGCCCAACCAACAGCAATCGCCAGCAAAACCCAGAAACGCACCATCATGATGAACCAGACCGGATGATCTGACACCAGCTGCTTGGTGATCGCATCCTGCATCGCGAAGATGAGCGTAGACAGGATTGTAAGCGCGATACCCATGTTTCGCTTGCTGAGGAACTGAGCCATTTTTTGTCCTTGCTAGCAGCACAAATCCGCTTACGGAGACGAACCAGAAAGCGAATGAAGAGGGAGGAAATGTGCTGAAAAGTAATTCTGAATGCCAACTGGCATTAATAATGCACGTATACTCTGATGCATCACAAAGCAAATGCAAAAAACGCAGAGCAGCTATTTTTGCATCACAGTTCGTTTAGGCGGCGTCATTTTGCGGAAGTGAGAGCGCTTATGCGCCGGTTCTGGTTACGTTTGCGATAACTCAACAGCGGCTGAAACCAAAGGATTTGAGAATGAAACACCTTTTCCGGCTATTGGTTTTTCTCTCCCTCGCTCTGCCCTCAGTCAGCGCAGTCTCTGCCGATCAGCCGGATCCAAACGTCGCCGTAGCCAGAAGTTCTCTGAAAGACTTTGCCCTGATCTCCTGCCTCATCGCCATTGATCCAGGCAGCTCGCTTGCCAATGATCTGGCGCTGTCAAAGCGGGCGTTTTCCTTTGCGGGCAAGGGCCACTACATGATTATGCAGGATGAGTATACGTTGGAAATGACACACGATCCCTACTATGAAACGGTCGTTCTCATGCTTCAGGAAGCACAGAAGTTCATCGGGATCATGAAAAGCGGAGAGGTCTCACAGAGCTACGGGTGTTTTCAGGTCTACCACTCGCAAACCTTTGATGCGTTTATTGCTACGCAGGATGAGTACATCCTGCCGAACTGAAGGCACCCAATCAGCAGCCTTCTGGAGCTTCACACAGCTCAGCAGGTTCGTCGCATACGCGCACGACTTTGGACAGCAGTACAGTCACAAACGGAAAGACCAGCGAGCTGATGACCACGGCCAGTGCAAACGCGACGGAAAAGGATTTGAACCACAGGGCCATAAAGTTTTCGACGAACCCGAGGTTCAGAACCAGCATGGCAAAGGACATCAGCAGGCTCATAAAAAAGGAAATGCTGATCCGCAGCAGGTAGCCATAGGTTCGTGGGGAAACATTCATACACTTATCTCTTATTTATTTTGAACTCAAAATATATGAAATCAAGTCAAACTGTCAAGATACCCCGTTGCATGGCAGATATGCAGTTTTACGGTTACATCCGCCCCTTCAGGACCACCAGCAATTGCATTGTATTTTCAATATGATCCGAAGTTTATTTCAGCGAATTATTAAAAAGGCCGCGGCTACACTCCGCCATCGGGTCAATCCCGCGAGGACCCTCGATGTGACCAGTATGATGCAATCGAGTCAGGCTCTATGGATACAAACAACAGCTTATATCGCCCCCCGGCACCTCACCCTTACACCGAAGGTACGGGGGATTTTGATGGCGTTGAAACAAATCTCCTAAAGCACCTTCCCGAAGAACTTTATAAAGCAGATGTCGTTGATATCTCTACCTCTGACCGCACCAACTATCTGGTCAACGACCCTGATCTGATCTCCGTTATTTTTGAAGAAAAGCCCGAAATCTTCGTCAAAGCGGAAGGTATGATCGAGCTGCTGCGCCCGTTGCTGGGCGACCACCCGATCGTGACCAGCAACAACCGCTGTCTGGACCAGCGCGACATGATCCGCCCCATCGGCACCATGCGCACGCAGCAGGTCAACTTTGAACATATTCAGGATTCCATTGGCCGGTTCAGCGATTACTGCGAAGAAATTCAGAACGAGAACCGGGTCATCGACCTGTCTTTGCTGCTCCGCCGCCTCAACGCAGATATCGCGTATCGTATGCTGTTCTCCAACGAGCTGCCCACTGACGTGTTCAAGGAGATCAACTCCCACGCCCGCGACTTTGAGCTGCGCATCTCACAGCTGATCCGCGAAACGGCAGAGCAAGGCGTTGCCTGGCAACTGCCCAAGCTGCCGCAAACGGCCATGTATGCCGCGCAGCAATTGCGCTATCTGGTGAGCATGCTCATTGATGGCAACATCCAGAGCAACAGCTTCTCTCACCACAGTTTCCTGCACAAATTCCTCATCGCCCGCTCTCCTGAAACCAACATTCCCTTCACCCGCAAGCAGTTGATTGACCACGTCACCACCATCCTGAACAGTCAGGAACTGGCCGCTGCCGTGCTGATGTGGGCGTTCTTTGTGCTGTCCCAGTGCCCTGAAGCCAAGCAGAAGATCAGAGAAGAAGTGCGCAAGGTCGCCGGGCATGACGACATTCACTTTGAACAGCTCTCCCGCCTCAGATACACCCGCAATGTATTCCGTGAGATCCTGCGCCTTTATCCGCCGATCCCACACCTGACCCGCCGCGCCAGCAGGCCGCTCAAGCTGGGCAAACTGGATTTGCAGGAAGGAACGCAGATCACCGTTTCTCCATGGATCGTGCACCGGCACAAGCAGTACTGGTTTAACCCGGATCGCTTTGATCCGGAGCGATACATGCGCAAGGATCAGCACATCATCATGAAGAGCTTTCTGCCGTTTGGCCGGGGCCTACGCATGTGCACCGGCGCCAGCTCCGCCATTCTGCAAGGCACCCTCATCCTCGCCCGCATCGTCAGCAAGTTCGACATCGACATTCTCAATGCCGACAAGGTGGAGCCGGAAGGCGTCCTCTTCCTGGAACCAACCCGCCCCATCGTCTGTAAAGTCACGCCGGTTTAAACTCCAATACCCCTCGACGTCCCTTCATCATCAATGCTAGGGAAGCGCAGTGCTGCGCGCAGGGGGAAAGCAATGTCCATTGAACTGAAACCGATGATACAGGCCGATGTGCCTGCGCTGATGAACCTGTTTCAGCTCTACCTCTATGACATGTCAAAATACATGCACTGGCCGATCTCCGAGGAAGGACGGTTTGAGTTTGATGAGAACATCGTGCTTGCCTACTTCCGGCAGGCAGATCATCACCCCTACTTCATCATGAGCGGCAGCGAAATCGCCGGGTTCGCGCTAGTCCGGCACTATCCTTATGACGCCGACCGCATCGACATGGGCCAGTTCTTCATTCTTGGCAAGTTCAAGCGCCGAGGACTGGGACAGGCCGCTTTAAGAGTCTGCCTGCAACGACACCCCGGCGATTGGCAAGTGCGCGTGCTACCCAAAAACACAGGCGCCCAGAGCTTCTGGACCAAAACCATCACCACCCTCACCAACAGCGCTCATCACATCAGCACGGGCGACTATCAGGGCACGGAAATGACCTTCATCCATTTCTCCAGCCTGAGCGCTCTTTGCTCCGAGGACTAGCAAAGACATAGGAAGATCAATCACAAACGGGTTACAGGGGCTTTTCGTTGGCGGGAGCTCTGCCTATTATCTCTTCAAAATTTGAGTAGTGATTGGAGAATTGAATGAGCCAACATGCGGTTAAGGCCCACAGCCTTCTTGGTGCATTTGTTGCGGATGCAGCATCCCTTGGGCTGCATTGGCTTTATGATGTTGAGCGCATTCACCATGTCACGCAAGAACAGCACGATTCCGCTGCCTTTGTTCCGCTGACACCATCTTATTTTGAGGGCGTGCCAGCCTACTTCGCCCATGCCAACCGGCAGGATGGTCAGTTCACCCAATACGGTGAGAACCTTCATCTGGCACTTCAGCACCTGCTGGCGCATGACAAGCACCTGAAGATGGAAGAGTTTCAGCAGGCGTTTGCCGCACACTTCGGTGCTGGTGGCACCTACAACGGTTACATCGACCGCCCAACCCGCGGCACGCTGGAAAACATCGCCAATGAGAAGTTGGCGCCTTCCGGCGTTGACGATGATCAGCTCCCGGCTCTCTCCAAGATCCCCGCAGTGCTGTTTGCTTACGATCAGAGCGATCAGATGCAGGATCAGGTGGAAGCCATCATCCGCTCCACCAACGACAACGAAGAATCCGTCGCCTACGGCTTTGTGTTTGCAGACCTTCTGGACCGCGTGGTCAATGGCGAAGATCTGCAGGACGCTTTGGCGGCAGCGACTGACATCGCCCACCCGGACATTCAGGGCAAACTGAAAGCCGCGCTGGACACAACCGAAACGGACTCTGTCAGCTACGGAGAGACCACAGGCCGGGCCTGCCATCTGGAAATGGGCGTCCCACTCAGCTTCCACATTCTGAAGAATGCCGGGTCTTATCGCGAAGCCATTGAAACCAACATTCTGTCTGGCGGCGACAGCGCCGGACGCTCCATCCTCATCGGCGCAGTGCTCGGTGCCATCCACGGTCTGGACGCCGACAAAGGCATCCCACTCTCATGGATCCTAAAGGTGCAAAACAACGCCCACCTCTGGCAAGAATGCTGCGAACTGGCGGGGCATAGCTAGGGGAAGTTCTCGGCGGAGCAGCTTATTAGCTCCAGCGAACTTCAGGAACTCTCAGGTGGTCTGCGTTTTGAAGCTCGTAGGCCACTCCCGAAACGAGAGAACCATCGGGCAGCTCGCAGGCAAGAGGAGTTCGGGCAAATTCCTTGAACCCCAGTTTTCGGGCAAGTCTTGCACTACCTTCGTTTGGTTCAGCGTGTCCAGTGGTTACCAGACGCGCTGACAATGCATCAAAGGCAACCACGACCATCGCGCTTACTGCTTCCGAACCGTACCCACGCTGTGCCCACTGAGAGCGTATCCAGTAAGTCAGCCTGAACTGGCCGCGTCGCCAGATCGGCAAAAGCTCTATAAAGCCAATGAACTTACCTTCATGAAAGATGCTGAAAGGCAGCCGTTCTCTCAGGTCAAATAGCCGTGTTTGCTCAGCCAGTTGTGTTGTCTGCCAACTCTGGCTGGCTTCTTGTTCGCTGTCTCCCATCACTTCGTGAAACCATGGCAGAAGCTCTTCAAAACTTTCAACGCGGGCTTCAGCAAGCTGCGCCGCAGTGCATTCAGCGGGCTTCAAAATCTGCAAATGCTTTGTCTGCACTTGTTCTGGCACTGAAATGGAAAGAGGGTCTATAAGACGCGCCTTTGGCAACATGGTCCGGACTCTGCAGCATGGAATAACTCAGAAACTATGCATGAAGACTGCTTGGAAATGAAGCACTGCTTCCACGACTAAGCCATTTGAGAAAAACAGTCGAGCAAAGGCCGTTCTGACTGGGACTTCCGAGATGCATCCGGCATCTTATGCATGCTGCGTGAATGCGATTAAACGTAGGGTTTTCGGAGAGGTTTGAAAGTGTCTCGACGCTTTCTCGGTTTGTTAGGGCTGTCCCTGAGTTTCCCTTGTGGGTGGAGATAAAACACCTCAAGGTTGCAGGCGCATCTCTTTCAAACCAAAGTGTTTCCTATGGTCATTCCTCCTCGTAAACGCAGCATTAGCCGCCGGAATTTCCTAAAGACATCAGCATCTTCCATCGTGGTCGCCAGCTTGTTTGAGCTGAACCTGAACAAGCCCAATGTGTCCTCCAGCGGCAAAAGCGTCATCATTGTTGGCGCTGGTATTGCCGGTTTGACCGCCGCTCGTGATCTCATGGATGCGGGCTACACCGTGCTGGTGCTGGAGGCCAGCAACAAAATCGGCGGACGCATCCGCACCAACCGTGCACTTGGTGTACCCATTGAGGAAGGCGCTGGTTGGATCCACGGGCCGGATGACAACCCCATCATGAAGCTCGCCGATCAGATGGGTCAAAAAACCTTCGTCACCAAGGACTCCAACTTCACCGTCTATGACCATCGTGGCCAGACAGTTTCCAACGAGATGATCTCGAAGATGGGTGAAGAGCACTATCAGATGCTGGATCTGATCAGCAACGGCATGACGAAGGATATGCCCCTTTCTGAAGCGCTCGAACATATTGCACCGAAGATGTCCCGCGATCCGGTGTTCAAGTGGATGACTTCCGCCTACACCGAGTTCGACACCGGCAGCCCGGTCAACGAGCTCTCTGCCATGTATTTCAGTCAGGATGACATGTTCGAGGGCGAGGATGTGGTGTTGGTTGATGGGTACGACCGGCTTTTGGAACCGCTCACCCATGGTATCGCGATACTCACGCGCAAACCTGTCCGCCGCATCGCGTACCATGATCGCGCAGGCGTGTTCGTACAAACAGACCGGGAAATTTTTGAGAGTGATTTTGTGATTGTCACGGCGCCCCTCGGGGTACTCAAGTCTGAGGACATTGAGTTCATCCCGCCGCTGCCCGACACACATAGGAACGCAATTGAACGCGTTGGTATGGGAGATGTCACAAAAGTCGCAATGAAATTCGACGACCTGCACTGGCCTGAAAACACTCAATATTTTGGCTTAATGACGCAAACGCAGGGCCGCTGGAATTATTTTCTCAATCATAAGCCCTTTATCGACGCAAACGTACTCACCGCGCTCAGCTTCGGCAACTATTCCCGTATGATCGAGACCATGGATCACGACTATATGCTTGAAGATGCTATGAAAGCGGTGCGTGTTATGTTTGGCGCAGACACGCCGGATCCCCGTCACTACATCGCAACCCGCTGGTCGCAGGATCCCTACACCAAAGGCGCTTTTTCTTACGCCAAAGTCGGCTGTAATCCTTATGATTTCAATGTGTTATCCGAACCCGTCGGAAAATGCCTGACACTGGCCGGTGAGCACACCAACTTCCAATACCACGGTACCGTCCATGGCGCTCACCTGAGCGGCAAAAAGGCGGCGAAAATTGCAATGAAAACAATGATGTAGTGTTTAAGGCATTTCATGCAAAAAGCCGCAGAAAATGGCTTCTGCGGCTTTAAGGTATTTTAAATTATGCTGTTAACGCAACGCCTTAGGCTTTAGCATCGATCTCTTCAAGCACGTCCAGAAGCTGGTGCGGAAGGCCGATTGTGTAATCCGGCACTTCATCCTGATTGGCAGGCTCTTTTGGATAGCGCGGGGTCCAGTTGATCCAGACAGATTTCATCCCCAACCGGTTGGCGCCAGCTACATCACGCTCAAGGTTATTCCCCACCATGACGCAGCCCGCGTAGTCCTGTTCTTCAAGCCCCAGAAGCTTCACCGCTTCAAGGAACATACGCGGATCTGGCTTATGGCAACCTACCGCTTCGGAGATGGAGCGCGCATCGAATTTATGCCAGAAATCCATAGCCTTATGGACGTTCTCGAAGCTCTCAACCAGACCATCAGCCACCAGCGCCACCATGTAGCCGCGCTCTTTGAGCCAATCCACCAGCTTATCCCCGCCCGGGATCGGCTCTGCGGAGAGCACTAATTCCCCCTCAACGAAAATCTGGGAACTCTCATCAATCAAGGTATCCCCGCTATCCAGGAACACCGCCTTCACGCCTTTGGCCTCACTGCGCAGCTCTTTCAAAACCGCACGAACCCGAGATGGGATTGAAGCCTTCAGCTCCTCCCAAGACATCATCTCAACAGAGCGCAGATCAAAGATCTGATCGAAATGATAGGATGGCTTGAAAGCTTTTGATTCCATATACTTACGCGCGACATGATGATCATAAGGCTTCAGATCAGCCAGCTCCGCTGCAAACATATCCTGCACCAGAATGGTCCCGGAACCTGCCCGCTCACCACAGCAAATGGTCGTTATCGCAAAGTTGGACCGCAGCGCTTCAGAACTTGCCGCAAAAGCGTGTTTTCCTGGTTCAGAATAAAGAGTTACACGCCCTTCCTCCATCGGCACCTGATCGTTCCACGTGCTCAACTCACCCGCACAGCCGTGGGCGCTGCCCTCCACGCGCACCACTTCACCCGCTTCGGAAAGGTACACCCAGATGTGCTCCAGCTCATAAAGGTGTTGGATATCCCAGTCCCACCAGATGGCGTACTCAATAGCAAGCGCAGCGCCGTTTAGCTTTATTTTCTGGGCACTTGAGACGGAAACACCGTCCTGATCATAGAGCGTATATCCCAGCGCAGACGGGAGGAAAGGTTCTTTGTCATCAAACCGGATAACAGGCGCATGCTGCTTCACCAGCTCTGCGATATCTGCTGATGTTGCCTCAGAAAAAGACAGAGGGGCTGCGGAAATATTCAATTGAAACTCCTTGTTCTTCTTGTCCGGGAAGAAGGCTGGCGCTTTATGCAGCGCTTGTAGAAAGAGGAAGGGATCCCTTACGGGGATGGGAAACGGAACGCCGTTGTTTCAACTCAACGGGCTTGGTCTCATGCAGGCGCTTGCTGGAAGGATTGCGTATCTTTTCAATGATATAGCGGGCTGCAGACGCGCCCATCTCAGCAATTGGCTGCTGAATGGTGGAAAGCTGCGGCGAGGTGATGCTGCTGATCGGGATACCATCGTACCCGAGGATGGAGATATCCTCCGGTACGCGCAAACCACGGTCAAAGCAAGCATGCATCGCACCAATGGCTGCCGTATCCGTTATTGCAAAAAGCGCTGTGATTTCAGGGTTCTGATCCAGCAGTTCGTTGGCTGTTGCATACCCCAGATCATAACGTTTACGCTCATTAGGTTCTGGCAGATACACCGATTTCTCAATCTGGTATTCACGGGCAACTTCCAGAAGGCCCCGCATACGCAGGTTGCCCACGCTCTCCCGGCGCGGGTCATGGTCTGCCTTGGTGGCGAGCACGCCGATGTGTTTATGTCCCAGTGCCACCAAGTATCGCATGCCAATGCGCCCACCTTCAGTGTTGTCACAAACCACAAAGGATTCAGAACGACGACCGGGCAGAATGTCGACATAGACTGTCGGAATATCGTTCGCTTGCAAGCGTTTAACGTTCTTCAGCGTTTCGGCGGCTGAGTTGGAGGGGCGCACGATTGCACCTGCCACCTGCATCTCGATCATGGTCTGCGTGTACTTGCGCTCACGCTCGGCTTCTCCCCGTGTGCAACAGGAGAGAACTTTGAAGCCCTCATCATGCAAGGTCTTCTCGATAGATGCGTAAAGCATGGTCGCAAACGGGGATTTCTGGTTTTCCAGGAACAGCGCAACCAGATTGGAATCCTGCCGGCGCAAAGATGTTGCCAGACGGTTGGGGCGATACCCCAACTCATCAATCACAGCCTGAATCTTGGCGCGGGTTTCTTCTTTCACCCGCTCATCCTTATTCAACACCCGGGAAACGGTTGCCGTTGAAACGCCTGCCTTTTCTGCCACATCACGGATACTTGCCATCGGTGCTACCCCGCCATCGCTTCCAATTGGTCCGCGGGCGTATTTTGCACCACATCGGGATGATGGCAAGCAAGCATATGATCCGTGCTGATCTCACCAAGCGATGGATCAGAACTCTCACAAATGCTTGTGGCATAACGACATCTCGGCGCAAACGGACAGCCCTTCGGCAAGTTTGCCGGGTCTGGCACGTTGCCCTCCAGCCGGATGCGCGTGTCATCCGAATGGGCATTTGGCACTGGCTCCAAAATGGCACTCATCAACGCTTCGGTGTAGGGGTGCCGCGGGGCATTAAAGATCGTCTCTGTGTCCGCCAGCTCCACAATCCGGCCCGCATACATAACCGCAACACGATCACTGATATGCGCCACCACACTCAGATCGTGACTGATGAACAGGTAAGTGAGGTTCAGCTCTTCCTGCAGATCTTTCAAGAGGTTAAGGATCTGTGCCTGCACAGAAACATCCAGCGCAGACACCGCTTCATCGGCAATGATCACCTTTGGATACGGCGCCAGAGCACGAGCGATGCCAATGCGCTGACGCTGTCCGCCACTGAAGGCATGAGGATAACGCTTCAGGAATTCTTTAGAGAACCCAATTTTATCCATCACCTCAAGCACGCGCTTTTCAATGTCTTTTGAGCTCTTCAGCTCCTGCCCGACGCGCAACACTTCGGCAATAATGTCGTAGACCGCCATGCGAGGATTGAGGGAGGAGTTTGGATCCTGAAACACCATGCGGATATCCGCCCAATAAGGCCGCAGCTGGCTATCCGTTTTGCCGGTCAGCTCAACCTCTTCCTCCTCCGGACGGAACATCACCTTACCATTCGTTGCCTTATGCAGGCCGATAATGGTCTGCCCCAGAGTGGACTTACCACAACCAGATTCCCCAACAAGACCAAGGGTTTCCCCGCGCCAGATCTTCAGTGACACATCGTTGAGCGAGCGCACTATTCCGGTCTGGCGGTTGAAGAAACCGGACCGGATCGGGAAGTGTTTGCTCACGTTTTGCAGTTCCAGAATAGGCGCTTGTGAGCGGTCTACCGGGTTTGGAGCATGCAGGCAGTCATCAACTTGGGAGGTCGACGTATGTAGTGGGACAAGATCCGCCTGCGCCCCAAACCCGTGACAGCGGACGCTTTGTACGCCACTGATCGCAGTAAGCTCCGGTAGTTTTTCATTGCAAAGGCCGGTGACAAAGTGGTCACAACGATCCTGAAACGGGCAGCCTTTGGGTCTGTTCTGAAGGCTTGGGACCACACCCGGAATGGCATTCAAACGCGCGCGCCGTTTCCCGTCCGTATGTGGCAGAGAAGCCAAAAGCCCTTTTGTGTAAGGATGTTGCGGGTTGGTCAGAATCTGTTCAACAGGCCCCTGCTCCACCACATTGCCCAGATACATAATCACCACTTCATCAGCGATATCAGCCACCACGCCCAGATCATGGGTGATGAACAACATGGACATGTTGCGCGTCTTTTGTAACTCGCGCATCAGATCCAGAATGATCGCCTGCGTGGTTACATCCAGCGCAGTGGTTGGCTCATCAGCAATCAGCAGGCGCGGATTACAAATCAGCGCCATCGCAATCATGGCTCGCTGGCGCATCCCGCCGGAAAGCTCAAAGGTGTAACTGTCAAACCGATCTGCAGCAGAGGGAATCCCCACCAGCCGTAACATCTCAATGGCCTGGAACTTCGCTTCTTCAAAGCTCAGGTTCGTATGCCAGCGCAGCACTTCAACAATCTGGTTGCCAATGGTATAGAGCGGAGACAGCGATGTCATCGGCTCCTGATAGATCATGGAGATCTCGTTGCCCTGAATGGCACGAATATGTTTAGCTTTTGCAGGGCCTTGGGTAAGATCCAACAGATCTCCATCGGCGCGCTGGTATTCTATCCTGCCGCTTTCAATGGCAGCATGATTATCCAGAATACGCAGCAGCGCCTTTGCGGTGACGGACTTTCCGCAACCGGATTCCCCCACCAGACACACCGTTTTTCCTTCGGGAATGGAAAAACTGATGTTGTCCAACGCGGTTACCTTCCCATCATCACCGGAGAAGGAAACGCTGAGATCCGTGACGTTAATCAAGGGTTTCATGGTCTCGTTCCTCACTTGGAATAAGGGTCGGCAGCATCACGCAAACCGTCACCGAAAAAGTTGAGTGCAAGCACAGCGATCACGACCATCACACCCGGCCAGAACAGCCATGGAGCGTTGGCGATGGAGCGGATGTTCTGTGCTTCCTGAAGCAGAACACCCCAGCTGACCACGGGCTGGCGCAGGCCGATGCCAAGGAAAGACAGAGAGGTTTCAGCCACGATCATGCCCGGAATGGCGAGTGTCACCACCGCAATGATATGGCTGATAAAACTCGGCACCATATGGCGTACCAGAACGCGCGGCACCGAACATCCGTCCAACCTTGCAGCTTTTACGAAGTCCTCCGATTTGAGGGAAATAAACTTGCCGCGCACCACACGGGCGAGCCCTGTCCAGCCGATGATCGAGAGAATTACCGTGATCAGCAGATAAGTTTGCAGAGGTGGCGTATCAGGCGGAATAGCGGCAGCCAGACCAATCCAGAGCGGGATACTCGGCAGGGATTGCAGGAACTCGACAACACGCTGCGTGACCGTATCCACCCAACCACCGAAGTAACCGGAAAGCCCGCCAATCAGCACGCCAAGCACGAGGCTCAGCGCCACACCGACAAGGCCAATGGTCATGGACACACGGGTGCCATGGATCGTGCGGCTGAGCACATCGCGGCCAAGGCGATCCGCCCCCAACAGGAACATACGGTCACGCTTCTTGACTGGCGCAAACAGGCGGCGTTCTGCCGGAATAAAGCCGAACAGCTTGTAGGGTTTGCCTTTGACGAAGAAGCCCAGCTTCACAACACGGCGCGGATCTTCCACGAAGGTACGACGTCCGGAGTTGTAGTCAATCTTAGACCGATACCCCAACACATGTGGCTGGAAGACGGTGCCTTCTTTCGTCTCCAGAAACCAGTTGATGCTTTGCGGCGGCGCATAGGTGTTGCGCACGCTGAAATCATTGGGGTCATGGGGCGCAAGAAATTCTACAAAAGCGGCGATCAGATAGATCAGCAGTGTGATTATACCGCCCAACATGCCCAGCTTGTGTTTGCGGAAGCGGCGCCACATCAGACGCCACTGGCCCTCATAAGCTCTTGAGTTTGCCGGAACTCCGGCCACGTCTACAGCGCTCATCACAGCCCCCCGTTGTTGAACTGGCGGCGGATACGTGGATCAAGCCAGGCAAGTAGAATGTCAGAGAACAACGTTCCAAGAACCGTAAGGAAGCTCAGGAACATGATGAGAGCAGCTGCCAGATACATGTCTTCCTGACGCAGCGCATCAAACAGCAGTGGGCCGGTGGTCTGAAGGCCCAACACGATGGAGACGATGGTGGAGCCGGATACGATCTGCACAAACAGTTCGTTGAGGCTGGAAACGAATGGGTTCAAGGCATGGCGAACCGGATACTTGGCCAGCACCCAGTGCTCCGGCATGCCTTTGGCGCGGGCCGTCACAACATAAGGACGGTGCAGCTCATCCAGCAGGTTGGCGCGGATCGTGCGGATCACGCTGGCCGTACCAGCGGTGCCAAGCACGATCATTGGGATCCAGATATGGCTCATCAGGTCGCCAATACGGGCGAAAGACCACGATGCATTGACATACTCAGGTGAGAACAAGCCGCCTACACTCTGACCGAAATAGCGGAAAGAAACATACATCAGCACGAGCGCCAACAGGAAGTTTGGTACAGCAAGGCCGATAAAACCGAGGAATGTGGCGACGTAGTCACCGAGGGAATATTTGCGAACAGCAGAGAAAATGCCAACCGGAATAGCCACGGTCCAGATGAAAACCATGGAGCAGATGGAGAGCAAGGTGGTCATGCCCAGACGGTCCCAGATCAGCTCTTCAACCGGCAGTTCATAACTGAAAGAGCGCCCCAGATCTCCATGGACAACCATATTCCAGACCCAGTCAAAATACTGAGCCATAACGGATTTATCCAAACCGTATATCTTCCGCAAACCGTCGGCTTCAGCAGCGGTGATGTAGTCACCATCCATTGATGCTTCCAAAACCAGTCGGTCGATATAGTCTCCGGGTGGCAGCGTGATCACCAAAAACGCGACGAGCGAAATCGCGAGCAAGGTTGGGATCATCAGCAGGACCCGTTTGACAACAAACATTCCCATTTAAAGCAAATATCCTAGTTGAAAGGCTCTGCCCCTCCCCACAGGAAGGGGCAGATTGGTTCAGGCGATCGATTACTTCTTGGAAGGATCGATGTAGAAGCTGGAGAAGTTCACCGGAGCAGGCCCCGGATACAGCCAGCCTTCCAACAGTGTGTCCGGCACGTTGCGCAGCTTGTTGCTGATGGAACGGAACCCACCGCCCGGCAACGCAATGCCCATGGACAGGAAGTTGTCAGCAGAAAGCTGCATGAACTCTTCCATCAGCTCTGTCTGCTCCGCACCCACCTTGGTTGGCACCAGATCCGCGATCTCGTACATGCGCTTCACAGCTGCTGGCGGCTCAGTTGGAACAACGCCTTCACGGATGGTCTTGTTCGGATCTTTCTTCAGATCATACCAGGCATCCCAGCCTTCCCAGTTGCCGTGCTCTTTGAAGTTGGTCAGGCGCTCAAGGTTCACCAGTGGGAACTGACCACAGCCATTTTCACCCACCCAGATGGTGATCTCTTTATCCTGACGCTGCAGGGTCGCCATGTGGATCTCATCACTGGCCACGCTCACCACCACATCAAGCCCCAGCTCCTGCCAGTCTTTTGCGATGATCTGCATCATGTCCACCCAGTCCGGGCGGAAGCCTTCGTTCACATGAACGATGAACTTGAACGGCTTACCATCAGGGCCGACGCGTTTGCCATCCGGTCCCATTGGCAGGATCTTGTCTAGATGCTCCGCAGCAAGGTCAGGATCAAACACGGTGTACTGACGGGCCAGCTGATCGTTGTAGTAAGGAGATTCAGGACGTGGGCTGACCTGATATGGCTCTCCCTGCCCCAGATACACAGCATCGATGATCAGATCACGATCCATGCCAAGCGACAGACCAATGCGGAAGTCCTTGCTTTGGAACACCTGTGCTTTGACTGGATCAGGATGGTTCATGGCGAACATGAACTGCGCGTTGTTGTAGTTACAGCTGTTTGCTGTCACCAGACGGTAGTTGCCGCGCTCTTTGTTGTCGAAGAACACCGCACGGTTTGGAGGCGTGGAGATGTTGCGTGGAGAAATGTCGATCTCACCCTGAACAGTCTTCAGCAGCGCAACTTCCGGATCTTTCGCCAGCACCCAGGTGCGTTTGTCGATGTAAGGCAGCTGGTTACAGGAGCTGTCGACCTTCCAATAGTACGGGTTGCGCTCAAAGGTGAAACGCTCTTTACCTAGAACCGCTTCGGTCGGGCGCCATGCAAGCATGGTTGGGCGATTGGGGTCGTTGTGCTCGGCGTTTTTGCCGTAGGTGCCGATGCGGCCCAGCCACCATTTACCGAAGTCAGCCTCACCCGCGTCTGCCATCATCTTGGCAACACCATCCGGGTTCAGTTCTTTCATGAAGTCTTTAACGTAGTGCTCAGCAAACTGAACCACACGCTGGCCGTATGGGGACGCCATATCCAGCAGGAACACACCGTTTGGCTGGCTCCAGGAGAAGCGGATAGTTGTGTCATCCAGTGCTTCCACTTTGGCAGCTTCGCCGTTGACGATGAACATCTTGCGAGGACCCTTCGGGTTGATCTCGCTGTTGGTTTCAACGTAGTCCCACCAGAACTGGATGTCCTTGGCAGTGAACGGCTTACCATCTGACCACTTCAACCCTTCACGCAGTTTGAAGGTGTAGGTGGTTGCATCCTCTGAGATGTCCCAGCTCTCAGCGATGTTTGGCAGAACCTCGGAGCCATCTGGGCTCCAGCGTACCAGCGGGTCATATCCATAACGACGATAATCACCGATACGGGTACCCGCATAAACGTCGGTCATCTCGCCGCCGTAAGTGCCGATGCCCTCAATCCCTTCAACAACGAGTGGATTAACCGGCAGACGATCCGCGACAGCTGGCAGACCGGACATCTGATCCAGAAGCGGTGCCTGATTATATGCTGAACATTGATTGGCAGAAGCTGCAGCTGTGGCTGCCACAAGGGCCAGCGCGCTTACTGCTCCGGCGAAAACCACCTGCCGACTACGTTTCAAACTCATTGCAAAATTCCTCCGCAAGCTTTGTGTAAAGACTACCAGCAATTGGAATCACTGTAATCCTTTTCACTTTTTTGCTTCTACACATGACACTCATATGACGAATCGGCGTCTTATATTGAAGCTTGCCAGCAGGTCTCCTCCCATACCGACATTCTTAGGTGAGCTATATAATTCGCAGAATTGCAACAGTTGCGAGTTTCAATTTCACTTGTTACGCCCCGAAAATTAGTATAAACCCATAAATAGCAGCCGTGAAATATCAAAGTGTAACGTTTACATGTTTTTGATCGTATTTTTACATGACTGTTTTATGAAACTCTGATTCATCGAGACCCGCTCCCACACTTCTATGAGTGTTGCATAATAATATATTTTCGCGAGGACTTTTTTGGCATGACCGATATTCGTCGTGTAGCAGAGGTAGCAGGTGTATCCACGGCCACCGTGTCGCGGGTCATCAACAACACTGGCCCAGTGAACGCCAAAACTCGCGAAAAGGTGCAGCAGGCAATTATTGAGCTGGATTATCGCCCGAACAAACTGGCGAGCAGCCTGCGGCAGAAAGAAACCCGCATCGTCGGCATTCTTCAGACCGATCACAGCACGCATTTCAGTTCCATCTTCGCCGACGCGGCCGAAGACACGCTCTTCAATCATGGCTTCACCACGATCATGAGCAACACCTACGGCGAGCGGACGATGGAAGAAGAGCAGATCGAGTTTCTGCTCGATATGCGCGTCGGCGGTATTCTCCTGCGTCCGTTCAAAGACACCTCGCACATCCCTTCCCTCATCCAACGTCTGGAAAAGGCAAATGTGGCGTGTGTGTTGGTGGAAAGCTATCCGGTTGATCCGCTACAGTTTCATGCCAACCTCAACAATGTGCAGGGTGGGCACATCGCCATTCAGCATCTTCTGGATCTAGGCCACCGTTCCATTGGCATGCTGCTGCCGTTTGAACCGTGGCACACGGAAGGCCCACATGATCTGCGTTTGGCAGCTGTGCAGCGCGCAATTGCCAAGTTCCCAGAGCCTGTTGAGCTGCATATCAAGCGGCACAACGCAAAGGATCAGGTCGCCTTTGGTTTTGAAGCAACGCGGTCCTTGCTGGAGACCTCTCCTGAAATCACCGCGATCTTTGGGACCACAGACCTGCTGGCGGCAGGCGCTCTCCATGCAGCTCAAGAGATGAACCTCTCAGTCCCGACGGACCTTTCGATCATCGGATACGACGACAGCTATGTCGCCTCTTCCATGCACCCTCGCCTGACCACTGTTTCCCAACCCATCACCGCTCTCGGAGAAGCCACCGGAAAACTTCTGCTTTCCATCATAGAAGACCCGGCAATCCCACCTCGCTCCGTTTCCATTTCCAACATTTTAAAGGTTCGGGACAGCACCGGACCTGCCCGAACTTCTTAGGATTGTCATCGTGATTACAGATTTCTTCCCAAACGCCGATCCGGCACACACGCTCTGGTACGACACCCCCGCAGCTCATTGGAACGAAGCCTTACCCCTTGGAAACGGTCGCTTGGGGGCCATGGTCTACGGCAATCCGCTGAGTGCACGCATTCACCTTAATGAAGACACGCTCTATTCAGGTGAACCGACCCGCATCTATCCGGTGCCCGAAATTGCGCATCAGATTGATCACGTGGAAGCTCTGCTAAGAGACGGCAAGCTATTTGAAGCTCAGGAGTTCGTGCGCAAGAACTGGACAGGGCGGCAGGGGCAGGCCTATCAGCCGGTTGGCAATCTGTTCATTACCATGGCCGATGATAGCCCCGTTTCAAACTACCGCCGGGCATTGGACATTCGTCACTCCCTGCATCACGAAAGCTACGAGCAGAACGGCACGAAGTTCGAGCGCACCAGTTTTGCCAGCTTCCCAGACAACGTCATTGTTGTGCGCCTGACAGCAGACAAACCCTGCGCCCTCTCCTTCAACCTGCGCTACGACAGCCCGCACCCAACCTGCCGCACCACGCATGAAGGGGAAAATACACGCCTGCATCTTCGCGGACAGGCTCCGGCCTTCACCAGCAGCCGTGTGATTGAGCGTATCGAGCATGATCTGGAGCAGCACAGAAATCCGGAGATCTTCGGCGCTGACGGCAAACTCCGCCCCTTTGCAGAAAACGAGCAGGATGGGCATCGCGGCGGCATTGTCTACAGCGAAGATGGCTTAGGTGAAGGCACTTACTTTGAAGCAGGCCTTTCCGTTGAACTGGAAGGTGGACGCATTCGCCCGGAACGGGGCGAGCTGCACATTGAAGGCGCGACGGCGGTTACCCTCCGTATCGCAATGGCGACCAGCTTCAACGGACCAGACAAGAGCCCAAGCCGGGAAGGAAAAGATCCGGCCCCGATCGTGAAAAGCATTTTGAATGCAGCGGGCTCTGTTTCCTATGCAGATATGCTGCAAAAACACAGCGACGACGTGTTGAGACTGTTTGATCGCATCTCGCTCAAACTGGGCAATGACGCCATCTCTGATTTGCCGACCAGTACGCGGTTAGAGCAGTTTCAGGAAAAAGGTGATCCAGCCCTTGCTGCGTTGCAATTCCAATATGGCCGTTACTTACTGATTGCCTCATCCCGTGCAGGCAGTCAGCCACCAAACCTGCAGGGCATCTGGAACAATCTACGCCGCCCGCAGTGGTCCTCCAACTACACCATGAACATCAATCTGGAGATGAACTACTGGCCTGCGGAGATCACCGGCCTTTCAGACCTGCATGAACCGCTATTCATGCTGATCGAAGAACTGGCAGTATCCGGCGCTCGAACAGCCAAGAAGATGTTCAACGCGCCCGGCTGGTGCGCCTTCCACAACACGACCATCTGGCGCGATAGCGTCCCCTCTCCATGTGATCCTGCCTCTGCGTTCTGGCCAATGGCGGCAGGATGGCTGCTCTCTCATATGTGGGAGCACTTCCTTTATACGGGCGACAAAGAGTTCCTGAAGAACCGCGCTTATCCGCTGATGAAGTCTGCCGCAGAATTTTACGAATGGTGGCTTTGTGAGAACAAGGACGGCTATCTGGTGCCAAAGGTCAGCACCAGCCCGGAGAACCGATATCTTGATGAAGATGGCCATGTCATCACCGTCGATCAAGGCAGCACCATGGACTGCGCCATCATCCGTGAGACCTTCGCCAACACAGCAACCGCCGCGAAACTGCTGGGACTTGATGCTGAACTGGCAAATACGCTGGAAGAGAAAGCCGCACGGTTACTGCCTTATCAGATCGGAGCGCAAGGTCAGGTGCAGGAATGGTCTCAGGACTTCAAAGAGTTCATGCCGACTCACCGTCACCTCTCCCATCTTTACGGGCTGTTCCCGTGCGATCAGATCGGCAAAGACACGCCAGATCTGCTGAAAGCTTCTGTTCGGTCTCTGGAGATCCGCGGTGATCTGGCGACAGGTTGGAGTATGGGCTGGAAGATCTGCCTTTGGGCACGTGTGGGCGATGGCGACCACGCCTACAAGATCATCCATAACATGTTCAACCGGGTGGAAAATGAAGCGCCAAAGAGTGAAGATGGCGGCCTTTATGGCAACCTCATGATCGCCCATCCTCCGTTCCAGATTGATGGCAACTTTGGCTATACACGCGGTGTTGCCGAAATGCTGATGAACACCACCCATAACGGCATCGAACTTCTGCCTGCTTTGCCAAGCGCTTGGCCTGAGGGTGAAGTCCGGGGTCTGCGGGCGAGAGGTGGGTTTGAAGTGGACCTGAACTGGCAACACAGCAAACCAACTCAGGCCAAGATTATCAGCCATCATGGCGGCGAACTGAAGGTGCTTTGCAAACTGCCGTTTGCTGGGTCCAGCTTCGACGCAACCCTGCAACTTTATGTGGCAACGCAAAATACTGTCGCGGGGGAAACGTTGACGCTTACCTTTGATGAAGCTTTGGTGAACTCCTAGTCCGTAAAACCTTCTAGAAAATGAGGTGACTAGCTATGGAATCCCCGCAAAAACTTGATGTTACTTAGAGGGGTTCCATAGTGCGCAGTAAATCGGTTGCACTGCAACAAATGTTTCGGTGAATTTCTTGATATTTCATTGGCATTTCATACCAAGGTTGAAGCAGAGTTGAAGTCAACCGCGTTCTGCGGTCCCAAGACGCGATAGCATCGCACCTACACAAATGAACAATTCCGCAGTCTTTCTCGCAATGAGGAAGGCCCTTTTCCATATGGCCGTTTTGTCTGGTCCTCAGGCAAGACACTCCACATTTATCGGAATACGCCAATGATTAAGACCATTGTCTGGGGCGAAAACGTCCACGAGCAAAAGAACAAAATTGTTGCAGACATCTATCCCGATGGCATGCACAATCACATCGCTGCTGCTTTGAACAATGATCCAGAAATTTCTGCCACAACCGCCGTTCTTCAGGACCCGGAACACGGCCTGACCGAAGAGCGCCTTGCAGACACAGACGTTTTGATCTGGTGGGGCCATGCGGCACACGGCGACGTGTCTGACGAGATTGTTGAGCGTGTGTGCGAGCGCGTCTGGTCCGGCATGGGCATGATCTTCCTGCACTCCGCGCACTTTGCAAAACCATTCAAACGCCTGATGGGCGCACCTTGTAACCTAACATGGCGTGAAGCTGGCGAGCGTGAGCGTCTTTGGGTAACATCCCGCAACCACCCGATCACTGCAGGCATTCCAGACAGCTTTGAGCTGGAAAACGAAGAAATGTACGGCGAGCCATTTGGTGTGCCAGAGCCGCTGGAAACCGTCTTCATCAGCTGGTTCCAGGGCGGCGAAGTGTTCCGTTCTGGCCTGACCTACAAGCGCGGTGCAGGTAACATCTTCTACTTCCGCCCGGGTCATGAAACCTATCCAACCTATCACAATGAAACCGTTCAGCGCGTGATCGCCAATGGTGTGAAGTGGGCCTACAACCCGCAGCCACGCGTGGCAGATCCGAATGCAGCGCCAAACGTTCCGGTCGATCAGGCACCAGAAAAGATTGAGGAACGCGGCCCGCGTCTGCATAAAGCTGGCGAGGAAGGTTACCGGTAATGCGTCTGGTCATTGTAGGAACTGGCGGCATGGCAAACAGCCATGCCAAGAAGTTCGGCGAAATCGAGGGCGTAGACATCGTCGGCGGTGTAGACCGCAACGAAGAGCGCCTGACTGCGTTTTGCGATGAACATAACATCGAGAAGCGCTTCACTTCCCTGGAAGATGCTCTTGCATGGGGTGAGTTTGATGCCGTGGCAAACGTGACACCGGATGCCGTGCACCACCCAACCACCATGCCGCTTCTGGCTGCTGGCAAGCACGTCTTCTGCGAAAAGCCATTGGCAAGCAACTTCGCTGATGCGGATGAGATGGCAACCGCTGCTGATCAGGCTGGTTTGATCAACATGGTCAACCTGTCCTACCGCGATGTGTCTGCGCTTCAGAAAGCCCATGAGCTGATTGCTGCTGGCGAGATAGGTGAAATCCGTCACTTCGAGGCTTCTTACCTGCAAAGCTGGTTGACCCAGCCTGCATGGGGCCATTGGGACAAAGAAGAAAAGTGGCTCTGGCGCTTGTCTGAATCCCACGGTTCACTTGGCGTTCTGGGTGACGTGGGTATTCACATCCTCGACTTTGCAGGCTTTGCCATCGGCGCACCATATCAGTCTGTCTCCTGTCATCTGAAGACCTTCGACAAAGCACCGGGTAATCAGATTGGTGAGTACAAGCTGGACGCCAATGACAGCTTCACCATGATGGCTGAAACAGCATCCGGTGCTGTTGGCGTCGTTCACGCCAGCCGCTTTGCCTCTGGCCACATGAATGACCTGCATCTTCAGATTCACGGCACAAAGGGCGGCATCAAAGTCACCAACACGGGTGACTTGGGTGAGCTGTTCGTTTGCTCTGGCCCTAATCTGGAAAAGGCGGAGTGGGAGCAGGTTGCACTGAGCCCGACGCCAAACAACTATCGCAAGTTTGCAGAAGCGGTGAAATCCGGCGTCAACGGACACCCGACATTCCGCCATGCAGCGAATCTTCAGCAAGTGCTGGACCTTGCTGTTGAGAGCAGCAAGGCTGGTGGACGCAAGGATATACCGTTATCCACGCAACTGCAGGATGCATAAGAAACCAAGGGGGAGCCTCGGCTCCCCTTTTTTATATGCAACCTACTCTTGTATTGTCCGGACAATTCATGGACAAAAAACAGAATTTACCCTCTATTTATAAATGTAATGGTCAATATTCTTTTCCAGCTGGTCCAATAAAGCCCGTTCTTATGTTGAACCCTTGTTCTATTTTCTAAGAAACGACCGCCTACACTTAATCACCAACCTGACCAGACCATTTAGTACTAATATTTCAAAATTATCTAAAATATAGGCACATAATAATACTTGAATATACTATGATGTTTAGACTTCATTATTCCTAAATGAAATATTAAAGACAATTAAAACTAAATCTTTCCCTTAATTATCTGCGATGAACCATTGCGCTTATCTTTCAGTTTAATTATTCAGTGCATGCAATTTAGTTTAAAGTCTTGCCGAGGATATTGTGCTCGTACCTCCTGAGCTTCTGTCAGTTGCAGTAGAACAGTGTGCTGAAACCATCATGGTTGCAGATCATGAAGGTACAATTGTCTATGTAAACTCTCAGTTTGAGAAGACCACAGGGTACTCCGCAGACTACGCCGTTGGCCGCAATCTGGATTTTCTCCGCTCCGGCAAAACCCCTCCTGAAACCTTTGAAGATCTCTGGTCCACTTTGGGCAAAGGTGAACCATGGGAAGGCGAGTTCATCAACCGCCGGCAGGACGGAACAGAGTACGTTGAGCACTCCAAAATCTCCCCGATTGAATGGGAAGGTGGCAGCGCCAACAAAAACTACTATCTGGCCATCAAAAAAGACATCACCGAGAAGAAGCAGAGCGAAGTCGAGCTCTCCAAACTTGCCTATACTGATGCGCTGACTGGGTTGCCAAACCGCGCGCACTTTCTGCAAGAGCTCGATAAGGCCGTTGAGGATACCAGACGCGGTGAAAGCCAATGTGCTGTCATCTATATGGATCTGGACCGCTTCAAGGAAATCAACGACACCCTGGGCCATGATGCCGGTGATGAGTTTCTGGTTGAAGCTGCCAAGCGCTTTGAAGGTGTTCTGAACGAGAACGGCCTGCTCTCCCGTCTGGGCGGAGACGAGTTTGTAATCCTGCTTCGCGAGACCTCCAACGCAGAAGCGGAAATGACCGTTCATCGGCTACAAACAGCGATGGTAGCCCCGATTGATCTTGGCGAGCAATCACCGATCCTTTCCGCCAGCATTGGCGTAGCCGTAAGCCAGTTGGCCAGCGCCTCCAGCAGCACCATGCTGAAGCAGGCTGATATCGCCATGTACCATTCCAAGTACAACAATCTCGGCTTCAGCTTCTACACCTGCCAGATGGAAGAAGCCGTTGTCCGTAAGGTGCTGATTTCAGAAAAACTCACAACGGCAATCAACGAAGGCAATCTGCGACTGAACTATCAGCCAATTGTTGAGCTGAAGAACGACAAGCTTTCTGGTGTGGAAGCTTTGATGCGTTGGGAAGACCCCGACCTTGGCCCGATCTCACCCTCTGAGTTCATCCCGATCGCAGAATGTCAGAACATGATCGACGATATCTCTGACTGGCTTTTCCGGGAAACCGCCTGCCAGTATCGCAAATGGGTATCAGAAGGCTTCGAGTTCGCTG
The DNA here is from genome assembly GCF_000156235.1 of Pseudovibrio sp. JE062. Taxonomy (NCBI): domain Bacteria; kingdom Pseudomonadati; phylum Pseudomonadota; class Alphaproteobacteria; order Hyphomicrobiales; family Stappiaceae; genus Pseudovibrio; species Pseudovibrio sp. JE062. The sequence continues at coordinate 231,045 of NZ_DS996811.1, forward strand.
GTCGTATTGCGATCAACCTCTCCGAGCGTGAACTGGCAAAGCCAAACCGTGTGACAGAGATCCTCGCGCTTCTGGAAAGCCTGGGCGTTCCGCCAGAGACCTATGAAATTGAGTTGAGCGAGTCTGCTTTCGTCAACGATACCGGCCATACGCAGGAAAATCTGGATTCCTTGGCCAACGCGGGCATGATCATCGCCATTGATGACTTTGGCACTGGCCATTCCGCCCTTTGGCAGCTGCGCACGCAGAAGCTGGACAAGCTCAAGATCGATCACAGCTTCGTTCAGCGTATGGAATCAGATCAGGCCACCCGTGATATCGTTGAGGCGATCACGGCGATGGCGAGCCTGCTGGACCTGAAAGTTATTGCAGAAGGTGTCGAGAACCTGACCCAAGTCGACATTTTGAGAGACATCAAGTGCTGCTACGCGCAGGGCTATCACTTCGCCAAGCCGCTCACAGCAGATATCTTCGCTTCTGATTGGCTAGAGAAAGCTCAGGCGGTCGCCTAAGCCTTCACTCCGGTGAGTTCGAACTCCCGACCGTCTTCTCCCAACGAAAACTCAGGATACTCTTTGATCGCAGCAGCAACTGCTGGTCTGGAAGCGTCATCAATATGATAGAGCACCCAGCGGCTTCCCGCTTTGCGCTGCAAGCCTTTTACATCTGCCCATGATCCATGCCCATTGTCAGCAGTCATGTACTCGCATTCGATAAAGGCCAGATCTGCCTGAGCAGCCAGTTCTTCACCTTTTGGAGAGAGCAGGCCATCCCCTGAGTAAAACAGAACCTCGCTGTCGCTCTTCAACTGCAGGCTGCGGTTGGGCACTGAGTGATTGCTTGGCGTTGTTTCTGCACGCCATGGGCCAACTGCAGACAGCTCTTCTGAATCTTGCCAATGAAGATCAAAGCCCAGATCTTTTTCCGGCCAATAAGCAAACTCCATCAAACGATAAAGCGCCTGATGCTGGGACGCCTGACGATAGATGGTCAGCGGTTTGGACCGCTTGAAGGACTTCATGTAGTTCAACAGCGTTGTCAGGCCAAGGCAATGGTCCGGATGACAATGTGAGATGTAGATGCAGCTGATATCGTCAGCTTTCATCCCATAGGCAAACAGAGCCTGAGGCACGGTTGGGCCGCAATCGATAAGCAGTTTGAAATCACCCTCTGAGATCAGCAGAGATGAATTCGTTTTTTGCGCATCATACGCGTCGCCACAACCCAGCATTTTTACATGCATAATGTTCCCCCTCACAGTGATCCCCCAGTTTTAGAGCAGAGAGATTTAACAAGCAAAACATTATGTAGTTGTAAGCGCATAATCTATGCGGCTGTTCCCAAAACTTTCTCCCGATGCCACATGTAGATGGCCGACCCAAAAATGATGGCCGCACCAGCTAGCGTCAGAGTATCCGGGAACTCACCGAAGAACATGAGGCCAATCAACATGGCCCAGATGAGGCTGCTGTAGCTGAAAGGCGCAATGGTGGAGGCTTCCCCAAAGGAGAAGGCCTTCACAATGGCATAGTGGCCCAGACCAGACACAGCACCAATCAAAGCCAGCAGTGCCCAGCCTTCCATGTCTGGTGCTTGCCAGAAATACGGCGTGAACAGTGTAGTGACCACCGCTCCCAACAAGGCGGTATGGAACAGCACGGTTGATGGCGTATCAAATTTGCTCGCGTATCGCGCCACGATGTGTCCAGCGGAGTAGACTACAATGGTCGCCACCGCGATCAGCGCGCCCAGATCAAGCACATCAGCGCCCGGCTTAACGATAAGTAGTGCGCCAACAAACGCAACCAGAATGGATGTCCAGCGACGAAGGCCAACCTTTTCACCCAGAATCGGCACAGACATGGCTGTCACCATCATGGGAGAAAGCAATGCGATCGCGTGCAGCGTTGCAACCGGGATCAACTGGGCCGCGGCAACAGACCCGATGGTCATCACCAAAACAAGAACCGCGCGCAGATAAACAACGGACCCATTGTTCGGCACCATCATGGTCTTCACCCGCGGCGCCATAAAGATCAGCATGAACAGCAGGTGGAAGAACATCCGCCCCCAAACCACTTGCAGAACTGGATAGGACAGAGACAGATATTTGCCCACACTGTCGACAATGACGAACATAAACATGGCTGCCACCATCCAGAGGATGCCATACTTAACGTTGCCCTGAGCCGGGGCATGGGAAACCATCTCACTCATAACAAGCCTGCAATGTCCGGGTTCATGCCGTTCGTCTCGCGGGATTTAAGTCCGCGAGTGACACACCGTTCAGTTTTGAGGAAAGGCACTGAAGCTTGTGTTTCAGCGCCAAAGATTACTTGCCACCTAACTCAGTTTTTTACGTTTTTCTATTCGTTTCTATGGCGTGAGGTAGAATTAATTTTCGTCTTTGGCATCTCAATTATTTTCGCAGGATTTGTTGCTGTTTATTGCCAAGATGCCGCGCAGATATATTTGAAAATTACTCAGCCTGTGAGCAACTTTTTCCTCCGGTGACGCGACAGGACCATGCATTCCATAAGGGAAGGACAAGCCAACTTGAAATGAGTCTGCAGGACTGCTTGACCGGCTGCGATTCTTCATTTAACTTTTTTGTTAATTAATGAGATGGTGAAATGAATACACAAACCAACTTGCCGGAAGTTTTTGGAGCCTTGGCAGACCCGACACGGTTTGCCATCGTTGAGCGGCTTTTGAAGGAAGGTGATTTGCCCGTCGGGCAACTCGCCGAGCCATTTAAAATGTCAGCTCCTGCCATCTCCCGGCATATCAAACTGCTCGAGAACGCTGGCCTCATCGAACGACGCATAGAAAAGCAATGGAGGGTTTGTACATTGAAGAAAGACCGATTTGCAGACCTGCATCAATGGATCGAGCGCTACCGCACTTTCTGGAACACCAGTTTTGACCGGCTGGAAGCACTGCTCGACAAACAGCAAGGGGAAGAAGATGACAGCAGCCGATAGCATGACACAGGAAGCAACCACTCTACGGATCACCCGCGACTTCAAAGCCTCACCTGAAAAGGTCTATGACGCCTGGACTAATCCCGAAATGCTCGTTCAGTGGTGGGGACCAGAAGGCATGACCACCCCTGAGTGTGAAATGGATGTACGTGCCGGCGGCCATTGGAAAACCACGATGACCTCAACCAAGGAAGGCGGCGCTTATACGGTCTCCGGCATCTACAAAGTTCTGGAACGCCCAAACCGCCTCTGTTTTTCGTGGGGTTGGATCAATGATGGTGTTCGCGGTCATGAAACCGACGTGGACCTCACCTTTGAAGCAATTGAGGGCGGAACACGCATGACCATGGTCCAGAGAGTCTTCGCCGATCCAGAGCAAACCAAAAACCACGATCAAGGCTGGAGCAGCAGTTTCAACGACCTGCAACGCTTCGTCGAAGCCTAAACTCAGTCCCCCAACAGCGCCCAATCTGCGATCTTACTTCGCGGGTTGGGCGTCTTTTAAAAACTACTCACCAGCCAGTTCAACAATGCTGGCATCAGTTGATGGTCAAACTCATCACGCCCTTCCAGAACTCCGAAGACATGGTCCGTATCGAGGACAGTCAGTTGCTTCGCCCCCAGATGTCGGCGAAGCCAGATTTCGCTGGAGGTTGGTTGAGGGAAGATGACCCGATCATGCCGGGCAGCGACGACCAGCATAGGACTCACAAACCCTGAACGTTCCAAAACCGGAGGAACTTCAGGCAGATCCTGAAAGAAGCGGGCCTTGATCTGAATTTTGGTGCCCCAGGGAAATTCCGCGGAAACCAAATGATCCGGATCTACAAGCGCTGCACACGTGCGGACCTTTTCTCCAACCAGATGGCGAAAGGTCTTTCGAGGGTGGACAGTTGGAGCAAGCAAAGCAATGCCATCAAGATCAGGCCGCTTTACTGCAGCACATCCAGCGATATAGCCGCCCTGACTCCAGCCAACCAGAATGAGTTTGGAAAACGATAGGTTTCTTTGAGCTCTGACCCAATCAACAACGGCGATTGCATCCTCAGTCTGACTTTCAAAGGTGTTGTCTTCCCAAGCGCCGTCGCTGTCTCCTGATCCGCGAAAGTCCACGCGCAATGTGGCATACCCAACTTCCGCAAGAACGCGGGCCATGCGAGAGAAGAGGCCTTCACTGGTCCCGGCGATCTCAAGCTCATCGCGGCTTCCATGAAAGCCGTGAAGGAGGATCAGAAGGGGCGCGCCAACACTAGTAGGGCCTGCAAGTGTTCCGATGATCTTCTGGTCACCAACCGGAATGGCAATCACTTGCTCTTTTTGCTTTACATCCAGCACCTTGCCTGCCCTCAACTCCCCTTACGTGAAGCTGTAAAGCTAAGTCGAAAGCTGGCACAAGAATACTGAAAGTTCTTCAGGAGCAGCCACCCTCAATCGACTGACTGCTCCAACAGCGAGAAGTTATAGCTGCTCCTCAAACCAGTCAAGAATGGCAGGCACAACCTGCTCGTCGATCATCTTCGGTCCTTCAAACGCACTCCAGACATGATCCGTATCGAGCACCAGCAGTTTTTCTTCACCGCTGTGGTACCTCATCCAAGCTTCACCGATGGCAGGCTGTGGTGTAATCAGCGCATCTTTCTTAGCCATGATCACCATCAGCGGCCCATCATACTGCGCAGCTGCTGCAAGCGGGCTTGTTATCGGCAGCTCCTGATAGAAGCGAGCCTTCAGCGTCGTATCCACGCCCCACGGCAGACTGGCCGTGATTGGAGTTTCCGGATCAGAAGACATGGCCTTCTCGACAAGCTCTTTACCGAAGAGGCCAGTGAAGGTTACGAGGGGATTAGTTGCTGGGGCCATCAACACAACACTGTCGACATCTGATCTCGCAGCTGCAGCATGGCTCGCAACCAAACCACCCTGACTCCAACCGATCAACGCAAGTTTACCCCCTTTAAACGCATCTTGCGCACGAATCCACGCAATCGCGGTTACGGCATCTTTGATCTGGCTGGAGAAGGTCGTGTCCTCCCATTTACCGTCACTTTCGCCAGATCCGCGGAAGTCGATCCGCAAAGATGAAACGCCCTGTTCAGCCAAAAGGCGGGCCATGCGAGAGAAAACGCCTTCATCCGTTTCCTTCACCGGCAGTTCATCCCGCGTTCCCGTAAAACCATGCAGTAGTATGGCGATAGGTGCGTTTTCTTGTGAGGCCGTTTCAAGCGTTGCGACCATGTTTTGATCACCAACTGGTATGGAAACAATCCTCTCTTCAGCAGTGGCGCTTTGGACCAAAGAAAAACTCACAAGACTGGCTACACCAAAGCTCAGCGCAATTAATTTCTTAGATAAACACATCTCAACAATTTCCCCCAAAACTCTCATTCTAAAAACACGCAATAGTATAATCAGCCAGATTTGCTCATCAATGATTGAAAAAGCCAGAGCCTATGAGGTCAAGTTAAACACTGCCCTCCCCTTGCTAATCCTGTGACAAATAAGGGAATATACCCCATCAATCTGGGGAGGTGTTTGAG
>NZ_DS996811.1:236995-375118 GCF_000156235.1 Pseudovibrio sp. JE062
GGTGTACGCAACGTACTGGTCGGCAAAACGCATATGCGTGCTGACACCGAAGGCATGGCACGCCTGGGAATCTCACCTGAAAGCTTCATCGGCGCTCGCGTTGCCGAATGCGGGTTTGAAGTATTCGAACGCGACGATGGCCTCCACCCAGACGGGCCTTACTCACCTAACCCAGAATATGATAGCTATCTCAAAGCCAAAGGCTATGATGGGCCTAACCAGTGGGAGCGATGGGCGAACTCAGCAGAAGGCAATGATGGAGAAATCCTCTCCGGCTGGTTGCTTGGTCATTCCGATAAGCCAGCTCGCGTGGAAGCTGAGCACGCTGAAACTCCCTATATGATCCAGCGGTTTAAAGACTTTGTCGCTGTTGCTGGAGACCAACCGTGGTGTGTGCACCTTTCCCTCATCAAGCCGCACTGGCCCTACATTGTGCCAGCGCCTTATCATGACATGTACAGCGCTGAAGATGTGTTGCCTGTTGTCCGTTCCGAAGACGAGAGGCAAGATCCGCATCCCGTGTTTAAGGCGTTCATGGGAGAGCGTGTTTCTAAAGCATTTTCCAATGATGAGACCCGCGCCAAGGTCATCCCTGCCTATATGGGGCTGATCAAACAGATCGATGATGAAATCGGTAAGCTCATGAAGTTTCTCGATGAAAAGGGTCTAACCGATAACACCATGATCGTGTTCACCTCCGATCACGGTGACTATTTAGGTGACCACTGGATGGGTGAGAAGGAACTCTTCCACGAACCTTCTGTCAAAATCCCGTTGATCGTAGTCGACCCGCGCCCAGAAGCGGACAGCACACGCGGAACCACTAGTGATGATCTGGTGGAAGCCATTGATCTTGCGCCGACCTTTGTGGAGTTCTGCGGAGGCACACCCAAGCCGAACGTTCTGGAAGGTCGCTCTCTTCTGCCATTGCTGGAAAGTGCAGAGCAGGTCGCGTGGCGTGAGTTCACGATCAGCGAGTATGACTACTCCATGCGGAACGCGCGAATGGATCTTGGGCTACCGGTATCTGATTGTCGCCTGGCTATGATTATGGATAAGCGCTGGAAGTTCATTCATGCGGAAGGTTTCCGCCCTATGCTTTTTGATTTGCAGGAAGACCCACAGGAACTTCAAGACCTTGGCGCAGACCCTGCCTACGCAGCTGAGCGAGAGCGGATGAGCGAAGCTTTGTTTGCCTGGTACCGGAAGCACCATACCCGCATCACCATGACGGATGAACAGATCGCAGCGAACGCTGGCAAAGAACTGCAGGCTGGTATTCTCATCGGCTACACTGATGAGGAAGAGCTGGAAGAGGCCAAGCGGGAGCAAGGCCTCCTTTGAGGAGCAACGAGAGGGAGCACCAGCTCCCTCACCTCACAGTTTCAGAAAACGCGCAATCTCTGCAACAATATCCGCGTGGATTTGCGCGCGGTCTGTCCCTTCCGGATCGTCACAAACCGGGTCATCTTTTTCGGCCGCTAAGATCGCAGGCCCTTCCGGTTTACATTCTGCCAGAAACGTGAAGTGGTGACCGGGTTTCACGACTGAGTAAGTCGCATCCTCAAGCTTCCCAACAAGGTTGCTACCGTTTGATCCAACATCAGCTGCCTTCCAAAGGTGCTCCTGACCGATGTTGATCAAAAGAACAGGTTGTTGAACCTTTGCAAGGCTTTGCTCATCAACCGCGTAGGTAAAGCCCGGATCGATAGCAACAACAGCGGAAACGCGTGGGTCTTCAACACCCTTTGAAAATCCCGCAGGCATACGGGAGAAGTCGACACCGCCTTTGGAGAGAAACACACAATCAGCCTGAGACTTGCCAATACCCTGGCAGTACTCGTTGTACCGATCTCCATCAAAACGCAGACCAGCAAGATTCAGAGCCGTTGCTCCACCCAACGAGAAGCCGAGGGATGTGATACGGCTCTTATCGACATGCTCTGCGAGATAAGGATCAGATAGCAGTTCATCCAGAGCCGCACTCAGATCTTTAGCCCGATCATCCAAACGCACAGAACGTCTTGGTGACGAGTCGCCGGAGGTGCTGCCTTGATGATTGACCGCAAGCACCATGGCTCCTTTCTGCGCTAAACCTGAGGAGAGCCACGATATCGTGTCCATGTTGCCCCCAGAGCCATGCGACAGCAAAATGAGTGGATGCTTACCGTCTTTAACCGCAGCACCAACATAAGCAGAAGTGCCTTTGAATACCGCATTATCACCCACCAAACCACGATAAGTTGCTGTTTGGGCTGGGTACCAGATGGAAGCGGCAACAGCAGATGTTCGATGGGGGGCTGAGACAGTGAGGCGATCGTATCCTGCATATGGCATATCTGCTAAAGCCGATGTGCAGGTGAGAGCGAAGATACTGCTGAGAATGATGGATTTCATGATGCTAACCTTTGCATTGCGATAGCATCTTGGTAGATGGACGAACGCCTTAGAGCGTCCTGAAACACGAAGTAGGTCTCCCAGATCGTGATTCAGGACGGTATTCGGATCAGGTGCGCATTTCGCTGTTGCTTAGCGGGCCATTGCGCAGCTCGCTGATGTATTCGTTCACCGCGGAGGACAGTGATGCAATCTGCTGGTTCATTTCAACGGCAGAGCCAATCACGCTCTCAGCGGCATTTTCGGTCTCGTTTGCATAAGTCGACACATCCGCCACGTTGCTGGCGACAAGACGGGTGCCGGAGTAAGCCTCTGCAATGTTCTGGGCAATCTCGGTCGTCGCTTCCGCCTGTTGTTTGGCTGAGAGCGAAATGGAGTCCGTGACGCTTTCGATTTTGGAAATAGATTCCGCAACTTGTTTGAATGACACGACTGTTTCTGCAGTGGCTGACTGAATTGCCTCGATCTGACCGGAAATCTGCCCAATCGCGTCGGATGTTTGCGAGGCAAGCTCCTTCACTTCACCAGCAACAACGGCGAAGCCTTTGCCTGTCTCCCCCGCGCGAGCAGCTTCAATGGTCGCGTTCAATGCCAGCAAATGGGTTTGCTCTGCGATGGAACTGATCAACTCGACTACTTCGCCGATGGTTTCGGCAGCAGCACTCAGACTGCTGATCTTGGTTTCACCGGCTTCCACTTCCTGAACTGCGGTTTTGGTGACATCGGCGGTGAACTTCACCTGATTGCCAATCTCAGCAGCAGATGCAGAAAGCTCTTCAACGGCGGCAGATACGGTTTGTACGTTGGCAGAGGTTTCTTCAGAAGCCACTGTCACGGCAGATGCGCGCTGAAGCGTCAGATCGGCGGACTGTTCCATCTGCTGCGCGTTCTGGCTCATGTTGTGACCAGCGCTAGAAAGCGTTTCTGTTGCCGACTTTGTCAGCATCTCAAAAGCATCAGTCTGGCCGGAAAAGTCGCAGATACGGTCCTGAACTTTGGAGATCGCGTGGTTGACCTGATTTGCATAGACCAGAAACGAGCCCTGCAAACCACGTGTCACAACACGGCGATAATACTTGTTCGCAGAAAGTGCATGCGTGGACGCCACCATCTCGCGAATAAAGGAATCCATTTTATCGGTTGAGTAGTTCACGCTCGCGAGGAGATCCTTCAGCTCCCCATGATCCATCCCAACCAGAGTGCGCGCTTCCAGATCACCGCTCGCCTGCAAAGCTGCTGTCTCAGTGATGTGCTTCAGCACACGGCGCACTTTCAACATGAAGAACAGTGCAGATACAGCTGTTAACGCAGCCAACGCAGACAAAAGTGAGAGCAAACCACTCTCCCCGCCCATATTCATCAGCGCAACAACAACGCACAGTACCGCCGTCAGGCAACTTAGGAGGACACCCTTAGAGAGTGAGGATAAATTCATCATAGGTCACCCGATTATCGGAGAGGTAGTTAGCGAGAAACTCAGAGCTGTTGTGCTGTCCGTCTTTGCGGCTCTTAGGAGCCTGCTCAATCTCCAGCAGCTGCTGGTAAAACGGAGTAATCGCTTCGCTGAGAATCTTGCGCTCTGGCACTCTGCGTGTTGAATGATATCCGATGATCTTTCCGGTATTATCAAAGGTGGGCGTGACATGCGCAAACACCCAATAATACTCTCCGCCTTTACAAAGGTTCTTTACATACGCGAAGACCTCGTGCCCTTCTGCGATGCGCTTCCACAAAAGCTCGAAAACGCAACGGGGCATATCCGGATGACGGATAATACTGTGTGGCTGTCCGATTAGCTCCTTATAGGAGTATCCAGCGATCTCACAGAAGATCTCATTACAATACGTTATTTTGCCCTTTAAGTCGGTCTTACTGACAATGATGTCTGCCTCACTGAATGTTTTTTCAGTATCGGACAGATGTGCACCCGACGACATAGCTGCCTCTATGTTTTTCTACTTGGTAACTTGAATGAATAAAATTCAAGCAGACAGAACATGTCCTGAATAAATTGACGGGTAGTTAAGATAAAAATCGATTTTAAGTAATTCACAAAGTCAATTTATAGTATATTCTGCATGCATATGTTATTCTATACATATATATCAACATTTTATATTTCTCTTTGCGCAACAACAAAGACAAACTACTTACGTTTAAATTCGCAGATTCGAATTATTACAACTCAGAAACTTCATTCTCTGGGTCAATATATAGATGAAATGGATTTTCTGATTTCGGACAAAATAAAAGGCAGCTTAGAAAAACTAAGCTGCCTTAAATATTCGAGTTTTGCGTGTATGTTAGCCGACTTTTGCAACTGCTGTCAGGAAGTCGTCTACTTCACGACCAAGAGCCCGCGTACTTTCTGTCACCTCCGTAGAGGCCGTCAATACACGTGAGGACGCCGTATTAGTTTCACTCACAGCTTCAGAAACGAGGGTCATGTTCTCATTTACACTGGATGTACCCACTGCAGCTTCCTGAACGTTGCGGCTGATCTCTGTAGTCGCAGCGCCCTGCTGCTCAACAGCTGTGGCAATTGCAGAGGTGAACGCAGTGACCTCATCCATCGTGTTGGAAATACCCTCGATGGAAGACACGGCATCAGTCGTAGAGTTCTGAATTGCGGAGATCTGGGAGCTGATTTCCTCAGTTGCCTTGGACGTCTGGTTCGCCAGTTCCTTCACTTCAGCCGCAACAACCGCAAAGCCCTTACCTGCTTCACCGGCACGTGCCGCTTCAATGGTTGCGTTCAGAGCCAACAGGTTGGTCTGTTCAGCGATTGCCTGAATGAGGCCAACAACCTCACCAATCTTCACAGTGGCGTCCGCCAACTCATTGATCCGGTCGTTGGAAACGTGCGCACTTTCGGTCGCTTTTGCCACAACGGACGTTGTCGCACTCACCTGACGGGCAATCTCTTCAATGGAGCTGCTCAGCTCTTCAGCTGCCGCAGACACCATCTGAACGTTGTTCGCTGCATCTGTAGAAGAAGCTGCAGCACGTTCAGTCTGATCAGAAGTACCGCGAGCCAGGTCAGCCATCACGCTTGCTGTCTCACCCATCTCACCCATGCTGTCATTCACAGAAGTGAGCAAGTTGCTTGCAGTGTTTCGGAAATCGGAGATCAACTGCTCAACCTCGCGCTGCTTCTCAGCATCCTTCTCAGCAACCTGCGCCTGCTCTTCGCGAAGACGAGCACGTTCCAGAGCGTTGTCACGGAAGACCTGAACCGTACGGCTCATGTCACCAATCTCATCTCTGCGTTTCACGCCAGCGATTTCAACGTTGGTGTCACCATTAGCAAGACGCTCCATGATACCTGTCAAACGCTTGGTTGGGCGAGTGATGGCAAGGGACAGACCCAGAGCAATCAGTGCACCAAGAGCAAGACAGACAGCAACGGTTGTCGCAATCAGGTTGGTTGCCAGTTCACCTGCAGAGCTTGCATTTTCAGCTTCAGATGCCGCAATGTCGATGATCTGACCCTGAACGGTCTCGGACTGTTCGGTCAGCTGAGACACAAGGCTGGACAGCTCTTTCTTGCCGTTGGCCATGGAACCAAAACCGGAACGGATCGCCGCGATTTCCTTCATCGCATCTTTGGAGGCTTTCACACCACCTTCGATGTCTTTCACACCTGCTTTAAACTCACGGCCTGCCGCACCAAGCTGATCAATCTCCTTGGAGACTTCTTCAGCCTTAACACCAGAACCTGCACGCAGGAAGGACAGAGAAGAAGAGCTGACTGCCAGTGTCTGACGAGTGATGTTGGAAACAGATGCCAATGCCGCATCAACCTGCTGCTTGCGGTCAACAGCTTCAGCCTGCTTCTTGTTCGCGTCATCAATGGAGCGATATGTGAAGCCAATCACCAGCTGCGCGGTCTCACCAAGCACATCGATGCTTGCAGTGATGTCCTGACGTAGAGAATACATCTCGGAGAAATCAGTGGAGTCGCGCAGTGCTTTCAGCTTTTCAACCAGCGTATCGGACACATCTGCCAGGCTCTGAAGAACCTTTGGATCTAGATGAGACAACACGATTTTCTGAAGCTTCTTGATCTCGCGGCGTGCCTTTGCAGCGCTGAGCAAAGTTTTACGCAGAGCGCCTTCTTCAGAACTGGTGGTCGCCTTCACAAAGAAGTAGCGCATATTCAGTGCCTGACTCTGAATGGTTGCTACGAGGCGCCCTGCCTTGTCTGCTTCCTTCAACTGCTCTTTCGCCAGCGTATCCTGTTCCGCTGCTGAAGTTGCAATCTTGGAAATATCTGCCTGCACCTTTTTGCCAATCGCCTGAAGATTGGCAACTGCAGACATCATTTTCGCGATCTGGGATTCCTGAATGTCCGTTGCCATACGAACACGGCTGAACAAACCTTTCAGAGCCCGCACGTTTTCGTGGGTCTCTTCAAAGGCGGTGCCATCCTTGCCGTCTGCAACAACCTGCTCATGCAAAGCTTCAAGATCTGCGCCCAGCAGATTCAGCTCATCTGCAGCTGCGGTTGCATCATACTTGCTCAGGCTGCGCAGATAAGTTTCACGTGCTGAGGTCGTATCATGCAGGCCCTGCATTAAACGCATGGTTGCATTCGTCATGTCGGTTTGCTTGGTGAGCTGAGAGATAGAAAAGATTCCGATCCCACCAGCTGCAGCGGAAAGCAAGAGAACGATGATGAAGCCACCGCCGATTTTCGTCGACAGTCGCAAATTAGTAAAAAGCTGGAGGACCCGCCTCATGACCTTATTTCTCCCGAATAAAAGTCGTTGCCCATGACTTGGCGGCATCCTAAGCTTGTAAATCTCAACCAGTAGTTAACCCGTAGGTATTTACGGCATTAATTGAGTAATTTCTGAAAGTTTTATCTGTTTATGCGTCCAACATAGATTTATTATAAGTGCAAATAATCATTAGATTTTTAACAATCAAGAATCAGCAACCTCTAGTAGAAGAGCTTCAAGTGCATTGCGCAGATTGACAGAGAGCGCTTGAGGTCTGCGAGTGGTGCGATCTACGTACACATGCGTAAAAAATCCCTGTGCCGCGGCAGTCTCCGCGCCTGGCGCAAACAGAGCCAACTCATAACGCACAGAGCTGTTTCCCAGATGACCGACACGCAAACCGATATCAATCTTTTGCGGATAAGCGATCTCAGAAAAGTACTGGCAGCCAGATTCAACCACCAAACCAATCTCGTCCCCTTCGTGAATGTTAAGTGCATCGTTTGCAATAAGATAGGCATTCACCGCGCTGTCGAAGTAGCTGTAATAGACCGCGTTGTTGATGTGGCCGTAAATGTCATTGTCCTCCCAGCGAGTCTGGACCTCACTGAAGAACTTGAAGTGATCCCGTGTGTCCGGAATTGGCTTCTTAGGTTTGCTCATCTGAATAACTCCGTGCACTTAAAGGGCTTGCATATAAATTTGTAGCGCGGCGTCTTCATCCATCTCCCGCGGATTATTGACGAGCAAACGTGTCTGCTTCATCGCTTCACTAGCAAGCTTGGCCATATGCTGTTCTTCAATGCCGACCTCCCGAAGAGTTGTTTCAACACCAAGCACCTTGGCAAGCTCAGCCAACCGATCCGCAAACACGCTGCCCCGGATATCAGCAGGTACTTCAATCAGTTCCGGGAACACCAGTGGAGCGAGATCAGCATAGGCGTCAGCACAGGAAGGCATGTTGAACCGCATCACATGCGGCAGAACGAGCGCGTTGGAAACACCATGCGGCACATGAAATATGCCACCGATCGGATAAGCCAACGCATGCACCGCTGCTACTGGCGAGTTGGCAAAGGCCTGCCCAGCCAACATAGAACCCAGCAGCATGTTAGAGCGGGCTTCATTATCCTGTGGCGTATTCACAGCCTTCTCAATGTTGGCGCCAAGCAATCGCAGAGCTTCCTTGGCCAGAACCTTCGAAACCGGATTGTTGTTTGCAGAGGTAGAAGTATAGGCTTCGATCGCATGCACCATGGCATCAATGCCTGTTGCAGCGGTCACATGTGCAGGTAGCCCAAGGGTAAGATCGGCATCCAGCACCGCCACATCCGGCAGCAACTGAGGTGACACCACGCCCTTCTTCTCAGCCTCTCCCGTCGTGATGATGGAGATCGGCGTAACTTCAGAGCCTGTACCCGCTGTTGTTGGAATGAGGATTAGTGGAAGCCGCTTTCCTTTAGCTATGCCTACACCATAGATGTCTGCAAGCTGCTCCCCTCCCCCAACAAGCAGGGCAACAAGCTTTGCAACATCAAGCGATGAACCACCGCCAAGCCCGATCACGCCCTCGACGTTTGCAGTCTTTGCCTGTTCAGCTGCTCGCAAAACGATAGCTTCGGGCGGATCAGCCACCACATCCTCAAAGAGCGTGACTTCAACTCCAGCAGCTTCAAGCCGCGAGATCACCGGCTCAACAAGCCCCGCTTGTATGAGGCCTTTATCACTCACCAGCAAAACACGTTTGCCTATAGTGTTCAGTGTAAGTTGATCCAGCTGTTGAACCGCACCGGGCTCGCAAATTACGCTTGCTGATGTGTTGAAGACAAAGCCTGTCATGAAATCCCCCCTCACTGCTCCCTGCTGGTGGCAGGCTTGAGCAATCCGAAGAGAATGCCTCAGGTCCTCAGGAAGGTCGAGCGCAATTAAAGTCGAACCTACGCTGGCGGGTTATACGACTTCTTCCGAGATCACCGGTTCCGGATCAGGCGCTTTACCAAGGCTTAGAACTGCAATAAACCCAATGACTGCACCTACGGACATGGTCACGCCTCCAGCAAAGAAAGGCATGGAAACAAACCACTGCTCTGCCAGAAAAGCCCCGATTGGTATTGAGATAAGTGTCAGGCCCGATTGCAGCATCTCACCAACTGAAGAAACACGCCCCAATAACTCTTCTGGCGTCTGCTTTACGATGATAGCTCCGTAAGGCACCGTTATCAGACTGGAAAAGATACCAGCGACAAACCAAAGTGTCATCTGCTCATTGAGAGTGAAAGGCTCAGGGCTGAAAGGAAGCCATCCCGCGACAATGGTCAAGGCTCCACCAAAAAACGAGCCGATGACCATCATTAGATGCAAGTTTACTCGATCACCAATCTTCGCTGTAAGATAAGTGCCGACAAGCCCCCCCACACCAATAGCACCAATGATTGGCCCCGCAGAAGCTCCTGGTTGACCAGTCTCCTTAATCAAGAGCAGCAGTACGGCTTCATACAGGAAGACACTGAATATAAAGAGACAGATAAGAGCGATACCTAAGAGTAGGCGTGGTGTCTTCCAAATGTAAGCAAGGCCAGCCTTTGCATCGCGCAGCACACTGCCGTTGCTCTCCTTTTCAGTCTCATCGCTTGCTTGGTCTTTCTTCAGCACACCAAGCAGCGTGACGCAGAACAGCGCACCAACTGTAAAACAGAGCCCGCCAAGCAAAAAGACATTGTGCGGACTCCAGATGGCAAGCAAAGCACCGCCAAGAACCGGTGCAAAGATCTTCGTAGATTGAATGACAAAATGATCAATACTGACGGCCTGTGTCAGCATATTGGACGGCACAATCTTTTTCAGCGCCAACTGCTGCGCTGGCATAAACGCTGCGGAGATTGTTGACTTCAAAAAGACAAAGGCGATGAGAAGTGCGAGAGTGTTGGCAAAGAAGAACATGCCAACCATAACAGCGGCCCGAATAACAAGGCCAGCCATCAGCACGGGCCCAGCTCCAATGCGATCAACCAGAATACCCGCAGGCAACCCAAATAAAACGCGTGGTAATGTGGCCGCCATGATCACACTGGCAACCTCGGTAGCGCCCATGCCCCATGTGTAGTTCACCAGCACCATGATCGCGATGAAGTCGATCCAGTCCGCAAAGGCAGCAGGAACAAGAACACCAATAAACCGACGAAACGCGCTCAGCTTAAACAATGCCAAAACGGAAGTATTTACTGCCTCATCCTGCATAACAAAGCCCGCCTCAAATTCATTTCTTCAAAAAAGCCAGAAAAATCAGCGCACAGAATGCCACGCCAACGGAAAGAGCAATCCCGTTAGCTTAACCAAGCCCTTTCCAGATGCAAGACGTATATAGGTGAAGATAATTATGCTGAACTCAGCTTCAGGTGCCAGGCTGCCCTACTCTACAGGGATTAGTTTTCCTCCGAAACCTATAGGGCTCAGATCTTATGCCCACCACCTGTGTTTTCACCGCTTAGAATATTCAAATGGCGATCCAAGCGTCGTCGAATACGCTTCTTACTCAGGTAGTCGATCTTGTGAACTGGCAAAAACTGATTGTTCAGGTAAGGCTTTACATCAAAACTCTTGATGTATTTGTTGCCTTGCTCATCAAGAACAATTCCCATGTTTTCAGGGCGATCTGCAAAGCAGGAAACATGGTGGCTACGCAAAATCCCAAAATACTCAATCAAAGCACGAATAAGCTCGTTATCATCAACACGACCATGGCGGCTGATGTAGTCGCGTACACTACGAGTTTCGGGATGCCAGAAGTTCTCAACTTTTTCCGTTAGAAGAGCGGGCCCACGATCCGTTTCCACCATTCCGTAGACTTTCGCGAAAGAGCGATGCTCTTCCAACCCAACGTCCTGAATGTGTTGCCAGCCTAAAAGTTCATCCTGGTTACCGCTCAAGCGTTGCTTCTTGTAGCCAAGCTTTGCACGAACAGCACGAAACAGGTTCTTTAGCGGGCCGCGAGTTTTTACCTTACGCCTACCAGTCTCGTAACGATCAAATTTCAGAAGCTTGGTAGGATCAGAGGCACATTCATAGGTGTCGCGAAATCCGCCACCACGAACAAACTCTCCAACCTGATAAACTTGATTTTCCTGCGACACAGTCAATTTTGAGCCAGTCTTTTTCGTAAATTTGAGCCACTTACATAACAAATTATAATAGTTTGGAAAGCACCAATCTTGCCACACATGGTCAAGTTTTTGTTTCTAAATGACTTTCAGGAGATCGACGGTACCTTAACCGGACTTTTTAGTGTTTGCGGGATAATCTTCTCACAACAACACGGACACAAACTCCGGGAACCAGCAGGATGCAGATCTGCAGTGCGCGTGAAATTGCGGCCTTTGTGCAGGATGGCGATACCATTGTTATTGGCGGTTGCGGATGGGGCCTTGCCACGCCGGAAGCTCTCTTGGAAGCCATCGAACAACAGTTCCTCTCAACCGGTCACCCTAAGAACCTTTTCGTCATCAACTCTCTTTCGATCGGAGATGGTGACAAGCGTGGACTGAACCGCTTTTCGCATAAAGGGATGTTGCGAGGCATTATCTCCTCTCACTTTGCACTGACGCCATCTCTGCAAAAACTCATCTCTCAGGACAAACTGGAAGCCTACTGTCTGCCAGCGGGTGTCATTCAACAGTTGATCCGTGAAATTGGTGCGGGTCGCCCCGGCCTTCTCACCCGAACTGGGCTTGGAACCTTTGTTGATCCCAGACACGGTGGTGGTAAATGCAGCAAGTCCTGTAAACATGATCTGGTTGAATTGCTGCACCTGCATGGTCAAGAATATCTCCGATATCGCCCTTTCAAGATCGATCTCGCGTTGATTTGTGGCTCAGCTGCTGACACCAAGGGCAATCTCAGCCTTGATGAAGAAGCTGTCACTCTGGACTGCCTGAGCCTGGCAATGGCAGCGCATAACAGCGGAGGCCACTGCTTTGCACAAGTCAGGAACATCGTGGAATCCGGCAGTCTGCCAGCTCGGTCAGTTGCCATTCCCGGTGTATTTCTGGATGCCTTGGTTGAAACCCCTGGCCAAACCATCGCCTACGACACCCCTTACAGTCCTGCACTTAGCGGTGACATCAAGCCGTCTCATCGGCGTGTTCAAAATGAACCCAGCGAAGTTGCACGCAAGGTGATCGCAAGACGAGCTGCAGAGGAGTTGATTGAAAATGCAGCCGTCAACATAGGGTTTGGTGTGCCTGCAGGAGTTCGCTTTACAGAACAACGCAAGAAGTTAGCTGAGCAGATCTGGCTTTCTTGCGAACATGGCCATCACAACGGTCAGTTTCTGGGTGATACGCTTTATGGCGCAGCGCAAGGGTCTGAAGCTCTTCTGTCTTCATTGGATCAGTTTGATTTTTACAACGGTGGCGGGCTAGACATCGCTTTCTTGGGCATGAGTGAGGTAGACCGACATGGCAACGTAAACCTCTCCAAAATAGGCGGAAAAATTATTGGCCCGGGTAGCTTTATCGATATCTCACAGAACGCACGAAAACTGGTGTTTTGCGGCCTTCTCACCGGCGTCGATACGCGCGTGGAGTATCGCAAAGATAAGCTAAAGATTACCAGAAACGGAACACACACAAAGTTTGTCGAGCAAACAGACCACATCACGTTCAACGCGATCAATGCCCGCAACAATGGTCAAGAAGTGCTCTATGTAACGGAGCGTGCTGTGTTCCAACTTGGGCCGAATGGGCTTGTGCTGACCGAAGTTGCGCCAGGGATCAAACCTAAACGCGACGTGCTGGCCCACATGGGCTTTGCCTGCAAAGTAGACGTGCAACGCAAGATGCCAGAGCACATCTTCAATGCTCTCTGAGTGCGCAAACAGCACTCACAACTAGCACTCAATGATTTAAGAGGCCACTTCCCGGAAATCTAAGTTGCATCCGGGAAGCTGCTATTTCTTTGAAGGACTTAGTCGCAAGCTGCTGTAATGATCACTTCCACGAGCAGTTCCTGGGAAGCGAGGCGCGCTTCACCGCATGCGCGTGCTGGCGCATGGCCTTCAGGAACCCAGGCATCCCAGACTTCATTCATTTCTGCGAAATCGCGCATGTCTGAAAGCCAAACGATGGCCTGCAGGATTTTCTCGCGGCTGGACCCAGCTTCAATCAGTAGTTCATCAACGCGGCGCAGACATTCTGCAGTCTGTTCCTTGATGCTATCGCCGCGATTGCCAACCTGTCCGCACAGATAAACAGTACCATTGTGCTTTACGATTTTGCTCATACGCTGCTTGGTGTGCATGCGTTCAATCATGTTGTTACCCCTTTAAGATCGGGAGGCATGAACCCGGAAAACTACAAGGTTTCATATCTCCAATTTCAGCAAGACAACATGACTGAAAGCACTGGCAAGTGCACTGTGACATTTGCGAGTGTCCAAGATTTTCTGATTGCAGGTATTTATGCCGTTGTTTTTTCCGGGTGATGCTGAAGAAACCAGCTGTAAGTCTCCGCAATCCCCTGATCCAATGAAATGGATGGCTTCCACCCCAACTGCGCCAATCGCTCCGAACTCATGAGTTTTCGCGGAGTTCCATCAGGCTTAGAAGTGTCCTTCTCAATAGAGCCTTCAAACCCCAGGATACTTGCTAGTTTTTCTGCAAGTTCCAGAATAGAGATATCCGTTCCGAAACCGACATTGATGTGCTCATTAGCTGAGTAATTCTTCAGTAAGTAAACCAATGCATCTGCGCAGTCATCGCAATGGAGGAACTCTCGTCGTGGTGCTCCTGTTCCCCAAATCTCAAAGGCAGTCGAACCACTCACCTTTGCTTCGTGCACTTTACGTATAAGTGCCGGCAGTACATGACTGGTTGACAGATCAAAGTTATCGCCCGGACCATACAGGTTGGTTGGCATCGCGGAGATGAAATCACATCCGTGCTGTTTTCGAAAAGCCTGACAAAGCTTTATTCCTGCAATCTTAGCAATGGCATACCATTCATTGGTTGGCTCCAGAGGCCCGGAGAGCAACGCCTCTTCTGAAATCGGTTGAGATGCATGTTTTGGATAAATACAGGACGAACCCAGAAACAGCAGCTTTTGCACGTTGGCTGCATAGGCTCCGCGGATGAGATTGGTTTCTATCGCAAGGTTTTCATAGAGGAAGTCTGCGGGATACTCATTGTTCGCCCATATCCCCCCTACTTTGGCCGCCGCAACAATCACCACATCCGGCTTCGTATCCTGCAAAAACATTAGTGTTTCATTTTGAGCAGTAAGATCCACCTGCTTGCGGTCAGCCGTTAAAAGCGAGCAATCCTCTCGTTCCAAACGGCGCATCAACGCGCCGCCAACCATGCCTTTGTGCCCAGCTACAAAAACCGTTTTTCCCACAAGGTCAAATTTGGTCTCCGATAAATCAGGCATCTTCTAGTACCCGATACTGTTGAAGTTCCTTCAAATCGGCCTGCACCATCTCCTGTACCAACACCTCTAGAGAGGTTTTAGGCTCCCATCCCAACTTCTGCCGCGCCTTTCTTGCATCGCCTAGCAGTTCGTTCACCTCAGAAGGACGGAAATACCTTGGATCAATTTCAATCAGTGAACGACCGGTTCGCGCGCAAAGGCCCTGCTCCTCAACGCCCTCTCCCCACCACTCAATGTCAGTGCCACAATGAGCGAAGGCCATTTCTACAAAACGGCGAACAGATGTCATCGTACCAGTAGCCAGGACATAATCGTCCGGCTGATCCTGTTGCAGCATCATCCACATGCCTTCAATGAAATCGCGCGCATGCCCCCAGTCTCGTTGAGCATCAATATTGCCGAGGTAGAGTTTCTCTTGCTGACCCAAGTTGATTGCCGCAGCTGCGCGTGTGATTTTTCGCGTTACGAATGTCTCACCACGCAACGGGCTTTCATGGTTGAAGAGGATGCCGTTTGAGGCATGGATTCCATAGGCTTCGCGATAGTTTACAGCGATCCAATAGGCATAGAGTTTTGCTGCAGCATATGGAGACCGCGGATAAAATGGTGTGGTTTCTTTTTGCGGAACTTCCTGAACCAGACCATAGAGCTCTGATGTTGACGCCTGATAAAACCTTGTTTTCTTTTCTAGTCCGAGAATGCGGATTGCTTCCAACAACCGTAGAGCACCAAGAGCATCGCTGTTGGCCGTGTATTCCGGGGTTTCAAAACTCACCTTAACGTGTGACTGCGCACCAAGGTTATAGACCTCATCCGGTTGCACCTCCTGCATAATCCGGATCAGGTTGGTCGCATCCGTCAGATCTCCGTAATGAAGAATAAAGCGTGCATCTTCTTCATGCGGGTCTTGGTAAATTCCTTCAATCCGCCCGGTATTGAAACTGGAGGAGCGGCGCTTAACACCATGCACTATGTAGCCCTTATCAAGCAGAAAACGGCTCAGATAAGCGCCATCTTGTCCAGTCACACCCGTTATCAATGCTGTCTTTTGCAAGGTCATCACACGCCCAAAATCTTAGGGAAACAGAGCATGAACCTAGGAGGAAACTGGTTTTTGTCGCAATTCTGAAAACATGCCCCCTCATTCTCTAGGTCACTTTGCAGAGCAATGTTTTTAAACGAGGTTTCAGCTTCGCCCACAAGGATATCCAAGTTCCCTCAAAATTAACTGGCAATCCTACAGCTCACCGTGTATCAAGCTCGCCCTCCCAAACGCCTTGTGGAGGTATCCCGAACCTGAATATCCAGACGCAGCCGTTACTCTGGCAATTGCATAGCTTTGCCTGACAAAAGGCATGATGAGAGGTCTAAAAATGAACAGTGCATTCGCAGGCATCGATTTTGGCACCTCTAACTCCACAGTGGGCATCTACTCAGGCGAAACACCAGAACTGGTGATGCTGGAAGAAGGCCATACGGAAATGCCGTCTGCCATTTTCTTCAATTTTGAGGACGAGCAGATCGTTTATGGACGGCAGGCGAAAGAAGAGTACATCAGAGGCGATGAGGGCCGTCTTATGCAGGCTCTCAAGAGTGTTCTGGGCACATCCCTCATTCAGGAGAAAACGGCTGTCATGGGCGGTCGTATGGCGTTTCGTGACATTATTGCGCTGTACCTGCGTCAGTTGAAACGCAAGCTCGATGCACACATGCAGGAAGATGTCACCAAGGTGGTTCTGGGACGTCCGGTGCATTTCATCGACGGTGATGAAGTTGCTGACCGTGCAGCGCAAAACACGCTGGAAGGTATCGCTCGCCAGGAAGGCTTTGAGCATATTGCATTCCAGTATGAGCCGATTGCAGCTGCGTTGGCTTATGAGCAGTCTGTTACCCGTGAAGAACTTATTCTGGTACTGGATATCGGTGGTGGTACAGCGGACTTTTCTGTTATTCGCGTTTCTCCTGAACGGCGGAATGCAGCTGACCGCACAGGCGACATTCTTGCCAACACCGGTGTTCACATCGGTGGTACGGATTTCGACCGCTTGCTGTCGCTTGCGCAAGTGATGCCACATCTGGGCTATAAAACACTCACGAAAGACGGCAAACGCGCGCTGCCCTCCAAATACTATTTCGATCTCGCCACCTGGCAGTTCATCAACCAGCTGTATTCTCCAAACATTTTGCGCGAGCTCGGCGAAGTCAGACGCGAAGCAGCGCAGCCACATCTGGTGGAGCGCCTTCGTGAAGTGATCCGTGCAAAAGATGGCCACATGCTTGCTACGCGCGTGGAGCAGACCAAGATTGACCTGTCTTCCTCCGAGATTGCTAGCCTCAAGATTGAGCTGGAGGAAGAAGACGTTCAGGTGAATGCCTCCAATGCCGATTTCCATACGGCAATTGCCGCTTCTGTGGGCAAAATCGAAACCACCATTCAGGAAGCCCTCAACAAGGCAGGTGTGACTGCTGATCAGATCAACAGCATGTTCCTGACCGGCGGCACCACGCGTATCCCGATGCTTCGAGATCACTTCAAGTCCCTGATGCCAAACGCTTCTATCGTGGAAGGCGACGTGTTTGGCGCCGTGGGCCTTGGCCTTGCAGCAGACGCAAAACGAAAGTTCGGCTAAGCCCTCGCAAAAAGTCTTTTCTTTTGCTTGTAATCCGACGTGACAGATCTGAGGAAACCATTCCATTCATCTGTCACGCGCTCAGGCGTAAACGCAGAAATTTTTTGCCGTGCTGCTGTTCCCAATTGCTTCCGAAGTTCCGGATTTCCCATCAGCGTGTCCAAAGCTTCAGCCAAACCTGCTGCGCCATCTTCAACTCTTGTCAAATAACCAGCTCCATCTTTGAGGAGCGCTGAGTTAGAAATGCAATCATCTACAGCAACGCAGGTCAGTTGATAACTCATTGCTTCCGCTAATGAATTCGAGAACCCTTCGAAATGAGAGGGAATGCAGAAGATCTCTGCATTTTGATATGCTTCGGTCAAATCTGGCTGTGCACCATGAAGCTTTATCTGGTTGGGAGCACCCAGTGACTTACAAAGATTGACGGCCTCTTTGCTATCAGTCCCGGAACCATACATATGCAATGACCAGTCAGGATACATTTCTGCAACCTTTGCAAATGCTTCCATCAACCATTGGGGACGTTTGGCAGTGGCAAAACGACTAGCAAACAATATCTTCCGCTGCTCACTCGCAGACGCAGGCAACTCAGGCAGTCTCACACCATTTGGAATATAACAAACTGGTTTGTCATTGTGCTTGGATAAAAAGCTGGCAAATTCTGGTATCAAAATTGAGAATGCGTCAGCATATCTGAAATTGTCCAGAAAGTTCATTCTAGCGACTGGATTATCAGGAATCCCAACAGCCTCATCAAACAGGAAATGAGGGACGTGGCGAAAAGCCAGGATAACCGGGAACTTCCGATCAGATAATGCAGAGGCTACAAGTGAGGCATAGTCTGGTGTGAAGACGATACAAACATCAGGTTTTTCCTGGGCAATCGCCTGCTTCACCTGCGGAAGTCTATGTTTAATCCGGCGTTGCCACCTATGCTTTCGGTAAGCAGGAAAAAGAGTTTGCAAGTATCTCGAACTGGACTTTTTTTTCTTCCCTATGGTGGGAGAGCGCGCAGGCTCTTTTCTCACGTCAGTCGGTTCAATAGCACGAACGTCTTCACACATATACCGGATCTCCAACGCGGGATCATAAGGATAAAACGGTGTCGCAATCTCGAGGCTATCGTTCAATATGGTTACAGAATGCCCTTTTGCAATGAGACCACTCCCAATAGCGAGAACTGCCCTTTGCGTTCCTCCGGTTTCTGCGAAGGACCATCCGAAATAAAACAGTACTTTCATTCAAGACATTCCCCGTATCCAACTTTTTACTGCAAGCTTTACTCCCAGATACCAAGGGAATTTTGCCTAAAGTGATACCCCTTCTTTTTCACCCTCTCTTTCTCATTCCTCTGATTTCAGAATTGTCACATTCAACCAATTCAGGTTCCCTAGTTGCAATTGTTAATGAAGTCTTAAGAGGGCGGCGCGCACTGTTTTAGCTGTGTGCCGGATTGGGGACCGGGATGTTGCGGCGGCAAAATAGATGTTTTAAACATTGCTGGCTTTATCCGATGATAGGCGCAGTCGCATTAGGATCAGCTGGATCCTCCGCTGAGGCGACAACTCTTCGTGAAGCGCTTAACGACACCCTACGGTTCAAACAGACGTTAAGTTTGAAAAGTTGGAAGACAGCTTCAAAACAGCAGAAAAGTGAGGTTTTGCGTGAAACTGTTGATGCTTATGCTGCACTCTACTTAGCAACACAGCAAACACACGTTTATCTGAGATCGCTGAGAGATCTAAACGCGATAACCGCAGTTTTGGATAGACATTCTGAGAGCAAAACAACTCAGGTTTTGGAGCACGTTGAAGCGTTAGAAGCGCAGCGCAGCTTGATCAATGATACTCTAAAGGCGCTGCAGCAGAACGAACTCCTTTTTGCGCAAACGACCTTCACACAGTACACGGGCAGCCGCAGTTTCAACCCTCAGCCAGTGATCACTTCATCTTTATTGAATGATTCAGGATCGCCTACAGATGTACAAGCGGAAAGAAAATCACTTTCCAGATTGATCGAAACCTATAAGCAGCTTCAGTTCGGAGTAACGCGCCAGAGGCGAAGTTATGAGGCTGCACTTGCTCAGACCAAGGTAAGTTCTGAGCATACTCCTGCGTACCTCACCATTCTAACCGAGCTGCAGAATGCAGAACTTCAGCTGATCTCGGCTGAAGCCGAACTCACTCGCCTTCATTTTGCAAACAAAGCTCAACATTCAACGCTTTTGCTGCACCTCGGTCTTTCTGAGCGATTGCTTGAGATAAACCGGAAGCGAGAACTGCGGCGACTGGTTACCCAACAGATCAATTAGGACACTAACAATTTGGAACGAGGAGGAATGCAGTCATGGCTCACATCAACTCAGCGCCTACGAACACACCTGCTTTGCAGTCTCCTCCCCCAATCCTGTTAGCTGAACCTCTTCCTCCTTCGCGAGGCGCAGTCCTACTCAAGAGGGAAAGCGGACAGCTGGTTGATCTTTCCAAAACGATCGGGACGGCCCAACTGGCGCGAGATGGAACCCAATTGCACATTCGGCAAGCTGATGGACAGATTATCGTAATTGAAGGTTTTTTTGGCGGGCCAGCCAACGAGTTCTTTATTTTGATGCCATCTGGCCCGCTCACCACACAAAGTCAGTTCTTGGCAGCAGTGCAAATCGATGCTGCGTTGGAACTTGGCAGCTTTCAGGAAGATGTCCCCTCCCCTGCCCAAGGCAGAACAGACAAACCTGCCGAAGAATCTCAGCAGCATCCGGATACTGCAAGTCTTCCAACTTTGCATCAAACACCCAGATTGGCAGAGTTAAGTTCTGCCACCAGCAAAAATCAGTTGGCGGAAAGCAAACAGTCCGTCTTGGAAGACGCTTCTTTTCCTCTTTCAAAAGCAGGCAATCCTGAGAGTATTGCAGTCCCTCAGTTTTCTCCCGCAGACTTGTATGTTCAACCAAACTCTACAGTTTCCCGAGCAAGTGATCTTCCGATACTCACTGTAGAGGAAGCATCCTTTAGCACATCCACCGATATCTCAGTCAGCGATAGCCTCGCTATTGATTTTGGCGTGGATGGTACCAACTCCCGCGCACTGCTATTTACACTTGATGCAGCTGGACGCCCACTCGGCCGCTCAGGTGATCCGCTCGATATTACCTCCGGCGGTGCGCGGGTCCTTTTTCAGTCAGAATTTGGCCCACAAGGTCAACATGTACTGAAAGGGTTGAAGGGAGATGGAACGCTCGTTTTCAAAGTTACGTTGGATCCCACTTCAACCAACGGCACCTACACCTATCAGCAATTTACGCAGTTAGATCACACTGCAGGAACCTCGGATCTCCTACTCAGTTTTCGTTTCATTGCAAAAGATGCAGATGGAGATAGCCTGGTTTCCTATCTGGACCTCCGCGTAACCGACGATCCTATGCCTTCGGAATGGAACCTATCAGCGACCGTATCTGAGGCAGGCTTAGTGGGAGGGTCAGATGGAGATCCGAACAGCGCTTCAGCAACAGGCATTCTGCCTATGAGCTCCGAGCAAAGCCCAGTCGCACTGACATGGAATGACCCTACTCCAACACCGGGCTTCAGCTTTGCTCAAGAAGGGCAAACACTTCTTATCCTGCAAGGTGGGCAGATCGTCCTATCTGTGTCTCTGAATGCGTCGACTGGCACCTACAGTGTGACACAACACAACGCAATAATGAACGCAGGTAACGGTGACGCGGTATTCAACCTGAACTTCTCAGCGACAAACATCCAAGGCCAAAGCGCAACTGGCACTCTTATCGTCACATCGCTAGACGATACACCTAAGGCGTTCCCACTCAACCAGATCGTTTTTGATGAAAGCCAGTTGAGCGACGAAGCTGAGCTGAGTTTCTCATCAGATTACCTGCCTCATAACGCTGGAGCAGATGGAGCAAACATCAGTTGGCAATTGCCGGAAGATCCGGATGGTCTGATTTACGTTATTGAGGGGCAGTTGCTCAGCGTAAAGCAAGGCGATACGCTGATCCTGACGGCCCAGTTTACGGATGGCAAGGGAGCCTACACAGTCAAGCAACATAACCCACTTCAGCACACCAGCGGGCTAGATCAGGAAGAAATCAAACTCCACTACGTGATCACCGATGGAGATGGCGACACAGACCAAGGGCACTTCAACGTTTCAATCATAGATGATAGCCCTACTATTGGAGCGCCGATCGAACTCACGCTTAGCGACGATGCGTTTACGCAAGCAGATCAAAGCAGTACATCGGCTGAGGATAGTCTTGGTCTGACAGGTGTACTCCCAGTCTCCGCTGGTGTAGATGGAGTACAGGTCTTATGGAATGAAGCACCTCTTCCAACAGGCTTCAGCTGGGATCTTTCCGGCGACAAAATAACGCTTTTGCAAGGTTCGACGGCAATTTTCAGCGCGACGCTGAATTATGCGAGTGGAGCGTATTCTGTTACACAGCATGCTCCCCTCAATCATTCTCAGAGCGTAGACCAGTTTCAGCTGCAATACATAGCGACAGACTCTGATGGAGATGCAGCAACTGGGACACTGCAGATTTCCATTTCAGATAGCGTACCTGTCGCAAGTTCTGCGCCGGAGATTATAGGCCTTTCCGAAACAGACCTCTTTGAAGCGCGTATGAACGGCGATGCATCTATTTCCCAATCAGGCATGCTCAACATTCAATGGGGAGCAGATGTTGGTTCAACAAAAGCACTCTCATTCTCATCCAGCATGAGCGGCACGCCTGCCCCATTTACCGTCAATGGAGCGCAGGTCTTCTATTCATTATCAGGCATTGGAAACGAACTCGTCGCAAAGACGCAGGATGGTACGCTGGTCTTCAAAGTCACATTGGACCCAGGCAACACAGGATCCTATACAGTCGAGTTCTTCACCTCAATTGATCATGCAGCCAACTCTGAAATGTCGATGGCGTTCAACATCATTGCGACCGACGGTGATGGAGATACTCTTCCGCTCTCATTCTCTTTCGACATTACAGATGGAAAGTCTATCGCCGTTGCTGACCAGTTTGCAGGCAAGGAAGACACACCGCTCATTTTGGATCTGCTGGGAAACGACATTCTGAGTAGCGAAGGTTACTCCGTTCACATCGTCTTGGCACCTGCCAAGGGGCATCTAGCACAGAACGCAGACAACACATTCAGCTACACCGGATATCCCAACGCCAATGGATCTGATAGCTTTAGCTACTATATTCAGGACGCTGACGGTGAACGCAGTGAGATCGTGACTGTCTCCATCGAGCTCAGTCCTGAGAATGATGCTCCGATCTTTTCAGGTGTCGGACAAGACACGCCTCTTCATTTGACTGTCGAAGACAATGGGCCTCAGGATGTCTTTACTGCGAACGCATCAGATGCTGATGGAGACAGCCTCCATTTTTTTCTCCAAGGGCCTGATGCGGCCCAGTTCAACATCGACGCGCAAACAGGCAAAGTCAGCTGGAAAGATGAAGTCTCTTATGATGTTCCGGCAGATAAAGATGGCGACAATATCTATAACGTGACGATTGTAGCCAGAGATCCATCAGGCGCAGAAGCTTCACAGGACTATCAGATCCAGGTCACCGAAGGCCATGATACGCCAACCCCGCCTCCAACAGTTTACCTTCACACGCGCGAAGCTGGCAGTTACCAAGTCAGTTGGGGCTTTGACACTGACAATTACTCCAGCAATATCTCCGATGATATTCAGTCCGACGCATGGAAAGAGTTCGGGGATGACGGCTTTGCCACTGCTTCAGATGATGGTTCCTCCGACATTTACATTGATGAAGCAACGGGCGAACTCATTCTGACAGATCAGTCTAGCGCTTCCGCAAATGGCGACGATAATCTTGCAAGCCTCAGCAAAACATTCGATCTGACAGGTGCAGAGTCAGCACAGCTCTCGCTTAGCTACACGGCCTACTTCAGTTCATCAGCAGAAAGCAAACTCTTCTATATTGAGGTCGTCATGGCCGATGGCTCGGTTCAGAGGATTGCTGAGATCAGCAGCACCGAAGATCATTCGCAGCCCAAAACGATTAGCCTCGACCTCAGCAATCACATCTCCTCAGCCACGACAATAAGGTTGGTAGCTCCAGGTGAACTCACGTCTGCAGACATTCTCAGGATCAGCGATCTCACGGTCTCAATTGAGCAACCTTATCCTCTGGAAGAGCAGCACATAGATGCCACTTACCACATTGGTGGAGAGGACTTGGCAGTTGCCAAGTCTGCCAAGATTGGCGGATTACAGGAACCAATAACCGGACTAACACTAAAACTTTTCAATGCCCAAGACGGTGATGTACTGAACTATACAGCAATCGATGGCCTCAATGGTGAGCTGCAAGATAGCGACAACGGCGTACTCACATTGAACTTCTCAGGCAACCTCAATGCCTCCAGCTATCAAAACCTGATTAACTCGCTTACGTTCTCAACCAACTCAGACAGTCTTGAAGCAAGAAGTCTTTCCGTGGTCCTTCATACAGAGAACGGAAGTTCATCACCTTCCATTTCGACAATTCAAATGCTTTCCAAAGCTGATGGAGAGATCGGAAGTGACAAGAACCCAGTTGATGGAACATCAGCAGATGACACACTGAGAGGCACTGAAGGTGACGATGCAATCAACGGATTTGAGGGCAACGATCATCTCTACGCGGGAGAAGGACAAGATACTCTGACAGGTGGCGAAGGCTCAGACATCTACTTCTTTGAGCAACTGGATGGAGCAGCTGATCATATCGCGGACTTTCAGCTGAACATCGGTGATGGAAATGATCGCGATTTGATAAACCTATCTAAGCTCTTTGAGACACATTGCGATGATAACTTCGTGTATGTCCAAACATACATCGACCAATTTATTCGTATTCTAAAAGCAGAAGACGGAAGCTATATTCTACAAGCAGACTTCGACCGTTATAAAGATGCGTATGACTGGGAAACTGTGACTACATTTAATGCTCAAAACGCGGATGTAGCTGGAGCAACACTCTCTTTTCGAACAGACAATATCATGCCCTACGACGCAGAACTTCCAATCGAAAACGCATTCCCTGTAACCTGATCTCGCAAGCCATGAAACTTGGCAGCTGCCAAGTAGTTTGCGCAAATAAAATTGCTATTCTGCTTTGGTAGAGCTTGCTCTCGTATGCGGTATGGCTAAACTTTCTCTGTTATTGCTTCAGAGGATTTCGCATGCGTTCAGATACCCCCATTCAGAAGTACGTTTCAGCTGGAGATCATCAGATCTGTCTTCATGAGTGGGCTGGTGAAGGACCGACATTTTTGCTCCTCCACGCGACTGGATTTCATGGACGCGTTTGGGATTACATCATCAAGCACTTTCCAGGAAGACACGTGATCGCGTGGGACATGCGCAGTCACGGGATGAGTGAGAACGCAGCTCTGCCAAAACTTTGGACCGACTTGGGAGAAGATCTTTTTGCTGTGGTCAAGGAACTTGGTCTCAAGCAAGTTTATGGGGTGGGGCACTCTTGCGGTGGTCATTTGACCATCTTGGCAGCTGCCAAGTTTCCTGAACTCTACCAAAACATTCTTTTGCTCGACCCGGTCGTCTTTCCGAAGCCACTGCTTCCGATCTTCAAAAACATCGCTGATCAAGACCACCCAGTGGCGCGCCGTCGGAACCAATGGAGCAATGTTGGTGAAATGTATGAGCGGTTCAAGGATCGTAAACCATACAACAGCTGGCTCCCCGAGATTCTCCAGGACTATTGCCAGCATGGCCTGATAGAGACCGAACAGGGCGAGGGCTACCAACTCGCATGCCCGCCGGACGCTGAAGCAGAAGTTTACCGCACCTGTTATGGGGATCACATCTACCCACTGCTGGATTCTGTTACTGTACCAACCACAGTGGTGCGTGCTCGTCGTAGAAAGCCAGATGAGCCGCTGCATGACTTCTCGCCATCTCCAACCTGGGAACTCTTGGCAGAGAACATGCCAAATGCGAAAGACATCTACGTTCCAGATCACACTCATTTTCTGCCAATGGAAAATCCGGATGCCGTTTTGAACATGATGGTTCAGATGGAGAGGGGAGAGGAAATCCGCTGGCAGGGGAATGGAGCAATCTTGAAAGACATGTAACCAACACGTTTGGCAGGGATCATATTTCTAAATCAAACCTGCCAAGTGAGGGGAGGGGACTATGGGAAGTTTTGAAATACACGGAGCGTTGGGCTCACCGTACTCCATGAAAGTACGAGCCGCATTCAGGGCTAAACGCATTCCACACGCATGGAAGCTCTGTGCGCCAATGGGGCCAAACAGTCCAGTCAAACACGTTAAAGTTCCAGTTATTCCTGTCGTCAAGTTTCCGGACGAGACTTGGATGAACGACTCCACTCCGCTGCTGCTTCATCTGGAAGCGAAAGGGGAGGGGAGATCACTCCTGCCTGATGATCCGCTCCTCCGTTTTGCGTGTTACCTGATTGAGGACATGGCGGATGAATGGCTTGTCAAAGCGATGTTCCATTACCGCTGGTTTTATGAGGAAGATCGAAAGGTCGTACCAAGCTGGCTGTTGTATGATGCTTGCCTAGGGTTGGACGAAAACACGATCAAAGCCATGGGCCAGCAGTTTGGTGTTCGCCAGATTAGTCGCATGCCGAAGGTAGGGTGTACTCCCGAAACAGCGCCGATCATCGAAGCGTCAACCAAACGCATGCTCGCCATCCTTGAAAACGCCGTCGTCTCCAAGCAGCACTTCCTGTTTGGTGATATGGCCTCCTTGGCAGACGCTGCGATCTTCGGTCAACTCTACCAACTCAAAGACGATCCCACTCCCTCTGCCATGTTGCAGAACGAGTTCCCATTTGTATTCCGGTGGCTCGATCACATTGACGATGCGTCAGGTTTTGAAGGGGAGTGGGTTTCTGAACTGACACCAGCTCTCAAAGATCTGCTCAAAATGGCTGGAGACACCTACCTTCCATTCCTGTCAGCAAACGCTAGAGCCATCGATAAGGGGGAAGCCACCTTCACCGCTGACTTGCCGGAAGGCTTCTTCGCGCAGGAGATCTTCAAGTACCAGAAGAAGTGTCTTGATCGCTTACGGGATGAGTGGGCGAAACTTACACCGGCACATCGGGAAACACTGAGTGAGTATCTAATGGGCGGCACTGAGATCCTCGATTGCTCCCTCGCACAGCCTGCAACCTGATTGAAACGACTTGGCAGCAAATGTTGGCAGCTGCCAAGTCCATTTCTAAGCTGCTAAATTCTCCTTAGCTCACACGCTACAACTACGCTTTTCCCCAAAATCGGCGGAAAACCTTGGGTCTTTTGCATCAAACTGTATCTCTAAGCGGGTTTATCCGTCCAATTTGTAACTGAGTTTGTCAGCCTCAGAGCATGACGACAGGCGATTACAAAACTCAAATTGCTTCAATTCGATCGATCTCCGATAGTCCCTCCAACGCAATCACCCAGCCCGGCAATCACATTCCATCGCCACGCCGAGCTGACTTATTGGACGACTGAACCGGAGATCAAAATG
Source organism: Pseudovibrio sp. JE062 (assembly GCF_000156235.1). NCBI lineage: Bacteria > Pseudomonadati > Pseudomonadota > Alphaproteobacteria > Hyphomicrobiales > Stappiaceae > Pseudovibrio > Pseudovibrio sp. JE062. The sequence goes on from NZ_DS996811.1 coordinate 263,714, forward strand.
AAAAGAATTGCTATTGCAGGCGCCGCTCTTGTTACTCTTTCAGGCGCAGCTTTCGCCGATGCTCTGACCTTTTATGACGGCAACGGCACCAAAACGATTATCCAGACAAACTCATTAACGGGTTGTGTTGCCATTTATGACTCCGGTCGCAACCCACTCCAGATCTGTCGATTGAACACCGCGCCTAAGGCCGTTGTTGTGCCAGCCCCCGCTACAACAATTGTCACACCTGCTCCAACAACCACTGTTGTTACACCTGCACCGGTCGCAGTTGCCCCCAATGCATGGGACCGCCGTCAGGACAGAGCTACCGCGCGTCGTGTCATTCGCAGAACCGAAGCTCGTCAGGATCTTTTTGACTAAGCTTCATCTTTATGTTGCCTCGATCCCCAATGCTGGCAACTGTGCCCGCCTCCTCCCCGGAGCGGGCACATCTTTATGAAAAAACTAAGCAATCTGATTGGAATATTTCCCAATATTTTTAATGGGTTAGTGAAAGTGTAACGACCTGTCACAAGGCCCGGAACGAAGACGTTCTCTTACACTATTTGGTTTGCACTTACCGCTGCGTACCTTCAGAGTTTCCAAAAGCAACAGCAGAAAAAACAGGAGTCCCCATGTTCAAGGCAATTGCCCTCTCCCTGTCCGTCCTCTTTGCAACGCCACTCGTTGCCTATGCTGATCCCGGTAAAGGACAGCAACGCATGGAGATGATGGCGGAAAGGCTTCAGCTAACTGATGCGCAGAAGGAAAAAGTGCGCCCTATTATGCAACAGGCGATGGAAGAACGTCGCGCCATCCTGAAAGGGGCTGGCATTGAGCGCGGTAAGAAGCCAACAATCGCTCAACTTCGAGAAGTGCGTGGCCCGATGCAGGAATCTCGCGAAAAACTCGATCAGCAGATGGCTCAGGTCCTGAGCACAGAGCAAATGGCGACCTTCCGCGAGATGCAGCAGGAAATGCGCGATAAAATGAGAAAGAAATTCAGAGAAGGCAAATAAGCCTCACTTGAAAACAGAGTAGGGGAGCCATTGCTCCCCTTATCCAGTTTAAAGAATGCTTTCAGCTTTTCGTTTCAGGTCCACCATCGCCTCACGATAAGGACCAGGACCGAAGCTCACACGAGAAACACCCAGTTTCCCAAGTTCGGCAATCTCTGGCATACCTTTCATCATGTAGGCATTGACCGGTAGAGGAACATTTTCGCAAATTTTGGCAATCTGATCTGTGTCCGAAAGGGCAGGGATGAAGAAACCGCTGGCACCTGCTTCCGCATAGCGCTTCCCGCGTTCAATTGCTTCTTCAACCAATCCCGCATGTTTGCTCGCATCCGGTTCATTCAGGAACATATCAGTACGTGCATTGATGAAGAACGGGATGCCTGCCTCATCCGCGGCTTCACGGAAGGCAGAAATTCGCGTGCATTGCTCATCAACGCTGTAAAGACCGCTGCCGTTGACCTTCTGGTCTTCAAAATTGACACCAACAGCGCCTGTTTTGATGATCCGAGCCGCATTTTCCTTCACATCAGCGGGGCTATCCGCGTATGCACCTTCGAAATCGAGAGAGAAGGGAACTTCCACGCTCTCTGCAATGCGGCCTGCGATGATTTCGACCAGTGAAAGAGGGATTTTCTCGCCATCTTCATAGCCATGGGCTGCAGCAACTGATGCACTTCCCGTAGCGACCGCCTTGGCACCTGCCTTCGCTACGGCCTGGGCAGTGCCAGCATCCCAAATATTGTAAATGGTGATTGGCTCGCCTTTAACATGGAGAGCGGCAAATTGTTTTGCTTTGTCAGCCTGAGACATCAATAAGGCCTTTCGATCTTGCTATTTTCAGTTCCACATCAATCAATTTCTGCTTTCGCCACAAACCACCGCCATATCCGGTCAAGCCTCCATCCATTCCAACAACCCTGTGGCATGGAATAACAATGGCAATCTGGTTTGCCCCATTGGCACGGGCAACAGCGCGGGTTGAGTTTGGTTTACCGATTTGCTTGGCCAGTTGGCTGTAGCTTTTGGTGGCGCCAATCGGAATGCGGCGCAGCTCGCGCCAGACATCCTTGGTAAACTCAGTGCCATGCATCACCAGCGGCACATCAAAATCCAGACGCTTGCCTTCAAAGAACTCACCAAGTTCACTTGCGATCTGATCCGTTGGTGCCGTGCGGCCAAGGCCCAGATCTCCCTTCACTTGCTTGCGTAAACGGGAGAGTTCAGCGGGGAGGGCTTTACGGTCTGCAAACTCCAGCAAGTGCAGTGCGCGGTCATCACTTACGGCGATCATTGCACCGAGCGGAGTATCGAACCAATCTGCTTTGAGGAGACCATTACCCTTTAGTTCAGCTGGTTTACAGCCGAGTAAGCGCGCAAAAGCCTGACGGAATGCATCTGGAGATGAAAAACCGGAGGCGAGCTGGGCATCAATCACCTTGCCACCGTCGGAAAGTGTTTCAAATCCATCGCGCAAACGGGAAAGGCGAGCCATTTCCAGAAATGTAATTCCGTACTGACGCTTGAAGCTTCTGCGCACAGTGGATGGATCCAGTCCAAGGCGAACAATATCGGCTTCTGACCATTTATGGTGCGGCTTTGCTTCAAACTCACAAAGCAAACGTGTCACCACTTCATCATTATCCGCGGACGTGCCCACCGGATGGCAACGCTTGCAAGGACGAAACCCGGCTTCAAAACATTCTGCAATTGTCTCGAAGAAGCAACAGTTCTCATACTTCGGCTTGCGGGCAGGGCAGGTAAGGCGGCAAAACACACCGGTCGAGCGCACCCCAACATAAGCCCGGCCATCATAGTCCGGATCGCGATCAAGAAGTGCCTGATAGAGCACTTTGGTATCTGGTAGTTCAAAAAGCATGATTTCTTATAGTATCAGGAGCTATTTTCAGCGCACGGTTTTCGGGCGTTTATTAAGGACATCTGATTTTTGGTGTCTTCCGCAATGTGTCAGGCTAATTGATAGCATTCAATTGCACAGCACCGACAAATAAATTTATGAGGTACCGGTCGCGCTCACTGCGTTAGTCCAGCTTCAGATTTCCGATCCGCGCCTGCATGATGTGCGCTGGCGTGTATGTGTCCGGAACCACTTCCAACTCTGAAGGACCGCAGTCAATAAAGCCGATTTTCTGGTAGAAACGCTTTGCATCTTCAGCTTCTTTCAGAACATAGATTCCGGCAATCTGATCCGGCGAGTAGTCCGCCATCGCTTGCTTCATCAATTGCCGTGCCAATCCCTTGCCCTGATAGGCGCTATCGAGATAACAGGCCCAAATATAAACCACTTCACCACGGACAGCACAGGCAAGAGAGCCAACAATCTTCTCGCCAATTTTTGCTAGGTGAAGCTGGCCATCCGGCCCAGGAACCACGCCGCCCAGATCATCCGTCTCAAGCCGAGCGACCAGTCGCTTTGTCAGGTCATCGCCCAGTTCCGCCAGATGCGCCTCAGTCCAGGCAACTGCCAGAAAATCCCGCAAGGATTGCTTGTCGCTTTCCTCAAATAGAACCACCTGGGCATTTTCAATTGCAGCTGCATTTTGAGACATATCCATTGCGTCCAGTTCTGGTTGATCGACCTTTCAGGAGCTTATGCCGGAAGGTCGGCTAGTTTTCGGCGGCCGCAGATCCTCCAGACGCTGCAAGGCCAAACAATGTGCGATGCAGAGCCAGTTTGCCATCAACCGCACGATCGATACAGGCGCGGAAATATCCAGCCGGGCGTGCAATACTTTCCGGATCGCGCAAGGCCTTTTCAACCGTGGTGATTAGGACCGCCGCGGCCGTATAGTCGCCAACCCTGTTTCTCGCATCAAACCAGCCTTTTTGAGAGAGGCCAATCAACAGACGCATATCATCGGAACTATCGGTCAGACTGCTCCAACTGGAAAGATCAAGCCCCAATGCACCTTGCGTTTCTTGAGTTGCTGAGCCGAGCAAACCAAGAGAAACCTCTGACAGGAGAGGGGAGAACTGATCATTCTCGTAAGGATCAGCATGTTCTGACCAGTTCAGACTTTCAGTTTTACCTGAAGTTTGAGATATGGCATGAGTTTCGCTTTTTGGATCCTTTTCAGGAGCCATTTCAAATTCGGTGTAGCCGGATTTGTTGTTATTTATGAATGCATCGTTAGATGCATGCTGCTGTTTACTTTTAATCCAAGAGTCTTGAGAGGTTGTATTATTATAAGGGGTGACATCGTTGTCTTCTGTGCATGACATTTCTGATTTTTCTTCAAAAAAAACAGCACTTTCTTGAGGTTCAGCACCACCCTTTTCTGAGGTGTCTTCTGCAGTTTCAAATCGCGCAACAAGAAGCTCATGAAGCATCGTCAGTGCTTCAGCTCGTTCAACGATCCCCATCGGTTGATCCATCAGCTCATTGAAGGCACGGGCGATCTCAGAAACATCGAGTTCTTCATGAGTAGCCAGGCGAAAAAGATCGGTCATCGCTCTGGAAAGACGGCTAACTGTACGTTTTGCCTCTTTTTCCTGAGCAAGGCGGGCTGCAAATTCAGCACCAATCTGCTTCAACTCATCCAAACGTTGCCGTGCTGGAGAAAAATCCAGACCATAACCACGCTCAATCTGACGGTCTTCACCCGCGCGATAGATATAGCGGCGACCTGTTGGGCTGTCTTTATAAGCAAGAACGCCAGCTTCCACCAATCTGCGCAGGGAACGAACCACAGTGCGAGAAGAGCGGCTGACGTACTCGGCCAGTTTTTCATTGGAGATCGCGACCAGTGGACGGCGGTCCTGCGACCAGTCCTCTGCGGCTGTCAGGCCAATCAGAATGTCAAGAATATGATAGGTGGTGCCATCAATTCCCAAGGCAGGGGCGGCCTTTTTCAAAGCCATCGCAACTTCTGATTTTGTCGTCTTTACAATGTCATTGGCCATTGCCAGCTTTTGACTGGCAACCATTGCCGGCGTCAGTTTTCTGAACGACGCCACTGAACCAACAGATTGCATAGCTACACCGTTCACCCACTAAGTCTAGTAGGTGTTCTCAAGGGTCAGGACGCAAAACATCCTCCCCAAACTGAGGATAAACGGGACAAACTGCCGATTAGCATGCAGAAAGACGCTTCAACTCCTTGCTCAAGGGTTGATTCGTACCGCGTCTCGAAGTAATTTGAAGGTGCAAAATATGGTTACATCGAGCGCTATCGTTTGTTTGTACCCAAGGAATTTCGGTCTTGTTGATTGCCGTCAGCAGGACCGTTTTTCTTTGGAAGAGACGTGATTAAACCGTCATGCATCCTCCTTCAGAACTTCTTGTTCAAACTCATCCACCAGATCTGGCAGGCGGCGCTTCAAAAATGCGGCTAACTCAGGTTGCTTCTTAGCATCTACCTGAAAGCTAAGCGCATTTGGGCCGTCCTTCATCAGGATCTGTTTGTTGCCAATCCAGCTCTTTGCTGCTGTGGCAATGGAACCTGTAGTCGCTGTGTTTGTCTCAGCAGACTTACAGGCAGAAAGAATAGCGCTGAAACGCTCATCACTCGCAGAGAGCTCAAAGTCCGCACTGATCATCACTGCATCTACCCGCGCCTTAAACGGTTCAGGCAGTTTGCCATTGAGGAAATGTCCCGCCAGCTCTTCCCAGCGCGGACGCCCGATCTTGGGCGCAGGGCCGATCTCGCGAACGAACTCTTCTGGCAGCGCATTCATCAGCTTCAGCAGCTTGGATACGGTGGTCGCATCCTTACCAATCGCCTTTGAAATCACGGTCTGCGGGAAGCTTTTTGCCAAACGGGAGGCAAACAAAGCGGTTTCGATGAAAGACAGGTTCTTACGCTCATGGTTTTCTTGACCCTGAGCAATCAGAAGGGCTTCATCGGAAAGCTCTTTGATGATGCCGCGAACAGGCAGACCAAGGTCTTTACAGGCGCGCCAACGACGGTGACCGAAAGCGATCTGATAGCGGCCCGGAGCTTCCGGATGCGGACGCACCAGAATTGGAACCTGCTGGCCGCTGGCAGAGATAGACGCCTTGAGTTTCTCAAAGTCCTCATCATTGGCCACGACCATGCGGTCAGCCACGAAAGACGGATCAAGGTCGTCCGTACTCAACTCATGAGCAACGCTGCCGTCCTCAATCATCTGGCGCAGCTTTTCGTTTTCCTTCTCCACGTCGGAGAAGGTGTTGCGCATGGACTTGATCGCGCCAGAAGACACCCGCTGCTTGGTTGTTGCCGTCATGGACGGCGCAGGGTTGGGGGATTTTGCCAGTTCAGCCGGGTCTACCCCGCCGAACATGGCCCGCATCTTCTTGGAACGATCAGTAGCCTTGTTCATGGACGACCCCATACCTGTTTGATCAGTTGGAACACTTCCGTATTTGCCGCATCAACGGATTCCAGAGCACGATTGAGGGTATCGCGGGTCATGTTTCCGCGCTCAACCTCGTAAAGGCTCTTCTTTTCCAGCCCTGCATTCGCGATCGCTGTGGTCTCCACGATGGAAGCCGCCAGCACATCCTCACCAAAAAGACCTCTCAGAAGCGCTGCAACGTTCACCTGCGGCACATCGTGCGGTGTGTGGCGTGTGAGCAGGTAACGCACGAAATCGTGGCTCAGGCTGCCCCCAGCCTCTTCAATCACCGCCAGCAGTTCTGAGGTCATGGAAAGGAACTGGTTCATGGATGACACGTCCAGCATGGCCGGATGCACTGTGATGACAATACCGGTTGCCGCATAGAGCGCGCCAAGGGTGAGGTAACCCAGCTGTGGCGGCGCATCGATAAGCACAACATCATAATCATCTTCCACCTCCTTCAGGACGGTCGCCATGCGGCGGAAGAACATGCCATCGCCGCGCGAAAGCCCCTGAGCAATTGCCTGCGGGGTTTCGTGCTCATATTCCATCAGTTCCAGGTTACCGGGGACAAGATCGAGCCCATCAAAGTACGTTTTGCGGATAACATGGCTGAGTGGAACGCGCTCTTCATCGTCATAACGGATGGCGGCATAGAGCGTCTGGTTCTCGTCAACGTCGAACTCTGGCTGGTACCCGAACATGGCAGAGAGTGATGCCTGCGGATCGAGGTCAATTGCGAGCACGCGCAGGCCCTGAAGCGCCAAATAGTGCGCCAAATGGACGGTTGTAGTGGTCTTTGCAGAGCCGCCTTTGAAGTTTGCAACCGCCAGAACCTGCATCTTCTCACCATGACGGCGGCGCGGGTCCAGACGAAGCGCATCAGCAGGGCGTTTTTCTGCCAGATAACGACGTAATTCGTTGATCTGCGGAAGGGTATAAATGCGTCTGCCGTTTTCCAGCCTTTCGGGGATAACTGCTTCGCCATTGAGGGAAAGCTGACGCAAACTGGATTCGGCAACACCGAGCAGCCCCGCAACCTCGCGCGAAGAGAACGTCTTCAGCTTCTTTTGAGCCTCAGGCGGATACATCTTCTCCCTTAAGGATTGCAGTTGCCGCGACAACAAGTCAGAATGGCGTGCAATCTTCTCAGCAGAAGTCTCATCATGTTCAGCAGCGAGCAGCATATTGCCTCTTACCCTTTATGACGGTTTTGAAGTGCAGAGCGATAATAATCCGTCACAGCGCATCCTTCTCCGATTCAAAGGACGCGTCAATCTCTTTATAGTTAACGCCCATTAACCAATATTAAGAGTCTGTTAACGAACTTTTGGCGACGGCTTTCTGATTGCAACGCGAAATTACTATATATTGCGTAAGACCCGGTTTTTACAGCAACATTTCCATAATGCAGCAAAACAATCTTATTAAGAAACGTCATTTTCGCCAAGCCAACAAAAGAACTTAGACATGACGGTTTTTGTGCAAAAATCGACGAAATACCGATTTGACAGAAGCAAGCAACGTCACCTGAGCCGTTCCAAGCGTGAATCAGTCATAGATTCGCACTGAGTCGCAACCCCACCTAACACACGCAAAAACCTAAACCATTAGAGCTTTCCCAAGTTCCGCAAGGCTTTGGCGAGAACCTGTCTTGTACAGTCCCGCCGAACCGGTTTTGTCACTCTGTCCTGGCTACTAGTTGATCTTTGGGGGGCCTGTGGTTTTCGCTGTCAAACTCCATCTCTTCCGCGTGTCCAACTCAAACAATGAAGTGGTGTTTTCTAGAGGCGCTCTGCAAAAGCTCGGTGCCACTCCCGGCGAGCATCTTTCCTTTAAGATCGGCGCCTGCCACCGCTTTTCCGCAAAAGCCGCTGTCTCCACTGATCGCCGGGCAGCACTGGGGCTGCCATCAGATGTGTTTGACGAACTTGGCCTTGCCCTCATCGATGGCCTGCATGTAAAACGGGAAGGGGACACCATCCATATTGGCCCAACCATCGGTATCATGGGGGCAGGAAAGTTTGATCCGGAACGGCGACACCAGCAGGACATGTTGAACTACGCCCAGACACAGGGCTACATCGCCTTTCTGTTTTCGCCCGAAGACTACAACTGGGCTAACAATACGATTACCGGCGAGACCATGCCCGGCCATCGTCAGCCCGGATTGCCGTTGCCGACCGCCATCTACAATCGTATCCATACCCGCGATGAAGAACACAAGCTGCGTGTTGAGGCCATCAAGAACCGCATGCGGGCGCTAGGCTCTCACATCTACAATCCCGGCTTTTTCGATAAGTGGGAGGTGCATGAGCATCTGATGCACGGCCAGAAGCTGCGTAAATATTTGCCGGAGACACACCGTGCCCCTACACCAGCGCTGCTCAAAAAAATCCTTGGTCGTCATCACTCCGCTTATCTGAAACCAGTCGATGGACGTGGCGGCAAGATGTTGATGCGACTAACCAAACGGGAAAAGGGCTACCGCCTTCAATGGCTGACGGACCTGTCCTGTCCTCATGCAGACTTCGTCCAGCTGGAGGATGCATTTGAGTTCGCATTCTGCCACACCTCGCTGGATCAGTATCTGGTTCAGCAAAGCCTCGACTTTTCTTCATTCGATGGACGCTCCGTAGATTGCCGCGTGCAGATGCACAAGGACATCAGCGGCACATGGCGCTGTTTGATGATCGGCCCGCGGGTCTGTGCGCACGGCTGCATTTCCTCTCACTTCAGTCAGGGGGCTGATATTGTTGGTACCGACGACTACTTCACCAACGCCTTTGGCAAGAAGGCCGAGGCGGTAAAGGCAGCCGTCGAGGAATGCGGCTTTGCGATTGCCCATCGGATGGACGAGTACCACACATCTCCCATTGGTGAGTTGGGACTGGATGTTGGCATCGACAAATCCGGCCACCCGAAGCTTCTGGAAATCAACGCCAAGCCGGGCCGCATGATCTTCCTGGATCCCCGCCACGCAGAAGCGCGTGTCTCCACGCTGGAAGCCAGCATTGATTACGGAGCTTTTCTTTCCGGCTTTGGAGAAGATCCTGAATGAGCCCTGGCGAAACATATAGATGTCGGGAAGCTCTTAGCGCTCCGGTTACTTTGTTTGCTGTTTGGCCTGTCAGCCGCGCCTCTGTTGAGCAAAAACATACGGCATCCGGTCTAGAACAACTCTTTGAGCACCAACGCGAGCAAGATCACTCAAGAGATTTCAGTCGCATCTGGAGGTCACCGTGGCGCGGAAATTGAATGAATCCTCAGCAGTCATTGTCGGAGGCACTTCTGGTATCGGTTTTGCCGCAGCCAAATCTCTTCTCAGATCAGGTCTTCAAAAGCTCACCATCTGCGCCCGTGATGTCACCAAGGGCCGCAATGCTCTGAGCAAGCTGGCTGCCGAGTTTCCCGGCGCTTACCTGCATTTCGTCCAGTGTGATGCGTCTGATCCAGCCCGCACCGAAACTGCGATCACTCATGCAGAATTGGCCATGGGGCGAATCGATGTGCTGGTCAGCACCGGTGGTGGAGGCATCATCCCCAAGCCATTGCAGGAAGTGAAAGTGCATGAGTTGATACCCACAATCACCTCCCTGATGAACAGCATCCTGCACCCAATCCATGCTGTTTATCCGGTCATGACAAAACAGCGGTGCGGGACAATTATTTGTTTAACCTCGGATGTTTCCATAATCCCGACCTACGGCAGCACCATTGTCGGGGCGGGCATGGCCGGTATTTCCATGTTCTGCCGTTCCCTAGCGGTAGAAGCCAAACAGCATTGTATCCGGGTCAATTGTGTCAGCCCCAGTGTTGTACGTGGAACCCCTCTTTATGATAAGCTTGAAAGAGATCCTTTTGCTGCCACCCTCATTTCAAAAGTCGAGCAAAATGCCCATTTAGGCGTGATCATGCCCGACGAAGTAGCCGAAGCGATCTGTTTTCTCGCCGGTCCGGGCTCCGCTAAAATAACAGGACAAGTCATTAGCGTTTCCGGAGGAGGCACACCGATTTAATTTTACAGGTCACCGGTCCAATGGACAGTTTAGAGCGTACTTTTACCCTTTCTGAAATGAGCAAGACTCCCGCCTTCATTCCAACCATCGCCCATCGCATCTGGCAGGCGTGGTGGCAGGATAAGGGTGTTTTACAAAGCGAAATTGAAACCAAACTCCGCGCAGCTCTTTGTCCTGAAGCTGTGCCCACCGCCTATGTTGCCCATCGCGGCGACACTTATCTGGGCAGTGCACTTCTGATCGAAAGCGATTTTGCCGCGCGCCCGCATCTCACCCCCTGGGTGGCAGCCGTCTGGACTGAGGAAGTCCATCGCCGGGAAGGCATCGGAACCGCTCTGGTCAAACGCATGGCACAACTGGCGTTCGAGAGTGGGTTCTCGCGGGCCTATCTGTGCGCGTCAGACGATAACACGCCCTTTTACGAGAAGATGGGATGGAAGGTGCTGGAGTACCACGTCAAGCAATTAAACGTGCTGGCGCTGGACAAGCCTAACTGATCATCAGCTGGCTGGGTGTGACGCCAAGACGTTTCTTGAAAGTCGAGCTCATATGCGCGTGGGAGGAAAACCCGCAGGCATAAGCCACATCACTGAGGTTTTTCTGCGACTTGGCCAGAAGCCTGCGCGCCCGCGCCACGCGCCGCTCAACCACATAGTCGTGGGGCGTTTTACCCGTTGCTGCTTTGAAGGCGCGATTGAAGAAGCCAGATGAAAGATCAACGCACCCTGCCAGATCTGAAATAGAAATCTGCTCAGAAAGCTGGGCTTCAACCAGCTCTTCAATGCGTTTGAGGCGCGCTTCTGTCATGGACGCAGAGGCTGGAGGCTCATACAACGAGCCAGCCTGCACTTGATCCACCACATCGAGCAGAGCAAAGAGCAGCGTTTCCAACTCCAACGCATCAGAATGCTCACCGACCAGCAACGCCTTACGCAGCTCATAGGTTGCTGCAATCGCTTCATTCGAGATGGCATGATTGAACCGCAAGGCATTTTCATCCGTGCGCAGATGCTCTTCAGGAACCGTGAAGGTCAGATACTCACCACCTCGTTCACTTTCTGAGGTCACCGCACAGCCTTCTGGCACAAAGGCGAGGCTGTTGGGACGGGTCCAGAAATCAACCCGGCGATCGCTGTTGAAGGAATGAACCCCGCGCTGGCTTTCAAACGCAAATCCGACAGAGGCCTGAGCAGCAGTATAAGACACAGCATAGGCACTGCTCGGCAACAGCTGCACCTTCCACTTGCTAACAATGTCCCGCCTTAAACTCATAGTCTCATGTATTTCAACAGGTTCTCACCGCCTGCCCCACACGCAGACGCCCTTATCTATAAGCTGAACTGAGGAGACCTGACAAGGAGACATCCGTAGAAGGATGTTTAGGTCAGTATTTTGAAAGCCAGCGGATCTGGCTGGCTCTACCATCACGGCAAAGCATTTTGGTTTGTCATGAGGATTTTGAATGCCGTTGTTTTCTTTGCAAGATCTGGAAGCTGCTCACACCACAGTCCGTCAGTTTGTCCCTGAAACCCCCGTCTACGCTTGGCCTTTGCTTAAGGAGCGGACGGGCGTTGATATATATGTGAAGCATGAGAACCATACACCAACCGGCTCGTTCAAAGCCCGTGGTGGGTTCACCTATGTTGATGCGCTGATGAAGTCTGGCGAAAGGCCCAATGGATTGGTCACCGCCACCCGCGGCAATCACGGTCAATCGGTTGCGCTTGGAGCCACCCGCAATGGCATCCCGTCTTACATCATCGTGCCTGAAGGCAACTCCCTGGAAAAGAACGCGGCTATGCGCGCCTTTGGAGCCAACGTGATCATCGCAGGCAAGGATTTTGACGAGAGCCGCGTGGTTGCACAGCAGCTGCAGGATGAGCATGGCTATCACATGGTGCCGCCGTTCCATGAGAACCTGGTCAAAGGCGTTTCCACCTATGCGTTGGAGCTCTATCGCGCCATCGCAGATCTAGATGTGGTTTACGTTCCCATCGGCATGGGCTCCGGCATTTGCAGCCTGATCACCGTGCGTGATTTGTTGGGATTGAAGACAAAAATCATCGGCGTAACGGCTCAAAACGCCAATGCTTTCGCCTTGTCCTTTGCTGCCAGAAAAGCAGTGCAGACAGAAACAGCCAACACCTTCGCCGACGGCATGGCCTGCCGTGACCCACAAGCGCAGCCGCTGGAGATTATCCTGAAAGGGGCAGAGGATGTGGTCAGCGTCAGCGAAGCCCAGATCGCAGAAGCGATGATGGCCTATTACAAAGACACTCATAACCTCGCCGAAGGGGCGGGTGCTGCACCACTGGCCGCCCTGCTAGCCAATCGCACCAACCTTCAAGGCAAACGCATCGCCACCATCCTCACCGGCGGCAACATCGACCTCACCACCTTCCTGTATGTGATGAACACCCACTCGCAGGAAACCAGCGAGCTGGCATCAGCCTGATGAGACAACGAGGAGAGGGGACACCCCTCTCCGACTTTGCTGAGTTTAAGCCTGATCCTGTTGAGGCTTGAGCTCAGGTTCTTCCCTTGTGTCAGACGTATCAAACGATAAGAACCGCTTATTCGCCCAAGCGATGCCAACCAGCGTCAAACCAAGGCCGATAAATGAGGTTGCTCGAGCGAGACCATAAAGACCTGACATATCGATGAAGAACACCTTGAGGCACGTCATGATGATAAAGGCGAGCCCAAGTTGACCGACACGTTTGCGCTGCTTAACAGAGGCAAACGCAATCAGGCCGACCGAGAAGATCAGCATTGCAACGGTGTAGCTGTAAAGCTCTTCAAGAACGACGCCTGACTCAGTCAGAACCGGGCCTTGCCAGAAAGCGCGGATTTCCAGTCCCACATACATAATCAGCAGAACCCCGGCCAAACTTCGGGTCACGTTATGCAGCTTCGGTTCAGATATCCAAAAGCGTTCTGTGGCAGGCAAAGGAGTGTCTTGAGAGAAAGACTTCGTTAGTACATCACGTTGTTCAAATTAGAGCCTCTATCATTAAGCTGATAGTTAGGGACAAGATGGGATGACTTGGGATCAAATGCTCAAGTAAACAGTCATGTGCTGTACTACTGACAGTTTAATCTGGCTGGCAACAGCTAACTTGCAGTGACTATTACCGTTGGCAGTACTGTAAGAGCTCCGGTAAGTGAGTAACGGTTATCAGCGCTGAGGACCAATCGCGGTTCTTCAAGTACTTCCTTAAAAGGTTGAGACACGCAAACTCAGAGGCGCTTCAAGTCATTGCCCAAAATGGCCTTACAGAAGTAAGATCTGCCATCAACCAAAGACCATGCTTAAGTCAATATGCCTGCGGAAACCGCTCTGGTTGTAACCATTAGCAAAATTTTCTAGTTATGCTCCGCAATCACCTTCTACTTAGCTTTGTCTTATGCTTTTGCAATTTTCCTCCAGAGGCAAAGGAAAACTGGGGCGCAACTCAAAACGTAGCAATGGCTATTTGAGCAAACTTCTGTTGCACAAAACAAGCACCAACCTAGGCGGATCCCAACACCGACAGGACGGCCTGTCCAAACTGCAAGAAACCTCGTTTAAGAGAGAACGTCCTGAACACAACCTAATATAGAAATATTAAACAGTAGAGTAGAAGTTTGACACCACCGTCGTGCACAACGACGATCTTTACTGTTGCATTAATCCAGCATCGTTAACTCGATAGCAAAAGTGGGAAATATTTTTGACACTACATATCATAATCTGTATAAAAATTTTGCACGATCATATTATATTTGATCGTGATGAAGTGTTTGACTATCGATATTCATATGTTCCGTTTTATTCAATTACTCTTCATTTCTTATTTCTTGACAACACCTCACTGGAGTTCTGCTCAACAGCCTTCCAAAATACCGTTTGAAGTTGGAAAGAGTGGTAAAGCGTACTTGCAAGAAGTCAGGTTCCGCAGCATAGAAACTGATGTTGCTTATTTTTATCCCTTCGGCCCGCCACCTCCGATGGAGACACGACAAGAACCTAAGGCACCACCTGACCTGTCAAATCAGAATGTAGAATGGTCTCTTGGCAGTGTCAGTAATATTGTCTTTTTAGTTTCTACCGGAGTACTGCTGACAATCGGTTATGTGTTCGTCCGTTACGGCGGTAATATTTCTGTCTCAATGAGCCAGAATGCTGGCAATGCTGTACGAGGTTACAACAAGATAGCCCACAGCAGCGGAACTTTGTCACCATCAACATCAAGCAGTTTAGCGAGTATTCTGGGCCTTCAAGACCGACGCGAAGCTCTAATTCAACTTACTCAGGTAGCTCTGGAAGCAGCAATTTCAGCAGATGGAGCGCGACTTCAACGCAGCTGGACAGCACGCGAAGCATTGCGGCATCTACCGGGGGATCAAAGCCATATGAGCGCCCTGCGCAGTCTTGTTCATACTAGTGAGCGTGTGCATTTCGGCGGACGGGATGTAAGCGAAGAAGAGTTTCAATCACATGTCAATGATATAAAGCCGCTGCTGCAGTCTGAGGCCCGCGCATGAGCATTTCTGGACTTGGAGCAAAACGGAGTGGTATGCGGCTCGAAACAATGGCAATTGCTGCCTTTGGGATACTCCTCCTTTTTGTTGTATTTTATGCTGTTTCGCAGCGGCAGCAGTCCCTGAGAGCCTCACCCTCTGGGTTCGATGGGTTGCAGATCTGGCTCACATCCGAAGGCGTCAGCACTCAAAGCTTCTTCGGTGGTTGGCAAGTTAATCAGAACTCTCTCGGTCTGCTGATGATTCCGCTATACGATACAAAGCCTGACAGCAACCGTATCCTACCACGAACCAAGGAAGACCTGCTACTCCAGCAAGATGAGTACGATCTCAACTCGTCTGCGATCCTGGAAAAAATCCGCCGGGTACCAACTCTCGTCATTCTGCCAAAATGGCGCAGCGGAATGCGTCTGGCCAAGGTTGCACATCCCGTTCTGCTGAACGAAGTGTCTGTGAGGGAAAAGTTGCTCCAGAAACTGACCGGACAGAGTTCTGCAAAAATTGTGAATACTAGCCGTCCCTTTAGTGACTTCAAATATATATCAAAAAGTGGCAAAGGATTTTCTGCACGGCTTTATGCCGCGCAAATGTTCACGAGCCCCGGATGCACCCCCATCATTGGATCAGCTGATGCAATGGTTTTGGGTGAATGCTCCGTAAACCGCGGCAAGAACAAGGCGAAAGATACGCAGTTTCTAGTGCTTTCAGATCCTGATCTGTTGAACAATCATGGACTTCGCATGGCAGATAACTCCGCAATCGCAAGCGATTACCTACAGCAGTATGCGAAAGAGCGCAATGTGATGATCGATTACAGCCGTAGCGTGTGGTTGACCGATCCAGAAGCTGGCGTACACCGCGAACGAAGCTGGGCTGATCTCAAACGTTTTTTCGAACCGCCGTTTCTCATCCTCTGGCTAGGCGGGTTTATAGCATTAGTCCTGTTCGTCTGGCGCTCTTGGTTGCGCTATGGTCCGATACGCCATGAGTCTGTGTCTGACACCAGCGGCAAGACGCAGGCATTTTACGCACGAGCCAGACTGATGCGGCTTTGCGATCAGGATGGGGCGTTGATTGATGAATATGCCCGTGCCCGACTAGTAACTTCAGCAGCAGCACTCTTTGGCCCAGCATATTCGCGGCACTATGCTAAGCCAGAGGTGTTTTTAGAATATGTCACGCGCCGTTTTCCCGAACACGCAGTTGCGCTGGAGAGCGTCCTGACAGCAATTCAAAACCTTCCGTTGCGAGTTTCTCCGACAGAGGCAATTCACCATGTTGATGAACTTGAAACGCTATTGGAACAGATAACACATGACACTTGAAACTTTACAAAACCGATCTGATGCTCTTCGAAGCGAGATCGGCAAAACTGTTTTGGGGCAGGAAGACGTGGTCGAAATGCTCCTGATCGCGTTGTTTGCGCGCGGTCACGTGTTATTGGAAGGCCCACCGGGTACTGCAAAAACTTTACTTGGTCGAAGTTTTGCTGCCGCTATGGATCTGAAGTTCGGACGTATCCAGTTCACGCCCGACTTAATGCCGGGTGACGTTCTTGGCACTTCGATCTTCAACTTCCAAACCAATGAATTTGTCCTGACACCGGGTCCAATCTTCACCCAAGTTTTGCTTGCGGATGAGATAAACCGTGCGCCTCCCAAAACACAGGCTGCCCTGCTACAGGCGATGAACGAACGAACCGTTAGCATTGACGGAAGTGATCATTCACTGGGACGCGAGTTCATCGTAGTTGCCACTCAGAATCCGATTGAACAGCAAGGCACCTACCCACTGCCCGAAGCACAGCTGGACCGTTTTTTGTTCAAGTTGGTGATCGACTTCCCACCCGAGAGCGTCGAGTTGGCCATATTGCGTCAACATGCCAGCACGCCAATGGAATCTAGAATGGAAATTGAAGGCTTGGCAAAAGCTCTCGATGCCCAGGCTCTAGCTGAGAGTCGGAAGCTGATAGATGGGATTATTCTGGACGACGACATTCTTTCTTACATCTTGCATCTGGTTCGGGCTACGCGGGAAAGCTCTGAGATCGCCTTTGGCGCGTCGACCCGAGCCGCGGATGCACTTGCTGCCGCGACACGATCGCTGGCAGGACTGAGTGGTCGCGATTTTGCTATCCCTGACGATGTCAAACGATTGTTCGTTCCAGCTCTGCGACATCGTATTGTGCTGGGCCCGTCTGCTGAGATCGAAGGTCGTAGCTCCGCTATGGTACTTGAAAATATTCTCAATCAAATCGAGGCCCCCCGCTGATCCGCCCTTCTCCCCGACTTCTGTTTGCCGCCTGCGTTGCGCTAGTGGTATCGATACTGAACATCGTCCTTGCCGATGGGCAACGTGGGATCGCATTTGCTCCCTGGGGACTACTTGCAGTTCTTACAACCGCTGATTTGTTGCTGTCTTTTTCGCATAGGAAACAGCTAAGTTATAAAATGGTTTCAGAGATTTTCATTGGTGAGAGCCAGACTCTGAAACTAGAGATTCCCCGAATGCCTGCTGGCCTTCAGGCACAGCTGGATTGGCCTGAAGGCCTGAGCGGCGATGCAAAAATCAGTTTTGCAAGGCAGGCGAATGGAGTTGGCATCGCGGAGATTGAATGCCGTGGCGTGAGACGCGGCGTTTGGACCTTTAATCACATCTGGTTGTGTTGGACGTCGAAGTTGAAGCTATTCGAGTTCGTACCGCGGCTTGACTTTGATCTTGAGATAAAAGTAGTCCCCAACATCCGTCTTGTGCAGTCGGGTGAGATCGCTACAAAGGTGCAATCAGCGCTCTATGGTGTAAAAGAAAATCGGGCCGTTGGCGAAGGAGCAGAATTCCATCAGCTGCGAGATTTCGTTCAAGGTATGGATGTTAAATCCATCGATTGGAAACGGTCAGCCAAACGCCGATCATTGGTATCCCGGGAACTGCACGCTGAGCGTAATCACCACGTAATTTTAGCGTTAGACACTGGCTATCTGATGGGAGAGAAAATTGGTAACTTGCCAAAGGTCGACCATGCTATGACCTCAGCACTGGCTGTTGCTTGGGCAGCAGCTATTGGTGGCGACCAAGTGGGCTACTACGCCTATGATCTCCGCCCAAGATCTTTTGTTGCACCGACGCAAGGACGACAGGCTTTTGCCCGACTGCGCAGCTGGAGTAGTGAGCAGACGTACTCAGGGCATGAAACCAACCACACACTTGCACTGACTGAACTGAATGCGCGCACCCCAAAGCGAAGTCTGGTCATTGTATTCACAGATTTTATTGACACCACTTCAGCTGAACTGCTGGTGGAAAATCTGGCCATTCTGTCCAAACGGCATCTGTTGATTTTTGTCGCAATCCGCGATCCAGCGATAGAAGCTTTGATAGAGACACCACCCGAAGACTTGGACGGGGTTGCAGTCCTAGTAGCTGCAAATCAAGCGATAAATGAACGAAGGTTGGTGCTGGAACGGCTCACCCGCTTAGGTATTACGGTGTTAGATGCTACCCCAGAAACTGTGACTGGGCGGTTGATCTCGACCTATCTTGAAATCAAGGCACGGGAGATGATCTGATGTCGAAAGCCGATCTCATTCGTTCTACCCGGTTCCGGAAGGAACGCGAAACCGATTGGTTACGGCTCGAAGAACTGGTAGCTCGGGCAGAGCGCGATGGCCTTCAACGGATGGATTTTGCTGAAGCCCGCGATCTTGCTGCGCTCTACCGGCAAGCGACAAGCTCCTTGGCGATCGCTCGAGAAATTTCGCTAGATCAGGCATTGTTGAATTACCTCGAAGCCCTAACAGCCCGGGCTTACCTATCAGTCTATGCGCCACAAGAACGACTGGGCGGACTGTTCAGTAAGTTTTTTTCACAAAGTGCGCCGCAAGCAATACGCCGATCATGGCTGTTTATTGCCATTGGATTTCTGAGCATGGGCTTGGGAGTATTGGTTGGCTATCAGCTTTATTTGGAAAACCCGGCCTGGTATCAAGTGTTCATGCCTGCTGAGCTTGCTAGCGGTCGCGGTCCTTCTTCAACCACTGAGGAGTTACGGCAGGTTATCTATAACAATAGCCCATCAACCTCTGGTCTGGGAGCCTTCGCAACAACTCTATTCTCGCATAACACCCGCATCGCTATTTTTATCTTCGGGCTTGGGGTGTTCCTCTGTGCTCCCGCAATCGTTTTAACATTCTACAATGGCCTGATACTGGGCGCATTCTATGCTCTTCATGTTGAACATGGATTAGGAGTTGATGTGGGGGGCTGGCTATCCATTCATGGGGTCACAGAGATTTCTGCAATATGTATCGCGTGCGGCGGTGGTTTACAGCTGGGCACCGCAGTACTGTTCCCCGGCAATAAAACTCGCAAACAAGCATTATACCACGCAGGCCGGGACGCTGCGAAACTGGCTTTGGTAGCTGCGGTTATGCTTATTGCTGCGGCATTTCTGGAAGGGTTCATGCGACAACTCGTTCAGGATGTCGCCGTTCGCTATACATTAGGCTGGGGGATCGGTTTATGTTGGCTCGCTTGGTTCATCCTGGGCGGAAAGGCACGATCATGAATCTGCAATTGCGGAAGGGTAAAAAGCTCAATCCACCAGTAGGAGAACTGGTGCCGCCGGAGGGGGTCCCCATCAAGCTGAAAGTGGCAGGCTTGGGAGTGCGGTTAGCAGCACAGATTACTGATATCATACTTACTCTGATTGCCGCAGTTTGCCTGTTGATCCTTGTTGCATTCGTGGGTTTAAGCGCACCCCAAACACTCATAGCAATCGGGAGCTTGATATTCTTCGTCATCCGAGTGCCCTATTACGTTATGTCTGAGCTCGCTTGGAACGGCCAGACCTTGGGCAAGCGGCTAATGAAAATTAAAGTTGTATCACACGATGGAACATCGCTTAGTACTCATTCATTGGTTCTACGCAACCTTATGAAAGAAGCTGAAATTTTCCTTCCTGCTACTTTACTTATATCCCTTGATGCAGCTTCCCCACTCGCCTCGGGACTGGCACTTAGCTGGATTGCCATTGGATTAATGGTGCCGGTTTGCAACCGGTACCGGCAAAGGTTGGGTGACATGGTGGCGGGAACCCACGTCATCCATCAACCTGTGCCTGTGCTGCTTAGGGACTTAGCAGAGCAACCCGTTCTACAGATCGCCAAGAAAGAAGAATTTGTATTTTTTACACATCAGCTTGAACACTATGGTGCTTTCGAACTGCAGACCTTGGAAACACTCTTGCGTGCGCAGGAAACGGTTACAGGACTTGAGAGCAACCGTGGGGGGCAAAGAGCCACTATTGAAGCTGTTGTTGAGAAGATCCGGCGAAAAATTGATTATGCAAACAAAGTGCCCGAAGAAAACAGGCTTGAGTTTTTGCGAGCGTTCTATAATGCGCAACGTGCACATTTGGAACAACGTCAGCTGTTTGGAGAGCGGCGTAAAGACAAAAACTATGCCGCTGAAGTCATTCAGACCTGAGGCAATAATATTGTAAATACCTTCTACTTTCTGCGCAATAAGCTTGCATTCCACCCTCTAAAGTTTAAATAATTGCATATTTAAATCTATACGAGCACAAATTAAGCCACAGACTCCTTAACGGCATGTGCAGAACAAATCTGAAGGATAAGCATGACTATTTCAGCAGATATTGATGACCGGATGGCTCTGGGCGTCGGCACTATCATTGGAGATAGCTTTTCAATCTTCTTTAAACACCTCATACCGATCGCCCTCATGGCCTTTGTCCCCATCCTGCTGAGTCTACTCGTCAGCAGCACACTAATCGGATTCGATGCGGCATTGGGTACGGGCACACCTGAGTTCAGTTCTTCAATCGGATTAGGGGCTTGGGGAATAGCGATAGTATTACAAGTTTCTTTTTATAGCTTGGTGACCGCACTGCTTGTTCAGCTGGCTTATGATGCAAAGCTTGGGCGGACAATCCAACTCGGCCGCTACGTTGCATCAGCCATTCGGGCAGCTATTCCAATTGCCATTCTTTCAACGATAGCTGGTTTAGTAATAGGGATCGCGACCCTTGCGCTGATCATTCCCGGCCTTTGGGCGTATGCTGTATTTTCTATGATCGCCCCGGCTGTCGTGATCGAACGGGTAGGCTTCGGTGGCCTTGGAAGAAGCATAAATCTGACTAAAAACTACCGTTGGCCAATCCTCGGGGTAGTGATTCTGATTGGTATCATCGTTGCAATTTTCAACTTTATTGCAGGTTTCGCTGCGAGTCTCACAATTGGTTCGGGTCAGATTATGGCAGCGCTTGCGTACCTTATTCCTTCAGCATTAGGCGCAGGTCTGAGTGGCGTATCCATTGCACTGACCTATGCAAGATTACGTGAAATCAAGGAAGGCGTGAGTGTCGATCAGATCGCATTGGTTTTTGATTAATATCCAAGCAAAACGGATTAGGTAAGTGAAGTGGGCTGCCTACAGCACCATCCAACGCTAGCCCAGTAGACTGGGCTAGCGTTGGATGGTGCTGTAGGCAAAAATGATCCTCTAAATTTATTTACTTCTATGACTCAAGCTTGCAGTCTGCATTGTAGCTACTGACGCTGAACAGATTTACTTCGGCCTATAGACCATAGACAAAATGAAGTTAGGTTATCACTTGTACACTCCCATGCCACGATCGGTTACGTGAAGAATTTTTGTGGTGTCTCCAGAGACCAGCTTTCCGCTGCACCCAAACCTTGACCTGACGCTAAGATTGAGAGTGCTTCGTGTTCACGCGAATAGTTCGTTTAGGATACTTGTGGGAATGTTCAATACTCACAAAAACGCATCTGAGCTAAAGTAGATATTCGCGCCATGCTTTTGTGAAGCTCTTTCATCTGCGTGTTCAGAAAGGTGAGCTTGACTGTGATATCTGACAGGCGGTTGTAAAACGCGAAGGCGACGGCCAGAAAAATGCCAGTAACGACAATAACAATGAGTTCCATGGAAACCTGAGGAAGCAAGTAATAAAGAAAAACAGTGCAGCAAACCTACACCCATTGCCCGTTAAGAGCCACGACTATCTTTCGCGTGGCTGACCTGTGATCCTCAAGAACTTCATCAAAAAAGGCAGAAGATGCATCTCCATCTCCTGCCTTCCAATCTCATTGAACTCTGAACTTGCTGAGCCTACAGCCCCAGCTGCTCCTTCAGACCGTTTATGAAGGTGGCATCATCGAGGGCTTTGCGGTTGTCGAGGAATTGGACGGCGTCGGGGCCGGCGCGGTAGCGCAGGGTGTCGGTGCCATCGGTGACGGCGGTGTAGATGACTTCTGCGACCACGATCGGGTCAGAGGACGGCATGTCGCCGCTCATTGCACCGAAAAAGGCCTGCACTACGCCCTGGTATTCCGTCAGGCTTTCATCATTAGTGAAGTCGAAGGAACGGCCCGCGAAGTCGGTCCGGATCATGCCCGGCTCTACGATCTTCATTTTGATACCAGCAGCTTCCAGCTCGTAGTGCAGCGCTTCAGAGATCCCTTCAACAGCGAACTTGGTGCCGTGGTAGAGCGCACCAAGTGGGAAAGTCATCTGACCGCCAATGGATGAGATGTTGACGATGGTGCCAGACTTGTTGGCGCGCAGGTGTGGCAGAACACCCTTGGTCACGGCAATCAGACCAATCACGTTGGTTTCAAACTGGCGGCGGATTTTGTCCATAGAAAACGCTTCCAGCGGACCATAGGCACCGTATCCTGCGTTGTTGAGCAGCACGTCAATCTTGCCAAAACGCGCGATACCTTCTGCAACAGCAGCTTCAATGGACGCTTCATCGGTCACATCCAGACGTGTGACGAGAGTGTTGTCGAGTTTGGTCAGCTCTTCTTCTTTTTCCGGCTGGCGCATGGTGGCGATGATGTTCCAGCCTTTGCCGTGGAAGTACTTTGCCGTGGATTTGCCGATACCGGAAGATGCGCCAGTGATAAGGATTGTGTTGGACATGAGAAACTCCTGAAACCCTGTGTGAAGCCTCTTTGCGAGAGACCTCACTTGTTGTTCTTTGTCCCTTTCAAACTAGGGATCACCTAGGAGTTACACAAAGCCATATCGCGCCAAATGACTCGCAAATGACGCCAATTTTTCATCAGCCTCCACGCTGCACCTGGTACAGTTACGGAGGGCTGTTCGACCAATTACTGGCGGGCTGCGTTAACGGGTCGCAACTGCATTCGCGCTATTACAGGCTACAAAAAGCCACAGAGAAGTGGGTATTCTGGCTCAGCTGATTGGCAAAGTCCCGAAGGACAACAAGAACAATAAAGATTCCTGCCGCCGCAGCTGCCAGTATTTTGGAGCTGATTATGCAAAACGGACTGGAACACAGCACTGCAATGCACGAGCTTCCCGTCTCCCAGCAGCCGGAGGTCGACTATGTGCGCGTCCGCTTTGCAGGAGACTCGGGCGACGGCATTCAGATGACGGGCACGCGGCTGGCCGAAAGCGCGGCCAGATTTGGCAATGACATTGCAACCTTTCCTGACTTTCCAGCGGACATCCGTGCCCCAAGCGGCACAATCTATGGCGTCTCAGCTTATTCCCTCAACATCGGCCACACGGAAGTTGATACATTCGGCGATGAGACCGATGCGCTTGTGGCGCTGAACCCGGCTGCCCTGCGCAAATATCTGGAAGGTGTGAAGCAGAACGGCCTGCTCATCATCGATATGGATGCGTTTACCGAGCGGGCTATCGCCAAGGCGGGCTTTTCCGGCAACCCGCTTGAAGATGGCTCTCTCACCAGCTTCCGTGTTCTGCCGCTGGAGATCACCAGCAATACAGAAAAGGCATTAAAGGAAACCGGACTTTCTGCCAAGGATGCCCGCCGCTGCAAGAACATGTGGACCCTAGGCCTCGTGCTTTGGCTGTTTGAGCGTTCCACCGCAGATGTTGAGCATTGGATCGAACAGAAGTTCCACAAAAAGCCAGAGGTCGCCAAAGCCAACATCATGGCTCTGCAGGCAGGCCATCTTTATGGCGAGGTCGCAAATCTGCCGCCGGATGTCTCCCGTTACCGCATTCAGCCCGCTCCTCTGATGGAAGGGGAGTACCGCTCCATTAATGGCAACGAG
Source organism: Pseudovibrio sp. JE062 (assembly GCF_000156235.1). NCBI lineage: Bacteria > Pseudomonadati > Pseudomonadota > Alphaproteobacteria > Hyphomicrobiales > Stappiaceae > Pseudovibrio > Pseudovibrio sp. JE062. Next base: position 287,687 of record NZ_DS996811.1, read on the forward strand.
GGCATGGCTTATGGTCTCTATGCCGGTGCTACTCTTGCCAATCTTGAGCTGTTTTATGGCTCCTACCCAATCACCCCGGCCTCTCCCTTGCTGCACACCATGGCAAAGCTGAAAGAGCTGGGTGCGATTTCGTTTCAGGCAGAAGATGAGATTGCCGCCATCTGCGCCGCTATCGGTGCGTCTTACGCTGGTCATCTGGGTGTGACCGGTTCTTCCGGTCCGGGTATTGCACTGAAGACAGAGGCCATTGGCCTTGCCATCATGACTGAGCTGCCACTGGTGATCGTGAATGTGCAACGCGGCGGGCCTTCCACCGGTTTGCCAACCAAGACGGAACAATCAGATCTGTTTCAGGCCATCTGGGGTCGCAACGGTGACGCACCGCTGCCCGTTATTGCGCCCGCCCATCCGGGGGAGTGTTTTGACATGGGCGTGGAAGCAGCCAAGCTTGCCACCAAACATATGACCCCACTTATGGTGCTGACTGATGGCTACATCGCCAACGCCAGTGCCCCGTGGAAACTGCCGGACTTCAGCGATCCGGCTTATGAACCGTTCCCCGTTGAGCAGGTTAAGGACCCGAACGGGTTCCTGCCGTATGACCATGACCCAGAAACCATGGCCCGCCCATGGGCTGTGCCCGGCACGGCTGAGCTGATGCACCGCATTGGCGGGCTGGAGAAGCAGGCGGGCAGTGGCAACATCTCTTATGACGGTGAAAACCACCAGCTCATGACCCAGATCCGCGCGCAGAAGCTGGAGGCGATTGCCAAGAGCATTCCGCTGCAGCATGTAGAATCTGGCAAGACCACCGGCAAACTGGCTTTGCTGGGATGGGGCTCCAGCTGGGGGCCAATCCGCGTGGCGGCCCGCCGGGCGGAGCTGGAAGGCAAATCCGTCTCTCACATTCACCTGCGCCATCTCTGGCCGCTTCCGCCTAATCTGGAACAGCTGCTCTCCGGCTTCGACCGGGTGATCATTCCGGAAATGAACAACGGGCAGCTTGCAACGGTGCTGCGCAGCCAGATGGATATTCCGGTTGAGAGCGTTTCCTGCGTGAAGGGACGTCCGTTCCTCGTTCGCGAAATTGCAAAAATCATCGACGATGCGCTGGGAGCTTAATCATGACTGATCTGAAACCAAAAGATTTCGCCAGCTCCCTTGATGTTCGCTGGTGCCCCGGTTGCGGCGACTACGCTGTTTTGAAAAGCCTGCACAAGATGCTGGCAGATACGGGCGCAAAGCTGGAGGACACTTTGTGTGTTTCCGGTATCGGTTGCTCCTCCCGCTTGCCATATTACATGGCAACCTATGGCTTCCATACGATCCATGGCCGCGCACCTGCCATTGCCTCCGGTGCCAAGCTGGCCAATCCGGAACTGGATGTTTGGGTGTTCACTGGTGATGGTGACGGCCTATCCATCGGCGGCAACCATCTGCTCCATGCCCTGCGCCGAAATCTGGATATGCAGATCGTTCTGTTCAACAACCAGATCTACGGCCTGACCAAGGGCCAGTATTCGCCAACCTCCCAGAAGGGCGTACGCACGCCGAGCTCTCCGGGTGGTACAGTGGAAATGCCGCTCAATCCGGCCCGTTTCGCTATTGGCGCTGGCTCCAAGTTCATCGCGCGCAGCATTGATACGCAGGCCAAAGTGCTTGGTCCTATTCTGGAAGCTGCCCGCGCGTTTGATGGCACAGCCTTTGTGGAAGTGCTGCAGAACTGCGTGATCTTCAACGACGGTGTGTTTGATCACCTGAAGGACAAAAAGCAGGGGCCAGACCACACCATCGTGGTGGAACATGGTCAGCCCATGGTATTTGGCGTTAATAAAGACAAAGGCATCCGCGCAAAAGCAGGTGGCTTTGGACTGGAAGTCGTTTCACTGGAAGAGGGCGGCTGCACGGAAGCAGATCTGCTGGTGCATGATGAGACCAACCACGCACTGGCTGTTGCTCTGGCAGAGCTGGGCGAAAAAGACAGTGAACCAACCGTCCTCGGCATCCTGTTCCGCGAGCCTGCAACTGAGTTTGGTGCCGCCAGCCGCGTTGGCCTGCCAGAAAAACCGCTGAGCATGAACGAAAAACTCACCCGCCTCTCCGCAACCCTACGCGCTGCAGAAACGTGGGATGTGGGAGAAGACGCAGCTTAAGCTTAAAACTCAGCGGAGCCTGATGGTTCTCCTTTCTGGCTCTGCTGAAATCCTCTCAGATCTCAGTTCCCCCTCAGCTCAGGACGCTTATGCCTTGCGAAGCTCTGAGCAATTGATGAGTATGGGCGCACTAATATCGTTGGGGGGAACAACATGGAAAAAGTAACGGGTATTGGCGGTGTCTTCTTCAGAGCGAAAGATCCTGCGGCCATAGCTCAGTGGTACGAGCAACACTTGGGCATCAATCTGGCGCCGACAAATATGGAAATGACGCCTTGGGTGTCGAATGAAGGCGTCACCGTGTTTTCACCCTTCGCTGAGGACACGGATTACTTTCCGCCACAGAACAACTTCATGCTCAACTTCCGCGTGGCTGATTTGGACAGGATGCTCAACCAGCTTCGTGAGGCTTCTATTGAGATCTCTCAGGAGCAAGCCATGGATGGTATTGGCCGCTTTGCCAGAATTCATGATCCGGAAGGCAATCCCATTGAACTTTGGGAACCTGTCGCTTAACGCGCCCTTCACGTTCAAAACCGGAAAGAGCCTGCGAATATAACCATTTGCGGGCTCTTGCCTTGACAGAGTGTGTTTCACCTCCCACGTCTGCGGCCAGAACAGATGCGGGGAATGGACATGACACTGGAAAAGATCTGGCAGGAGTATCGCGCGGCGCTCAAAGCGTTTTTGCATTCCAAGCTGAGCAATCCGGCGGATGTGGACGATCTTCTGCAGGACATTTTAATCAAGACTTTTGAGAAACGCGGTGAGCTAAAAGACCAGACCGCGCTCAAGTCCTGGCTGTTTCAGGTCGCCAACAATGCCATCATCGACCATTACCGCAAGAACGCCACACGCAGTGACACCTCCGCCGCTGAGGATTGGCACAAGCAGGATGCCGCCAGCATCGAGCAGGATCTGGCTGTGTGCATCCGCCCGTTCATCGCCTCATTGCCTTATGACAGTGCCGAGCTGCTGACCCGTATTGATCTGGAGGGAATCTCGCAGAAGGATCTGGCCGCAGAGATGGGCATCAGCTACTCCACGCTGAAGTCCCGGGTGCAAAAGAGCCGCGGTCAGATGCGTAAACTCTATGAGGATTGCTGCAAGATGACGTTGGACACCGAAGGCCGCGTCGCAGATTATCAAGAAAAATCAGATAGCTGTAAGAATTGCTAGATTTTCTTTCGTCTTTTCTCGTCCTCGTCCGTCTAACAGGCGAAACACAACGAGGATACAAAGATGCTCAAGATCATCAGCTATAAAATCTGCCCGTTTGTCCAGCGCGTCACTGCCATGCTGGAAGCCAAGCAGATGCCCTATCAAATCGACTACATCAGCCTGAAAGACAAGCCCGACTGGTTCCTGGAAATCTCCCCCAATGGACAAGTGCCTGTGCTGATCACCGAAAACGGTACAGCGCTCTTTGAGTCAGATGCCATTGTCGAGTACATCGACGAAATCGCACCGCCGCTGCATCCTGCGCTTTCACCAGAGCAAAAGGCGATTGAGCGGGCGTGGAGCTATCAAGCCGCCAAGAACTATCTGGTTCAGTGCAGCACCATGCGCAGTCATGACAGGGCCACACTGGAAGAACGCGCTGAAAAGCTGAATGCCCTGTTTGCCAAAGCCGAAAAGCAGATCTCGGGGGAGGGGTTCTTCTTCGGCCCTCAGCCCGGCAACGTGGATATGGCATGGCTGCCTCTGCTTCACCGGGCAGACATCATCCAGCGCCATGCGGGCTATGATTTCGTGAAGAATTTCCCCTCTGTGAAGGCATGGCAGAAACGTCTGCTGGCAACAGGTCTGGCAGAAAAGTCCGTTTCAGAAGACTTTGAAGAGCTGTTCGTCAACTTCTACCTCTCCGACCAGACTTATCTGGGCTCCGGGAAGTGCTGTGACTCTCCAAAGGAAGATGTCTGTAAAACAGGCGCTTGCTGTTAAGACGGAGACACAAGAAGAGCGGCCCCAATCCGCTCTTCTTGGTAGTGCGAGCGTTACAGCGCTTTATGCGCCGTCATCACGATCATGCCTCGCTCCACAAAATCGCTTTCCACCTCAAGCCCGTGTGCCGCGAAGGCTCGCCGCACATCATCAGCAGAGAGTTTGATTTTTGGATAAGCACTGCGTTTCAACTGCCAGCCGTCGTTGGTGCGCACATGGATGAGATCATGCACCATCACGTGTTGCTCCTGATCTTCCAGAAAGCACATCATGATGCGGTCTTCATCACTGTTCACTGGAATGAACCGATTTACACCCGTCGGCACATTACTCAGATCGCGCCAGGAGAACACCAGTTTGCCACCGGGTTTCAGGCCACCAGCCAGATCTGCAATTAGTTTCTCTACTTCGGTCACACTGCCCAGATGGGTGAGCGTGTCGCCCATACACAGCGCAGCATCGACAGGTACTGAAATAATCGCTGAAACATTGCGGATGTCTTCTCGCAAACAGGTGATCCGATCTCCATGGTCCCGCTGTTGCAGCTCCTTCAGCAGGTGAGGCGAGGTGTCAACGGCAGTCACGTGCTCAAACCCCATTTGCACCAGCGCCATGGATTGAAAGCCGGAGCCAGCACCAAGATCAATCGCGGTTTGACCCTGACTGAGACCAGCCCGTTTCAGCAGCGCCCGTTGCTCAGCAACCTTTTCATCAAAAGGCATGCGGAACATCCATGTATAATGTTCAGCCAGCAGGATCTCATAGTGATCTTCGTAGCTCATATATAGTCTCGCAAAATCTCTTGCGCCGATGACCCGTCCTATAGAGGTATGGGTTGGTCATCCCGGCATGTAAATTCATAAAACAGAATTCGGCAGGCTTCCGATATGAGGTGAGTGCGCTCCATTTCTCCAATCAGAGAAAGACGACCGTCCCTTCCTTGCAGCATGCACAGTTTAATCATCAAAGATCCTGCCACGCCACAAACACAACATTATTTCTCGTCAGAGAAGCCTACTTCATCATTCAAACAACGAATCCATTTTTTTAGAAAACACTTTGCGACATTACAGAATGAAAAAGACAGGCCTTTCTCTCATCGCCGCCACTTTACTCGGCAGCCTCACAGCTCTTCCAGCCCATGCCCAACTGGACTGCACCAACAAACCACCGTTGCAAGAACGGTTCACTGTCAACGGCGCTTTGGTCAAGCAGACCGGATATGCTTTGGAATGGAAGCGATGTGCTGAAGGCATGGCATGGGAAAGCGAGGCACAAACCTGTACCGGCGAGCCGCTGGAACTCACTCAGGATGTGGCCGCTTCCCACTTTACTGATAACGCAGAAGGATGGCGCCTCCCGACTATTCGCGAACTCTACGGTCTTCTGGATTCCACATGCGCTGAAAAAGAAGAGCTTCACGCCATCTTTCCAGACCTCGCAACACCTGCATTCATCGACTATGCCGACTTCTGGTCTGCCACGGGTGATCGAAAGCTGGAAGGCATGTACTACTATCTGGATTTCGTCACCTACGCCCTCGACTTTCACAGCCAAGGCTACTCTCTCGCCGTTCGCGCCGTGCGCGACAGCAAGTAAACCTCTCCCTAAAGGCGCACTGCGTAGTGTTCTGCCAGCAGGTTTCGCTCAGAGCTTCACAGCGCACTTTTAGGCCCGCGATACCTTCATTTCCCAGATGACCTTACCAAGGGATTCCCTTGCATTGAGGCTTGTACTGTCATTTTCGGGCTTTTGACTCGGCTAAAAACGGCTTTCGATATGTTTCGGATAGGTGTTTTCCCGATTTTTCTTTCTCAATCTAATAAATTTTGCAGCATCATGATTTGCAATCTAAAGATGTAATAGTCATACAAAACAAACACTTGCAGCTGCAGTAAAAAGCAAGTGGCTCAAAGGCTTCTTTCATCCCCGCCGCATACACAGAAAAGTGTAAGCAAGGGGGTTGAAGATCAAAGAAAAACAAGACTAATAGCGCGCAGGATTATTGTAGATTAAACGCTTAACACTCAGAGCCCAGCCTGAGAAATATTAGGCGGATTTCTTTAAAGCACTTTGCGACCAATAATAATGACGAAACGACCATTTTCACTGGCCGGGTTTGCCACCCTTTTTGCTCTTAGTTTGCCAGCCCCAACACTTGCCGAAGTCGATTGCAGCAACAAACCTCATATCCGCGATAGGTTCTCTGTAAGTGGCCCCTTTGTGAAGCAGCTGGACCAGCCATTGGAATGGAAGCGTTGTGCAGAGGGCACCCGATGGGATTCAAAGAAGCGCCGCTGTTATGGCGAACCACTGCTGATCTCGCAGGATCAAGCCGTGCTGCGCTTTGAGGACAATAAGAATGGCTGGCGTCTGCCAACCATTCAGGAACTCTTCAGCCTGCTCTACTCAACCTGTGCCAACAGGAAAGAGCTTCGCACGCTGTTCCCGGATCTGAGACTACCAATCTTCAGAGAATCCGCGCACTTCTGGTCAACAACGCAAGATGAAGACCTGACGCGCATGTACTACTATCTGGACTTCAAAAGCTACGCCCTCGACTTTCACAGCCAAGGCTACTCCCTCGCCGTCCGCGCCGTACGCGACACCAACTAATCCTACTGAGCAAACAGGAAGTGGTCTTCCCATTCGCTGTGGGGGATCAGGTCGCCGCTTAGGAATTCCAGGGCGGTGACGAGGTTTGTGGTGGGGTTCCAGGTGCATTTATAGGTGAGGTGGTACCATTCGCCTTTGCTGCGGAAAGCGGCGCCTTCTGCGGTGACGGTGTCGCCGAAGACCACCGGGTCTTTGTAGGCGAAGGCGACCACGCGTTCCGGGTTGAAGCTCTCGTTCCAGAGATGGATCTGCTCCATCACTTCCAGATTACACAGCTGTTCACGCTGATCTGATGGGTCGAACAGAACCAGAGACTCTTTCAGTTCCTTGTTCTCCGGTGCTTCCAGCAGGCGGCCAAGCTGGAAGTTGTCGGCGATCACCGGTTGAGGGCCTTTGACTGGCTCCTCCCGCACCACGGGCGGTGGCAGCTCCTGCGGTTTGTCCTCCACGATTGGAGCAGGGGAGAGGGAGGCCGTAGGCGGCTCCTCAACAACAGGCGGGGCGAACAGCTTTTCAAACTGGGCCGTGCCGATGAGTTCGACACCAATGCTTTTGACGGGCCGGGCACGAAACCCACGGGGTAGGTTGGACATGGCCAGCAGCCAGAAGGCAAACAGATGCGCCAGAAGCGAGAAGGTGAAAAGCATCGTGTAGGTCTTGTTAGATCCTACAAATACATAGTCTGTTCGTTCTGCTTGCAGCACCTGCACGGAATCACACCTGCATCCTACCCCTGATTGCACTCAGAGTTGTGGCAGAACACGGCGAAAATCCGGCAGTCATCCCTCACATTTCACTTTACCCGCAACTGATTAGAGATTGTTGCCAGGGTTTAAAACCTGCGCACAGCGCATGGCAGGTATCGCGCGTCTGACAAGCTATTTTAGAATTATTTGACATTGCACAAATATGAATATTACATTCATGTTTATAAGGGGTGTTAATTGGGGAAGTTCGACCTCACTCCATCACACTGGTCGAATGTGCCTTCTGTACGAAGATAAAAATGAGCGGGGCCAAGCCTTCGCCGACCGAGACCGAAGACATGCAGCAAACTCATACCATGCCGAACCTTCCCGGCGCTAAACTTGCCTTTTCCTGGGAAGCTTTTTTATCCCTCGGCTTTCGTCCGTTTTATATTGCCGGCGCGGCCTATGCAGCCATCAGCGTTCCGCTGTGGGTGGCCTCTATCATCGGGTTTGTAGACATCAACGGCCCGCTGGACGGTGTGCTTTGGCATTCCCATGAGCTGATCTTCGGCTTTGCCGTCGCCATTCTCATCGGCTTTCTTTACACCGCCGTGCAAAACTGGACGGGGCGGAAAACGCCCAACGGCCTTGTGCTGGGTGGATTGCTGGGCATGTGGCTGGCAGCACGAATTCTGTTGTTTGTCGGCAGTGGCCCGCTTGGCTCCCTCGGTCAGATCATTGACCTTCTCTTCCTGCCTCTTGCCGCACTCGGCATAGCCATTCCGCTATATCAGGCGAAAAACACGCGCAACTATTTCACTGTTGCCTTGCTGCTGGTCCTCGCAGTTGGCAACGGACTGTTCCACGCCATTGCGCTGGATATGATCAGCTATGATGGCGCGGATGTGTTCCTGTGGGCCGTGGATGTCTTTGCGATCTTCATCACAGTGATCGGTGGCCGCATCATTCCGCTGTTCACCAACAACGCTCTGGGCGTAAGACGTGCCGTGCGCAGTCAGCGTCTGGAAGACATCATCGGCCTTGGCATGGTGCTGCTGCTGGTCAGCGATATCTATTACGGCCTGACGTATGAAGCCGCGACTGTACGCGCTGTTGGCCTTCTGGTTCTGGCCGGTTTGCACTTCTTCAAAATGGGGCTGTGGCAGCCGCAGATCACCTGGGGCAAGCCGATCCTCTGGATCCTGCCTGTGTCTTACGCCTGGTTACCAATCGCCTTGCTTCTGCGGGCAGGGGCTCTGCTGGACATGCCGTGGGATCAGGTGCTGGCAGTGCATGCCATCACCGTTGGCTCCATGGCTGGCATGATGCTGGCCATGATGACCCGCAGTGCGCTGGGTCACTCCGGTCGGCCACTGGTACCAACATGGGTGGAGATCGCCATCTACTATCTCATCGTCGCCAGCGCTGCGGTGCGGGTGTTCGGCATCCTGCTTTATCCGGAAGGCTACTTCGTGGTGCTTGGCGTTTCCGCGCTGTGCTGGGTGGGCGCCTTTGGCCTGTTCACCGGCAGGTATTGGGGCATTGTCACGCGTCCCCGCTTTTAATCGCTTCTCAAGAAGGCCCGGCACTATCCGGGCCTTTTTCATTTCATATGCAATCAGACTATCAGCATCCCCTAATATATACTTATGCACTGTTGCTGATATATCGCAACGTCAATTTCTTTTTTGATCAAACAGTCAACTTACTTGATTTAACCAGTCAGCCAGCTCAATACTTAAGCGGTTTCTTTATTAGAGATCTTTGATTGCCGATTTGACCCTTTCACATCGAGCCCAATTGCAGACAACCAGATATGACACCGCTTCTGGACCAGAGTATCAGCGATATTTTCCGGACCTTCATGAATGAAGAGCCGCTTGAAAACGCGTTGAAGCAACTGCAGACAAAGTACTCAGAATTTCCCTTTGCCATCAACGTACAGAGCCTGGTGGACAGTCACTACGACTATCGCAAGGTGCTCAACGTGGGCCACACATTCCATTCCACGTTTGACCCGGTGGCTCACTTCAATCCGCTACCAGCCGTGTTCCGCAGCGTGGATATTGAAGGCCCTGTGCGCCCGCATCGTCATTTTCGCAAGGAAGATGTGCATCCGGATTATGTTGGCACGTTCATTGAAGCCAACAACAACATCGACCGTGCCATCACTCTGATGATCGATCGGCAGGATGGTCTGTGTTCTTATGTGAACATCTGTCTGCCGGATGGTGTGAGTGAGAAGGACGAAGATCAGCTCTATGAGGAAGTGAAGTTCCTGCAGCCTTACTTCCGCAACGCATTTCAGCTCGCATTGCAGCGCCGCATGCGCGAAGCGGTGGCGCCGACAAAGGATCTGGGCAAGTTCTGGCTGGAGCAGATGCCCTTTAGCGCGCTGGTGGTGGATGAGCACTGCTGCGTGCAGGTGATGAACGGCCGGGCAGAGCGGCTGCTGAGCAAGCACACCAACCTGCAGCTTGGCCGCTATATGCGCGTTTCCGCCAAGGCACTGGATGAAGCAACAGCGCTGGAAAGCGCCATCAAGCAGAGCATTTACACCAACACGCTGCCGTCACCGGTCATCATCCGCAATGAGTTCGGTCCGAACACGCTGGTCTTCATTCAGCCCATCGAGACCCAGAAGGACGCACCTGACTATCTTTCGCAGTTTTTGGCCAGACCAAAATTCTGTCTTCTCATGGTGTTTGATCCGACCGATTTTGCCGATGTGCCCGATAAGATGATCAGCCATCTGCTGAATCTGACTCCGAAGGAAACCGAGGTTGTGAAGGCGCTGACCAACGGTGCGTCCACGCGAGACGCGGCTGATCTGCTCGGCATTTCTTACAATACAGCGCGGAACCATATAGCAAACGTTTCAAGACGACTGGACGTTGGCTCACAAACGGAGATCGTCCGGCTGGTGATGACGACACTCTCCCGCTACCCCTGGCAGGCCTGATACATTCTCATTCAGGGATTTCCCTCAGTGCCTTGAACACACCCTCTCATTTTCATGCATCTGACATATAGGCGAGAAAAATAATCTGATATTTTCATTAGATATATCAGAGCGTTACCCTTGAATTTTAGAGTTTTATGTTTTTCTGCAGAAAATTAGTGCAATTGCATCAAGTCGCCTCGGAAAATTCTGAGTAAATTTAACTCAGCAAACAAGAGGCGTCGGGAGCACAGGTTTTCGGGGGCAGCCTTGGCACAGAAGGCACACCTTCAGCCGCAATTCGGTCCTTAAGTTTGCTGTTTGGTGGTTTGTTTGCTTGGGAAATAAGCCGCCTGTATTGTTACAAATTATTGCCTAACCGGCTTAGCCTTCCATATTTCAAAAGGCGACGCCGGTCTTTTCTTGCTAAATTGAAGCCACTGGATTGAACGCTGTCATCGCCCATGGCAGAGTGGCTGTCTCCTTGTTCATCACGGTGCTCCTATGACCTCCTCAGATATTTCCGAAGCTCTGACCTTCAACACATTCTCTGCGCTTTTGCAGTCTGGTAAACCAATTGAGGATGCAGAGCTGGACGCCTCGTGGCTGGAGGGGAAGGACCTGCGCGAGGTGGCGTTTCACAACTGCAGCTTTGAGCCGGGCAGTGACTTTAACGGGATCGATTTCCGCGAAAGCAGGTGGAAAGACACGCAGTTCCCGGCCTGCACGTTCAAAAGCTGCGATCTGCGCGACGCCAAGTTTGAAAACTGCAGCTTTTACTACGCCGATACGCGGGCAGGCGGCTGCTTTCGCCATGCAGACCTGAGCAATGTGGAGTTTCACAACTGCGACCTGCGCCTCACCACCTTTCCCTATTCGCAAATGTTCTGCATCACCTTCCAGAACTCCCGTTTGACCGGCGCTTCACTGGAGGGGTGTGATTTTGGCAAGGTTGCGGGCAAACGCGCTTTGAAAACCCGCGCGACTTTCACGGATTGCCAGCTGAACTACGCAACGCTATCTGACCTTGATCTGGAAGAGTGCATCATGACGGATTGCGATCTGACCAGCAGCAATCTGACCAACACCAACCTCACCAATGCAGACCTGAAACGCACCACGCTTTCTGATGCTGAAACCGATGATCTGGATCTCACCTACGCAGATTTGAGAGGCGCTAACCTGGGTGCCATGTTCCTCACCAGCCTGCGCGGCTACCGCGGCATGATGATCTCCGCCAACCAGCAACATCTGCTGCTGCAGGGGCTGGGCATCAAGGTGGATCCGGATTAAGCCCCTCAGAACACAAAAACCCCGCCTCAGATGAGACGGGGTTTTAAGTTCATTGCCCGGAGAGTGTTTTGCTTATTTTGCTAGGCCTTTGATGCGCGCAACCAGATCAGCCAGTTTAGGTGACTTTTCTGCAAGCGCGTCATGCATTGGCAGAACTGCGCTGATGAATGGGCCTTTTTCAACTTCCACAAACTTCACTTCAAGCTTGGTTTTTGCGGCTTCAATCGCTTCAAGGGTCTGCTTGCTGTAAAGATCGCGGTGGAAGTCCATCATCTCACGCGCCGCTGTTTTCAGCGCTTTCTGGCTGTCCGCTTCCAGACCATCCCACACTTTGGTGGAGACCATCAGAACGCCTGGGATCATGGTGTGTTCATCACGGGAGTAGACTTTTGCAACTTCACCGTGACGCACATCAACCAGAGCCTGCGGGTTGTTTTCAGCACCATCAACCACGCCCTGCTGCAGAGCAGAGTACAGCTCGCCGAAGGAGATTGGGGTTGGCGCACCGCCGAGCAGTTCTACCATCTGGATTGCGGATGGTGATGGCTGCACGCGGATCTTCATACCCTTCAGATCAGCCGGGCTGTTGATCGCTTTGTTGGCGTAGAACGAGCGGGAGCCGTCTACCATGAATGCCAGACCAACAAAGCCTTTGTCTTTGGAAGCCATGAAGACGTCTTCAGCAACATCTGAGGTCAGCACTTTGTAATAGTGCTCTTCGCTCTCAAAGATGTAAGGGAGGGTCAACGCGGAGTAAGACTCTTCAAAGGCTTCCATTTCTGCTGCATTGGAACGGGCCATGTCCAGAAGACCGTTCTGCATCAGTTCAACGGATTCACGCTGTGTGCCAAGCTGAGCGTTTGCGAAGATGCGCATTTTAACATCGCCGCCGGAAAGCTCTTTCACACGCTTTGCCATGAACTCCAGAGAGATATGTGCCGGATTGTCAGTCGGCAGGTTGTGGCTGACTTTCAAGGTCTTTGCTTCTGCAACAGTAGCGCCCACCATAAGAGCAGATGTAAGCACAGCACCAATTAAATGAGACTTGCGGAACATTCTTCTAAATTCTCCCTTGAAGTACACAGACAAGAAGCATCTGGTACGGAATTCCCGAATTACGAAATGAGACCGAACTTCCCCTCGGCAACATCTCTTGCTGGTATTTCTGACCAATTTCATTAAAAGGTCAACCAAAATATCAATTCTAGGTGTTGGCACTGACAATTGGTCGCGCTTCTGACAAACTTGGGATTTTAAATAGAATAAAGATGACATGGATCACATAAACTATAGCCTTTCTATGCGACCTATGTTGTTTATGTATTTGTTGCTATATTAAAGCTATCCCAGGCACCAAATCGCTCATATACATCACATACAACTTCATAAAGCTTAGAAATCATTCATATTATTTACAGATCAATTATCAAACACCCGTTGTAATCCATCTGGAAATTGCCGACCAATACGTACTTAGATTTCGAGAAATTCTATAAATAGGTCGACCAAATGATGTAGACAGTCCGCCTCTCGCCACACTGATAGCCCGTGAGATTCGGAAATTCAGCGCAGATTCCCTCTTAAAATAATTGGCTGACCAATATTCAAGATGGCCTTACCTCTGGCAGTGCGCAGGCCTCAGCAATTGTATCAGGGACAATATAAGGGTGCGTAAGATCGGTTTTCCCTCGCATCGCCTCACCAAATAGGAGATATATCAGCTTTCTGATTTATCCCTTTGTGAGGCTCTCCATGACACAGCACTGCGATTTTCTGGTTATCGGCGGCGGCATTGCCGGCATCAGCGCTGCCTCACAGCTGGCTGAGCACGCCAAAACCACTGTGCTGGAAATGGAAGAGGTGATTGGTCACCATTCCACCGGGCGTTCTGCCGCGATTTTCATTCGCAACTACGGCAATGCAGTCATCCGCGCGCTCAATGCCGCTTCTGAGCCAACGCTCATAAACCCGCAGGGCATTTGCGACAGCTCCGTCCTTTCCTTGCGCGGCCTGTTGATGTTGGCGGAAGTGGGTCAAGAAGATCAGCTAGAAACCTTCGAAGAGGATGCCGTTGGCCTGGAAACCCGCAGCGCAGAGCAGGCGTTGGAGATGGTGCCGATCCTTGATCCGGATAAAGTGTCCTCCGCCCTTTATGAGCCCAATGCCTTCGATATCGACGTGGACCGCCTGTTTCAGGGCTACGCCCGCCTGCTCAAATCCCGTGGCGGAGAGATCGTGCTCTCCGCTCCTGCCACAACAATCGAGCGCGTCAATGATCTCTGGCAGGTCACCACACCCAAGGGCGTGTTCACCGCACCTGTTCTGATCAACGCTGCTGGCGCGTGGGCGGATAAGATTGCAGAGCTTGCGGGTGTCACTACCGTAGGCCTGACGCCGAAGCGCCGCACCGCCGCCATTCTGCCCTTGCCGGAGGGTATAGACAGCAGCAAATGGCCTCTGTTTGAAGGCGCAGCGGAACCATTTTACGCCAAACCTGAAGCGGGCAAGCTACTCGTTTCACCCGTCGATGCTGATCCTGTTGAGCCGCATGACGCCTTCGTGGACGACATGGTGCTCGCAGAAGGGCTCTATCGGTTTGAAAATGCCGTCAACTTCCCCGTCACACGCGTGGAACACAGCTGGGCCGGCTTGCGCAGCTTTGTTGAAGACCGCAGCCCAGTTGTCGGCTTTGCGCCAGATGCAGACGGCTTCTTCTGGCTGGCCGCTCAAGGCGGTTATGGCATCCAGACTAGCCCGGCCCTTTCCCGCCTCACCGCAGACCTCTGCCTCAATCGCCCCTCCGAATTGCCGGAGGAGATCGTGGCAGCTCTTTCACCACACCGTTTTACGTAAAAGCATAGGACTACCCCATGTCTGACATTACCCGTCTGAACAAAGGCCCACGCATGAGCCAGGCCGTCATTTACAACGGCATCGTGCATCTTTCCGGTCAGGTCGACACCAACGGCAAAACCGCCGCCGATCAGACCCGCGCTATTCTGGCAAACATCGAAACACTGCTGGAAGAAGCCGGATCCAACAAATCCCGCATCCTGCAAGCCACCATCTGGCTGAACGATGTTGCTGACTTTGACGAGATGAACTCCGTCTGGGACGCATGGGTTGACCCGCAAAACCCACCAGCCCGCGCCTGCGGCGAATGCAAACTCGCCCTCAACAGCCTCAAAGTAGAAATCCTCATCACAGCCGCCACGGCTTGATTGAGCAGAACACTAACCTCAGAGAGGGGACATTGTCTTTCTCTCTGAGATCTATAAGCGGCCATCCGAATAGAGCTCCAGAAGCGCGAGGAGGGTGGCGTAGAGCCAGATTGTGATAGGCAAGCCGAGGGCGTAGAGGATGCCTGTCGTGAGAAGTTTGGCCGATGCGTGCCTGTGCGCGGTATCCTGACTGCGCCCGAAAGCAGGTGTTAGAACAGCGAGCTTATGTCTCTTGCCGAAAGAGTGCTTTCGAAGCAGGTCATATTCTGGCTTCTGAGTGATCTTGTAAAAGGTGAAGAGGCTGCCGATACAGATCAGGAAGATGCCAATATAGAGCGCGGCGTCCATTTCTTGGTTTTCTCCCTGCAGCCAGTTATCTCTGAGAGCCTATTCTTCGAGTGCAATCCGTTCATGTAGAATGCCACATGCGTGGAGGAGGGGGATAAGTTCTGTCACAGATCAGAGATTATAAAGGTAATCGGCCAGTCATATAGAAGTAAACGAAATCCAGAAGATAAGAATAGCCCAATATCCCGAAAAAAGCGCCAAACGCATGAGCAAGACCAATCCTGGCCAGCTTCACATAGGTGGGCTTCAGCGCAGGCTCTTTGTTGTACCAAAATGCGGGCAGCAGGAAGGCGAAATTCAGATTACGCGCGAGATTGCGCTTTCTCAGCTCTTCGTATTCTGGCCTCTGACGGATCTTGTGAAACGAGTAGATAGTTCCAGCGAAAATCACGATTATTCCGATGTACCGTAAAGCATCTATCATCTGATTTGTCTTATGCCCCTGAGCAAGCCAACTTATGCCCGCGCCGTGAAGCACCGTAGCGTTGGTCTTTTAATTCGGTGAAGGGCGCCCTTAGCACATATGCAAAGAGCAATCATCAGCAAAGCACGGCCTATCACGGTACAGTAGCGAGATCTTACCGTGGTGGAGTGGTACGCCGCCTTCTTTGAGGGCTGTTTTCAGCCGGATTTCACATTGCAACGCATAAAAACGCAAAATTTTGCATAGTAACGCACAGAATAACGCAGGTGCGCACGTGCTGGTTCGTGATCTACACACAGGGTTGCTTCTATGTCAGGTTGTCGCATCCGCCGAAGTGATGAACTGGTATATCTAACTTCTACTAGAGACTAAGATATAAATATATTTCAGTTAAACTGCCACTTTGGGCACAGTTTTCCTCTTCCCACCTTAAGAGCAAATGCAAGTATAAACCGCAATAAACTGCCGAAAACGAGGTTTATACTCACCGTCGCTCTTATATATGTGAACTATATTGAGATTCATTCAATTTCACTTATCCACCTCGTTCTTTAGTTTGAGCTCAAACACTTGGGTAAAGGTTTCATTCTGGCGTTCAGATAGTGCTTTACCCTACTGGGATTTGAACGGGGTCCATTTTAAAGATGAAGGGATTCCGAAGTTTTTAGGAGAGACTTGCAGTTTACGCCAAGGAGCTTAACCTGCCTTGCGAACGAGATTGCTCAAAGAGATTCCTTTGGTCAGTTCGATAAAGTTTAGGGCCTTTGGTGCATTGCACAAAAACGGAACCAGCCACTACGCTGGGAAAGAGAACAAAAACGATTGGAACAGTTGGTAACGAGCGATTTCTGCTGGAAACCTATTTAACAGGCAAGAGGTTAGAACATGATCATAGGGGCTGCCAAGGAAGTCCTTGACGGGGAACGTCGGGTCGCGTTGACGCCGGACAGCGCCCGACAGCTGCAAAAGCTGGGATACGAGTGCGCTATTGAATCCGGTGCAGGTGAAGCTGCAAACTTCTCAGACAAAGATTACACAGAGGCTGACGTAAAGGTTATTGCAGACGCAAAAACGCTCTGGGAAACCTCTGATATTGTTATCAAAGTCCGTCCGCCCGAAACTTCTGAACTGGAACTGACACACGAAGGACAAACCGTCATCAGCTTCTTCTGGCCAGCCCAGAATGGTGAGCTCCTTCAGCAGTTTGCCGATAAGAAGGTGAACGTGCTGGCGATGGACATGGTGCCGCGTATTTCCCGCGCGCAGAAGATGGATGCCCTGTCATCCATGGCCAACATCGCCGGTTATCGCGCTGTTATTGAAGCTGGTAACAACTTCGGTCGCTTCTTCACCGGTCAGATCACCGCTGCCGGTAAAGTGCCGCCAGCCAAAGTGCTCGTCATCGGCGCTGGCGTTGCCGGCCTTGCCGCAATCGGCGCGTCCACATCTCTGGGCGCAATCACTCTGGCTTTCGACGTTCGCCCGGAAGTGGCTGAGCAGGTCGAGTCCATGGGCGCTGAGTTCGTTTATCTGGACTTTGAGGAAGAGCAGCAGGACGGTGCAGCCACAGGCGGCTATGCTTCTGTTTCTTCACCAGAATTCCGCGAAGCACAGCTGGCGAAGTTCCGTGAGCTGGCACCGGAAGTCGACATCGTCATCACCACAGCTCTGATCCCAGGCCGCGATGCGCCTGAGCTCTGGACCGAGGACATGGTCCAGTCCATGAAGCCGGGTTCCGTGATTGTCGACCTTGCTGCTGAAAAGGGTGGCAACTGCAAACTGACCAAGATGGACGAGAAGATCGTCACCGAGAACGGCATCACCGTAATCGGTTACACTGACTTCCCATCCCGCATGGCAACGCAGTCGTCTACGCTGTACGCAACCAACATCCGTCACATGATGACAGACTTGACCCCTGAGAAGGACGGTCAGATCAACATCGACATGGAAGACGATGTGATCCGCGGTGCAACAGCAACCAAGGCTGGGGAAATCACCTTCCCGCCGCCAAAGCCGAAAATCGCTGCGATTGCCGCGCAAAAGCCGAAGGAAAAAGCACCGGAGCTCACACCGGAAGAACGCCGTGCAGCTGAAGTTGCGGCCTTCAAAGACCAGACCAAGAAGCAGGTTGCTCTGCTTGCTGGTGGTGGCGCGTTACTGCTGCTCGTTGGCCTTGTTGCGCCAGCTAGCTTCATGCAGCACTTCATCGTGTTTGTTCTGGCGTGTTTCGTTGGCTTCCAGGTTATCTGGGGCGTTGCACACTCTCTGCATACTCCGCTGATGGCTGTTACCAACGCGATTTCTTCCATCGTTATCTTGGGTGCACTGTTGCAAATCGGGTCTGGCAGCTGGCTTGTCATTCTCCTTGCTGCTGTTTCAGTCTTTATGGCTGGTATCAACATCTTCGGTGGCTTCCTCGTAACCCGGCGCATGCTCGCCATGTTCCAGAAGTCTTAAGGGGGCCGGTACTATGGAATTTGGTTTCACTACCGCCGCTTATGTTGTTGCGGCTGTTCTCTTCATTCTGTCTCTGGGCGGTCTGTCCGGTCAGGAAAGTGCTAAACGTGCTGTATGGTACGGTATCGCGGGTATGGCGCTGGCTGTTTTTGCCACGCTTATCGGCCCGGGTTCTGGCCTCTGGCTGCTCTCCGTCATCCTGATCGCTGCTGGCGGCGTGATTGGTTACTACGTGGCACAACGTGTGCAGATGACCGAAATGCCTCAGTTGGTCGCTGCCATGCACTCGCTGGTTGGTCTGGCTGCTGTGTTCGTTGGCTTTAACGCTGATATCGAGCTGGGCCGTGTTCTTGCAATGGACGACACTGCACGTAAAGCACTGGAAGGTTTTGCTGCGGTGCTGGCGAAAAAGACTAGCGTCGAAGTTTCCATTCTTCGCGTAGAAGTATTCCTTGGCGTGTTCATTGGTGCGGTTACCTTCACCGGTTCTGTCGTTGCATTCGGCAAACTGGCTGGTAAGCTCAACTCCAAGGCGATTAAACTGCCGGGCGGTCATGCGCTGAACGCAGGTGCTGCGATTGCTTCCATTATTCTGGGCATCATGTACTTCAACGATGCAGGTATCTGGACTCTGATCCTGATGACTCTGCTGGCATTCTTCATCGGTTACCATTTAATCATGGGTATCGGTGGCGCAGATATGCCTGTTGTTGTGTCCATGCTGAACTCCTACTCAGGTTGGGCAGCAGCAGCGATCGGCTTCTCCCTTGGCAACGATCTTCTCATCGTTGTGGGTGCGCTCGTTGGTTCTTCTGGTGCAATTCTCTCTTACATCATGTGTAAGGCGATGAACCGCCACTTCGTCTCCGTTATTCTGGGTGGCTTTGGTAACACCTCTGGTCCTGCTCAGGAAATCGAAGGCGAGATGGTTCCAACGGATACCGACTTCGTTGCAGAAACCCTTTCTGAAGCTGACAGCATCGTTATCGTACCAGGTTACGGCATGGCTGTTGCTCAGGCACAGCAGTCCGTTTCTGAGCTGACCAAGCGTCTGCGTGACAAAGGCAAAAACGTCCGCTTTGCAATCCACCCGGTTGCAGGTCGTCTGCCAGGTCACATGAACGTTCTGCTGGCTGAAGCGAAAGTACCTTATGACATCGTTCTGGAAATGGACGAGATCAACGATGACTTCCCGGATACAGATGTTGTGATCATCATCGGTGCAAACGACATCGTGAACCCGGCTGCTCAGGAAGATCCAAACTCCCCAATCGCTGGCATGCCAGTTCTGGAAGTCTGGAAAGCCAAGCACGTGTTCATCTCCAAGCGTGGTCAGGGCACCGGTTACTCCGGTATCGAGAACCCACTGTTCTACAAGGAAAACTCCCGCATGTACTACGGTGATGCAAAGTCTTCCATGGACGCCCTGCTCGGCAAAATCAGCTAAGCTGAACCAGAGTTGAAACAAAGAACCCCGGAGTGTGATGAACACTCCGGGGTTTTTCTTTTAGCAAAAGAGAGACGAACTCTATTTCACTTGAACCTTGTAGGTGTCGCCGTAGTAGTTCAAGGCGCTACCCTGAGTATATCGCGGCATAGAATACTTGGTTGAAAATTCATCTGGGCCACGGTACCCTTTCTTCGGAGTATAGATGATGTCTACCCCCTTGAATTTCTTATTGGAACAGCGCTTTCCTTTTGGCGGACTCCATGTAGCCCTTACAATCTTAACTGTCCCATGTTTTGGCTTCTTTTTTAGTTTCACCTGAGCAATAGGACCCGACGTACACTGCTGGGCGTTGTAATAGAAATGTTTGTTTACAATCGTCGATCTGTTTGCGCGCACATCGCCCGAATGTGTTTCGGCAGCTGCAGTACCAACTCCCGCAATTAAAAATGCTGCACCGGCAATATACTTAATCATATCAATTCCCCATCAATCCTGGCACGCCTGTAAGCTCATTCAGCTTTAGGCAATCCAACCACTAAAAGCTAATGCCCGCAATTTTAATCAAGCACAACCGTATGGGGTAGATATACGCATGTATATGATATCGATCAGGAACGCGTAGTTCTGGTGCAACGCGTTCCTGTATCTCTTACTGACAGCCCAGCTTCTCAAGCAGTTCTGGACTCGCGTCTGCTGTGGAGTCACCGCCGAGCTTACCCTCATAACCGCAGAGGCGGACTTTGGCGGTTTCGTCGATCATGTCGGGTTGATCGGTGAAGGCGACCATGCCGGAGCCGAGGAGGGTGTAAAGGCCCTTGGAGGTTGGTGGAGACAAGTAGCCTTCCGCCTGAACCAGGCCGACTTTGCCGTCGAAGATGCCGGTTTCCAAAGAAGTGGCTCGGATGCTGCCAGCTTCAGGAATGCCAGTCACCCGAATGACATCACCAGATTCCACGTGTTGCGGAATGATGCCTGCGATCAAGGTGTTCCCGATCTGAGGCACGTTGCTGGCGCCGACG
Organism: Pseudovibrio sp. JE062; assembly: GCF_000156235.1. Lineage (NCBI taxonomy): Bacteria > Pseudomonadati > Pseudomonadota > Alphaproteobacteria > Hyphomicrobiales > Stappiaceae > Pseudovibrio > Pseudovibrio sp. JE062. The sequence goes on from NZ_DS996811.1 coordinate 308,245, forward strand.
GAAAGGTTGCTGCCAATGATCACGGCGGACTGGCGTGGTGGAACCACTTCAACGCGCGTTGCGACCACATCTTCGTCTTGCCAGAGACCGCTGATCGCAACCCAGTCACCTTGCTTCACAGTAGTCGCAACGGACAGCGGAACATGGACAGCCGTTCCCATGATCTCAAAGGTTCTACCGGTCTCATCAGCGCTGATTTCTGAGACTGGACCGATGATCGGCAAAATGCGCCGGATGCTTTGGGCTTCCCAGTTAGCACCGGCCAGATCCGCCACAACTGCGACCGTATCTCCCGGCACCAACTGTGCGGCGGTGAGGGGGCCAAGTTCGTTTTTCACCGGCAGGTCAGCAGGGAAGGTGATCCGCTGCTCGTTGACGATGATACTGCCAAGGCGTGTGATCGTACCGACAATGCCGGTCCCCAAAATACCGCCTTCACGCTCCTCTTCTGCATGTCCTGCAGCTGGAGCGATTAGAAAACTGGACGCAATCAGAGCGGAAAGTGTGTGCCTCCAAACCATCATGCAGCCGCCTCATCAGAGGACGGCTTTTTTGGAAGGACGTAGGCCCCAAAGGCAAAACGGCCATTTGCGGTCTGTTCCGCATCATTCATCTGCATCTCCCTCGCCAGAGCGTTGACTTCTTCCAAAAGCATCTGGGCTTTCTCTTGCGTCAGCCTGTTCAGCTTCTCAACTGACTCATCAGATAAATGTGAGTAGCGCAGGATTCGATCAAAATTGAGGGAGGTTCCTTCAGGAGCAATTAAGTTGTGGGTAGCCGCTGTCAGATGGGTGGAAAGCGTCGCCTGATAGGCCGCGACCTGTTCTGCACTTCCAGCAGCCGGAAGTAAGGCATGAGTCAATAAACGATAAAATCCGTCATCTAATTCCGTAACGACACCTTGTTCAATAAGCGCTTCCAGAACCGTTCCCGGCGCCATATCTGCGCGCGTCAAACGCACAAGTTCATCAAAGCCCGGTTCCTTTTCACTCCCGTGCCGAGGCAGGTCGCGCGGCGTTCCTTCACTGCTTTGAAACTCCGGCGCGGTGGCCCAATAGCTGATGGCGAGCGCAGAGGCATTAACGGATTTCTTAAGAGAACCGCCGTTTTCGTCGGTTCGTAACCGTTTGACATCCTTACGATGAATTCCGGTCTTCAGGCTAACCCGACTGTCTGTCGTTTTGCCTGGGGTTTCCTCCAGTGCGGCTTGCAGCAGGGCGCGTTTTAAGGCCTCGGTCGCTGGCCCGATTGTGACGCCACGCGCCACCATCGCTTTCGCCAGCGGGGCAAGAAGCGCTGTGAGGGCAGTCTCAAAAGGGTCTGTTTGCTCGGGACTCATTTCCGTTTCCTGTGCTGTCCAGTTCTCTAATCATTACACCAAAATTTTTCATCCTACGAATTCGTTACTGCTTGTTGAACACTTGTTATACTCAAATGGGAATTTTTCCCATTATCTAGAATGAGTGTTTATCACCATAAGAGGGACTCGCCATGCGGGATATTGCTGCAGATTATCTAAATGACATTCGGCCAGTGTTTCCGGCCATGCCAAAACTGGCAGGGGTTGCACCACGCAATCCGCTTCTGTCGGCATTGAGCGATTTTGATCAGGAACGTTTTCTGGAATTTGGATGGGGACCAGAAACCGCGCCACGCTTTCCAACCATCATTTCCGCAATGAACCACTTTATGGCTGCACAGCCAAATGCCATCGCTGCTGAGTATCAGGGAGAGGAGATCAGCTACGGTGCATTGAACATTGCTGCCAATCGGCTGGCCAACACGCTGGTTCAGCACGGTGTAAAGCGTGGAGACGCCGTTTGTCTCTACCTACACCGTTCCATTCCAATGATCGTGGGCATTGTCGCCGCCCTTCGTGTTGGCGCTGCTTACATTCCGCAACACGTGGGCGTTGCTCCGGAAAAGACGCTGAGCCACATCGCCAATATCACGGGCGCGAAAGTCATCCTGACACTGCGCGAGTTGCGCGAGCAGGTGCCTGTCGCAGAAGGGCAAACGCTCATTTCCATTGAAGATGTGATGGAAGATGACGCACTGCCAACCATGCCACCATTGGGAGAGCAGTACAAAACTCAGCCTGATGACCTTTGCATGATCCTGTTCACCTCTGGCACCACAGGTGTTCCAAACGGCGTTCAGGTCACACACAAAAACCTATGTAACATTCTACAAACCGGACCGGGTGACCTAGGTATGCGTCCGGGGTTGCGGGTGGGTCAAATTCTCTCCATTGCCTTTGATATGGCGGCCTGGGAAACTCTTGGTGCAATCTCCAACGGTGCAACGCTCGTCATTCGCGGCAAGAGCATTCAGGAGACAGCAGAGAAAGTGGATGTGTTGATCGCAACACCGTCCATTTTGAACTCCCTTGACCATTCCCGTTGCCAGCAAGTGCAGACCGCCGCTGTTGCCGGTGAGCCTTGCCCGCGTCCACTGGCGGATGCGTGGAGCAGTTTCTGCCGGTTCTACAACTCTTGTGGCCCGACTGAGACCACCATCATCAACACAGCAGAACCGCACTATCCGGGCAAGGAAGTGCTGTCCATCGGTCGCCCGACACCAAACAACACGGTCTACGTTCTGGATGAAAATCTGCGCCCTGTTGCCATTGGTGAAAAAGGTGAGATGTGGGCCGGTGGTGATTGTGTGACCGCTGGCTACCTCGCCAATCCGGAACTGACACTGGATCGGTATCGTCCGGACCCATTCCGTCCCGGCCACATGATGTTCCGCACCAAAGACCTTGGTCGCTGGACCAATACCGGTGAGCTGGAACACTTCGGGCGCGTTGATGATCTGGTGAAAATCCGCGGCTTCCGTGTGGAGTTGGATGGGGTTTCTAACACATTGGAAGCAACGGAAGGCTGTGATCAGGCCGTCACGCTCAAGTTCGATAGTCGCAATCTGGTGGCCTTTGTCAGCCCTGCGAACGTGAGCACAGAAGATGCCGCTCAGTCTGTGAAAGACAAACTTCCTTACTATTGCAGTCCAACGCTGATCCTTGCCATGGATGAGCTGCCTCGCACGCCACGCGGCAAGTTGGACAAACGCCTGCTGTTGAAGCTGGCACAAGACCATATTGACGCTCAGGGTGTGGAGTTAAATTAATGACCATTGAAGCAACAGCTGCCGAAACGCGCAGCTACAACTGGCGCCGTGTAACCCGCCATCCATCCTTGATGGAATACAACCGACTTGTCGTGCTCGTTGCGGTGGTCAACATTGCAGTCTTTATTGCGGGCTTGCAGGATGGCCGCTGGTTCTCTGAAACCGGCTTTGCGCTTGGCGCCATTGCAGATATGGCGTTGATCAACTTGTCTTTGGGCATTCTGATCCGCCAGCAACGGGTGGTGAATGCTCTGTTCTGGCTGGCGACCCGCGTTCCAACCAGTTGGCCACTTTGGATCCGCTGGGGCGCGGGCAAAGTGTTCCACTTTGGCGGACTTCATTCCAGCAGCACCGTATCCGGCACAATCTGGTTTGGCTTCCTGCTTTACGCGATGGTGGCAAATCGTATTGAGGGTGCAGCTCTGCCATCAGACCAGACGCTTGCTTTGAGCGGCGCCATGGTTGCGCTGATGGTTCTGCTGATCATCACCGCTCAAGGTGGGTTCCGGGCACGCTATCACAACACCTTTGAAAAGGTACACCGCTTTGTGGGCTGGACTGTTCTGGGTCTTTTCTGGGCACAGACGATCTCCATCACGCAGGATACAGGTGGCGTGCTGCTGGAAACTCCAGCCTTCTGGATGCTCTGCCTGATCACGCTTTCCATCATCTCCCCATGGCTGACACTGAAGCGTGTGAAGGTGGATGTTGTTAAGCCGTCCAACCATGCGGTTCTGGCAAAGTTCAACTACGGAGACACTCCATTCCCGGGCAGCTCCAACGCTATCAGCCACACACCGTTTGGCGAGTACCATGCCTTCGCCAATATCCCATCTCCGCATGAGCCGGGGTATCGCCTCGCGATCAGCCGGGCAGGGGACTGGACCGGTGAGTTTATTGAAAACCCACCAAGCCATGTCTGGGTAAAAGGCATCACCACCTCAGGTGTGGCTCGTATTGAAGTCCTGTTCAAGAAGGTGGTCTACGTAGGAACAGGCTCTGGCATTGGCCCTATCGTGCCGCATTTGCTTGCAGGCAAAGTCCCGAACAAGGTGATTTGGTCGACGCGCAATCCGCGTAAAACCTACGGCGATGCTTTCGTTGATGAGATTATGTCCAGCACGGAAGATCCTGTCATCTGGGATACGGATGCCCAGGGTAAGCCGGACCTGACAGCTCTCACGATGAAGGCAGTACAGGAGAGTGGGGCGGAGGCCGTGATTGTGATCTCCAACCAGAAACTGACCCGCAAACTCGTTCATGACATGGAAAGCCTCGGCATTCCTGCCTATGGCGCAATCTGGGATAGCTGATCATGTATGAAACCATCGAAACATCTGTCGAAGGGCGCGTGGCAACCATCCGTTTCAATCGCCCCAAAGCTCTGAATGCGCTGAACTCCAAGGTACTGGAAGAAGTGCTGGATGCAGCGACCAAGTACGACGCCGATCCAACGATTGGATGTCTGATCCTGACCGGCAACGAGCGGGCCTTTGCAGCTGGTGCTGATATCGCTGAGCTCAACGAGCAAGACTACGCCAGCATGTATGCCAGCAACTTCTTCACCGGATGGGATCGCTTCGCCGCGCTCCGCATTCCGAAGATTGCTGCGGTTTCTGGGTACGCTCTGGGTGGCGGCTGTGAAGTTGCCATGATGTGCGATATCATTCTGGCAGCTGACACTGCCAAATTCGGCCAACCAGAAGTGAAGATCGGCTGTATTCCGGGCATTGGTGGGTCTCAACGCCTTACCAAGCTGGTCGGCAAAGCACGAGCGATGGATCTGATCCTGACGGGCCGTATGATCGATGCGCAAGAAGCGTACGATATGGGCCTCATAAGCCGAAAAATCCCGGCAGACGAACTGCTTTCCGTTGCAAAGGAAACGGCTGAGACTATCGCAGGCTATGCACGGGACATCACCATGATGGCCCGGGCCTGTGTGAATGCAGCCGATGAGAACTCGCTGGAAAATGGCATCCGCTTTGAACGGCAGATGTACCATGCGCTGTTTGGCTCTCCCGCTCAACAGGAGGGCATGACTGCCTTCCTTGAAAAGCGTAAGCCAAACTTCAATGAGCAGGCTAAGCTGGAAGACGCTTAGAGCTCAAGAAAGCGCCCGGGTGTGAGAGGGTTACCCCGGGCGTTTTTTTCTGGTGAACTATTCGCCAATGAAAGGATTGTCCCGCAATCTCTTGGCAGCAAAATCCACGAAGGATCTCACCTTCGCACTGGCACGCCGGCCTTCCATGTAAACGATATGGACCGGGAGTGGATCGGGTTCATACTCCTCCAGTGCCAACTGCAATGCTCCGTTCGCCACATCCTTCGCCACCTGATAGGACAGCAGGCGCGTGATCCCGGCGCCTCCCGTAGCGGCCTGAATGGCAGCGCAGTTCTGGTTACAGCGCAGGTGAGGTTTGATCTTCACCACCTCCGATTTTTCGCCAGAAAACTTCCATTGATTGCTGGTTTCCACCGCAGTGGGCTGGATGATCTTGTGGTCTGCCAGATCGGACGGGGTTTGCGGAACTCCATACTCCGCAAAATACTCAGGAGCGGCACAAATCACACGGCGGATGCTCCCCACGCGAGTGGCATAAAGGCTGGAATCCTGCAGGTTCCCGATACGAATGGCCACATCCAGATTGTCTTCCACCATATTGACGATGCGATCATAGAACACTGCATTGACGCTGACTTCCGGATAGAGATCCAGATACTGGGTGATCAGAGGGATGATGTACTTCTGCCCGAACAATACGGGGGCTGTGATGGAAAGCTCCCCAATCGGCTTTGCGAAACTGCCCGTTACTGCGGCTTCCGCCTGATCAACGCTTTCCAGAATGCCTTTCACGTCACACAGATAATGCCGACCCGCATCTGTCAGGCGGACATGGCGGGTGGTTCGGTTGAACAATCTTGTGCCAAGGGATTGCTCCAGCCGGGCGACGGAGCGGGTCACCGCAGGAGCTGAAAGGCCAAGCTTTTTGCTGGCTTCCACGAAACTCTCCCGCTCAGCCACCTCCACGAAGACCTGCATTGTTTCAAGTTTGTCCATAACAATCCCGCAATCACACTCATTTATTACAGCAAGTGTAATAGTGAATTGCACAGAAGCCCAATTATTTCCTTTCAAACATTGGTTACATGAAGACCATCATCCGGTTTCAATAATAAGGAGATAATCAATGTCACGCATTTCTACCCCATCCTCCATCGAAGCCGCTCCTCAGGAGTCTCAGGCTTCCCTTCAGGCCGTTAAGTCTCAGCTCGGCTCCGTGCCGAACCTGTTCCGTATCGTTGCCAACAGCCCACAAACCCTGGAAGGTTACCTCGGTTTGAACGGCGCGCTTGGCAAGGGAACTTTGCCCGCCGCAACCCGAGAGCGTATCGCTCTGGCCGTGGCCGAGCTGAATGGCTGTAACTACTGCCTCTCCGCACACACCTACCTTGCATCCAACCTTGCCAAGCTCTCTGAAGATGAGATCGTGAAGAACCGCAAAGGCAGCTCAGAGGACGCGAAAGCCGCTGTTGCTGTTGAGTTCGCGGTCGCCGTCGTCAAGAACCGCGGTCAGGTTTCCGATGCAGCAGTGCAGGCTGTGCGCGATGCAGGCTACTCCGATGCAGAGCTCGTTGAGATTGTTGGACATGTGGCCCTGAACACGCTGACCAATTACATGAACGAGGTTCTGGGAACGGAAGTGGACTTCCCAGCCGCTAAAGAACTTGCCTGATACCACAGGCAGGTGGGGCCCAATCCACCTGCCACCCTTCCGGAGATCGTCATGACCAGACCACCACTCCCACCGTTCACACGGGAAACAGCCAGCGCCAAGATCCGTGCGGCGGAAGATGGCTGGAACTCAAGGGATCCGCAAAAGGTTGCATTGGCCTACACGCCAGACTGCCAATGGCGGAACAGAGCCGAATTTGTAACCGGTCGCCACGAGATTGAGCAGCTGCTCACTCGCAAATGGACCCGAGAGCTCGATTACCGCCTTATTAAAGAGCTATGGGCCTATGAAGGTGACCGCATCGCAGTTCGCTTTGCCTATGAGTATCATGACGACTCCGGACAGTGGTTCCGCGCATATGGCAACGAAAACTGGGAGTTCGCAGAAGACGGCCTGATGAAGCGCCGCATTGCGAGCATCAATGAGCACACGATCAAGCCGGAGGAGCGCAAGTTCCATTGGCCCCTCGGTCGCCGCCCGGATGATCATGCCAGCCTGAGTGATCTGGGTCTTTAACTGGAGGAACCCCCATGTATTCCAGTGATATTGCCTTTACGCCCACCGTCAAAGCCATCCAGAGCCGCAAAGGCTCGCGCCATGGCTATGCCAGCATGGAAGAAAGCGGTGGCTGGAAGACCGAAGTCACCGACGATCTGGCGCAATACATCGCCGCGCAGCGCAGTTTCTTTCTGGCAACCTCCAATGCAGATGGTCAGCCATATATTCAGCACCGCGGCGGACCGATGGGTTTCCTGAAGGTGCTCGACAATCGGCGCCTCGGTTTTGCGGATTTTCGCGGCAATCGGCAGTACATCAGTCAGGGCAATCTGGAGGACAACTCCAAGGCCTTCATCTTCCTGATCGATTACCTGCAAAAGACGCGCATCAAGATCTGGGGCACGGCCAAAGTCATTGAAAACGATCCTGAACTGATCGAGCAATTGATGCAGTACGACCAGCCCTATCGCGCTGCCCCAGAGCAGGCGATCATCTTCACCATTGATGCGTGGGATGCCAACTGCCCGCAGCACATTCCTGTGCGCGTGGATGCAGAATGGGTGAGATCGGCGCTGGAAGAAAAAGAACAGAAGATTGCAGAGCTGGAAGCACAGATCCAGAAGCTGCAAAGCGCCGTAGAAACCAACTGAACAAGAATAGCGGGTGGGCAACCTCACCCGTTACTGCGTATTCCCGAGACTTATCTGGCCCTAATATCGGGAATACGCACTATCATTTTCCTATTGTGGGCCACCATAAAAATCACCCCACTGCTTCTTCTCAATCTCTGTCACCGCCGCAATCAGCTTTGCAGCGAACGCATCCGCCAATGCAGATGCTGGTCGTTGGGAGGGAAGGAGAATGGAGATCGCCAGAACCACCTTTGGCGCAAACGGACGGAAGACAAGCGAGCTGTGTTCCCGAGCCGTGTTCAGATAGCCATCCGCTGTCATCGGGTCACAAATGCAGTAGCACAGGCCATCTTCCACCAACTTCAGCGCAGGCAAAAAGTTACGCAGCTCAAAGCGTTGGTTGAACTCTGCTCTCTGGTCCTCAAAGGCCATCCGCGTAGAAACGCAGTTTGGGTGCATCTCTGGCAGCGTTGCCAATGGCTTTCCCGAAAGATCTTTGGCTTCAATGATCTCCTTGCGGGCCAACGGATCATCACTGCGCAGAGCGCAGATACAGTTGAGCAAGAAGTCATGGGTGAACAGCGCTGTGTTCGGGGCAGGGGTCTCAGCCAAGCCAACGTCATACTGCTGAGAAGCCACCCACTCCTCAATCACGTTGGAACCGCGCATCATCAGCGAGACTTTCACATCCGGCTTGTCCTGCACAAACTCTGAGATCAGTTGCGGTACGAGCACCTGAGAGGACGCTGGCATGAATGCCACGTTGAGCCGACCTTGTTGTAGGGAGCCGATCTCACGCATGGTCCGCGTTGAGCGCGCAAGGCGGTCCAGAATGGCTTCCGCTTCTCCCAAAAAGAACTGCGCTTCCGGTTTTCGGATCAGTTTTCCTCGCTGCCGTTCAAACAACTCGATGCCTAGTTCCTGCTCCAGATTGGAGATCAGAGAACTTACCGCAGGTTGCGTTCTGCCAAGGGTACGTGCCGCTTCAGAGATGGAACCGGTGCGCATCACTTCACGAAATGCCTGCAACTGTCGAAAACTCAGGTTCATGTAACTGCCTGTAATTGTGAGGCAATCGCATGCCCCATAATTTTTTTCTATACACTAATAGATTAAATCATTTTGATTTTATAGGTCAAAGTCGAAATCTTCCCCGGAACAGCACTGCGGACATCTACTTAGGGAGGATTGCTGATGGATCGCTTTATGAGCCTGCTGCTGACGGGGCTGATCTGCCTTGTTGCATTGGGCCAGTTTGTACAGGTGATCACGCGATACTTGCTTGAGATCCCAGTCCTGGGGCTGGAAGAGAGCCTGCTTTACCCAACAATGTGGCTTTACATGGCCGGTGCGGTAAACGCATCGCGCGAAAACAGCCATATCCGCGCCAACGTTCTTGAGATCTTCCTCAAAACACCAAAGCAAGTGGCCGTGCTCGCGCTCATCGGCGAAGCGCTGAGCCTCGTTATCGGCTGCTGGCTCACCTACTGGGCGTGGGACTTCACCAAATACTCCATGCGTGTCTGGAGAGAGAGCCCAACCCTTTACATCCCAACCTTCTACGTGGACGTGGCGTTGATCACCGGCCTTGTGCTGATGATGGTCTTCACTGCAATCCAGCTTGGCCGCCACATCTATCAGGTCGCGACAGGCAACTACCCACCATCAGCCACACACACAACAGAGTCCCTACAAGAGGAGCTGGCCTGATATGGTTGAGATTGCACTTCTTTCCGTTGCAGTTCTCGTTATTCTGCTCACTCTTGGCGTGCCGTTGCCCTACTGTTTTGGCGCGGGCCTGATGACCATGTACTTCGCTGGTGACGTCATCATGAAGGGCAACATGCTCTGGGGCTTCCAACAGCTTGGCAACCCGGTTCTGCTTGCTATTCCGCTGTTTGTTCTGGCAGGCACGATCATGAGCGTCAGCGGCATTGCCGCCAGTTTGCTCAACTTCGTCAACATCTTCATCGGCCATCTGCGCGGCGGTCTGGGCGTTGTGGCAACTGTCAGCTGTGCGCTCATCGGTGCGATCTCCGGCTCCGGCCTCACCGGTGTGGCTGCGATTGGTCCGCTTCTTATTCCTGAGATGGAAAAGCAGGGCTACCCGCGCGCTTACGCCACCGCTCTCATCGCCAACGCCTCTCTTCTTGGCCTACTGATCCCGCCAAGCGTGACCATGATTGTCTATGGCTGGGTGACAGACACATCCATCCTTGCCTGCTTCCTCGCAACGCTTGGTCCGGGCCTGCTGATCATGTCCAGCTTCTCTGTTGTGAACCTGCGTCTGGCGCGCAAGTTTGACCTGAAACTGGAAGACCGCCCGCGTGGCAAAGCCTTCGTGCAGGAAGCCAGCCATCGCGGTTTCAAGGCAACCCCGGCGCTGCTCATGCCAGTCATCATCCTTGGCGGCATCTACGGCGGCATCATGACGCCAACTGAAGCGGCGGCTGTTGCGGTGATCTACGCGATCCCAGTTGGCTTCCTCATCTACCGTGGTCTGGATGCCAAAACCTTCCTTGGTGCAGGCAAAGAAGCTGCGACTTCCGTTGGCGCGATCATGCTGATGATCCTGTTCTCCATGATCCTTTCCCAGATGTTCGTTCTGGAAAGCGTGCCTCAGGAGCTGGTGGAAGCGATCTTCTCCATTACTGAGAACAAGATCCTGCTGCTGATCCTCATCAACATCCTGCTCTTCCTTGTGGGCATGGTGGTGAACGACGTGACCGCGATCATCCTGATTGCTCCGTTGCTTCTGCCACTCATGGAAGCGATCGGCATCAGCCCGATCCAGTTTGCAGCGATCATGGGCGTGAACACAGCCATGGGCGGTGTGACCCCTCCATACGCTTCGATCCTTTATCTGGGCGCACGCATCGGCAAGGTGCCAGTCACTCAGGTGATCCGCCCGGCCATGATCCTGATCCTGTTTGGCTATCTGCCAGTGGTGTTCCTGACCTCCTTCTGGTCAGACCTGTCTCTCTTCATTCCCCGGCTCTTTGGTTACTGACCCCATCACCAGACAAGAGCCCAAAGCGAGCTGTGGGAGCAGCTCCGATAACAGCAACCTCAGTTGCGATTGAAAACAAAACACAGAGGTGAACTATGATTTTGAAGGCATTGAAAACGACCCTTGCGCTGGCAACCATCATTGGTGGTGTAAGTGCAGCATCTGTCGCTCACGCCAAAACGCTGAAGATCAGCCACATCCGTCCGCAGGGTGCAACTGTTGATCTGGAAGTGAAAGACCTTGCTGAAGAGCTGAAAAAAGCAACCAATGGCGATCTGAAGCTGAAGATCTTCGCGGCAAGCGCACTGGGTGATTACACCACTGTGCAGGAGCGTATTTCCGTTGGTGCAATCGACATGGCTGTGCAGCCGGCAGCAACCGCTGTTGAGCGCAAAATGCAGATCAGTGCCTTCCCATATGTGGCTGAAAACTGGGAGCAGGCGCAGAAGATCTACGGTCCAGGCGGCGCCATCCATGACGCGATGAAAGAACTTTATGCCAAGCAGGACATCACCATGCTGGCAGCTTATCCGGTGTACTTCGGCGGTATCGCGCTGAACCGTGACGCTGTTGCTCCAGGTGATCCAAATGCAGACAAAGGCATCAAGGTTCGTGTGCCTGGTATCAAAAGCTTCCAGCTGACCGCAGACGCGCTGGGTTACATCAGCTCCCCAATTCCATTCTCTGAAGCCTTCACCGCTGTGCAGACCGGTGTTGTTGACGGTGTGGTTGGTTCCGGTGCTGAAGGCTACTACGCCTCCTTCCGTGATGTTGCGAAAACCTACATCCCGGTGAACACGCACTTTGAAGTCTGGTACCTGATCATCAACTCCGAGCGTTTTGAAGGCCTTGATGAAAGCTCCCGCAAAGCGCTCGTAGAAGCTGCGAAAGAGTTTGAAGCCAAGCGTTGGTCCAAAGCTGAATCCGATCAGGGTGCATTCGAGCAGAAACTGGCAGACTACGGCGCAACCATCGTCAGCCTCTCTGATAAGGAACTGGCAGCAGCGGCCAAGAAAGTACGCGCAGACGTATGGCCACAGATCCTGAACGATGTTGGCGCTGACTGGGGTCAGTCCATTCTTGAGAAGATCAAGAACTAAGTACTCAGACCGCTAGGTCTCCAATCGGATCAGGCAGTCTCGTTCCCCCACCGGCCCCGACCCCGGTGTCATCGAATTGCCTGATCCGCCCGGTTTTGGAGGCGCTTGCCTCCCAATTGAAATGTGCCAGTAAAAGGCAGGTCCAATGTTTCGCTCACTGCGCAAAACCGAGACCCCGAATGTCTCCATCACCATAAACGGGCAGGCGGTTCAGGTAGCTGAAGGCTCCAGCCTTTGGGCAGCCATGGCGCTTTCCGGCACAACGCAAACTCGTCTGGCCTCCGTCTCCGGCGATCAACGCTCCGCCTATTGCGCGATGGGCGTGTGCTTCGAGTGCCTTGTTGAGATTGATGGCATCCCCAACCAACAGGCCTGCCTCGCCAAGGTTTCTGAAGGAATGGAAGTTCGCAGTCAGCTGCTGACCGAACAGTCCATTGCTCCACTTGGTTCAGATGAGGGAGCGCAGCATGACTGAGATTTTTGACCTTGCCATCATCGGCGCTGGCCCCGGCGGCATGTCTGCCGCCTTGCAGGCCGCAGAATTTGGCGCCTCCGTTGTGGTTCTGGACCGAAAGGCAACACCCGGCGGCCAGATCTACCGCGATGTCACGCAAAGTCCTTTGCTGGACCCATCCGTTCTGGGTGTTGAATACACAGAGGGCGCAGAGCTGGTGAACGCCTTCCTTGAGGCCGACATTGACCGCCACCAGAACGCAGATGTCTGGCACATTGGCGAGAGTGGCGAAGTTCTCTATTCGCAAGACAACCAGACCCGCCGCCTTGTCGCCCGCGAACTCATCATCAGCCCCGGCGCGATGGAGCGGCCGTTCCCAATCGAAGGCTGGCATCTTCCCGGTGTGATGACCGCTGGTAGCGCGCAGGTGATGTTGAAATCGGACGGTATGGTGAAAGACGGTGCTATCTTCGCAGGCACCGGTCCGCTGCTGTACCTGATCGTCGCCCAATACCTGCGCCTCGGCGTGACCGTCAACGCGGTGGTCGATACTACACCAGCTGGAGGTGTTGGTCGCGCTTTGCAGCATCTGGGAGGTGCGCTGAGCAAACCAGCTTACCTCATCAAGGGGCTGAAGCTCCTTAACGAGATCCGCAAAGCTGGCGTTCCGGTCTTTCGTCACGCATCTGACCTGAGCGTTCTGGGAGAGAGCAAGGCCGTTGGCCTGCAGTTCAAACAGGACGGCCGCACACACTCCGTCAACGCTGACCACATCTTTCTGCATCAGGGCGTTATTCCCAACCTCAACATGACCCGAGCTCTTGGAATGGATCATCACTGGTCAGAGCAACAGCTCTGCTGGACCCCGACACATGACGACTGGGGCCAAAGTTCCATCCCGCACATCGCCGTGGTTGGTGACGCTGCTGGCATTCAGGGTGCTGAAGCGGCTCGGCACGCAGGCCGTCTGGCTACGCTGCAAGCCATGCACAAACTTGGCAAGGTGGATAAGTCGGACCTGGAGAGCATGAGTATGGCCCCTTTGAAGGCGATGAACTCGTTCAAAGCCTTCCGCCGTTTTCTGGACGCTTATTACGCGCCTCCAACACAGCAACGCATTCCAACGCAAAATTCAACGTTGGTATGTAGATGCGAGGAACAGACCGTTGGACAGCTCCGTACCGGGTTCGAGCAAGGTGCGAAAGATCCTAATGCTCTCAAAGCCTTAACACGGTGCGGCATGGGTCCGTGTCAGGGCCGACAGTGTGGACATACGGTCAGCGAGCTGCTGGCGGACTGGCAGAGCAAGCCTGTCTCAGAGGTAGGCTACTACCGCCTGCGCTCGCCGCAAAAACTGCTAAGCATCGAAGAACTAAGCCATTTTCAGGAGGTGCAACCTGCACCAAAACCAGCCGAGGTGTCCGCATGAATTTTGATGCAATCATCATCGGCGGCGGAATCCACGGCAGCGCAACAGCCTATCACCTTGCAAACGCTGGCATAAACGCTCTGGTGCTGGAAAAAGACTACGTTGGCCGCCATGCCTCCGGTGTAAACGCAGGCGGCGTGCGCTTGCTGGGCCGCGACTTTGCAGAAGTCCCCCTCTCCAAAGAAGCTATGACACGCTGGCAAACGCTGGATCAGGAGCTGGATGCCGACACCGGCTTTCGCCGACGCAGCCTGATCAACATCGCGATCAATGATGCGGACATAAGCAAAATCATCAGTCGCATCAATCAACTAGCGGAGCTTGGCTATAATCACGAAGTCCAGATCGATCAGCAGGAACTGCGCGAACGCCTGCCTCATGTTGCCTCCAACTGCGTCGGTGGTGTCGTCTCTGAGCAAGACGGTTATGCCATCCCCTACAAAGCCACCAGCGCATACCGATTAGCTGCCGAGCGCGCAGGAGCGGTCTTTCATGAAGGCGAAGCCGTTCAGTCTCTTCGCCAAATCGGCGACAACTGGCAGGTCACAACTGACAAGGCAACCTATAATGCTGGCATTCTGATCAACTGCTCCGGCGCCTGGGCTGACAAAACCGCGGTTCTGATGGGCGACAATGTCCCCCTCTCGCACAGCGCGCCCATGCTGATGATCACCGCCCGCATGCCACACTTTGCCGGGCCAGTGGTTGGAGCGATCTCACGGCAGCTGTCATTCAAACAGTTTGAGAACGGAACGGTTCTGATCGGCGGTGGGGCGAAGGGATTTGCGGACCGTGATAACAACCGCACGACACTGGACTACAAGAAACTGGCGCTTGCTGCTGAGACGACTAAGACCTTCTTTCCTATCATGAAAAAGGCCGTCATCAACCGCATGTGGGCTGGATTAGAGGCATACATGCCAGACAATTTGCCGGTGATTGGCGCCGGGGTGAATGCACGCAACGCTTACCATGCCTTCGGTTTTTCCGCGCACGGTTTTCAGCTTGGCCCAGTGGTGGGGGATGTTCTCACCCAGTTGATCACCACTGGCAGATCCAGCTTTGATCTGAACCCGTTCCGCATTGATCGCTTTGAGCGCAAGGTGCTCTAACTCTTCAATTTTCCAAGACAACAGGAAGTAAACCAATGACCATTGAACGCGTGGACTCCAACCACCGCATGAGCAAGATCGTCAAGCACAACGGCACCATCTATCTGTGCGGCCAGACCGCTGCAGATAATCCAAGCTGGGACATCACCGAACAGACCCGGCGCTGTCTGGCAAAGGTTGATGCTCTGCTGGAACAAGCTGGCAGTAATCGCAACAGGATCCTGTCCACCACCATTTATGTGCGCGATATGAAAGACTTCGCGGCAATGAATGCGGTTTGGGACGCATGGGTTGCTGATGGTGAGAAACCAGCGCGCGCCTGTGTGGAAGCACGCATGGCTCGTCCAGACATTCTGGTTGAGTTCACTGTGGTTGCTGCGCAGTAAGATTAAGCTGAGCCCGCGTTAGCTGCGGGCTCGCTATTTCTGAACGAGGCCTTCCACCATCACCTCCCAGGAAGCCAGAAAGCGCCGTTCCACCTCGTTATTGGTGCCCTCAAGACGGCTCAGGATCAGAGTTCCTTCAAACAACTCAACGATGGCTTCGACGATATGCGTTGCATTCGCTTTGCGGATCACACCGTTTTCCATCCCCTCGACAATCTGTTCGCTGATACGGCTGCGAAGCAGGCCGAAGAACTTCTTCAACACCACACGTGCAACATGGTGCTTGTAAAACTCCACCCAGATCGCCGTCAGTTCTGAGTGCGTTCCAAGGTAAATCAGCGTGGTCACACAGATAGAACGGATGCGTTCCAGCACATCGGCATCAGACTCTGTTTCCTCCTTGATCTGCTCAACAATCTCATCATCGCACATCTGCAGATACTCAGCCAGAATCTCGTCCTTACTGGCAAAGATGGAGCCAATGCTTTGCTGGGAGAGCCCGGTTTCCTTGGCGATATCCTTGAAGGTGGTGTTGAAATAGCCGTTACGCGCGAAACAACATAAAGAGCCTTGAAGAATGATCATACGATCATCCTGCAATGCAGCCGGAATATCCTCTCTGCTTTGCTGGGGGCCCTTCATAAACGCTCTCCAAAGTCTCGGTCACGACCTATTTCTGGCCGCAATACGGCTGTTTTCGGCGATTCAAGGGAAACGCTAGCATGTAATCATGGCCCCTGTGCCGGATGATCACAGGCAAGGTTGATACGCTTTTTTCCCGTTCACTAAGCTGAAAGCTTCCTTTGATTTGAGTTTGACGAATTTATGCAAGCTTACAAACTTGTAAAGTTGGTGTCCGGCAGCTGAAAAACTGGCGGGCTACTCCTTGGATGTCCCGGCAATAACGCCCCCAAGGAGATACACTATGAAAACAATCAGTATTTTGATGAGTTCCGTTCTTTTGACCGTTGCTTCAACTGGTTTTGTCGCTGCTGCTGGCACACCCGCCCCGGAGGCCGACCTCCAGATCAATACACCTTTCATTGTTGCCGATGCCCGCTCTGTTCAGGAAGAACATCGCGCTGAAAAAGCAGAATCTTGCAAAGATTACGATGACACTTCTGAACACGGTGAAGGGCATGATGAACGCAACGAACATGACGACCGTGATGAGCACGATCGCTACGATGACCATGACGAAGATCGTAACCACGACGATTGTGACCGCCATGATGATGAAGTTCAGCGGGAGCACGAGCACGAACGTTCAAGCCGATCCCACGGCTAATACTTCCCGCGGGTAGTCCCCAACACCACCCGAGGAAGTGCGCATCAACGTTTCCAGACGTTGATGCGCTTTCTTGACCGGATCAACCGGTTCGTGCAAACACAACGTACTGCAGTTACTCAGAGTATCTTATGCGCATTCTCTTGCTGGAAGACGACATCGAAATCGGAACATGGGTTGAAGACGGCCTCTCCAAGGCGGGTCATGTAATTGATTGGGTCAAAGACGGCCACGATGCGTTTTTGAATGCAACCACACGCGAGTATGACGTCATCGTTCTGGACCGCATGACACCGGGTCTTGATGGCCTGTCGGTTTTGAAAGCACTACGCTCTACCAACAACTCTGTCCCCGTCTTGTTTCTCACCGCGCTTGGTTCTGTCGAGGACCGCGTGGAAGGATTGGATGCAGGCGGAGATGACTATCTGCCCAAACCCTTTGCTTTCTCAGAGCTTTTAGCTCGCGTTTCCGCGCTTGGCCGCCGCCCCAGTACCAACTCAGGCGAAACAACAAGCTGCCTTGAAGTCGAGAAATTCCAACTCAACTTGCTGAAACAGCAATGCACCCGAGCAGGCCAGCCGGTTCCGCTCAATGCAAAAGAGTTCCGCTTGTTTGAAACCTTCATTCGCAACAAAGGCCGTGTGTTGACCAAGAACATGCTGTTGGAGAAGGTTTGGGACATGAACTTCGACCCGACCAGCAGCGTGGTAGAGACCCATATCAGCCGCCTGCGCAGCAAAATCGAAAAGCCGTTTGATATTGAACTCATCCGGACTATTCGCGGAGCAGGGTACATACTGGATGATTAAGTCGCTCAAACACCTCTGGCAAATGTCCGCCTTACGTCAGGCCTTTGCACTGACATTGGTGTTTTTGGGCGTGCTACTGGCAACAGGTTTGCTGGCAGATGTTTCTATCCGTGCTAACCTCAACCAAACCATCGACAATGAGCTGCTGGACAAGTTTGATCAGATCAAGACTGATCTTTCTCGCGGGGCAACCTATCAGTCGATTGCCGGCTCTTACCAATCAGAATCGGAGCATTTCAGCGTCGATGAGTTCATCAGTTTCAAGTCGGACACAGGCAAGATCTATGGCTATCCGATCCCTGATCTATATGGCGAAACCGGCTTCATAAACCTCGCGCCCTATTACTTTCATGAGGACGAAGAGGATGAGGAGAGCGGCGAGCATGTTGAATCCGAGACCAGCTGGCGAGCCTATGTGGGCCGCGTTCCCGGTGGCACGCTTGTTGTAGGGGCAAGCCTGAGGGCGCGAAATCAGCTATTGAACACGCTGCCTTATGCCTTCCTGTTCAGCGGCGGTGTGATGATGCTGATCACGCTTAGTGGTGGCCTCTGGTTTGGTTGGCGGGCGCAGCGACGTCTTTCCAAAATCACGCATGCTCTTGACCAGATCGCAGCCGGAGATCTGACAACCCGGATTGCCCCTCGGGACTGCAAGGATGACCTCGACATCCTTTCTGTGAAGCTGGATGACACCACGCAGAGGCTCGCAACAACGCTGCAGCAGGTCAGAGACCTTTCCGTCAATATCGCGCATGATCTGAAGACCCCACTCACACGGCTCAGAGCTCAACTGGAGCAGACGCAAGAGCAGAATCTGAAGGGTGTCAGCGATGCTGAGGGCGTTGCTGCTGCACTCAAGAAAACGGATGAACTACTCGAAGTCTTTGATGCCTTGCTGCGCATTTCGCGTATCCAATCAGGTGAAAGAAAGAAGCAGTTTCAGCCACTCAAGCTGGATACTCTGGCAAATGAAGTCGCTGAGATCTATCAGGCGGTCATTGAGGAAACTGGCCGGACATTCTCTCTCGAAATCAAAGATGCGACTACGATCCATGCTGACCGTGTGCTGCTCATTCAGGCTCTTGCCAACCTCATTGAAAATGCTCTCCGCCATACACCTCAGGACGCTAAAGTCACCCTTTTCGTATCAGGCAACACCATGGGCTTGAGGGACAATGGCCCCGGTATTCCGGAGGAGTTCTATCCACGCGTGCTTGAGCCGATGTTCCGAATGGAGAAAAGCCGCAGCACACCGGGTGCGGGGCTAGGTCTGGCATTGGTTAAAGCCATCGCGGATTTACATCAGGCCGAGTTGATCTTATCTGCACCTGCTTCAGGCTCCGGCCTCAGCATCGAGTTTGTTTTCGCAAACGAGCAAACAGGAGCAAACTGACTCAATCACGGTTCAAAGTCGATCTGATTGCCAAACAGTTTGCTCAGTGCGTCATGTCATCTTTCACACCAAACATTTTGGAGAGAGGTGTACTCATGAGCAGCAAGATCCTTCTGATTACCGGTGACTTTGGTGAGGACTACGAAGTCATTGTTCCCTTCATGCTGCTGAAAGCCATTGGATATGAAGTGCATGTTGCCTGCCCCCAAAAGCGGGAGGGGGATACAGTTGCCTCCTCCATTCATGACATCAACAAAAACTACCAAACCGTGACAGAGTGGGAAGGGCACCGCATCAACATCAATGTGGCTCTCGACCACCTCAATCCTACTGATTACATCGCACTGGTTCTCCCCGGAGGTCGCTCCTGCGAGTATCTGCGCACCTACCCGATTGTGCGGGAGGTGACAGCGCATTTCATCACGGAAAACAAACCGATTGCATCCATTTGTCGGGGTGTTCAGATCCTGCTGTCCACGGGCCTTTTGAAAGGCAAAACCATGACCGGAAACTTCGTTTGCGAGACGGAAGTTCAGATGGCGGGCAACACCTATGAAAAGCTGAACTATGAGGGCGTGGTGGTCGATGGCAACATCGTTTACGGCGTGGAATGGCACGGCCTCTGGGCCTGGATGCAGGCCTTCATGGAAAAGCTTGGTGTCTCCATCGAGCTGCCGCCTAAGGATGGGCGCGTGAAACCCATTCCCGGAGAAGGCTACACCTATAAAAGTCTCGGTTAGAGCACCGTTTAACTGATGCTCTAACCGATTGGTATCACTTAGCTGTTTGCGTCTGGCAACCGGATGGTAAGAGCCGGGTTGCGTGGGAAGAAGTTCATCGGCTGGATATGGATGGTCTTCCATTCCGTAGACATGACCGGCCAGTCTTCCATACGTGGAACATGATGGAAGCCAGCGGTAAACCAGGTGACCACGTCCTTGTTCATCAAATCGCGATCCTGTTTCACCCATTCTGCTAGACCATCAGAGCCGTCTGAACCCATGGCCAACTCACCACCTGCGTAGCGCTCTTTTGGATCGTAAGCCGTGTTCCACACGCTGTATTCGATGTAACGATTGCGCACGAATGGTGCATCGTTCTCAAAGTCAAATGGTGCGTAAGACACACTGCCGTGGTGGATCATGTAGCCCGGCTTGTGACCAAGATACCCGTCCACGTTTCCGTTCATCACCATAAAGGCTTTTGGCTTCATGGAGCTGAGGCGGAAACGGCCTTCCATCTCGCTTTTCACCGGTGTGTTCTTCACTGTCCAAAGTGAACGACGCGGGATATTGACGGGAGGCTCGCCACCAACAATCTCCTGAACCATCATTGTGTTATCTGGTCCATCGACATCAAAGTCGAGGCGGAAGTTGAAGTAGTGATCGTGGAATGGGGCCACGAGATATGGCGCGATCAACGACCCATATTTCGTATCTTCTGCAGCAGTTGGATCTGTTAGAGTTTTAGAGGCAACACCCTTCACCGCATCAAGACCAGATGCACCCACTTTCAGATAAATGGTGCCATCCTGCTTGAAGCGATAGTCGATCAGGTAGTCGTAGTTGCCCACTTCAGAGGCGGTGCGGATGACCAGTTCTGTCTCTGGACGACCTTCCGCCGGAACAAACTCTGTTTCTGACTGAGCAAACACCTCAAAGTGACGCCATGCCGGATTTCCAATGTCCCGCTCAAAGATGCAGATTGCGTCAGGGATCTCCAGCGGCTGGCCCATATCATCGTGGATGAGGGCAGGGAGGAAGGTGGCGTAATCCGGACAGTCCACATTCTTGCGCAGCGGTGTCAGGAACAAGCCAAAACCGTATTCTCCGCTGTCCATATAGGTGCGCCAGTACCAGCCTTCTGATGGGTCCATATACGGCACGAACACCTCAGAAAGGGAGGCCTGATAGAGCACAGAACGCCAATTGTTGCCGTCATTGGCTTTCACTTGCGACAAAACGAGGCCGGGACGTTTGTCGACGCGGTAACGCATCTTCCAGATGTCCCAGGTGATCTCGCTGCCATCAATAGAGAAGTTCGGGCCACCTTCCTGACGCAAGCGCGCCGGATTGGTTTTGGCTCTCAGTGCAGTGCGTTTAGCGACTTCATCTTCGTTGTAGCCCCAGTCATCCTCTGGTAGCGGAACAGCGCCTTCGTCCAGCACATCCAACACTATGCGCTCGGAAAGCTCCACAACGGCCACCAGCCCCTCAACCGGTTTAGCGTAGAAGTTGGAACTGGTTGGGTTCACGTAACACGGCACCTTCATCAGACGCTTGCCTTTTTCGGCATCGCTGAAGAAGTTGCCCGCAGTCAGCGGAAGGCAGAACACATCGTCTGGTGTCAGTCCACGTTTGGCAAGACCAGCAACCATGCGCTCATCTCCCAGCGCGATCTCCATGGCAGACATGAAGTCCGCCAGCATGATCATCGGCTGGCCTTCCATCGCGGAAGAACTCTCAACAGTGCCCTTGGTGATGTTCACCACGGCCTGATGGAACTTGTCGTTTTCCTGAAAATGCACTGTTGCTCTGCGATCAAGGCTCCCATCCGTCGCATTGCTCAGCACTGCCTGCTTGTGTGGCTCAAGAAGCTCAATCAGCGGGTAAAGAGTTTTGTCGCTGGCGATACTCGCTTCAATCAGCGTCGCCCGAACCGCGTTAAGCTCATCTCCCGTCAAGCCGTCCAGTGGATGAAGATCAGCAGCGTAGGCCGCCGATGTGAGCATCGAAGCGGCGACAAGCCCCCCCAACAGTTTTGAAGTCATTGGTTCCCTCCCAGTGAAAGGGGAGATGAACCCTCCAGCGTCTTCTCCCCCAAATTCCGTCCAGTTAAAGCTTAGGCGAGCAACGATCTGTGAGTCTGCGCATCCTGTGCAATTTACTAGGCATATCGTTTCAGAGCTGGTTCCTTCTGCCGGATCTGCTCAGCAAAGTTGCGCGGAGACATGCCAACTTGCGCCCGGAAGGCGCGGTTAAATGTCGACAGATCGCGGAAGCCAAACTCGAAGGCAAGCTGTGAAATTCTGAAGTCTTGTCTGGAATGCAAACGACGGGACAGCTCCCGTTTAAACCGCCCGACACGCACCTTGGCGATCTGCTCATTGCAGCTCAGGCCATGTTCCCGAAAGAGCCGATAAATGCTGCTGCGTGACATGCTGGAAAGCTTTGAGAGCTCATCGATATTGAAGTTCTCTTCCAATGCGTTGTCATGAATGAGCGAGAGGAGGAGCTGCAGCTTGTCATAACCCTCCTGCAAGGTGCTCGTGTCTTCATCCAGAAATGTTGCACTCACCACATCATGGAAAGCCCCTGACAACAAATGCTGCTTCTGGCTTCCGGGTTGAGCTGACAGCAGTATGTTGAGGTGTGCATTGATCAGTTGACCAGCTCCAGATACAGCCGAGATTTTACGCCCGCAGGCGTAGGTGGAGTTGAACTGTTTGTGCAGCAGATGGCGGGGGATGTGGATGGAGATCTGGTCAGACCCCAACTCTCGATTGGCGCGAAAGACAGAGGATTTTACTGAATCAATCAGCGTCATATCACCGGGGCTAGAGAGTAGGGCCGTCTGGCCATTTTGCTCCAACTCAGCTTCACCACGTAATTGAAGGATCAGGAAGTAGTAGGCCTCTCCATCCTTGCTGATATCAGAAGGGCCGCGGGTAATCTCTCTGGCATTGTGCGTGACACGGGCGCAGTCTACATCTCCCAGATGCAGCAGCGAGGCATTTCCGGTTACGCTGCCAGTCTCTGTGTTGGTGACGAAATGACCACAAATTTCAGTCAGCCGTGTGTTCCATTCATCCAGCTCAAATCGACAGGATTGATCTGAAGGTATCTGAATACACACTGGCGCCTCCCCTTACCATGGGGAATGCTAGAAAGAATCTAAACAGCAATCAAGCCAGATATATGCATTTTCCTATAAATGACAGAAATAATCGGTTTTACCGGCGGGCTCATCATCCGGTCAAGCAATCGATCACTTTACTATATACATATGATTTAATTGCATATTTTTGCATGCAAATGTGGTTTAGGGATCAAGTTTGACTGCTACTTCGCTTGCTTTTAAACGATGCTTAATTGCAATTCCATGCGATAGAAGCCTATCTATTTTGTAGTCACTCACGTCCCAGCGCCCAGTTGTGGGCGTACTCCTTGAAGGACTTGAAGACAGGGCTCTGGTACTTCTCAGTGTTGTAAACGAGAGAGAACTGCCGGGTCATCTTGTGTTGGAGGGGAAGGATCGACAGGCGACCATCCTGAACAGCTGCACTGACGGATCGTCTGGAAAGCACGGCAAGTCCAAGCCCTGCAATCACTGCATTCACGATCGCCGTTGTACTGTTGAGTTCAAACGCCTCAGTCCAGTCGTTCAGCTTAGACCCGACTTCCGTCAGAAAATACTCACGCGTCCCTGATCCCGGTTCCCGGAGCACCCAATTGTTGCCTTCCAGCGCTTCAAGGGCGAGCGGCTCATCAGCATTGGGGCATTGAGAGGGCGCGCAGATAACCACCATCTCATCAGTCATCCAGGGCTCCACCTTCAATCGCTTATCGCTGATCTTTGCTTCGATGAAGCCGAGATCCAACTCAAAGTCCAACAGCATTCGGCAGGTTTTGGTGGAGTTGGAAAGGCTCAGGGATTGATGCAGATAGCCGGTGTTTTTGCGGAAATCACCGAGCAAGGTCGGCAGCAGATGATTGCCGATCGTGTAACTGGACCCCACACGCAAATTACCGTTGGTTGCATCCTCGCCCTCAAAGATCTGAGAGATCGCTTCTGCCCGGTCCAACAACTCATCAGCCAGAGGCAGCAAACGGCGCCCTTGCTCGTTTAAGATGAGCTGCTTGTTAGCCCTATCGAACATCTTACGCCCCAGCTGCCGCTCTAACTCCGCAAGCGCCATGGAGATGGCAGACTTGGTCAGGAATAGTTTTTCAGCAGCTGCGGTAATTGAGCCTTCCTGAGTAATAGAAACAAACACTCTAAGCTGACGAAGCGTTATATTCATTCCAATGATACGCCTGTAATTGGGATCACATCATAACGTGTTCAATTTATCTGAACATCCTATTCAATATATTCAGATTTTCAGGACATATCAAATCGGCTAGGAACTTGAGTTGCATAATTAGGTTTTTCACCCTCAGGTTACTGGCATTTTCCATGAATACTCTTCGCAGCAAACTGGCACACGTTCCGGCCCCGCTTGGTGGTCTCGCGCTTGGCATAGCAAGTCTTGGCTGGTCACTGGAAAATGCAGGCAACTTTGGAGGAGCCCTACAACTCACAGGCGCATTGATTTCCGGTGTTTTGCTGGTGCTGCTGCTTGGCAAGATCATCCTTGCCCATACTGCTATCTTTGAGGATCTGAAGCATCCAGTGGTTGGCAGTGTCCTGCCTACAACGGCTATGGCGCTGATGATCGTTTCCTATGCCATCGCGCAGTATAGTTTCGCTGTCGGGCAAATGCTTTGGCTGCTGGGAATTGCACTCCACCTCACATTCCTGTGCGCCTTCACATATCATCGGGTGAAGAACTTCAACCTTCAGCACATGGTGCCAAGCTGGTTTGTGCCGCCAGTGGGCATCATCGTCGCGGCGGTCTCTTTTCCGGGTGGCGTGTTTGAAGGTTTTGCCAATGCCTTGCTTTGGTTCGGTCTGGTTGCCTATGCCATCATGCTGCCGATGATGCTCTATCGGCTGATCTTCCATCCGGAGGTGCCGGATGCAGCAAAGCCAACCATTGCTATTCTGGCAGCGCCAGCAAGTCTCTCATTGGCAGGCTACCTGACACTCACCCCAAACCCTTCTCCGATTATGGTTGCGGTTTTAGGTGGCATTGCAGTTGCGATGACAGCATTGATCTATCTGTCCTTCCTGCGCTTGTTCCGCCTACCATTCTCTCCGGGCTTCTCAGCCTTCACATTCCCGCTGGTGATTGGCGCGACAGCCCTTTTCAAAACCGTGACATGGATGGAAAGTCTTGGCACGAATGCCAGCCTTGTTGCGCAAATCAGAGCACTGGCACACATTGAACTTTATGTG
The DNA here is from genome assembly GCF_000156235.1 of Pseudovibrio sp. JE062. Lineage (NCBI taxonomy): Bacteria > Pseudomonadati > Pseudomonadota > Alphaproteobacteria > Hyphomicrobiales > Stappiaceae > Pseudovibrio > Pseudovibrio sp. JE062. The sequence goes on from NZ_DS996811.1 coordinate 333,282, forward strand.
GCCGCCGCAGTTGTTCTTTATGTGAGCTTCAAATACCTCACATTCTTCGCGCCAGCTTTGATGCCAGCACGCGTCACCGAGCAGCAGCCCAACTAACTGGACTTGCTGAACATCTTGGTTTTGTCGAACAAGCTCTCCAGCGTGTTCATACGCTCCTTGGTGATCTCCCAGGTGGAAGTCGTCATGGCTTCGATCATGGCTTCCAGAATGAACATGATCACCACCGTACTATCCCAGGCCGACGGCGCTTCAATGCGAGCATTGAACACATACTCTGCATTAACCGCTGCTGGTGACGTCCACTGATCTGTAAACACAATCACCACAACGCCTCGTTCGCGCGCCAGATCTACAAAACGCAGGATGTCGTGCTCATATCGACGGATATCGAACACAACCACCACATCTCCCTCTTTCATATTCAGAAGATAATGCGGCCATGTGTTAGAATTGGAAGCAATGGCGATCACGTCATCGCGGATCACCTGCAAGTGCGTAAAGAAGTAATCTGAAAGCGCACGGGTGATACGGCCCCCAACAATGTGGACAGCACGTTCACGATCTGTGAGCAAACGCACGGCCTGATCAAAGTCCTGGGGGTCGATTTGCTGTAAGGTTTGTTTCAGATTGTCGATGACAGCATCTGCAAACCTGTTCAGAATATGTGCATCAGGCGCATTTCGGGTCCAGCGTTCCTGTTTGGAGATCGGGTTGGAAATGGTCTCTTCCACCTCTGATCGCAGAGCTGCCTGCAGCTCTGAAAAACCAGCAAAACCAATCTTTTGCGCCATTCTGACAACGGTTGGACCAGAAACATTTGCCGATTTTGCAAGCTCTGACACACTGCCTAGCCCGCTGACTGGATAATTTGCAAGCAGAGAGACAGCCAACTGGCGCTCCGCACGAGTTAACCCATTAAAATGTCCGCGTAATTTTTCTGCGACGGTCTGTTCATTTGGGTCTCGCACGTCTCTCACCTGCCTCATGTATGTATATTTGCCTAGTTTTTAGGCTTTGTGAAACGTTCCATTCAGATTAGTCTCTTTCGAAACATTTCTTTCAGAATCTCTTTTACGAATAAAAAGACTGAAAGTACAAGGAAAAACAAGATGCATCGGGGGGACTGTTCTTGTCTGAAGTCAAAATTGACCAGATAGAATCTGTTGGCAACGACATTGTTGAAACGATCAATACAGGAGGAGCAGCTCCGATTGTGTTGGTCTGCGAACACGCATCCAAGTTTATTCCTGCATACCTTGATGGCCTTGGTCTAAGCGAAGAAGCTGCAAGCAGCCATGCAGCCTGGGATCCAGGAGCTCTAGCAGTCGCCGAACTCCTCTCCACCAGGCTGAACGCACCCCTGGTCGCTCAACGAGTATCGCGCCTCGTTTATGATTGTAACCGCCCACCGGAGGCCCCAAGCGCCATGCCGGAAAAGAGCGAAATCTTTGAGGTGCCGGGCAATGTCTCCTTGAGTGATGAACAGCGTCTGGACCGGGTCAACAAGTATTACCGTCCTTTCCAAGCCGAAGTGAAACAGGTGATTGATGCCAAACAGGCCTCCGGACAGTTGCCGGTAATGATCACCATCCACTCGTTCACCCCGGTTTACAACGGCAAGAAACGCGCCGTGGAAGTGGGCGTTCTGCACGACAGCGACACACGTTTTGCTGATGCGCTTCTGAACGCACTGTGCCCGTCAGATCTCTACGACATACAAAGAAACGAACCGTATGGGCCAGAAGACGGGGTTACGCATACCCTTGTTTCTCAGGCACAATCCCGCGGCCTGCTAAACGTTATGATTGAGGTACGCAACGACCTTATCGCTAAACGAGCAGACCAGGAGCAAGTTGCAGAGTTGTTGGGAGAGGCAATTCTGCAAGTCCTGCCACAGTTTAGCGCTGAAACAGCTGTGAGCGGGCAGGGGGCAACAACAAAAGCAAGGGCAGCAGATTAAAATGCCAAGGGGAATAGTTGTTTTCGTCAGATGGGTTGACTGGATCAACAAATATGTTGGCCGGTTTGCCATGTACCTCATCTTCGTGATGCTGGGAGTGCTTTTGTACTCCTCCATCGCCAAGACCTTTTTCGCACCACCACTCTGGACGCTGGAAACAGCGCAGTTCACCATGGCCGCCTACTACCTGCTGGGTGGCGCATATTCCATGCAGACGCAATCCCACGTGCGCATGGATCTGTTTTACGGAAGCTGGTCTCCACGACGTAAGGCCATTATGGATGTGATGACCATCCTGCTTCTGATTTTCTACCTCATCTTCCTCCTTTATGGCGGCCTTTCCTCATTGGAATACGCCATCAAATACAGCGAGGAAAGCTATTCGGCATGGGCGCCACCGATGGCCCCGATCAAAGCCGTAATGTGTTTTGGAATTTTCTTGATGCTGCTTCAGGCAATCGCGACGTTCTTTAAGGACTTGGCCGCAGCCCTTGGGAGACCTGCGCCATGAGTTATGAACTGATCGCCATTTTGATGTTCTCCAGCATGATGCTGATGCTCCTCACCGGGCAACGCGTTTTTGCTGCAATTGGTTCCGTTGCTGTTATCGCCGCTCTGCTTCTGTGGGGTGATGGCGGCTCCGAAATAGCCTTCTCCGCCAGTATGAAGCTGATGAAGTGGTACCCGCTCCTCACGCTGCCACTGTTCATTTTCATGGGCTATATGCTCTCTGAGTCAGGCATTGCGGAAGATCTTTATAAGATGTTCCATGTCTGGACAGGTGGCCTGCATGGTGGATTGGCCATCGGCACAGTCGGCCTCATGGTGATGATATCCGCCATGAACGGTCTGTCTGTGGCCGGTATGGCTATCGGCGCAACCATCGCTCTGCCAGAACTGCTACGTCGTGGTTATGACAAGGTGATGGTCACCGGTGTTATTCAGGCCGGTTCCTCACTGGGCATTCTCGTGCCGCCAAGTGTGGTTCTGGTTCTGTACGGTATGATTGCCCGCCAGCCTGTGGGCAAGCTGTGGCTCGCTGGTGCTATTCCGGGTCTGCTGCTGGCGGGTCTGTTTATCCTGTACATCGTCATCCGCTGCCGCCTTCAGCCGGAACTGGGACCAACCCTTTCTGAGGAAGAGCGCAAGGAGATCACCTGGGGTGAAAAGATCAGCCTGCTGAAGGCTGGGGTAATTCCGCTGTTCATCTTCTTTGCCATGACAGGTCTGTTCCTGATGGGCGTGACCAGCCTCGTTGAAAGCTCCGCAGTTGGCGCAACCGCTGCTACGCTTGCTGCATGGTTCAAAGGACGCCTGTCGTTCCGACTGCTGCACATCACCACTGAGAAGACACTGCAGATCAGCTGTATGTTCATGTGGATCATTCTGGCAGCACTTGCCTTTGGCGCTGTGTTTGATGGTCTAGGTGCTGTGCGGGCGATTGAGAACTTCTTCGTGGGTGATCTGGGCCTTAGCCCATGGGAGATCCTTCTGCTGATGCAGCTCTCCTACATCGTGATGGGCATGTTCCTGGATGACACCGCCATGTTGGTGATCGTGGCACCACTTTACGTGCCACTGGTGAAAATCCTCGGCTTCGATCTTGTCTGGTACGGCGTGCTTTACACCATCACCTGTCAGATCGCCTACATGACACCGCCATTCGGCTACAACCTGTTCCTGATGCGCGCCATGGCGCCGCCGGAGATCTCACTGACAGACATCTACAAGTCCATCATTCCATTCGTGGCAATCATGGTGTTTGGCTTGGGTCTGGTGACGGTCTTCCCGCAAATCGCGCTCTGGCTGCCGAACCTTTATTACGCACGCTGACATGAGGAGACCTTACCAGCGTAACCATTGAAGTAATGCAAGAATTCCGGATGGAGACAGATAAAAATCACACCCCTCGCAATAAAAAGTCCACCGGTACTGAGGGATCCAGAAATTCATATTCCAAGGGGAATTGAGTATGACGAATAGACGTGATTTTCTTAAGAAAGCCGGTTTGACAACCGTCGCAGCTGCTGGTGCATCTACCCTTGCAGCACCGGCTGTTCATGCTGCGGGCCGCCCAATCAAGTGGCGCCTTCAGACATACGCAGGTGCAGCGCTTGCACAGCACGTGATCAAGCCATCCATTGATGCCTTCAACAAGGCAGCAAATGGTGAGATGGAGATTGAGCTGTACTACGCTGACCAGCTGGTACCAACCGGTGAACTTTTCCGCGCCATGCAGCGTGGCACCATTGATGCTGTGCAGTCAGATGATGACTCCATTGCAGCACCAGTAGATGTATCTGTTTTCGGTGGCTATTTCCCATTCGCTTCCCGCTACAGCCTTGATGTTCCAGCCCTGTTTAACCACTGGGGCCTGAAAGAGATCTGGGAAGAAGCTTATGGCGAAGTAGAAGGCGTTAAGTGGCTTTCCGCCGGTGCCTGGGATCCTTGTCACTTCGCGACCAAAGACCCGATCCGCAGCTTGGCAGACCTCAAGGGCAAGCGCGTCTTCACCTTCCCAACGGCTGGTAAGTTCCTGACACGCTTCGGCGTTGTTCCGGTCACCCTGCCATGGGAAGACATTGAAGTTGCAATGCAGACCGGCGAACTGGACGGTATTGCATGGTCAGGCATCACCGAGGACTACACCGTAGGCTGGGCTGATGTGACCAACTACTTCCTCACCAACAACATCTCCGGCGCATGGGCTGGTTCTTACTTCGCAAACGAAGAGCGTTGGAACGAACTGCCAGACCACCTGAAGACCCTCTTCAACCTGTGCATGGACAGCTCTCACTACTACCGCCAGCACTGGTACTGGGCAGGTGAAGCGAAGCTGCGCACGCAGGGTGAAAAGCTGGAGCTGACCTCTATTCCTGATGAAGAGTGGGCAACTGTGGAAGCAGAAGCGCTCAAGTTCTGGGACGAGATTGCAGCCAAGTCCGAGCGCAATGCGCGCGTTGTCAAAATCCTGAAGGAATACAACGCAGCAATGGCAAAAGCCGGACGTCCTTACCGCTACGGTTAAGCTGAGTATCCAAGAACGGTCGGCCCGGGTTCCGGGCTGGCCAAGTCACACAGTGAGTAAGCAGTGTCGGTGATGCCATGCAGGAGAGGCGAGGGCATCCGCCGCTTTAACAGGGTCCTCGGGGAACAGGTATGTTGCGAGAAGAAACCAAAAAGACACGTAGAACCGGAAAACTGACCCTCGACGAGCTTCGCGAGCTGGTCGATGCCGGTGAGATTGACACAGTGATTGCAGCACAGGTGGACATGCAGGGCCGTCTGATGGGCAAGCGTTTTCAGGCAGAATTCTTCGTGAACAGCGCCTGGGAAGAGACCCACAGCTGTAACTATCTGCTTGCAACCGATATGGAGATGGCCACTCCGGACGGCTACAAGGCCACAAGCTGGGAAGCAGGCTACGGCGATTACGTCATGAAGCCAGACCTTGCCACCTTACGCGTTATTCCGTGGCTGGAAGGCACTGCACTTGTTCTGTGTGATGTGCTGGACCACCACACCCACAAAGAGGTTCCTCATTCTCCACGCGCTATTTTGAAACGCCAGGTTGACCGCCTTGAAGGCATGGGCATGACCGCGAACATGGCAACAGAGTTGGAATTCTTCCTCTTTAAAGAGAGTTTTGAAGAAGCCCATTCAAAGGGTTACCGCGGAATGTCTCCGATTTCCGCCTATAACGAAGACTATCATATCTTCCAGACTACCAAGGAAGAGAACGTGATGCGTGCCATCCGCAACGGTCTCAATGGTGCTGACATTCCGGTGGAATGCTCCAAGGGTGAAGCAGATGCCGGGCAGGAAGAAATCAATGTCCGCTATTCCGATGCGCTGACCATGGCTGACCGTCATTCCATCATCAAAAACGGCTGTAAAGAAATCGCCTGGCAGCAGGGCCAGAGCGTGAGCTTCATGGCCAAATGGAACTATGACGCAGCTGGCAGCTCTTCTCATGTGCACCAATCATTGTGGGGCAAGGACGGTGAATCCCTGTTCTACGATCCAGCTGGTGAGTACGGCATGTCCAAAATGATGCGCCACTATTTGGCAGGTCTTTTGAAGCACGCTGATGCGATCACCTACTTCCTCGCGCCAAACATCAACTCCTACAAGCGCTTTGCAGCTGGCACGTTTGCACCAACCAAAGCGATCTGGAGCATGGACAACCGCACTGCGGGTTACCGCGTGTGTGGTGATGGCACCAAAGCCGTGCGTGTTGAGTGCCGCGTTGGCGGAGCAGATCTGAACCCATATCTGGCGATGGCCGCTCTTTTGGCTGCTGGCATTGACGGCATCGAAAAGGAAATGGAGCTGGAGCCTGAGTTCAGAGGTGATGCCTATGGCGGTGAAGGTGCACGCGAAATTCCAACAACCCTGCGCGATGCCGCAGTTGCAATGAAATCCTCCGAAATGCTTCGCGATGCCTTTGGTGGTGATGTGGTTGATCACTACGCACATGCCGCCAAGATCGAGCAGGATGAATATGACCGCCGTGTAACTGACTGGGAGGTTGCACGCGGATTTGAACGGGCCTGATGTGAACAGCAACTGCTGTGAATGATGAGTTGACCATGACAAAAACACTAAAATGTATTTCGCCGGTAGATGGTTCTGTGTTTGCAGAACGTCCGGTGGCAAGCCAGAAAGAAGCAGAAGCCGTCATTGCCAGTGCCAAGAGGGCGCAGAAAGAGTGGGCAGCACGCCCACTCGAGGAGCGCATCAAGTTGGTGATGGCTGGCGTTGCTAAGATTGGTGAACAGAACGACGAAATCGTTCCGGAACTTGCAAAAATGATGGGCCGCCCGGTCCGTTATGGCGGCGAGTTCGGCGGCTTTAACGAGCGCGCCTCATACATGGCAAAGATCGCGGAAGAAAGCCTGAAGCCGATCATCGCGGAAGAGAGCGACAACTTCGAACGCCGCATCGAGAAGGAGCCACACCGCGTGATTCTTGTGATCGCACCATGGAACTATCCATACATGACTGCGATCAACACAGTGGCTCCAGCCCTGATCGCCGGTAATGCCGTGATCCTGAAACACGCGACCCAAACCCTTCTGGTTGGCGAGCGCATGGCAAAGGCCTTCGCTGAGGCGGGCGTCCCGCCAGAGGTCTTCCAAAACCTGTTCCTGGATCACGACACCACTTCTCACCTGATCGCAGGCCGCAATTTCGGCTTTGTGAACTTCACCGGCTCCGTTGGCGGTGGCCGCGCGATTGAGACAGCTGCTGCTGGCACTTTCACTGGTCTTGGCCTTGAGCTGGGTGGTAAAGATCCAGGCTATGTCATGGATGATGCAGATGTTGAGGCTGCGGCTGAAACTCTTATCGATGGCGCTATGTTCAATTCCGGCCAGTGCTGCTGTGGTATCGAGCGTATTTACGTGCACTCTTCCAAATACGATGCATTTGTGAAGAAGGCTGTCGAGATCGTTTCAGGCTACAAGCTTGGCAGTCCACTAGATGAGGAAACAACCATCGGCCCAATGGCACATGTTCGCTTTGCGGACGTCGTGCGCAAGCAAGTGGCGGATGCGGTTGAGCAGGGCGCAAAGCCGATGATCGACGCAAGTCTCTTCCCGGAAGATGATGGTGGTGCGTATCTGGCTCCGCAGATCCTCGTGGATGTGAACCATGACATGGAAGTGATGCGCGAAGAGAGCTTCGGCCCCGTGGTTGGCATCATGAAAGTGGAGAGCGACGAAGAAGCGATCCACCTGATGAACGACAGCCACTACGGCCTGACAGCCTCTCTTTGGACCCAAGACCCTGCACGGGCAGCGAAAATTGGTGCGCAGATTGAGACAGGCACTGTCTTCATGAACCGCGCTGATTATCTGGATCCGGCACTCTGCTGGACCGGCTGCAAAGACACAGGTCGCGGTGGTGCACTCTCAGAGATCGGTTATCAGAACCTGACCCGTCCAAAATCCTACCATCTCAAAAAGGCATAAGAACAATGACGTTGACAGCAAACTGGAGCTACCCAACCGCAATCCGCTTTGGTGCCGGACGCATTAAGGAACTTGCCGAAGCTTGTGCAGCTGCAGGCATCAAAAAGCCTTTGCTTGTAACTGATAAGGGCCTGGCAAACCTGCCGGTTACTGCAAGCACTTTGGACGTGATGGAAGAGGCTGGCCTTGGCCGCGCCATGTTCAGTGAGGTTGACCCAAACCCGACTGAAATCAACCTGGAAGCAGGCGTTGCAGCCTTCAAGTCTGGTGGTCATGATGGCGTTATCGCGTTTGGTGGTGGGTCCGGTCTTGATCTGGGCAAGCTGATCGCATTCATGGCAGGTCAGACCCGTCCAGTCTGGGATTTTGAGGACATTGGCGACTGGTGGACCCGTGCGGATGCGGATGCGATCTATCCGAATATCGCAGTTCCAACCACTGCTGGTACCGGTTCTGAAGTTGGCCGTGCGAGTGTGATCACCAACTCAGAGAGCCACGTTAAGAAGATCATCTTCCATCCGAAAATCCTGCCAAGCGTTGTGATCTGTGATCCTGAGCTGACTGTTGGCATGCCGAAGATGATTACCGTTGGTACAGGCATCGATGCGTTTGTGCATTGTCTGGAAGCCTACAGCTCGCCATTCTACCATCCGATGTCTCAGGGCATCGCACTGGAAGGCATGCGTCTATTGAAAGAGAACCTGCCGAAAGTCGTTGAAAATCCTAATGATATCGAAGCACGCGGTCACATGATGAGTGCGGCGGCTATGGGCGCAGTGGCCTTCCAGAAAGGCCTTGGCGGCATTCACGCGCTGGCTCACCCGGTTGGTGCGGTTTACAACACCCACCATGGCCTGACCAACGCCGTCATCATGCCGACTGTGTTGAAGTTCAACCGTGGTGCAATTGAAGAGCGGATCGAGAAGCTGGCGGCTTACCTCGATATCGAGGGCGGTTTCGACGGCTTCTTTGATTTTGTTATGAAAATGCGGGCGGACATGGGCGTTCCGGAGACCTTGAGCGAGCTGGGCGTTGGCACTGATAAGATCGACGTGCTGGCGGAAGAAGCGATCAAGGATCCAAGTGCCGGTGGCAATCCTGTAGAGCTGACGCTGGAGGCCGCGAAAGCTCTGCTCATTGAAGCCATCGGAGAACAGGTATCCGTCTGATTTCCTGTTGAACTCCAAATGATTAGCCCCGCAGAGTCATTCGCTCTGCGGGGTTTTTATACCTCAAAGGCTGCGTTTATTCCGGTAGTTCCGTACAACGCATCAGGTAGTCATATGCATCCGGGCTCAGCTCTGAGCCAAGAACCCGTTTCAAATCAGCATTGTAGTCGCCAAGCCATTTGATTTCTGCTCGTGTCAGATCAACCATGTTGAGCATCTGCGGCTCAATCGGGATGTAAGAGAGGTTGCGGAACGCGAGGAAACCATCGTCTTCCTCAACGATCTCAAAGAGATTCTCAATCCGGATACCGTATTGATCTGCAACGTAAAATCCCGGTTCAATGGACATCACCATACCAGCGACCAGATCCACCGGATTGTAAGGTTTACCGATACGCTGCGGTTGCTCGTGGACGGAGAGGAAGTGGCCGATGCCGTGTCCGGTACCGTGGTCGTAGTCCAGACCCAGGTCCCAAAGCGGGCGGCGGGCGAAACCATCGATGTGATGGCCTTGTGTGCCTTTGGGAAACCGCAGGGAGGCCAGCGCGACAAAGCCTTTGAAAACAGCGGTGTAGGCGCGTTTGAACTCCTCTGAGGTCTCTGAGAACGCAAAGGTACGCGTCGCGTCGGTGGTGCCGTCCTGATACTGACCGCCAGAATCCAACAGGTACGTGTTCTCAGGCAGGATCGCTGTATTGGACGCTTCCGTGGCTGCGTAATGGCACATGGCGGCGTTGCCAGCGGCGGCAGAAATACTTCTAAAGCTCGGATATACAAAGTCTTTTTGGCGCTGGCGCTCCATCAGGATGCGTTCTTCCGCTTCCAGCTCATGCACCGGATCTCCTGCTTCAGCGCGCTGCGGGACTTCCCGTTTCAGCCAAGCAGAGAACTCAGTCCACGCGATACCATCTCTTATATGGCAATCACGCAAGCCTTTGAGTTCGCTTTCATTTTTCTTCGCCTTGGTGAGAGTAACGGCTCCCGGTTTCATCACCGGAACACCGCGAGCAGCCTGTACGGCGAGGCGGGTGGCGACGGGGGAGAACATTGGATCGATGAGAACCTGCGTTCCTTTATCCGTCATTTTTGCCAGCGAGCTGATGAAGCTGGACGGGTCTGCGGTTTCAACATTCTCCAGCTCATACTCGCTCAAGTCGTTGGAAAGCTTGCGGGAATCGACGAACCAGTTGGCGGAACCATCATCCTTCAGCAGCAGGAAGGAATGGGGGATTGGGTTGAACTCCACATCATCGCCGCGCACGTTTAAAAGCCAGGCGATGTTGTCTGGCTGGGTTTCCACCAGCACCTTTGCGCCTGCATCTTTTAGTTGATCAGCGATCTCACGACGTTTCTCTAGGCTTGTTTTTCCAGCATTTTCAAGGGAATACGGTGTGATTGGCGAGAGAGGTTTTTCCGGTTGATCAGCCCAGACTGCATCAATGAGGTTGCTGCTGGTGGCGACCAGTGCGGCGCCTGCCTCATTGGCTCCACCCGCAAATCGATCCCACCAGGCGGAGGGGATAAGCATCGGATCAACGCCGATTTGCTGACCGGCCTTCATATTGGCGGAAATCCAGTTTTCCAATGGTTCATCAAAGATATGCTGGTAGGAGAACAGATCACTGCTGCATTGGTTGCGCACCTGCACTGTATAGCGGCCATCAACAAACATAACCGCTTGATCTGCCGTGATAATTGCGAGGCCAGCAGAGCCGGTGAAGCCGGTTGCCCATGCCAGTCGCTCATCATGCGGGGCGCAGTATTCCCCCTGATGCTCATCAAACCTGGGGATGATAACTCCGTCCAGCCCCTTGTTCTTCAACTCGGTGCGGATGAGGTTCAAGCGGTCTGTGGTTGTCTCAAACTTCTGATTTTCCAACATTTTCTGCTCGGCTATTTGATGGGGTTTGTCGCTGATAAAAGAGCTTCGGCATGATGACAAGCCACTTTACCCAGCTCGTCCATTGCCCTCAATCTGGGAATTTCACTCTGGCACCGGCCAGATGCATGGGGACATCTGGCATGGAAGGCGCAGCCTTTTGGTACGTTGAGCGGGCTAGGCAGTTCGCCGGAGATTGACGGGCGAGTATGGCGTTTGTCAGGATCAAGAGAGGGAGCTGCTGCCAAAAGAGCCTTGGAGTAGGGGTGTCTTGGGGCGTTGAAGAGCTGTTCGGAGTCTCCGATCTCAACAATTGACCCCAGATAAATCACCGCAACCCTGTGGGATACATGACGTACAAGTCTGAGGTCATGGGCCACGAACAGGATGGTGAGGCCCAGCTTTTCCTGCAGTTCCAGCAGCAGGTTCACCACCTGCGCCTGCACGGAAACATCCAGCGCTGACACCAGCTCATCTGCCACAAGCACCTCCGGCTCCACCGACAAAGCACGTGCGATGGCAATGCGTTGGCGTTGTCCTCCTGAAAACTCGTGTGGGAGCTTATCCGCAGCATCTTGCGGCAGGCGGACCAGATCCAGCAGTTCTGCAATGCGGGTTTCGATCTGCTCAGGAGGGCGCATGTTGTGAACGCGCAGGGCCTCGGTGAGCACCTGCCGCACTGTCATGCGGGGATTGAGGGAGGAGTAAGGGTCCTGAAACATCATCTGGACCTTGCGGTTATACTCCCGCAATGCACCGGCATCTTTGGCTGCAACCTCTTGCCCATCATAACGAATGGTGCCTTTGTCAGCCTCATAAAGACGGGCCAGACAACGCGCCAAAGTGGACTTTCCACAGCCAGATTCACCAACAATGCCAAGGGTTTCACCCCGTTTCACCTCAAGGCTTACGCCGTTTAGGGCTTTGACGATGCGTTTTTCTTTGCGTTGAATTGCGTCGAAGAGGGTTCTTTTGAGCGGAAAGTGTAAATGCAGGCCCTCAACTTCCAAAACCGGAGCTTCATAGGTCATGCCAGCACCTCCTCACGAATGTCTGCCGCGAAATGACAGGCCGACGAAATTCCATCTCCCAGAACCGCCAGTGGTGGTTTGGTACCAAGACACAAATCCTCCGCTTTCAGACAGCGCGGTGCGAAGGCGCATCCTTTGGGCAGGGCATCCAGCGCCGGTGGTGTGCCGGGCACAGAGTACAATGGTGTGCGGGGTGGAATGTTTTCCGGTACCGATTTCAGCAAACCGAGTGTGTAAGGGTGCTGAGGTCGTTTCAGCACATCGCGAACAGAGCCCGTTTCTACCAATCGACCAGCGTACATCACTGCCACGCGATCACAGGTTTGTGCGACCACGCCCAGGTCATGTGTCACCAGCACAATCGCCATGTTGAGGTTCTTAGCCAGTGAGAGCAGCAGTTGCAGATCTGATCCTGAATGGTCACGTCCAGCGCTGTGGTCGGCTCATCAGCCAGCAGCAGTTCCGGATTGGACGCAAGCGCGATGGCAATCATCACCCGCTGACGCATGCCGCCGGAGAACTGGTGCGGAAAGTCTTTAAGCCGGGACGCTGCACTTGGAATGCCGACCATGTCCAGAAGCTCAATGGCGCGGGCTGTGCGGGCGCGGCGGTCCAGATCCGTGTGAGCCTTCAGGTTCTCCTCAATCTGCAAGCCAACGGTAAGCAGCGGATTGAGCGACGTCATGGGCTCCTGAAAGATCATGGAGATCTGACTGCCACGCACAGATTGCAGCTGTTTGTCCGTGCGGGCCAGAAGATCTTCCCCCTTCCAATAAACACTGCCTTCGACACTGCCGTAGTCACGGGCAAGGCCGATGATAGAGCGTAGGGTGATCGACTTACCAGAGCCACTTTCTCCCACCAGACCAAGCACTTCACCAGCGCGTACATCAAAGGAAATGCCATCAACAGCACGCAGGACACGGCCCTTGCTGTGAAAGGTAGTGGTGAGATCGCGAACCTGTAACAGGCTCTCGTTTTGGTTGTTCATTACGATGCCCCCCGTGGTCTGAGAACATCGGCAAGGCTGTCTCCCACCAGAGAGAACCCGAGCCCTGTCAAAACAATCGCGATCCCCGGCATCAGGCTCATCCACCATGCGGTGGTGATGAAGTTGCGGCCTTCTGCGACCAGCACGCCCCATTCCGCCTGCGGAGGCTGCGCCCCAAGGCCGAGATAGCCAAGAGAGGACCCGAGCAGGATGGCGAGCGCCATATCGGTCATCCAATAGGTGATCAGCGGAGTGGTGGCGTTGGGCAGCAGATGGCGGAAAATGATGCGAGTGGAGGAGTAGCCCATCACCTTTCCGGCGGAAGCGTAGTCGCTGGTCATCTGCGTCATGATTTCAGCGCGGGTGAGGCGGGCATAGTAGACCCACTGCACCAGCGTCACCGCCACGTACATGTTGGTCAGTCCCGGTCCCAGAACCGCTACAACTGCGATGACCAACACCAGAAACGGAAAGGTGATGGTGACATCAACCAATCGGCCAAACAGCACATCGGCAATGCCGCCATGATAAGCGACCAGTGATCCGACAATCACGCCGATCACCATAGCAAAGAAGGTGGCAAAGAACGCAATCTGCATATCCACCTGATAGGCCCAGATAACGCGGGAAAGCGTGTCGCGGCCCAGATTATCCGTGCCAAACGGATGCGCCCAGCTTGGTGGTTGCTGAATGGCCATAAAGTCAAAGGCGTTTGGATCATACGGCGCAAACGCCCATGGGAACACGGCAAGCAGGATGGAAGAGGATAGAATGAAGAAACCGAGCAGGAAGCCGGGGCGCAGCAGCGCTTTCACCCGTGGATGGAGCTTTTTCTTCTGCGGTGTAGTGGCTTGAAGGGTATCGAGCTGGGTCATGACAGGCGCAACCTCGGATCAAGCCATGCCTGCACCATATCGGTGAACAGAAACACGAGAGAAACCATAACGGCGAACGTGAGCGTGAGGCCCTGAATCAGCGGGTAATCACGGGCGAAGATCGCCTCCAGCATCAACCGGCCAAGACCAGGCACCGCGAAGACGGTTTCTGTCACCAGCGTACCACTCATCAGGTTGCCGATGGAAAGGCCCAGCAGGGTGACCGTGGAAATGAGCGCATTGCGCAGAACATGTCGGCCTAAAATGACGCTGCGCGACAGCCCCTTGGAGCGGGCAAACTGCACATACTCCGCATCCAGCACCTCAATCACCGCTGAGCGCAGGTTCCGCATGATGATGGCGGAGGTGTAAAGCGCGACCGTCAAAGCGGGCAGCATCAGGTGGTGCAAGTGCTGCAGGAAGGTTGTGCCGTAACCGCCAACCGGAAACAGGCGCAGGGACGCGGCCAGAAACGTAAGCAGCAGCAGGCCGATGTAAAACACAGGCGTTGAAAGGCCCACCTGAAAGCCGCTGCGAATGGCAATGTCCAGCATGCCGTTCTTGTTGAGTGCAGCAACAAAGGCCAGCGGACCGGCAATGAGAATGGAGAGACAAACCGCATAGATGGTGAGGAATGCGGTGACAGGAATGCGCTCCAGAATAACTTCCAGAACAGGGGCTTTGAGGAGAATGGATGTGCCCATATCTCCGGTCAAAGTGTTCTTTACAAAATAGAGGAACTGCATGGGCAGCGGTTCGTTTAACCCGAGTTTTTGGCGGATGAGTTCCAGCTGAGCTTCGGTGGCTTTGGCATCGGCCATGGCAATGGCCGGATCCCCTGGCAGCATACGCACCAGCAGAAAGATTACGACCATCACAAGAAGAAAGGTCGGAATGATCTGCAACAGGCGTGACACCAGATAGGAAAGTGACGACATTCCTGATCCCTAGTAGAGGCTTAACAGTGAGAGCCGAAGCGCCGGAATAACGGGATTGACGCTTCGGCTTTCCGGATTGCATGGGGCAGGTGGTCTGGTCCTGCCGTTTATGAACAGACCAGCCCGCCCGGTTCAAATTGCACCCGGCCAACCTGTTGACGCAGGCCGGGTGCACCCAGAGGAGGAGTTATTTTGCAATCCACGCCGAGGAGAACTCGTTGTTCCCCAACGGTGTCTGGAGATAGCCGTTCACGTTGGCAGACAGCGCAACAGCAAATGGCGTTTCATAAAGGAACAGCAGCGGGGCCGCATCGCGGTAGATTTCCTGCATGCGCTTATATTGCTCGCTGCGCTTTTCCGGATCGATCTCGGTGTTGGAGGCTTCGAACAGGGAGTTGAACTCCGCATTGTTCCAGCCTGTGCCCACTGCCTTGCGGGTTGGGTAATAGCCGAGCCAGCCAGCAACCTGTGCCGGATCGTTCACGTCGTTCACCCAGCCGTAGGTGTGAACATCAAACTCGCCGGAACGGTTCTTTGCGCCGCGGGTTGGGTTATCAACCTGCTCCACTTTCACGTTCACACCAATGGCGCCCCACATCTGCTGAATGGCTGCAAACAGAGTTGCATCATCAGAAGAGCCTGCAAGGGTGGTCAGAGTGATTTCAGCGCCTTCCAGACCAGATGATTTTGCCAGTTCTTTCGCCTTGGCAGGGTCGTATGGATAGAGCGGACCGCCATCATGTGCCAACTGGGTTGTCGATGCCATCAGCGGGGATGTCATGGACTTGCCGGTGCCATGAGTGATCAGCTGAACCAGTGCGCCCTTGTTGGTTGCGTAGTTCAGCGCCTGACGCGCCTCTTTGGTGGCCATTGGGTTTGGCGAACCATCGGCGCGGGTTTCGCGGGCATTGATCGGCGCGTAGATGATGCGGGTGGATGGGAACAGCTCCATGTTGATCGCAGGATCTGCCTTCAGCTCTGCCACGCGGGAGAATGGCACGAACTCAGCACCGTTCACTTCACCCGCCTGCAATTTCAGGATACGGGTCGCATCATCCGGGATCACAACAAAGCTGACTTCATCCAGATATGGCAGCGGTTTGCCATCTTCGCCCTGACGCCAGTAATGCGGGTTGGCGGAGAAGGTCATGGTGCTGCCACGGGTGCGGTCTTTCAGCGTGAAGGGGCCGGAAACCGGTGTGCCCGGCGCGAACAGAGCGGTTGCCTTTTCCTGATCATTGGCTCCTGGTGCTGCCTCAAACGCGGCCTTGGACACGATCGCGGTGTTAAACGTTGCCAGAATGGAGATGATGGTTGGGTCAGGGTTCTTCATAGAAAGCGTGACACCATTCTTGGTCTCAGTGATGCTTTCAACAGAGCCCAGCAGGCCGGACCATGGACCGAAATCCGGATTAACGGCGCGTTCCAGTGAGAACTTCACGTCTGCCGCAGTAATCGGGGAACCATCGGAAAACTTGATGCCATCGCGCAGGGTGATGGAGATGGTTTTACCATCCGCAGAAACCTCGTAGCCGGACGCCAACCCCGGAACGATTGTTTTGCCATCTGCCTTGGTGCGCAGAAGAGTGTCATAGAGGTTTGTGACCATCCAGATATCTGGGTTACGGTCGGCATACACCGGATCAACCAGATTGGAATCATCATAGCGGGCGAAGGTGAGCGTGCCGCCACGTTCCACGGCCTGAGCCGAATTGATGGCGAGCATCGACACGCCTGCAAGCGCGGCAATCAATAAAGTCTTCATGATAGTCCCCTCAATTGATACACGCCGGGCCTGCTTATTATTTTATGATGCATGGTGGCGTGCAGGTGGTGGCCTCTCCCAATAATTCCATTAGCCACCGGTGATATATCAGTATTATCTCTGATATATCTCTGTTTGCAAGAGGCAAAACTCATTAAAGAAAAATTTTCATGACAACAAATCTATGCAGAGAGATAGTTTAGAAGTGAAATATTGCTGAAATTACAGTTTCACTGAGAGAAACTTGCGCTGAATATTGCAGTAATTCTTGAGGTGCCTCCGAAACTCTCGGAACCAAACAATTGATTTATTCTGGAATGAGCGTCCTGAAACGCAAAAACGCGGTGCAGGAATAATTTTCCAACACCGCGTGAAAAATGAACGCCATTCATTAAACAGAGGGAGATTTTCCCTCAGGCATCCTGTTTTGGCTCAGCCTTCTGAAAGGCTTCCAGCTGGTCAGCTTCCTTGACGATGGCGTTGATGCGCGTCAGTTGAGAGCGGTCCACGCCCCAGCGATCCGCATTGTAGACCTGCGGGATAAGGCAGATATCAGCCAGCCCAACCTGATCCCCATGACAGAACTTGCCGCTTTGCCCATCGGCCAGCAGCTCTTCAAAGGCATTGAGACCTTTGGCGATGAACTCACGCATCCAGTTGACTTTGACCTGATCGTCGCCGCCAGACAATTCCACGATGCGCTGAACCACGCCCAGATTACAGACCGGGTGGATATCCATGGCGATGGCATGGGACAGCGTGCGCACGCGGGCCCGTTCGCGGGCGGTGGCAGGCATCAGGGCAGGGGATGGGTGCAGCTCATCCAGATACTCGATGATGGCGAGAGACTGAGTCATCATATCGCCGTCCAGATCCAGTGATGGCACAAAGCCTTGCGGGTTGCGCTTGAGGTTGTCCGCGTCCTTCTGCTCGCCCTTGAGCAGGTTGACGGTCACCATGTCGTAGCTGAGGCCTTTCAGGTTCAGCGCGATACGCACCCGATAGCTCGCAGAAGAGCGCCAGTAATCATATAAAGTAATATTGCTCATCGTATTGGCGCCCCCTCCCAGAGCTCAATTCTCTATCTTGCGCGGAACCCTTTGCGAGAACGGATGCTCACGTTTCAAAGGTTCCACTTCAGGACCCGTTGGCTGCCTCGGCGCTCATATCCCCAATGAGCGCTTCTGCGTTTTTCTGCACCTTTTCCATCAGGGTCAGAAGAACCGCCTGTTCTTCTGCGGAAAGGTTCTCAGTCAACGCAGCTTCCACATCTCGAACCAACGGAATGACATCATTGAAAACGGCCAGACCTTTTTCGGTCAGACGCAGTACGGATTTTCGGCGATCCTCTCCGTCAATATCGCGGCGCAGGAACTCCTTTTTGCGAAGGGCCTGAACAGCGCGGCTGACATTCACCTTGTCCATACTGGAGCGCTCAACAATCTCTGAAGCAGACAGCGCCTGATTGCGACCCAGGATCGCCATGGTGCGCCACTCAGATACGCTGAGGCCATACCGTTCCCGATAAACACTTGAGACAGCAGTACTAACGGCTGTGCCAAAAACACGGACCTTGTAGGGAAAGAACGACCCAAGCTGGAAGTCTTCCTTATCCATCGTGTTATTCGCAGTCACCATCATCACGTCTCGTTGGTTTAAAATGAAACTATTGCACATAGATACTTGCACAAATATCCTGATAGTATCAATTGCAACTATATGTCAAGACCATCAAACGGCTCACTGATATATATCCCAAAGTAGAATAATCAGCTATTTTTAGCCATTTTGCAGCATTTTAGCCCGCTTTCTTACGCTTAGGGAATTTGTTTTGGCGGAAAATGTTATTGACAAAGTTACAAGTGAAACTATTCTGAGATTAGATAAATTACAGATTGCCTGAGTCTGGGAGGACTTTGCTGCGATCTTCAATTGCCAAGGATGTGTTATGACGAGTTGGATCGAGAGTGCGAATGCAGCGCACTGCCATTTCCCAATCCAGAATCTTCCCTACGGTGTGTTTGCCAAAAACGGTGAAGAGCCACGGTGTGGTGTTGCGATCGGGGACATGGTTGTTGACATGGCTGTGCTGGAATCCGCCGGTCTTCTCAATGCAGGCGGTTCTGCCACCGTCTTCGATAAGCCAGCCCTCAATGACTTCATGGGCCTTGGCAAAGCGTCCTGGGACAGCGTGCGCGATCAGCTGACTGCCCTGCTTTCCAAAGATGGCAATGACGCCCTTTCCGGCAACGACATTCTGAAGGCAAAAGCGCTGGTGCCAATGAGCGCGGCACAGATGTACCTGCCTTTCGCAGTCTCTGAATACACCGACTTTTACGCTGGCAAGCAGCATGCCATGAACATTGGTACCATCCTGCGCGGCGCTGAGAATGCACTACCACCAAACTGGTTGCATATCCCAATCGGATACAATGGCCGCGCCTCAACGGTCGTTGTATCCGGTACAGATATTAAGCGCCCACTTGGCCAGACCAAAGCCCCAACCGCTCAAGTGCCATCTTTCAAGGCTTGCGCACGTCTCGACATTGAGCTGGAAATGGGCGCAGTTGTTGGCACACCAAGCACAATGGGTCAGCCGATCACCGTGCAGGAAGCCGACGACATGATCTTCGGTTACGTTCTGCTGAACGACTGGTCCGCCCGTGACATTCAGGGCTGGGAATATCAGCCGCTTGGTCCGTTTCAGGCAAAAGCATTCGCAACTTCCATTAGCCCATGGGTTGTGACGAAGGCCGCGCTGGAATCCTTCCGCACCAGCACACCGGAGCGTGAAAAGGAACTTCTGCCTTACCTCAATGAGCCGGGTCCGATGATCTATGACATTGAGTTGCAGGCCTACATGCAGCCGGAAGGCGCTGATAAAGCGACTTTGCTCTGCCACACCAACTACAACCGTATGTACTACTCTGCGGCGCAGCAGCTGACACACCATGCCATTGGCGGCTGTAAAATGAACACGGGCGACCTGCTCGGCTCCGGCACCATCTCCGGTGCGGAAAAAGCTGAGTTTGGTTCCCTCATGGAACTCACATGGGGTGGTAAAGAGCCAATCACTCTGGACAGCGGCGAAAGCCGTACGTTCATCGAGGATGGTGACACTCTTACGCTGACAGGTTGGGCGCAAGGCGATGGCTTCCGCATCGGCTTCGGCGAATGCACCGGCAAAATTCTGCCAGCTCCAGATTTCAAAGCTTAATTTAGGATAGTGACGATGGCTAAAGCATTTGCATCCAGTGGCGACATGGAAGCCAAAAAGATCTCCTTCACCGAAGTTGGACGCGATCTGTACGCGTTCACCGCGGAAGGTGATCCAAACACCGGCGTTATCATTGGTGATGACAGCGTCATGGTGGTTGATGCGCAGGCAACCCCTGTCATGGCTCAGCTCGTGGTTGATAAAATCCGCGAAGTCACTGACAAGCCGATCAAATACGTAACCCTGACCCACTACCACGCTGTGCGCGTGCTGGGTGCCTCCGGTTACGGCGCCTCTGAAATCATTGCCTCTGAAAAGTGTGAGGGCATGATTTACGAACGCGGTCAGGAAGACTGGGATTCTGAGTACGGTCGTTTCCCACGCCTGTTCTCTGCAGCAGATTCCATTCCGGGCCTTACTTGGCCAACTATGACCTTCAAAAACCGCATGACCATCAACATGGGCAAGCGCAAGGTTGAGCTGATGCATCTGGGCCGCGCCCACACCGCTGGTGACATTGTTGCATGGGTTCCAGATGAAGGCGTGATGTTCACCGGTGATATCGTTGAGTACCACTCCGCCTGTTACTGCGGTGACGGTCACTTCAAAGACTGGGGCAACACGCTCGACGCGATCAAAGCCTACAATCCAGATGCAATTGCACCAGGCCGTGGTGATGCGCTTGTGGGCAAAGAGATGGTCAACAAAGCCATTGAGAACACCCGTGACTTTGTTGAAAGCACCTATAAACCAGCCGCCCGCGTGGCAGTACGAGGCGGCACGCTGAAAGAAGCATGGGACGCAGTGCGCGCAGAATGCGATCCAAAATTCGCTGACTACGCAATCTACGAGCATTGTCTGCCATTCAACGTCGCACGCGCTTTTGACGAAGCCCGCGGCATTGAAACACCACGTATTTGGACTGCAGAGCGCGACCGCGAAATGTGGGCAGCATTGCAGGGCTAATATGAAGGGGCTTAAGCCAGCTGACAGAGCTTGTTCTGTCAGCAAAGCTTAAGTCCAACCCACTTGGGAGCCTTGAGGAACAGAGTAAATCCATAACAGAGATTGGATCCTTCCTTCGCAGAACAATTCTTACTCTGTTTGTGAACGATCGATACTGCTGGCTCCCAACATTGACGAAAAACCTCGCAGGCGAAAGCCGCCCCATATGCGTCAGAGCGCCGGATGGCCCCAAGTTCCAGCCGGCTCTCCAAAGTTGATTGATGTTTTGCCGGATGCTGGCTGAGGCATCACACTTGCTGGGAGGCAGCGTATGACGAAAAAAAAGATTTTCGAAGTTCCGCTATATCCATATGTCCGGTCACCGGATCAGGATGCGGAAAAGGCAGTGCGCCATAAAGTTGTTGTGGTGGGAGCGGGCCCGATTGGTCTGGCCGCAGCAATTGAACTGGCCATGCAGGACATTGAAGTTGTTGTTGTCGATGACAACGACAAAGTGAGCTGGGGTTCTCGCGCGGTTTGTTATGCAAAGCGCCCGCTGGAAATCCTCGACCGCATTGGCTGCGGTGATCAGTTTGTCGACAAAGGCGTTCAGTGGAACGTGGGCAAAGTGTTCTTCGACGAGCGTCAGGTCTATCAGTTTGATCTGCTGCCAGAAGACGGTCACAAGCGTCCGGCTTTCATCAACCTGCAACAGTATTACTTTGAAGAGTATCTGGTTGACCGGGTTAAAGAGCTTCAGGCGCAGGGCAAGCCAATTGAGATCCGTGGCAACAACAAAGTTGTTTCCGTTGATCAGGGCAGTGACTTCGCAACTGTTGAGCTGGAGACACCGGAAGGCAACTACTCCGTTGAAGCGGACTGGGTGATCGCTTGTGACGGTGCAGCCTCTCCAATCCGCGCCATGATGGGTCTGGACTTTGTAGGCCGCATCTTTGAAGACAACTTCCTGATCGCCGATGTGGTTATGGAAGCAGACTTCCCGACAGAGCGCTGGTTCTGGTTTGATCCGCCATTCAACCGCGGTCAGTCCGCTCTTCTCCATAAGCAGCCAGACAATGTGTGGCGCATCGACCTTCAGCTTGGTTGGGATGTCGACAAGGAAGAAGAGAAGAAGCCGGAAAACGTCATCCCTCGCCTGAAAGCTATGCTTGGTGAGGATGTAAACTTCGAGCTTGAGTGGGTTTCCATTTACACCTTCCAGTGCCGCCGTATGGAGCAATTCCGCAAAGGCCGTGTGATCTTTGCTGGCGACAGTGCCCACCAGGTGTCTCCGTTCGGTGCCCGTGGTGCAAACTCCGGTCTGCAGGACACTGACAACCTGATCTGGAAGCTGAAACTGGTGATGGACGGCACGGCGCCAATGAGCCTGCTGGACACCTATGATGAAGAGCGCATCTACGCTGCGGATGAGAACATTTTGAACTCTTCCCGCTCTACCGACTTCATCACACCTAAATCTGCAATCAGCCGTGTGTTCCGCGATGCTGTTCTGGACCTTTCTGAGGCTGCTGAATTTGCACGCCCATTGGTGAACTCCGGTCGTCTGTCTGTTCCGGCCACCTATGACGGGTCTTCGCTGAACAGCGATGATTGTGCTGGCATGCCTGTACGCTCCCGTCCGGGTTCTCCGGCAGCGGATGCACCAACGGCAAATGGCTGGTTGCTGGATCAGATGGGCAACAAATTCCAGTTGCTGGCAATCAACGCGGATGTGCCGGACACTGTAGACGTTGGCGGCATCACCATCTCAGCGCTGCGTGTGAACGCGACAGATGAGATCAGGGATCGCTATCTGGGAGATAAGTCTTCCGCCGTTTATCTGATGCGCCCGGACCAGCACGTGGCTGCCCGTTGGGAGACCTATGACGGCGCGAACATTGCGCAGGCTCTGAACCGCGCTATCGGCATTTTTGAGCAGGAGGCCGCACAATGAGCCATCTGAATACAAAAGCAAACATCGCCAAACCGGACGAGTTTTATCACGATCTTCTGGTTCTGCATGAAGGACGCTCTGAGAAGGAAAGCGAAGCGCTCAACGCCAAGCTGGTTCTTATCCTCGCCAATCACATTGGTGATGCAGATGTTCTTCGCGAAGCAATGGACCTGGCTGCCAACACACAGGGAGGAGGCGAGGCTTAATCGCCTCGGTTAGAGTCTTATGAAAATTGAGCAAATTCACCACGTTGCTTACCGCTGTAAAGACGCAAAAGAGACTGTTGAGTGGTACACCAAGAACCTCAACATGGACTTTGTGCTGGCGATTGCAGAGGACAAGGTTCCTTCCACACACGAGCCTGATCCGTACATGCACCTGTTCCTTGATGCAGGTAACGGTAACGTGCTGGCGTTCTTTGAACTGCCAACAAAGCCGGAAATGGGCCGTGATGAGAACACACCAATCTGGGTGCAGCACATTGCATTCAAGGTGAAGGATCGCGAAACCCTGATCGCTTTCAAAGAAAAGCTGGAAGCAAACGGCATCGACGTGTTGGGCGTGACCGATCACTCCATCTTCCACTCCATCTACTTCTTCGATC
This sequence comes from Pseudovibrio sp. JE062, assembly GCF_000156235.1. Taxonomy (NCBI): domain Bacteria; kingdom Pseudomonadati; phylum Pseudomonadota; class Alphaproteobacteria; order Hyphomicrobiales; family Stappiaceae; genus Pseudovibrio; species Pseudovibrio sp. JE062. Next base: position 356,585 of record NZ_DS996811.1, read on the forward strand.
CAAACGGACACCGCATCGAGCTGGCTTGTCCGGATCCAGCAGAAGAAGAGAAGCTGAAGCGTCTCGATGCTGTGAAGTGGGAAATGCTGGAAGAGTGGAGCCGCACCAAGAAAGCGCCAAAACACGCTGACTGGCTGCACGCAAAAGAACTCGGCAAAGTCTAATTTTTTAAAGACGACCTGCCAGAAGGGCGGGGACTGGGAGGTTCCCGTTCTTCATCTGACAAAATGATTTTATTGGCATCTTAAGGGAGGGAGCCATGGAATTCTTGAAGACGAAAGTTGCTCGCCGCACGCTGCTTGGCATGGCAACAGCTGCCATGTTGGCGCCAACTGCATTTGCAACTGCTGCATACGCTGAAACAAAGCTGGTTCTTTCCAGCTGGCTGCCACCACGCCACCCGATTGTGGTCAACGCAATCAAGCCGTGGGCGAAAGAAGTTAAAAAAGTTACTGATGGCCGCGTATCCGTGCGTGTTCTGGCCAAGCCAGCCGGCGCCCCACCAGCGCACTTTGACATGGCTGCTGATGGCGTTGTCGACATCACCTACGGCCTACACTCCTTCACCAAGGACAACCGCTTCCAACGTTCCCGTATCGGTCAGTTCTCCTTCCTGGGTGATGACGCTGTTTCCGGTTCCAAAGCATTCTGGGATGTTTACGCAAACGATCTGGATGCACAGGCTGAGCACAAAGGCACCAAAGTTCTTGGTCTCTTCGTTCATGGTCCGGGCGTGTTCCATAACAACGTGCGCAAGCTGAACACACCAGCTGACATCGAAGGCCTGAAGATCCGTGTACCGGGTGGTTACATTGCTGATCTGGCAAGCGATCTGGGCGCATCTCCGCTGTTCATGCCATCCGGCGAAGTGTACGAGACCCTGTCTCGCGGCATCATCGACGGTGTGACCTTCACTTATGAAGCTCTGACAGCATTCAAACTGCTGGATCACGTGAAGTACTCCATGCGCGTTCCGGGCGGCATCTACAACACCACATGGTTCCTCGTCATGAACGAAGGTAAATGGGGTGAGATTTCTGCTGAAGATCAGGCTGCAATCATGGCGATCTCCGGCGATGCGTTTGCTGAGCGCGTTGGTAAGGCATGGAACGGTGCGGACGAGAAAGCAATCGAGCGCATCAACAAAGCTGGCATCGAAATCTATGATGCATCTCCTGAAATGGTTGCGGCCATCAAGGAAAAAGCAGCTGCCTATGAGACCGAATGGGCAAAAGCAGTTGCAGAAGACGGCTTTGACGGCGCTGCTGCTCTCGACAAGTTCCGTAAATCTACAGGCGTAGAAAATTGATCGGGTCTAACAACAGGTCCGGGGGCGCATCGCGGGTGCGCTCCCTCGCCAACCTCATTGAGCTTGGCCTTGGAATATGTTGCGCGTTACTCCTCGCGGGTCTGACTGGCCTTACAGTCGTTGATGTGGTTGGCCGTTACTGGTTCAACGCTCCTGTTCGCGGTGCTTTCGAAATCACCCAGCTCATGCTTGGCGCTCTGGTTTTCGCAGCTCTGCCGCTGACAACCTCTCGTAAAGAACATGTTGAAGTGGACATGATCTACGGCATGGTTCCACCCGTCATGCAATCAGTGATGAAGGGCATTGCCTGGTCGGTTTCCACGGTCACCCTTGTGATCCTCTCCTGGCGACTGGCAGCTCACGCTGAACGTCTAATGGAAGATGGCGCTGTGACCAATGCTCTGGACATTCCACTGGCACCCCTTTCCTGGATCGCTGCTGTCTCTGCGCTGCTGAGCGCCTGTTACACCTTCGTATTCTTCAAAAAAGCATTCCGCAGAGGTTTTTAAAGTCATGTTTGAGTCCCTTCTCGGCTTTGCAGCTCTGCTCGTCCTCATTTTCCTGCGCGTGCCAATCGCGTTCGCCATGATCTTTGTCGGCGCCATCGGCTTTGCCTGGATGCGCGGATGGTCCGCCACATGGTCCGTTGTCAGCACCGTTGGCTTTGAAACCAGTCTGTCTTACTCACTCTCCGTTGTTCCGCTGTTCATCCTCATGGGCAACCTGCTCACCATTTCCGGTGTCAGCCACGGCCTTTATGCTGCTGCAAACCGCCTGCTGGGCGGCGCGCGCGGAGGCCTTGCCATGGCATCAGTTGTGGCTTGTGGTGGTTTTTCTGCTGTTTGCGGATCGTCTCTGGCGACGGCTGCCACCATGTCCAAAGTGGCCATGCCGTCCATGCGCAAATACGGCTATGCAGACAGCTTGGCTTCCGGTTCCATCGCAGCTGGTGGCACCCTCGGCATTTTGATCCCGCCATCTGTGGTGATGATCATCTATGGCCTGCTGACAGAATCCGACATCGGCAAACTGTTCATCGCGGGTGTAATTCCGGGCATTCTGGGACTCTTGCTTTACATCGGCGCCATCTACGTCGCCACGCTACTCAACCCGTCTCTCGCTCCCAAGGCTGAAGGTGTTGAACCATTCACCCGAAAGGAAAGACTGGGCGTTTTCGCGGTCCTTGGTCTCTTCGCAGTGATCATGGTTGGTATCTATGGTGGTTTCTTCACGCCGACAGAAGCAGCGGGCATCGGCGCTGGTACGTCGTTCCTGATCGCGCTGCTCATGGGCGGCATGACCATAAAAAACCTCTACCACGCCATGCTGGAGAGTGCCCGCACCACGGCCATGATCTTCATGATCATCATCGGCGCAGAAGTGTTCTCCAACTTCGTCAACTTTGCAGGCCTGCCGGATACGCTAGCAGAATGGGTGCTGGACCTTGAGCTGAACGCCTACATGGTGATCCTCGGTATCGTGCTCATCTACATTGTGCTGGGCTGTGTGCTGGAAAGCCTCTCCATGATCCTGTTGACGGTGCCGGTGTTCTACCCGCTCATTTTGGAGCTGGATTTCGGCCACGAAATGCTGGCGGATCCGGAAGCTGTACTGATCTGGTTTGCCGTGATTGTTGTGGTTGTGACGGAGATCAGTCTGATTTCGCCTCCGGTTGGGCTCAATGTATTCGTGCTGCGCAACGTGCTGCAGGATGTAAAGCTCTCCACCATCTTCAAGGGCGTGTTCCCGTTCTGGGTTTCAGACCTTGTCCGCCTCGCGCTGCTGATCGCGGTCCCCGGCTTCTCATTGTGGCTTGTTGGAGCCATGTAGATCTAAGGGATCATTGATCATCGCAAAGGGGAGGGCATCAGCTCTCCCTTTCTGCTTTGGGGATTGAGCGGATCAAAGAAATTCATCGAACCACTTCACTCATCTCGCATCCTAACAATCCCAAGAACGGGCAATTAACCCGCAAGGCCCATAGTACCCGCAACCATAATAAGGCTGAGGGTTTCATGGCTCCTAACATCGCCATTATCGGGGCTGGCCCAACCGGGCTCACAGCAGCGATTGAACTCAAGCGTCGCGGTATCATTCCATCTTTGTTTGAAGCGCGAAACTGTCTGGGCGGACAGTGGGCCTATGAGGTCCTCACCGACGAGCCGCTTGACGTTCGCGATCCGCAAAGCCAGAGCGTTTATTCCGCCATGTACCCCAAACTGCGCGCCAACCTGCCCAAACGCGCCATGCAGATCAGCGACTATAAACTGCCGGAAGAGCTGGAGCTGTTTCCTGGCCGCGTTCAGGTGCTGGATTATATCGACGCCACCGCCAAGGCCGCCGGCATCTCAAACCTCATTGAGTTCAACACACCAGTGCAACACGTTGAAAAAGCTGGCGATGGCTGGCGTGTAACAACGGAAGGTACCCAACGGATCTTCACCCATGTGATCGTGGCCACCGGCAAGGACAGTTATCCGAACATAGCTAAGATAGATGGGTTGGAGAGTTTTGAGGGCTCGGTCACCCACTCCCAGTCTTACCGCCTGCCGAACCTTTATGAGGGCAAGCGCGTTGCTCTGATTGGCGCCTGCGTTTCTTCCGAAGACATCTCTTTGGATCTAAGCCCGTACGCCGAGCAGGTTTACATCTGCGGCACGTTTCCTCCCAACGGACACAAGTGCTATGTGCGCGATGGCCTTTATGGGCAGAGCCTCAACATAAGCCAGCACGATCGGCCCGCACGCGTGGAAGGCAAGAACATCTACCTGCAAAACGGCGAGGTGCTCTATGACGTTGACGCCATCATCCTGTGCACCGGCTACATCTACGACTTCCCGTTTCTGAAGGGCTCCCTGAACGACATTGAGCTGAGCGGTTGCTCCATTGGCCCGCTTTACCTCAACATGTTCTATCCATCTGACCCAACGCTCATTTTTCTCGGCCTGCCACGTTTTACGGTGCACTTCGCCAGCATCCAATTGCAAAGCGTCTACTGCGCCAAAATCCTGAGTGGGGAGCTGGAGCTGCCTCCGATTGAGGAGATTAAAGCGGAAGTCGCCAATGGCGGCTGCGTGCTGCAAAAAGACCCTGCTAATCTGGAGGAATACCACAACAGCGTGTTTGAGTGTTTTGCGCGCCTGAGTGATATGACCGGCGAGCCTCATCTGGATTGGAAGGGCTTTCTGAACACCCTGAACGACCATAAGCGCCACTATCAGCAGGACTACCGCCAGTATCCTTTCACGTATGACCTGAAAGAGTAGAACACACCTCTCCGAAGATCTCCTCTTGCCTTTATGCGTTTCATATACGATACGTATATTAAACGTATAAGGAGCCTTTCCATGGGCATTGTCAAAATCTCTGATGATCTGCACGAGGAAATCAGAAAAGCGAGCACCGTCATGTCTCGCTCCATCAACGCACAGGCGGAGTTCTGGATCAAAATGGGTATGCTCGCCGAGCTGAACCCAACCTTGACCTACTCCGAGCTGGTTCAACAGCAACTGAAAGCCTGCAAACTCGCCCCGCCTGAGGTGATTGAGACATGAGTGCGATCATCATCAAAAACGCCGATGAAATTGCCCTGATGCGCCAATCCGGCAAGCTGCTGGCTCAGGTCTTCAAGATGCTGGAAGATGTTGTAAAGCCTGGTGTTTCCACGCTGGAGATCAACGATCGCGTTGAAGATTACATCGTCAACGAGCTGCAAGCCCGCCCAGCCAGCAAAGGCCAATACGGCTACAAGTTCGCGCTCAACTCTTCCATCAACGAAGTGGTCTGCCACGGCATCCCGGATAAGCGACGCAAGCTGAAAGCATCCGACATCATCAACGTTGATATCACGCTGGAAAAAGACGGCTTCATCGCAGATTCCAGCACCACCTTTGTGATGCCCGGAGCCTCCCGCAAAACGCAGAAGCTGGTCAAAACCACCTACAAAGCCATGTGGGCCGGCATTAAAGAAGTGCGCCCCGGCGCGAGACTGGGGGATGTGGGCGCCGCCATTCAGCAGACCGCAGAAAACGCGGGTTACTCCGTGGTGCGTGACTACTGCGGCCACGGCATTGGCCGTGACATGCACGAAGGCCCGTCCGTCATGCACTTCGGCAAACGCGGCACCGGAACTCTGCTGAAGGAAGGTATGACCTTCACCATCGAGCCAATGGTCAACGCAGGCACCGAACTTACCGTGACCAAAGAAGACGGCTGGACCGTAGAAACCCTAGACCGCCAACTCTCCGCCCAATGGGAACACACCGTGCTGGTCACAGCCGACGGGTTCGAGGTATTGACACTGCGGGACGGGGAGAAGGTACCGGGGTAGGCTATTGCATTTGCTAACAAATCAAAGGCAATATGCAAGAATAACAATATGAGTTATCTCTTGGTATTAAAGGCACATAGATGCACATAAACACTGACAATACATTTCAAACACTCCGTTTTACCTACAAAGACAATTTTTTATACATTATCATACACTTCGGTATTTTTTTTAGCACCGCGATTTGGCTATGGCGTGTGGGATCAACATGGGCTCTAGTCGTCTCACTAATTTTATTAACAGCTATAACAGCTCTTCTGAAACGTGCTTATCTGGCACTCCATGAAACCTATGAAGTCATCATCACATCAGATGCAATCTCTGCGCCACAAGGAATATGGAAGAGGGAAATAAAAACGCTCTCATTTTCGGAAACTGATCGCTGCAAAGTGATGAATAGTCGCACTTCGCTACCGCTAGTAAGTCATTATACTCAATTATGGGACCGTTTCTTTCTAACAAAAAGCTATAATATTGAGAGGAGTATGTGTAGGAGCAGGCAAGACTTTGAAGCGATAATTGAGGCAGTAACAATACGGATCGAAGAAACCAAAAAACATCAGTGAGCTTTATCCTGTCGTTGTACCTTTCACTACTTTTAATTAAGCGAAGGCATAAGCCATTGTTCATTTCAGGTCAGTGCCGATACCGCTCCTCAGCTTCGTAGTAGGCATCAAAGCCGACGGCTTTTTGCAGGTCTTCAAAGCTCATGGCTGGGTCGGGGAAGATGCCTTGCTTCATTTGGGCCAGAGCGTCTTGTTGAGCTTTGATCATGGCCATGAGGCCGGTGAAGGGATAGGTGGAGATGGCGTAGCCCAGCTCTTGCAGTTCAGCTGGCTGAAGGAAGGGGGTTAGACCGCCTTCCAGCATGTTTGCCATTTTGGGGCCTTCTACCTCATCGCAGTAGCGCTTCATTTCTTCAACCGTCCGCGGTGCTTCTACGAAAGTCATGTCGGCACCAATTTCGCGGAAGGTTTTGGCCCGCTCGATCGCCTCATCCAGACCATGTTCAGCCCGTGCATCTGTACGGGCAAGGATGAGGATATCAGCGCCTTCATTTTTGGCATCCACCGCAGCCCGAATGCGCATGAAAGCTTCGTCCCGCTCCACCACGTGCTTGCCCTTTGTGTGACCGCAGCGTTTGGGCGCGACCTGGTCTTCAATCATTACGCAGGCCATACCCGCACTGGCATAACCTTTAACCGTGCGTTTGACGTTGAGCGCGTTGCCATAACCCGTATCCCCATCTCCAATCACCGGAATGCTGGTGGCGGAGGCGATGTTACGGGCCTGATCAACCATCTCTGCGTAAGAGATGAGGCCAGCATCGGGCTGGCCAAGGCGGGAGGCAGAAACACCAAAACCGCTCATGAAGGCAAGAGGGAAGCCTGCCTGCTCAATCAAGCGAGCGGAAAGAGCATTCCAGCAGCAAGGAGTTACATTCAGTTCGCCGCTCTCAAACAGAGCCTTGAGTACCTGTGCTTTTGACATGGTTGAGCTCCCCAGTTCCTAGGTGTTGTAAGGGATATACAGGGCAAGCCCTTGCCAAAAGTAAAGCAAGGCCGCTGTTGCCAGCATCATCAGCGCAAACGGCCAAGCCCCTTTGGCGACCTCTGACAGTTTTGCGCCCCCAACGGCTTGAATGATAAAGAGGTTCATCCCCACAGGCGGTGTGATCAAGGCAGTTTCAATCAGCACCACGAAGAAGATGCCGAACCAGATCGGATCGATGAACATACCTTCCAGCGCCGGGAACAACACAGGCACCATGATCAGCAACATGCTGAGGGATTCCAGGAAGAACCCGACAATCAGCAGCACCAGACCAACGGCAAGAATGAACATGCCCGGCTCAGAAATGTTGGAGGTGAGCAGCGTGGAGATATCCTGCGGCAGGCGGTAGAGCGTGATGGCGTAGGAGAAGACCTTGGCCCCGGCAATGATGAGGAACACCATGGTGGTGGTCTTCATGGACTTGTAGGTGGCTTCTTTCATCTTCTCCAAGTTCATCCGCCCCATAGCGAACGTGATGATGAGCGCCATCACAAAGCCAATACCTGCGCTTTCAGAAGGTGTGGCAATGCCCATGTAGATGGACCCGATAATGGACGCAGCAAGCAACAGGGTTGGCAGTGCCATGAAAGTTGCCCGGCGGCGCTCCTCCCAGCTCGCTTTTTCCACCCGCTCGTAATTGCTGTTAAAGCGGGAATAGAGCATGCCGTAGACGATGAAAACGCTGGCAAGGAACAGGCCTGGCCCGATACCTGCAAGGAACAGTTTCGGGATCGAAGTTTCTGTCACGATGCCATAGAGGATCAACGGGATAGACGGCGGAATGAGGATACCCAGCGTACCGCCGGCCGCCAGCATGCCCAGCACAAACGGTCGTTCATAACCGCGAGAGGTCATCTCGGGGATCGCCACAGTTGCGATGGTCGCTGCGGTGGCCACGGATGAACCGGAAACGGCAGAAAACAGGCCGCAGGACAGGATCGTCGCTACGCCAAGACCACCCGGCCAATGCCCGACCCAGCTTTGCACGGCCGCAAACAGATCTTTGCCCACACCACCTTTCAGTAGCACGTTGGACATGAGCAGGAACATGGGCACAGCCAGCAGCTCGAAACTGTCCATGGAGCCGTAAAGGCGCTGCGGCACGGCGTTGAGCGGCAGCGGGAAGTACCAGAGCAGGAATACTCCGAGCGAGCCAAGCGCGAATGCAACAGGAACGCGGAAAACTAAAAGCAGCAGTAGGGCTGCAAGAATGAGAAATGCAGTCATCTGTTGCCCCTAAATCTCGTGTTCCAGAGTGTCATCAGCTGGCACGCCATCGCGCCAAATCTTCACCGCTTCAGCCATGGCTTGCAGGCCGAGCAAGGCAAAACCAACCCAGACCGAGGCATGGGTGAACCACTTGGGCAGGGCGAGATAGGTATCCGTGGTGTGGCCGCGCAGCAGTGACTTGTACCAGAGACCATAGCCGTACCAGACAGCCGTGATGCAGAAGATCAGGATCACCAGAATAGAGAAGGTCTCAACTGCCTTACGCACCAGCGTATCCGGGCTACGGAAGGCCACATCAATCACGATCATCTCGCGGTGTTTGAGGGCAAAGGCACCTGCCAGATAAGCTCCCCAGATCTGACCGATACGGGAGACTTCATCCACCCAAACGGTCGGGCTGTTGAAGACATATCGCGCAACGACTTCGTAACAGATGAAAAAACCAATTGCGAAAAACACCCAGGCAGCAAATTTGCCGGTGAATTCGGAGATGTAATCTATGAGCTTAATCACGGCTGAGCACCAAACGGATTTGCCGGAGAGCTGAACTGCACGGGCTGAAGCGATCTCTGTGTGCAGTCGTCTCCCTCAAATAAAAGGGGATCCAACAGATTGGATGGGCAGAAAAGGAGCCAAACGGCTCCCTCTCCAGATTTAAGATGATAAAGGCAGGAGAGCCTTACATGCCCTTGGCAGCGTCAATTGCCTGCTGTGCAACAGGGCCAGCGGCTTCAACAAAGCGGTCCTGAACAGAAGCGGTTGCTTCTACCCATTTGGCGCGCTCTTCATCGCTCAGGCGGATCACGTTGATCTTATCAGCAACGCTTTCAACCAGAGCATCTTCGCCAGAGTACACCTCTTCACGCAGCTGTTTTTCGACAACGGCGGCAGCGTCCAGAATGATCTTCTGGTTCTCTTCAGAAAGGCTCTCGAAGAAGTCGTTGTTGATCACCGCAACAAACTCGATGGCAAAGTCATAGGAGAGCGTCATGTTCTCCATCACTTCATAAAGCTTGCGGCTGGTCACGCCGGAGGTGCCGGTCATGCCCACATCAACAGCGCCCTGCTGGTAAGCAAGGAACTGCTTGGAACCGGACATCAGTGTTGGGGCACCGCCCAGAGCTTCCACAGTCCAGCCCAGAACTTTGCCGTAGGTGCGAACTTTCTGGCCTTCAATGTCTTCTGGTGTTCTGATTGGATCACCGTTGTTCAGATAGATGTTACGGCCATAAGCCTGCCACCACAGAACGCGGGCACCGGTTTCTTCCAGAACCGCTTTATCGAGAATCTCACGCATTGGAGACCCGTTGGCAGCCGCAGCGCGAAGGTGTGCTTCATCGCGGAAGAAGAACGGCAGGTTCACGATCTCAACGGCTGGAACAGACCCGGCGAAACGGCCAAGAAATGCTGAACCAGCTTCAATCGCACCAGAACCAACAGCTTCCGGCACCTCCTTATCCTTAAACAGCTGAGCAGACGGAAAGAGCTGAAGGTTCAGTTCGCCATTGGATTTTTCTTCAATAATTTTCTTAAAGGCATTCCAGTTCTTGCCCAGACTGTGGGTCTCAGGCAGCTGCAAAGTAACGCGAATTGTTTCAGCAGCCATTGCAGTGACGCTGGTTAAAGAAAGCGCGGCAGCGCCCAGCATTGAAATCAGTTTTACTCTCATTGGTGTCCCTCTCCCAAAACAAATTCACTGAAATGTGAGATATATTAGAGAGTGTTTTTTGAAGAAGTACAGGCCGTTATTGCTGAGAAAATGTAATTATATTGTCTAGATCTCTTCCATAGCGCAACTTTGCATCGGCTCTGCATGTGATCCGCACCTTTAGAAAAGACGTAGCGGACCGTTACGTCTCTCTGGAAATTTCGCAAGGACTGAATCTTGGTGACAGACGTGAAAATCACGTTGCGCGCAAGACGAAATATTTCGGTGAAATGAAACAAAATTAGTCGGAGTTATGAACATTCCGCAGGCGGCATATCGATTGAGACCCACATCTGTCAGCCTGCCAATAGCCTTTTGCCCTTGATTTTATGGAGATGAAGCCTGTCCGCACACGTGCTTATCTAGCCTGTGTTTGGACTGCGCATTGTGACCACCTGAAAGAGTTGGGGCTAATCATGCAGGGCCTGTTTTGTCGGATCATGGCTTCCTGAGCGGCGATTCCACGGGTTCATCAGTCTGTACCAATCGGATGCTACCTCACTTTGAAGTGGGTGAGTCGGCGGGAAGGGCGATTTCGTGGGTAAAGTTATGGTACTGGGCGGCGACGGTTTTTGCGGCTGGCCCACGAGTCTTTTGTTCTCCAGCCTTGGCCATGATGTCATCATCGTCGACAACCTGTCCCACCGCAAAATTGACGTTGAGCTTGAGGTCACCTCGCTCACGCCCATTCAGCCGATCAGCGAACGACTGGCAACTTGGGAGGAGTTGACGGGCAAATCAATCCGCTTTGCCAACATTACGCTCGGCGTGGATTACGACCGTTTTCTGCAGCTGCTGAAATCAGAAAAACCAGATGCCATCATTCACTTTGCAGAACAGCGGGCCGCACCGTATTCCATGAAATCCTCTTGGCACCGGCGCTATACGGTCTCCAACAATCTCAACGCCACCAACGATGTGTTGTCCGCTATCGTGGAAGCGGAACTGGATCCTCATCTGGTACATCTGGGGACCATGGGGGTGTACGGATACAGCACCGTGGGCTGTGAGATCCCCGAGGGGTACCTGCGTGTTCATCTGGATGTGAACGGGGATATGCGGGAGCAAGAGATCCTTTATCCCACAAGCCCAGGCTCCATCTACCACATGACCAAGTCGCAGGATCAGCTGTTCTTCCAGTTCTATGCCAAGAACTATGGCTTGCGGATTACAGACCTGCATCAGGGTATTGTCTGGGGCACGCAGACCAAGCAAACCTCTCTGGATGAACGCCTGATCAATCGGTTCGACTATGATGGCGACTATGGCACTGTCCTCAACCGGTTCCTCATGCAAGGCGCGATTGGATATCCGTTGACGGTGCATGGAACGGGCGGGCAAAAGCGGGCATTTATTCATATTCAGGATACAGTGCGCTGCGTTCAGTTGGCGGTCGAAAATCCACCTGAGCGGGGAGAACGAGTTAAAATTCTCAACCAGATGACTGAGGTGCACCGGGTAAAAGATCTGGCTGAGATGGTGGCTCAGATGACCAATGTGGAGATCGCTTATCTGGATAATCCCCGCAAGGAAGCGGCTGAAAACGACCTGATGGTGGCCAATCATCAGTTTCTGGATATGGGATTAAAGCCGATCACGCTCAGCGACCGGTTGCTGGAAGAAGTGACTGAGATAGCGCGAAAATATTCTGATCGCTGTGACACCACCAAAATCCCCTGCCTGTCCCTCTGGTAGTTCGCAGGGATTGGTTGATGAAGATCGTCATTGTGTCCGATGCCTGGCATCCTCAGATCAACGGAGTTGTCCGCGTTCTGGGCATTACACGCCGTGAGTTAACGGCGCTGGGGCATGAGGTAATCCTAATCACACCGGACCAGTTCCACCAGATGCCGTTGCCGACCTATCCGGATATCAAGTTGGCGTTGTTTCCTTATTACAAGCTCTCCAAAATGTTGCGGGCGCTGAAGCCCGATGCGCTGCATGTGATGACAGAAGGGCCGCTGGGGTGGGCAGCGCGGAAATATTGCCGGCGCAACGGGTATAAGTTCACCAGCTCATGGCTCTCCAAGTTCCCCGAGTATGCCTCCATGCGCACAGGCCTGCCCACCGCATGGTTTTATAAGTGGCTGATAAGATTCCACAATCAGGCTGCCCAGACCATGGTCACCACGCAGACGATGATAGAGGTAGCCCGCACTATCGGCATCAGGCGAGTGGTGCGTTGGCAGCGAGGTGTGGAGCTGAAGAACTTCCGACCTGTCCCATCTGAGATGTTTGCTGACTATCCCAAACCCGTGATGCTCTATGTGGGGCGGATAGCACCTGAGAAAAATCTGGAGGCCTTTCTGGATCTCGACCTTCCAGGCACCAAGGTTTTGGTCGGGGATGGCCCTGATTTGGCGTCTCTTTCCAAGCACTATCCAGATGCGGTATTCACGGGTGCTAAGACGGGGGATGATCTGATTGAGGCGTATTGCGGGGCTGATGTGATGGTGTTTCCGTCCAAAACGGACACGTTCGGGCTCGTCAATCTGGAGGCGATGGCCTGTGGTATCCCCGTGGCAGCTTATCCGGTGACGGGGCCGAAAGACATCATTGGCGATGCCCCGGTTGGTGCGACCGATGAGAATCTGGCCGCTGCCATCAAACGGGCTTTGCCAATGAAATCAGAGGACTGTATTGCCCACGCCAAAACCTTTTCGTGGGAACGGTCCGTGCAGGATTTTCTGGCAAACCTCGTGAGTTTCTCCGAAAAGCAGCCTCACGAGATCAAAGATGTCCTCACATCATCCGCTCGTAAAGATCAAACATAATCCAGAGCGTGCCGCCGACCATCAGGAAGATGAGAACACCGGCAAAGCTCATGGCCAGCACGTTCTCGATGGGCGTTCTGCTATCAATGCCGAGGAAGTAGTGCAGGTGAACGCCAACCTGAACCAGCGCGCACAAAGCGATGATGCCGAAGGTCAGCTCAACTGGAAAGGCCATGGTCCAGACGGCAGCGAAGGGGATCAGGGTGAGCGCCAGGGCGAGGATAAACCCGGTGATCAGCCTCTTTGCACTGTGAGATTGCGGGTGCATCTTGCTCTCCTAAATAAGCCAACCGGGCATGTAGACGATTGAGAAAATGCCGATCCAGACGATGTCCAGGAAGTGCCAGAACATGCCGAGGCGGTGGAGACGGGATTTGACCGGAGAGGTCAGGCCTTTGATGAGGATCTGGAAGATCATCACCAAGATCCCGATCATGCCAAGGCTGACGTGCGCCCCATGTGTCCCCACCAATGTGAAGAACGCAGTGAGGAACCCGCTGGTCTGCGGTCCGGCGCCGGACTGGATCATGCCAATAAATTCAATCACTTCCAGCGAAATAAAGCCTAGGCCAAGCACGATGGTGACAATCAGCCAGAACACAGCCTGACTTTTATGCTCCCTGACGGAGGCCAGTGAGGCGAAGCCAAACGTTACGCTGGAAAAGAGCAGGAACATGGTTTCGCCAAAGACGTGCTTGATATCAAACACCTCAATGGGCAAAGGCCCCGTGGCCGTATTTTGAAACATGACCACATAAGTTGCAAACAGAAGCGAGAAGATGATCGCATCTGTCATCAGGTAGAGCCAAAAGCCCAAGTCTCTGATGTCTAAGGTTTCTTCCGTCGGGCCGGGAGAGCCGGTGGTTTTAGGGCTGTATGTGTTCATGACCAGAAATCCCCCGGTGCTGGTTTCTTTTCCTCCAATGCCTTGATGCGAGCCTTTTCATAGGCCTCGATTTCGGCTGCAGGGATGATCTGATAGGTGTGGTCTTGCGAGCTGCGAGTTATCAAACACGCCAACACACCAAGGAAGCCAAGAGCAACAAGCCACCAGATGTACCATGTGACCGCAAATCCGATGAGGAACCCAAGGCCACCAAGGAACACCCCAATGCCAGTGTTGCGGGGTAAGTGGATATCCTCGTACCCCTTGGCAGGGGCATAAGCTACGCCGCGTTGCTTCATGTCCCAGAAGGCATCAATGTCCTGAATGTCGGGGATCTTGGCAAAGTTATACTCCGCTGGTGGCGATGCAGTTTGCCATTCCAGCGTCCGGCCATTGTAAGGATCACCGGTGATATCGCGATTTTTCTCACGATCACGAATGCTGACGTAAAGCTGCATACCCTGACAGACGATGCCGATCAGAACACTCAGCGCGCCAACGGCTGCTACAATCAGGAACGGCTGCCATTCCGCCACGTCGTAACGCTCCATGCGACGGGACATGCCCATAAAACCAAGGGCATAGAGCGGCATGAAGGCAAGATAGAAGCCAATAATCCAGAACCAGAACGACCGCGCACCCCACTTTTCATCCAGTTTGAAACCAGTCGCTTTCGGGAACCAATATTGGAAGCCAGCGAAGTATCCAAACACCGCTCCGGGGATCAGCACGTTGTGGAAGTGGGCGACGAGGAAGGTGGAGTTATGCATCAAAAAGTCGGCGGGGGGGATTGCGAGGAGGACGCCGGAGACGCCGCCGAGCACGAAGGTCACCAGAAAACCGATGGTGAATAACATGGCAGGGTGGAAGATGATCCGCCCCTTGTACATGGTGAACACCCAGTCGAATATCTTTACGCCCGTCGGCACGGCGATGATCATGGTCACGATGCCGAACACCGCATTCACGTTGGGGCTGGAGCCCATGGTGAAGAAGTGGTGCAGCCAGACTGAGAAGGACAGAACGGTGATAACCGCCGTGGCGTAGACCAGCGACTTGTAACCAAAAAGCCTTTTCTGCGAGAAGGTTGCCACAACCTCTGAGAAAACACCGAAGGCGGGTAGAATGAGGATATAAACTTCCGGGTGACCCCAGATCCAGATCAGGTTGGCATAGTTCATCATGTTGCCACCTGAATCATTGGTGAAGAAGTGGAACCCTAAAATACGGTCCAGACCGAGCATAGCTGCAACAACTGTCAGCGCCGGAAAAGCGAAAGCCATGAGGAGGCTGGTGCATAAGGTGGTCCAGGTGAACAGCGGCATCTGCATCAGGCGCATTTTGGGAGCGCGGCACTTTATGATCGTGACGACAAAATTTATCCCCGTCATCGTGCTGCCAACCCCACTGACCAGCAGCGCCCAGATCCAGTAATCCACGCCAACGCCGGGGCTGTATTCTGCGCCGGAGTAGGGGGGATAACCGGTCCAGCCTGCTGTCGAGAATTTGCCGATCACCAGTGAGACCATCACCAGCGCGGCCCCGGCTGCGGTGAGCCATAAGCTGATGGAGTTCATGAACGGGAAGGCCACATCGCGCGCGCCGATCTGCTGCGGCACCACGATGTTGATCAGGCCCGTCAGGAACGGCATGGCCATGAAGAAGATCATGATTGTGCCGTGAGAGCTGAACACCTGATCGAAGTGCTCGGGCGCGAGATAGCCATCGTTATTCAACGCCATGGCCTGCTGTGAGCGCATCATCAGCGCATCCACAAAGCCGCGTACCAGCATCACCATGGCAAGAGCGATGTACATGATGCCAATGCGTTTATGGTCCAGGCTCGTCAGCCATTCTTCCCAGAAATACCGCCACTTACCGAAATATGTGACCAGCAGAAAGACGACCAGTCCGCCCAGAACGGTGATGGAGGCGCCGCCAAAGGCGATGGCGCTGTAGAAGGGGAGGGAGTCAAATCCTAATCTTCCTAGCATGGTGTTTCCCCCTCACAAGCTGGCTGGGTCGTCGCTGGCGCATGTCTGCGCAAGGTGGTCTCGGGCCGGCGGGCATACTTTTTCAGGATCTCTTCGAACAGGCCCGGTTTGACCCACGAGAAGTACTCCACCCCGTGGGCAATGCTGGGCTGGGCGAGTTGATCGTATGTCACCGTGGAGAGTGGTTTGGACTGCGCCTTGGCGTTGGCAACCCAGTCCTGAAACTCTTCTTCTGTCATAGCCACGGCGTCGAAGAACTGCATGGCAAAGCCATCACCGCTGTATTGAGTGTTGCGGCCACGGAAGCGTCCAGTCTCGTTGGCTTTCAAATTCAGCTCACTGGTCATCCCCGCCATGGCATAGATTTGTCCCCCTAATGCGGGAATGAGCAGGGAGTTCATGACTGTGTCTGAGGTCAGCTTCATGCTGACGGCTTTATCAACGGGGAAGGCAAGTTCGTTGACGGAAGCAATGCCGAGGTCCGGGTAGATGAAGAGCCACTTCCAGTCCTGCGCCACCACCTGCACATTGATGGTGTTTTCTGGCGTTGCGATCTTCTTATAAGGGTCAAGCTTGTAGGAATAAGTCCAGACCAGATAGCCAAGCGTGATGATGATAGCGGCGGGAATGGACCAGACAAACACTTCAATAATGGTGGATTTGTGCCAATCCGGCTTGTATTCACCCGTCCCGCCTTTTGCGCGGTAGCGCCAGATGAACCAGAAGACCATGAAGTAAACGGGAATAACCACAATCAGCATGATGAAGAAGGCGGTGTAAAGCAGATCCCGCTCAATAATGGCGATGGGGCCTTTGGGGTCGGCGACTGGAGAAGTCTGCAAGCCACATCCCGCCAACACAAGCAGGAGGCCCAGCAGAGTTATTCCCCTTAGACAAGGTTTTGAAATGAAATGTTTCATCGTATTCCCGCGCAGGATTGGGTGACCTAACGGGAATATTTCAAGGGGCGGGGGATTACAGAATATTTAAGGTCACGGCCTCACGGCCTGAGACCCATTAGATTTCAGGAACCAATTCTATGAGGGGAGCACAGAGATGGTTATCAATTACTCCCCTGCATCCTTCAATTTATCCAGCAGTCTTTGCAGGTGCTTTAAGGGCTTCCAGCATTTCTGCCATTTTCGCCTGCACCATGGTCACCGCTTTGAGGGGGCGCAGCATGACCTTGAAATCATCAATCAGGCCCTCTTCATTCCAATGGATCATATCGACACCGTTGATGAAGATGCCGTCGATTTCTGTCTCGAACTCCAGCACAGCATTGTCACCGCAATCCAGAATGCGCACATATTTGAAGCTTGTGTTGACGCCAAGCACCTGAGCTGCGCCATAAAGATACATGACGGTGATCTGCTGGCCCCGTTGCGGGGTGTGCACCACCGGGCTGTAGAACACGCAGTCCTTTGCGATCATGGCAGACAGTTTCGCCAGATCCTTGCCACCCTCCAGCATATCCAGCCACTTCTGCAGGTTTTCAGAGTAGTTCGTCGACATCCGTTTATCCTCCCCAGCTGCTGCCTTTATTCCCCAAACGCAATGACGGAACAGACAGAGCATCACCAGTCAAACCCATATTGACGTAATGGTCAACCTAGCCGGAGAGGCGGGAATAAGTGCGGGCTTGCTTGAGGATTTATGAAGAGTAACCGGGATTTTTGCGCTGTTTCCTTAGCTCCGCATTAGAGAGCTAAGTGTTAGAAAAATAACAGAAAAGATTGTTTGCGTGGACTTTGAAAGGTTTATGCGTTTTTTGCGTTTTCTGGCGTTTTTTTGTTTTTCATGACCCAGAGCAGAAAATGAACGGACAAGGCTGCCACGCGATAGATATGTACCGCGAAAGAAGCAGCATACATGCCTGAACCAATCCTTTATCGGCCTCCGGCACCAACGCCCTGCAAACCGCTCCGAGGTCTGCGACTGTTTCGCGTGTTCTGGGCGCGCAATGTTTTAAACCTTATCCCCGAGGAGTTCTTCAACAGTCCGATGGAGCGGGTCTATTTTACCCGCCGACCTTGCTTCCTGGTCAACGCGCCGGATCTGGTGAATGAGGTGCTGGTTGAAAAGCGCCTGTCGTTTCCAAAATCAGATGTGATGGTGGATACGCTCAAACCGGTAATTGGGGAGAGCACGATCATTGCCAGCGGCCCGAAATGGGAAGAACAGCGTGAGATGATTGCACCCGTGTTTTCTCATGTGGGTGTGCGCAGTGCCTTCAAGCATATTCAGGATGCCTGCAACGAGTTTCTGGCCTATCTGGATAAGGCGGCTGAGTTCGGAAAGTCCATCAGCCTGCGCGATGAGATGAGCCGTCTAACCGCTGACATAATTTTCCGCACCATCTTTTCACATCCCATCGACAGCGTGCGGGCCCGCAAGGTGTTTACGCAGGCCATGCAGTATCAGGCGATCACCACAACATGGGCGCGTAAGATGATCCTGCGAGGGACCGGTGAAGGGCCTAACCGGCCTATGCCGAAGGAAGCGGAGATCCTACGTGATGAAATCCGGCTGCTTCTGACAGACTTGGTAGATGAGCACACCGCTGATCGGTTCGGCCAGCATGATGACATGTGCCAGCGCCTGCTGGATGCCCGCCATCCGCAAACCGGTCTGCCCTTCAGCAAGGAGCAGCTGGTGGACCATATCGCCACGTTCTTCCTTGCCGGGCACGAAACCACCTCTGCCGTGCTCAACTGGGCATTCTTCATCCTCTCCCAACGGCCAGATT
>NZ_DS996811.1:375246-389270 GCF_000156235.1 Pseudovibrio sp. JE062
GAAGAGACCACCCTTGGCGGACACAAAATCCCGCGCGGGGCGCTGATCATCATTTCACCCTGGATCGTTCACCGGCATCGGTCTTACTGGCACCATCCCGACCACTTTGATCCGGACCGGTTTGAGCGCGACGACGACCCCATGACCGGGGCATACATGCCGTTTGGTATTGGGCCACGCGTGTGTGCAGGAGCTAGCTTCTCGACGGTTGAGGCCACCTCTGTGCTGGCTGGGGTGACGCGCCATTACAACTTCAAGGCAGAAAAGCCGGAGGAGGTTTTTCCGGAAACGGGAATTGCGCTGCGGTCTCAGTCTGAGATCCGATGCAAGCTCATCAAGCGCAGTCATATGACCCATTAGGGAAGCAAAACCTGCGAAAAGCCCGAAACTATCGGGTGGCGTCCCTGCCAATTATATGCATCATTCCGTAAGGGTAAGAAGGAGGAGGTTGGTATGCGTTGGATTGCTGGGCTGGTCATTGTCATTGTAGGCGCCGCTGCTGGCTACTACTGGTACTCCCTGCCGCCAGAATATCCAACAAAGTACATCATCACCGCCGACCGTATTCTGACCATGGACCCGGAGCGCCCGCAGGTGCAGGCCATTTTGGTTGATGGCAACGAAATCATGGCGTTAGGCGATGTGCGCCAGCTGGAAAATCAGGACAAAGCCAAGCTCATCCGCCTCAAAGGCACACTGATCCCCGGTCTGATTGAACCGCATACCCACCCGATTGCCGCCGCTTTGCTGGGCGCCGCCACAGACATCAGCGCCTTCAAATACGACAGCCGTTCGCAAATCATGAAGGCCCTTGAGGAATCGGCGGATGAGTACAGCCTGACCCCCTGGGTGCTGGCCTATGGCTGGGATCCGATCGCGATCAAAGACCTTTCCCCGCCAACTTTGGCAGAGCTGGACGCCATCTCTCCTGACAAACCCATGCTGGTTCTGACCCAGATGATGCATGAGGCCTACGCCAACTCAGCTGCCCTGAAAGAAGCAGGCATTGACCCAGGCCGCGGACCAATGCTGCGGGAGCTGGAGGAGATCAACCGCGTTGTTTCCGCAATTCCGGCCCCATCCGATGAGGCCGTAGAACTGCTGGTGCGCAAGAAGTATACGGACTATGCCAAGGCGGGTTACACCAGCATCGGCGTGACGGGAGCCGTGGGCCGCCACCCAAATCCGGTGGGCCTTTTGCAGCGCATAGGGCTGGAGGATAACCCGCCGGTACGGACCTATCTCTATCTAACAGAAGATCAGCTACCCAACTGGCGCTTTGGCGGCGATGATCGCTTCACCATTTTGGGCGCCAAGTTCTGGCTGGATGGCTCTCCATTCACCGGAGCTGCCGCCACCTATCACCCCTATGAAACCTCTGAGCTGGTGCTGGAACGGCTCGGCCTCTCCTCAGGCCATCACGGCGAGCTCAACATGAGCGATACGGATCTGATTGAGAAACTGCGCCAGGTGCACAAGAAGAGCGGGCAGGTGGCAATGCATGTGCAGGGCGAGCGGGCCATTGATCAGGCTCTGATGGCCATCGCCACCATTCAAGCCGAAGACCCGCGTGATGACATTCAGCACCGGCTGGAGCACAATGCACTGATCACCCGAGAGCAGATCCAATGGGCGACTAATCTGGGTGTCTCCCTTGGCTTCTTCGTGGATCACATCACCTTTTACGGCGACCAGCTGGAAGACCTGTTCGGCAGCAACCGCATGAACCGTTACATGCCTGTGCGCGATGCCAAGGATGCGGGGGCCGTGGTCACCTTCCACGGAGATCACCCCGCCACGCCCATGAACCCCATGGGCACGGTGGAAACCGCCATGTCCCGCACCTCCCAAAGCGGGAACACGGTAGTTGGGGCAGATCATGCGGTGACGCTGGAAGAAGCTCTGCAGGCGATGACTGTTGATGCAGCCCGTCAGCTGGGGCAGGAGGACACACTTGGCATGATTGCCGTGGGCATGAAGGCTGACTTCACTCTGCTCAACGGCAACCCACAAGTGATGCGCCCGGAAGGCCTGCGCCTGATCCGCCCAACCCTCACCATCCGCAACGGCCAACCCGTGGACACCCGTTTCGTCAGCTGGTTTGACCCGGAACTGGCCATCAAGGCCGTCTGGAAGATGCTGATGGGGGATGAGACGGAACCGACCAGCACTTAGGAGACAGGTTGGTTTAAGGGATAGCAGACCTCAGAGATTTTGGCTCAGCCAGTCGCATATCTTGGCAGCTGCCTCCGGCCATTGCTCGTCAAACTGAATGTAGTGGCAGGCTCCGTCGACCGCGAGGAACTCCGCTGTTTTATAGCGCTCAGCCATCACCCGCGCGGTGCTTGGCGGCACAGCCTTGTCCTCGGTTCCTGAAACAAAGAGCAGGGGGCATGTGACCTTGGCTGAGTCCACAAACGTGGTCTGATGAACGTCATACATCCAGAAGAAGAACTCAAACAGCACCCGACCGGACTCGGAGCCAAGACGTGCATGGATGTCGCGTTGCAGATGGTCCGGCAGCGTGTTGAACCCATACCTCGCCAGCAGCTCAAAATCCTGTTCCACTGCCTTTTCCCAAAAGGCGCCTGCTGATATGAGCAGCTTCCCGAGGTCTCGCTCCTCGTCCGTGGTCGGCAGAGTACCGTTCACAATGCTGCTGTTGAGAAGAACGCCTGCCTTTATAGCCCCCTCGGCTGCCAGTATCTGCGCAATCAACCCGCCGATCGAGTGGCCGACAACAACCGGAGGCTCGCCAATTTCTTCAATGGCTTTTCGTGCATCCTCCACGTAATCAGCGATGCTTAGCCCGGTGAGCTTAGCATCGCGGTCTGGTCCAGGCGGCAGGTCATGATATCGGTAAGTGAGGCTGTGGCAGGCATATCCGGCAGCCTCAAGGGACGCCCGCACATTCTCCATCGACCACGCCGCAGCGTTGGTGCCAGTCAAAAGCAGGACTGGAGGCAGAGAGCTGTTAGACATCCGAAGCTCCTAAAGAACGGGGCTCCATATAGAGCCCCACCCTCATCGCTTTATCAGCTCAGGCTCAACGAAGTGTAAGCCCGGAACTCGCAATTTAACAGCAGCATGCCGCTGCAGAGAGCAACGGCAGCTAAATCAAGTCATCAAGGCTTCTTTGTCGCCCGTAAAACCTTCGCCACAACCTGTTCAGCAAACACTTCGTGGTTCGCGACTGCTGTGCCGATCCTTGCGTCTTTGACAATGACTTCTTTTGTCCGCGCATCAATAACCGTTACCAGGCCCGACATAGAGGATGCACCAGTCCCGAAGAGGATGTCATACCCCATATTGGAAATGAAGAAGCTCTGAATTTTGACGTCAACGTTGACCCGTCTCGGACCATGCAGCTCTTTCAACTTGGTCTGTAGGGCCTTCTTTGTGACCTTAACGATTACGTCTTTATCGTAGTCAACGCCCAGAACATTGTTCAGCCCCTCAAATTTCCAATCGCCCGTCACAGTCAGCTTTGCGACCTTCACCTGGGCTTCTTCAATGTCTTTCGCCGTAATGGTCGTTTGGCAGGCTGCGAGTGTAAGCCCGAGCAGAGCGAGTACGGCTAGGTTCCGCAGGTTCTTCAGCTTCTGTGCGAAGCTATATAAGTATTTGTTTTTCATAAAGTTATGACTTCATTACATCATGGCAAATTTTGTAAGGAGCCATAGTGTCAGGAGAGGCTTGCGTCTGGGTGGTTGCAATCGCCTTCCGGTTTTCACCGGAGAGGTCACGAAGACAAACCACCGCTGCCTTCTCAAAACCGCATGATTTTTGGGCAAGCTTTATGCTTTCTTTGGAGGTTCGCGCCTAAGCTTCATCCGTGAGGTGGGCTTTATCGGGCCGCTCATCATCACGTCTGTTCTCTGGTTTGGATGAGAAAGCGTACTTTCTCTGCCAGCTGGGGTGCGCCGGGGGGAATGCAGGAAACCCTGTCGGAAGGACGGTAGATGACACAAGGAATTGGCCTTGTCATGCAAGGCGGTGGAGCTCTTGGAGCTTATGAGGTTGGTGCCCTGACCCGCATCTATCAGGCGGGATATGTGCCGGAGATCATCACCGGAACCTCCATTGGTGCCCTCAACGCTGCTGTCATCGCTGCCCCCAAGTTCGGAGACCCGATTGAAACCCTGCACGCCTTATGGGAACATCTCAGCCATGCGCCGGGCTTTGTCTGGCATTCCAGCCAGAAACTGCTGCGGGCCAGCATGGGTCACCCGCGTTTTTTCAAGCTGCATGCCCCCTCTTTTATGGCCGAGAAGCGCCCCAGCATCTACGACATCACGCCAGCGCTGGAGACCATGGAAAAGTTCATCGACTTTGAACGTCTCAACAGCCCGGAGGCGCCACGACTGGTGATCACGGCAACCAATGTGGCGACAGGGCAGATTGAGCGGTTTTCCAACCGGGATCACTACATCACCTCCAAGCACATCATGGCCAGCGGCAGCCTGCCGCCCGGCTTCCCGCCCATTCAGCTCAACGGCAGCTATTACTGGGATGGCGGGCTTTACGACAATACGCCCATCCGCTCTTTGCTGCGCATTCTGGATGATCATCAGATCTCCCATATGCCGATCTTCCTGATTGAGCTGTTCTGCCCGGAAGGCATCATTCCCACCACCGTGGAAGAAGCCGTCTACCGCATGACAGAGCTGGTGTTTGAGGACAAATTCTGGCTCATGCTGGATGGCGACAAGTCCGCTCAGCATTACTCCCACATGCTTTATGATCTGGACAAACTGGTGCCGGAAGACTCGCCCATTCGGGACTGCGAGCATTACCAGTCCCTCATGACAATGCGCGCGCTCTCTCACATCATCACCGTCAATGCAGAGCACAATGCGCTGACCGGTGTGGTGGATTTTGAACCCAAAAGCATCAACGAACGCATCAAGACCGGCTATCTGGCCGCTGATGACGCGCTGATCAAAAATGCTGATCGGATTGAGGCCATCCTCAACGAGAAGCACGAAGGCTATATGACGGAATGTACTCATTCGCACCACACGCCGGGTTCGAAGAAAAAAAAAAGAGGTGCTCATGAGTGAGATTGATGAGCGCAAGTATGACAGCGGCGCCTATGAGAACAAGTGGTTTGAAACCTCTGACGGCATCAAGCTGAACTACCGCGTCTACGGCAATGGCACCTCACAAAAGCCAGCCATCATCGCTCTGCCGGGCCTGACCCGCTGTGCCCGCGATCTGGACCCTATGGCCGCTCAGCTGAGCAAGTCCTACAAAATCTACGCGCTAAACCTGCGTGGGCGGGATCTGTCGGATTATGACCCCGACTACAGCAACTACAACACCACCGTTTACATTCGCGATATCTACGAGTTCTGGACGTTCACCGGCGAGCAACCCGTTGTTCTGCTTGGCTCCTCCCTCGGCGCACTACTGGCCATGCTGATGGTAGAAGACCACCCAGACATGCTGGCAGGCACCATCCTGAACGATCTGGGCGCCACGATCGAATTTGCAGGTATGTCGCGTATCTTCGGCTATGCCGGACAATTGGAAGATGAGGACGAACTCAGCGCCGTTGTTGAAACGGTAAAAGAGCATGTGGGCAATCAGTTTGTGAACCTGCCCGATGACAAATGGGAGCGTATGGCGCTTTCCATGTTCGGCCTGAAAGACGGCAAGTGGCACCACCGCTATGACGATAATCTGGGTGTCGCGCTCGTTGAGAACAAAGAGGCCTACCGCGATCTCTGGAAGGCCCATGAGCGGGCGGCAGAACTGGACCTGCCGATCCTTTCCATTCGTGGGGAGCTTTCTGATGTCACATCCGCTGAAACGATCCGCTCCATGAAAACCATGGCACCGCGCATGCAGGCCGTGGACATTCCTGATCGCGGTCACTGTCCAATTCTGGATGAACCAAAATGCCTTGAGGCCCTTGAAGGGTTCATGGGGCAATTTGAAAACCGTGCCTGAGCCGTACGAGAGTGGAGGCGAGCATGGCCCGCAAACATCTGGTTCTGTTGAATATGATCGGGGCACTTGCTCTGGTCATGATCGACCAGACTGTACTGGGCGTTATCCTGCCTTCGCTGCAGCGGACCTTTATGTTTGGTCCAGTGCATCTGCAATGGTCGGTCAACGCCTACCTGATCGCGCTGGCTTCCATGCTGATGTGCGGTGGTTGGCTGGGCGACAAGTTCGGTTACTTCACGTCCCTACGCATGGGCGTGGCGCTGTTCACCGCCGCCTCACTGGCCTGTGCCTATGCCCCAACGGGTGAGTTCTTCATCACCGCCCGCGTGTTTCAGGGGGCAGGAGCTGCCCTGATGCAGCCTGCCGCCACTGCGCTGGTATTCTCCGCCTATCCGGCAGATGAACGTGGCAAGGCACTGGCCCATTATGTGGGAGCCGGGCTGTTCTTCCTGGCCTGCGGGCCTTTGGTGGGCGGGCTGTTGGTGGAATTCTTCTCGTGGCGTGTTGTCTTCCTGCTCAACGTGCCCATTGGGCTGGCCGTGCTCATCATGGCCTTTGCCATTGGCAAGAGCAAAACCAACAAGGAAACGGGCAGCTTTGATTTTCAGGGCGCCATCCTGTTCGTGATGGCGCTGCTTGTTTTCACCGTGGCTGTTCAGCTGTTTGGAGATTATCGCCTGTCACTGGGCGAGGGGGTGGTCTCAGCTGGGTTTGTCGTCCTTGCCTGTTCTCTGCTGTTTGTCCGCAGGCACCGCGTGGCCCATCCGTTCATTCAGTTCTCGCTGTTTGAGAACAAGGTCTATCTGGGGTGCTGCCTGCTGTTGTTCTGCATTCCGTTTGCCCTGTTGGCGCAGGTGGTGTTTGGCGCTGTGTTCCTGCAAAACGTGCTGAGCCTGACGCCGCTTGAAGCCGGTCTCTCCATGTTGCCGGTGGTGCTGACGATTATCATCTGCGCGCAGTTTGGCGGGCGACTGGTGGGTAATATCAAGTTCCGCAATCTGGCGGTTTGCGGCAGTTTGGCCATGGGTATTGGCTTTGCAACACAGGCGCTGGTCATCCACTTCAATAATCTGTGGCTGCTGTTCCCCGGCATGATCCTCATGGGGGCAGGGCTCGGTTTTCTGATCAGTACTGTTTCAACAGAAGCACTCTCCCACGTTTCCTTGCTCGCCCGTGCCCGCGCCACGGCCCTGCTGCAAACCTGCAGGCAGGTGGGCGGTGTGTTTGGTATTGCCTGCGTGGGCGCGCTGATCAACTGGCGGGAGAAAACCATGATCTCCGCTGCTGCGGAACTGATGGAACCCAACGATGAAGACCGCGAGCTTTTGCAGTTGCTGCTCTATAAGTTCATGGGTGATCAGCCTGCAGCCGCCGCTTTGCTGCACGAACGCTGGCCGCAATCACTTTACATCCTGAAGGCCATCAGCAGCCGGGCTCTGGCGGATGCTTATATCTTCAGTGCTGTTGTTTTGTTTGGCGCGGCTGTCATGTCGCTCTGGGCCTTCAAAGGCCACACCCCACGGCAAAGGCCACAAGGCCCCGAAGGCCCACCGCCGATGAACTCCGCCAATGATTAAAGGACAGCTCCTGCCAATGGACTTGGCAGGAGCAGGACACCATCAGCTCTGCGGGATCGCGAGTGTGGCATCAATTTCAAACAGCATGCCGTCCAATGCCAGACGGTCCACCGGAATAAGCGTGCTGGCAGGCAAGTGCTCACCAAACAGCTTGGAGATCTGCTCGCCAATGGCATGGAGTTTGTCTTCTCCGTGGCCAGCCACAAGCACCTGGATCTTCACCACGTGCTCAGGCTTTCCGCCGGATGCCTCAATGGCTTTACGCAGATTGTCAAAGGCAAGCTCAGCCTGTTTGCCTACGGTTTTGCCCAGCACGTTGCCCTCTTTATCGCCGCTGAACTGACCGGAGATGTAAACTGTCTTTGCCGATGAAGGCGCAACGACAACCTGCGAAAAGCCCCATGGGCTGGTGTCCACAATGGTCGGCGGGTTGATGCGCTCCAGGCCTTCCGCCTGTGCCATACCGGCAGCAGCAATCATCAGGGTTCCAATAGATAAAGTGGCAAGTCTTTTCATAGTGAACTCATTCTGTTCTTTCACCGAAACATGCGTGGTTTCGGTTTCACAACAGGGCTTGTAAGGCCTCAAGCTAAGTTGAGGTCAACAGCAAGTCCTCGTTTTTTGCAGGGATGGAGACGCGAGTGATCCGGAGAATTGCAACCTGACGCATTGGTGCCATTTTCGTTGCATAGAGCTTTGACCCAAATTAATCGTCACAGACCAATCTCTCATTCATCTTCTTAGGCGTATGCTCTGGGCGTGACCTGAGTTATGTGCAACAGCTCATGTGAGAGACTGACGGAAACTGATTTTAAGAGCGGATTCTTGATGCATTTAAGGATATTGGCAGGTTTGGCGGGAGTTCTGGCGCTCAGCAGCTGTGAGGAGGCAAAGCCCTTGCAGCGTGAAACGCCGCAGGACGAAATCATCACAGTGCTGGATAAGCACGCCAAGGACATCCAGCGCGGCAACCCAGAAACCAGCCTGAGCGTGGCCGTTATCCGTGACGGCAAAGTCGAGTTCATCCGCCTCTATGACAAGTCCAACCGCGGCAAAACCGTAAAGGGCGCGCAAGAACCCATCTTTGAGGTCGCCTCCCTCGGCAAACCCGTCTTCGCTTATCTGACATTAAAGCTGGTGGATCTGGATATCCTGTCACTGGAACGTCCGCTTTATCAGTACGCACCAGACCTGTTTAAGAGCGCTGATCCACGCCTCAAGCGCATCACTGCCCGTATGTTGCTCTCCCACACCTCTGGCCTCACCAACTTTGACGAGAAAGACCCGCTGAAACTGCGATTTGATCCGGGCACGGAGTTCACTTACTCCGGTTCCGGTTATGCTTTGTTGCAGCAGGTTCTGGAACGGCGGACAGGGCTGAACCTTGAAACACTGGCCCGCATCCATGTGTTTGAGCCTCTTGGCATGGCTTCCACCAGCTTCCTCTGGCAGCATGCCTATAACTACCGCATCCGCTATGGCTACGACAAAGACGGAGACCGGATTACCGGCAAACGCAAACCAACGACCGGCAATGCGGCCTGGAGCCTGCACACCACGGCGGGGGATTACGCCCGCTTTCTGGCAGCGATGATGGATGAAGGTGTTGAGCCGGAAGTGAAGGAGTGGATGCTGAACAAACACAAGACCATCACGGGCAAGATCAGCTGGTCCATGGGCTGGGGCATTCAGGCGACCAAGCCCAACAGCTCCATCTGGCATTGGGGCAGCAATCCGGGCTATCGCTCTTACACGGTGGGTTACCCGGAAGAGGATCTGGGCATCGTGGTTCTTTCCAACAACGAAAAGCTGTTTGAAGGGATAGAACCGCTCATCCTGCACACAATAGGAGGGACACTGCCCTCCTATCACTGGTTCTGATCAGGCGATTTCCCGCGCTTTGGCAAGGAATGGTGACAACCGCTCCAACGCCTCGTTGAGCTGCTCATCCGTTTGCGCAAAGCACAGGCGGAACCAGCCTGGTTCTCCCACGAGGAACGCATCCCCCGGCGCAAGACCGACCTTGGCTTTTTCAATCAGCATGCGGGCATAGGCGATGGAATCTGTCACGCCGTCCACCTTGAAGTAGGCGTAAAATGCGCTTTCCGGCACCGGACAGGTCACCCCTTCATGGGCGAGCAAGCCATTGCACACCAGATCGCGTGCATGCTGATAGTTCTTCGCCATTTGCGCAACAAACTCTTCGCCCTGTTCCAGCGCCACCACGGCAGCACGCTGCGAGAACGGTGGAGCGCTGGCAATGGAGAACTCGGCGATCTTCTCGACAACCGGTGTCAGGCTTGGTGGCAACGTGAGCCAGCCCAGACGCCAGCCGGTCATGGCCCATGTTTTAGAGAAGGAGTTCACCACGATCAGGCGATCTTCCGGTTCAGACACCTCAAGGAAGGACGGCGCTGCCTTGCCGGAGTAAACCGTGCGGGCATAGACCTCATCTGAGATCAGCCAGGTCCCGCGCTCGCGCAGCACCTCCATGATCCGCGCGATCTCATCCTTTGTCAGCATGAAGCCGGTTGGGTTGGACGGGGAGTTGAGCAGAACCACCTTGGCGCCCTTCGCCGTTTCTAAAAACGCCTCCACATCCAGAGACCACTTGCCATCTTTCACTTCCAGCGCATGGGTGATCGTGTGGGCGCCCTGAAGCTTGGGGATGGAGAGCAGGTTCGGGAAGGCTGGTGTCAGCGTGACAACTGTATCGCCTTCCTCCAACACACTCTGAAAGGCCAGATTGAGCGCGTTGCCACCGGAGACGGTCACTGCAATGCGATCTACACCGATGGACTTGCCATAAAGCGCGCTCATGTAGCTTGAGATCGCCTCACGCAGATAGGGCCGTCCCAACCCTTCCGCATAAAACGTTTCGCCCGCGGCCAGAGAGCGGGCTGCTTCGTCACAAATGAATTTTGGAGTGGGGATGTTTGGTTCCCCAAACCACAAAGGAATAAGGCCCTCAACGCTCATGGCCGCATTGGCCAGCTCTCGCGTGATGGATGGAGGAACCTGAATTGCACGGCTTTCCAGCCCCTGTTTTGCTTCAATAGTCAATATGTCGCCCGTCCGCCCGGATTTGAAACAATCACCAAGCACAGCTTTGCATTCGATCCTCAAAAGACCCTAAACATCACTGTCTTGAATGCTCATCATATATCAGCAAATGGAGGTTGCGAGGCTAGAGATTTCATCAAGCGTTTGGCGAGCAAAAAAAGAGCCCGTGTAGTGTTCGCACAGGGCGGCGGCGAGGCACTACACGGGTCTTCAACGCCCGGAATTAGGGATCCGGGCTCTCGGGAGGAGGGTGCTGAAGCAACAAGAGCGGCGGTTGCTTCAACCTCTCACCATCACACTGGGATCTATGGCATTAGAGGCATATCTGTGCGAACACCCATCATTCGCAGATACACTCGGATCAACCCCAGGTGAATTACGTCTCTCTCATCGCATGCGCGATCTGGTCCATCATTGGCTTGACCAGATAAGACAGAACGGACCGGTCTTCTGTCTTGATGAACGCCTCAACCGGCATGCCCGGAATGAGAGATTTACCGTCCAGACGCTCCAGCTCATTCTCCGGAATGGCCAGCTCCGCCAGGTAGTACGTGCTGCCTGTTCTGGGGTCTTCAACCAGATCAGGCGAAATGGTTTTCAGTCGTGCTTTCAGCTCTGGTGTGGTGCGCTTGTCAAAAGCAGGCAGACGGATGGTTGCTTCTTGATCCGGGCCGATCTGGTCCACATCAACCGGCTGAACCTTGGCTTCCACGATCAGCTGATCTTCTTCCGGCACAATCTTCATCACCACTTCGCCGCCCATGACGACACCGCCAATGGTGTGAACAGCCAGATCGAACACTTTGCCGTTCTGCGGCGCTCGGATTTCTGTGCGCCGGAGTTCGTCCTGCGCAGCAATGCGCCGTTCTTCAAGCTCGGAAATCTGAGCCCGTGTCTGCTGCAGTTGCTCCAGATTGTTGGAGCGCAGTTCTTCATCAGCCTGCAGGATCATGACCCGCCGCTCGCTGATGGCTTCTTCTGAACGGGCAATCTGAGCAATGATGCCACCCAGCTCACCTTCCAAAGAGCTGCGCTCACGCTGGAAGGCCATCACGCGGGACTCGGTCACCAGCTTCTTCTTGCGCAGGGACTCAAGTCCGCCCAGCTCTGCATTGACCAGATCCACTTCTGTCTGCTTTGCATCTCGCTGGCGGATCAGACCGCCGATCTGCTTCTCAAACTGGACGATCTGGGTTTGCAGCTGCTCGCGCTTACTCAGATGATTTTTCTGCCGCGCTTCCATCATGTTGCGCTGGGTTTCTTCAATCATCATCAGATGCGCACGGTGCAGCGGGCTCTGCGCACGTTTCTTGAAGCTAATCTCTTTGCGCCCCTGAATCTCAGCGGTAAGCCGCGCTTCCTGCGCATAGAGCTCATCAAGCTGATTGGTCAAAACCGCAAGGTTGGAACGGGTGAGGGTATCATCCAGCCGCAGAACCAGATCACCAGCCTTCACGAAGTCACCGTTCTTGACGAGGATCTGGTTGATGATGCCGCCATCGCGGTGCTGCACGGTCTTGGTGCTGGTCTCCACCACGATTGTGGCCGGAGCAACAACCGCGCCGGAAATCTCAGTCACGGCGGACCATGTGCCACCGCCCAAAATCAGCAGGGCTGCAAGATAACCACCAACCCGCAAATGGCGGGAAATGCTGGCGCCGAGATCGTAGGATTTATCTGTGTTTCTAGCCATTTAACACGACCTCCTGCGGCTTGCGAAGCGGAGCGATCACCTGCTTCATGATCTTGTCTTTTGCACCCAAAGCATCTGCTTCACCCTCATTCATGACGAGGATCTGATCCACGGCAGAGGTTGCTGCCGGACGGTGCGCCACGACGATGACGATGGAGCCACGCTCGCGCATATCGTGGATCGCGTTGGTCAGCGCAGCTTCACCTTCTGCATCCAGGTTGGAGTTTGGTTCATCCAGCACGATCAGGAATGGATTGCCATAAAGCGCACGGGCCAATGCAATCCTCTGGCGCTGACCACCAGAAAGGCCATTACCTGTTGCGCCGATGACGGTGTTGTAGCCTTCCGGCAGGCTTACAATCAGGTCGTGAACGTTCGCCATGCGGGCTGCTTCAATCAGCTTGTCACTGTCTTGATCCGGCTTGAACCGCTGGATGTTCTCCGCAATGGTGCCGTCAAAGAGCTGAATGTCTTGGGGCAGATAGCCGATGAAGTCCCCCCGATCCATCGCACTCCACTGGTCCAGCTCAGCGCCATCAAAGCGAATAGAGCCTTTCAGCGGATTGGTGATGCCAACCATAGCTCTGGTCAGCGTGGATTTGCCGGAGCCTGAATGGCCGATGATGCCCAGACCGTCGCCTGCTTTCAGCTCCAGAGATACGTTTTTGACAAACGCTTCCTTGGCCGCGATCGGACCGCAGAACAGACCTTCAATTGAAACGGATTCCTGCGGAAACGGAATGGAGACACGCTGTTTTGGCTTCACCTGAGACGCGAAGATTTCCTGCAGGCGTGCGATGCCAACTCTGGCGGCGACAAACCCGCGCCAGTTGACGATGGCCATCTCAACCGGAGCCAGTGCACGGGCGGTCATGATGGACGATGCGATCATAACACCGGCGGAGACTTCCTGCTGGATCACCAGCCAGGCCCCCAGACCAAGGATACCGGATTGCAGCATGAACCGCAGGGTCTTGATCATGGTGGTGAAGATGTTGGAACGATCAGACGCTGCCCGCTGGCGGCCAAGGAAGACATCATTGTTGTCCTCCCACCGGTCGCGCAGGTGGTCAATCATGCCCATGGCCTCAATGCTTTCTGCATTGCGCCGACATGCTTCAATCAGTGTGGTCCGCTTGTTCGCTTCAACCGCTGTGTTTGCAGCCGGACGACGAGATGACAACTCGTTCAGCGCAATAAGAACACAGATGAGCAGCGCGCCAATCAGCGCGGTGGTGCCCAAAAGCGGGTGGAACAGGAACACGATGCCCAGATAAAGCGGCATCCAGGGCATATCGAAGATAGCAGATGGACCGGAGCCAGACAGAAACTGCCGGATGGAGTCCAGATCACTGACAGGTCTGGACCGCTCGCCTTCAGCACCCAGCACCAGCGGAACGCGGGTGGACGCCTCAAAGGCAAGGCCGGTCAATTGCTCATCGACATGCTGGCCAACACGCAGCAGCAGCCGGTTCCGCAGACCATCGAGAATTCCGTAGAAGATATAAAGCACAGCCACAAACAGGCTGAGAACAACAAGGGTTGGCACGGAGCTGCTGGACAAGACGCGATCATACACCTGCAGCATGAACAAAGGGCCCGTCAACATAAGCAGGTTGATCAACATGCTGATGCCACCGATACCCCAGAATGCCCGGTAGAGTTTCCGGAATGCTTCTGAAATGTAGGATGTATGTTCTTGTGATTGCTTACCCAAAATAGCCTCCAGCCCGCTG
>NZ_DS996811.1:389436-394969 GCF_000156235.1 Pseudovibrio sp. JE062
ACATCAGCATGTCATCAGAACCGTAGTCTGTTGCACCTTCCAGAACAGGAGCGTCTGCAGCAGCAACTTCTACAGGGTCAGATGCAGGGTTAAGGGCGTCATAAACGTCCTTCGCACCTTCAGCGATATTGGTGATGACGCTGACTACAGCAGTAACAGGGTTGGATGTGGCAACCCCCACGGCTATGTCCACAACAACGTCAACAACAGTGTCAACCACAGCTTCAAAAACGCCAGCGATCTTCTTGCCGAGCTCAGGCTCACCAAGAGCTGTAGATACGCCTTCAATAACCGCGCTTACGGCTTTGGTTACTACGTTTGCGATTGCTTTAAATGGATTCCACCAGCCCATGTCTTTATCCCTTTCAGACAATAGTTAGATGCGTTTCACCGGTCCCGAAGCAGGCTCCGAGAGTCAGTGAGGTTGAATTGTTGGTGTGATACCGCTGGCAGGAGGTCCTTCAGATGGCTACACTTGTGGTGATAGCTACAAAGGGTCCCAACCCAAGTCGGTTCTCTATGTCAGGAAAGTCCCTGGGCGCACCCGAACACTGCTAATGCCGCATTCAGAATGCAAGTCTACACTACGAATATACGTCATAGCCTAGCCTCCCAGCTTCGCTAAATGCTCATAACGAGCATGCCTCATAGCGACAAACGTTTTGAGTAACGTTTAGTGTCACCCAACGAACTTCAGTTACCTGAAGCATTGATCAAATCCTTATGCATAAATTGCAGATTTCTCATCATACCACTTTGAGTACACAATACAGATACGATGCAATCTGCCAGTTACACGCCCCCATTTTGGGAGGTGACCTGATCTGAGTTCAATATTTCGCCCCAATTGAGGCGGAAATGTGGCAAGGCTTTTTATACTTTTAGATCTAGAATAAATGTTATCCAAATGTTTAGTGCAATTACAACTCTAGGTATTACTTAAATATCAAAATTTTTATACTTAGGGTATATTTGTTTTATCTTACATAAAAATTTATCGATAAAAAAGACATTACGTTTGAGTAAGTTACCATAACACTTGTGATGCATGTCACACTCATATGTTTGTCAATACAAAAAATATGAGACTGGCACTCATTTTATGGTGAAAATATATCACAAAGGTGCCGTTAAGGTCATATATTTACCTTAAAAGTGACCGCACAACGGCAAATCAGGGCGATCAAACTCGATAATAGTGTCAGGCGAGAAGCACAAATCCGTAAATCTAGAAATGAGAAAACCTGCATTTGTGCGCACTTAATGGTTTAACCAAATTTGACGATTGAACCTCTGATTGCTTACTCTAAGTAAATACCCCGACCTACTTTCGTAGATCGGGGCATCATTCAATCAGCACTTAGGGAAGGGGCGTCAGCTAGCCCCCAGGCCTGCTACGGATGTTCTCCGGCAGCCATGTGGCAACCTCTGGGAACGCGATAAGCACGAAGACCATCAGAACCATGATCAGGAACATCGGGAACGCAGCACGCGCGATGAAGCCCATCTGGTAGTTGGTCATGCCCTGCAGCACGAACAGGTTAAAGCCGATTGGCGGCGTGATCTGCGCCATCTCAACCACCACCACGATGAAGATACCAAACCAGATCAGGTCAATGCCTGCCTGACGGATCATTGGCTCCACCACAGCCATGGTCAGCACCACAGAAGAGATGCCATCAAGGAACATGCCGAGGATGATGTAGAACACCAGCAGCACCATGAGCAGCTCAAAGCGGGACAGCTCCAGCGTTGCAATCATGTCCGCCAGTCCACGTGGCAGGCCGGTAAAGCCCATGGAAAGGGAGAGGAACGCTGCACCGGCAAGGATCAGTGCGATCATTGCGGAAGTGTAGGTTGCACCCATAAGGCTTTCGGTGAAGCTCTTCCAGTTCAGTGACCCTTGCGAGGCCGCCAGAATGAGACTGCCGATCACACCAAAGGCCGCTGCTTCCGTCGCAGTGGCAAAGCCCAGATACATGGAGCCAATCACCACCAGAATGAGTAGGATCACCGGCAGCAGGAAGCGGGTGTTTGCCAGCTTCTCAGAAAAGCTCATGCGCGGCTCTTCGGTCGGATTCCACTTGGAGGACACACGAGAGGTGATCGCCACATACGCCATGAACATGCCAGCCAGCACGATACCCGGCACAATGCCTGCAAAGAACAGCTTGGAGATACTCTCGTTGATGGTCACACCGTACACGATGAGCGTCAGGGACGGCGGGATCATCAGACCCAGCGTTGCCGCACCCGCGAGCGTGCCGATGATCATCTTTTCCGGATACTCACGCTTGCGCAGTTCCGGAATGGACATCTTGCCAACGGTTGTCAGCGTTGCAGCTGAAGACCCGGAGACCGCCGCAAACACGGTACAGCCCACGATGTTGGTGTGTACCAGACCGCCCGGCAGGCGAGCCATCCATGGGGCAAGGCCGCGGAACATGTCTTCCGAAAGACGCGTTCGGTAAAGGATCTCGCCCATCCAGATGAACAGCGGCAGAGCCGTCAGAGTCCATGAGGAGGAGGAGGACCAGATGGTCGTCAACATCACGTCGCCAACAGGGCGGGTTGTGAACAGTTCCATACCGACCCATGCCACACCCATCAGCGCCAAACCGACCCAGACGCCGGTGCCAAGCAGGGTGAACATGACAAACAGGAACAGGATGATGATACTAATATTTTCCATTGCTCTTATTCTCCCGCAACTGCTTCTTCAAGTTCCGGCGCAACACGGTGCTTGCCAGTGAAAATGAGTTGAAGCAGATGATCTGTAAGAGCAATCGCCAGGATCGCGGCACCGATGAGCATGAAGCTCTGCGGCATCCATAATGGTGTTCTGTCCTGACCCTGAGAAATGTCGTTAAACTTCCACGACCAGTAAACAAACCGCTGTGCGTAGTACACGAAGTACCACATGGTGGCTGTGCCGATGGCAAAGCACCAGATTTCCAGCAGGCGCTGTGCGGTCTTGCCCAGCATCTGGTGTAGAATGGAAACTCGAATGTGAATGCCCTTGTTCAAGGCATTTGCGAACGCCATAAAGCTGGCCGCAGCCATTGCATAGCCGGCATATTCTGCAGCACCGGGAAAGACTTCTCCGGTCCAGCGAGCCAGCATTTGCATAACGATGAGCCCAAGAATGGCGATCAGACAGAGCGCTGAGAGAACTCCGGCCGTCTTGTAGATCCCATCAAGGCCCAAGCGCAGTGCGCGTGTAAGCTTCATTGTTCTCCCCCTCCAGAAAAAGAAAAGCCGGGGCCGCGCACGGCGGCTCCGGCCAAAGAACGAATTACTTCATTGCTTTGAATGCATCGACAACGGCCTTGCCATCGTCGCCAGCTGCTTCCAGCCACTCAGCGGTCATGGTTGCGCCGATTTCCTGAAGGTCAGCCTTCATCTGATCGCTACCTTTTTCAACCTTCATGCCGCCTTCACGCAGGCCATCAAGGGTGAAGTTTGTGTAGTCGATGGAACGCTTCAGACCATCAGCTTCTGCAGTTGCCGCACATGCCTGAATGATGCCTTTATTCTTTTCAGAAACACCAGCCCAGACATCAGAGTTTACGAGCATGTAGTTGCGTGGCAGCCATGCATCCACTTCGTAGAAGTAGTTGAGGCTTTCCCAAACTTTACGGTCGTAACCAGTTGCGCCGGAGGAGACCATGGAGTCAGCAACACCGGTTGCGAACGCCTGAGAAATCTCAGCAGCTTCAATGGAAACTGGCAGCATGCCTGTCAGCTCAGCAAGACGCGCAGTTGCGGTGTTGTAAGAGCGGAACTTGATGCCTTCCATGTCAGCAACAGAGTTGACTGCGTTTTTGAAGTACAGACCCTGTGGTGGCCATGGCACGGAATACAGCAGGGTCAGGTTCTGTTCGCCAAGAACCTTCTCAAGTGCTGGCTTTGCTGCAGTCCAGAGCTTGGCCGCATCATCAAAGGATGTTGCAAGGAATGGAACGGAATCCACGCCGAACAGGGCATTTTCGTTCTGGTGACCGGAAAGCAGACGCTCACCGATTGGTACCTGCCCGGTCTGAATTGCACGCTTGATGTCGCCGCCCTTGAACAGGGAGCCGCCCGGGTGAGTGGTTACTTCGATTTCACCGCCGGTACCGGACGTAATACAAGCTGCAAATTCTGCACCCGTTACAGAGTGGAAGTTGGACCCTGAGTATGCCATCGGCAGATCCCACTTCTCAGCAGAAGCGGCTGTTGCCCCCAACGCCATAGCGGAAACACTCAAGGTAACCAGTAGACTAGACTTCTTCATATGTACTCTCCTCCAAGAAAATTAGTGATGCCCTCAGTTAAATCTCTGCGGATCGTAAGGGCTTATATCGTTATTGGGGCGCTTTCCGCTGATCAGATCAGAGACCAGCCGCCCGGTTTTTGGACCGCCCGTCAGGCCGATGTGGTGGTGTCCGAACGCTGCATAAACACCGCTCTTGCCCACTTCACCGATGAGGGGGAGACTGTCCGATGGCGCAGGGCGGAAGCCCAGCCATTCCTCTTCGCTTGAGGCTTCCAGATGTGGGAAGCTCTCGCGAACCTTTTTCCGTAGCAGGGCCAGAGGTGCTTTGGAGGCACCGGCTTCCAACCCGCCAAACTCAACAACACCGGCACAGCGCAAACCTTGTGCCATTGGCGTTGCCACGAACTTGCCGGAGGCCACCATGATTGGTTGGTTCGGCTGTTCGCTCGGGTTCTTAAATAGGATGTGGTAACCGCGCTCAGCTTCCAGCGGCACGTTGATGCCAAGCTTCTTCATCAAAGGCTTGGACCAGACGCCGGTTGCCAGTACCGCACGATCACATTCAAAACGTCCTTTGTCGGTCATGACGGCTGAAATTGAACCGCCCGACAACTCAAAGTCCTTCACCTCGGCTTGCACAAACGTGCCGCCCATTTCGGTGAAGACTTTCACCAGATCCTGCACATAAGCGCCCGGGTCCTGAATGAACCCGTGATCGCGCATCAAAGCCAGCAGCTTGATGTTTTTGCTCAGGATTGGTTCCATCTCGTGAACTGCGTCACCTTCAATCAGTTCCGGCACAAAGCCGGCATTGCGGCGCAGTTCCCAGGTGTACGCATCTGCTTCAAATGCGGCTCTGTCGTTGTAGGCAAAGCTGTAGGTGCTTTCCTGAAGCCACTTTTCAGCACTGGTTCCGTCCACCAATGCATGGTGCTGATCTACACTGTCGCCCACAATCGGGGTCAGGCCCTGCGCAATGCGGCGGGTTTCCTTATCCGTTGCATGTGACAGATAGCGTGTCAGCCAACCCGCCAGCTTCGGCAGATAACTCCAGCGCAAAAACAGCGGGAAGTTCGGATCCAGCAGCAGCTTTGGGCCTTTCAGGATAAGACCCGGTGCTGTGACAGGTGCCACGGAGCAGCTTGCCAGAACGCAGGCATTGCCGAAGGATGCCCCCATGCCAGGTTCGCCCTTGTCGATGAGGGTCACATCATGACCCTCACGCTTCAACCATAAAGCTGCTGAAACACCTACAATTCCTGCGCCGATGACAAC
>NZ_DS996811.1:395477-419316 GCF_000156235.1 Pseudovibrio sp. JE062
TTTCGTCCGCCAGAAGCGGCACATCGATGGAATTTCGGATAGTTGCCATAAGTTCCCGAAGGTTATGAGCAACGGGCTGTTCGATAAAATCTGGTTGAAAAGTCGCGATGTCACGAACGCACGCTAGGGCAGAATCGTGGTGCAGGCCCTGATTGTAATCCACGCGAATGGAAAACTCAGGATAGTTCATGCGTAGGTGCTCCATACGCATCATATCAAACTCATGTCCCTTGAAGCCGGTTTTGAGTTTGATGATGCGCACGCCATCCTCTTTCAAACGCTCCATCAATGCCAGATCACGATCGAAATCAGGATCAGCAATAGAGCAGGAAAGCGGAATGGTATCACGGCATTTACCGCCCAGAAGCGCCCAGACCGGCAACCCGGAGATTCGCCCCTGAAGATCCAGCAGTGCAGATTCCAGCGCAGCTTTTGCTTCCGTGCAATGTGCCACCGCTTTTTGAGCGTCTTTCATGATCGTGGCACGCTCACCAATGGTGCGGCCTACAACGAGCGGACGGATATAACGATCCAGCGCCGCAAAGCTTGCCTCAGCAGAGCCGGTGAACACGGACCAGGGCGACGCTTCCCCCCAGCCGGTTTCACCTCCCTCCGCCGTTAAGCGGAGGATGATGATGTCTACGGCATGCTCAACTGAGCCGATGCCATGGTCGCGGCGGGCATTAACGGGCAACTGTACATGCCAAACATCCATACCGGTGATCTTTTGTTCTGCATTCATGGCTCTTATCCCATCCAGCGGCGTACAGGTGCATTTGCTTCTTCAAGAGGCTGGGTCACAACATCAATCAGTGTTGGACCATCATGTTCAATCGCCTCTTTGAGCACGCGTTCCAGATCATCCGGATTTTCAACGCGCCAGCTCTTCACGCCATAGGCAGCAGCCACAGCGGCCTGATCGGTGCGGTTGAAGTCTACGTTGTAGTAGCGTGCATCTGTGTCCGCATACTGGCTGGCTTTGATCCAGCCGTAGTTGGAGTTGGAGAACACGATGTAAGTGATTGGTGCGCGAGAGCGGCACACGGTTTCCAGCTCACCACAGGTGAAACCGAAGGAGCCATCACCCATCATGGCAACCACTTTGCTGGATGGACGGCCATACCATGCACCCAGCGCGGCAGAGAGCGAGTAACCCAATGCACCGTGCGCACGGTTGGTGATGAAGTGACGACCAGACTGCGGCAGCTGATAATACGCAGAGAAGTAAGGGCAGGAGGTGCCAGGGTCAGAGATGACGGTTGCGTCAACCGGCAGCACCTTCATCATGGCATCAATCACACGTTCCGGACGGATCGGCGCTTCACCGCTCTGTGCCAGTTTATTGAAGATCTCGAACTTACGTTTCTTGATGTCCGCAACAGCAGCAGCACCGCCAAAGGTGTCTGCACCCTGATCACGTCTATCAAGAACAGCGTTGACCTGCTCAAGAGATAGTTTCAGATCACCAACAACACCCACTTCCACTTCGTAGTTCGCACCGATCACCATCGGGTCGTTGTCGAAATGAACCACACGGGTCTTGGCGGATGGGGCTTCCCAGCGGGAGGTGGTGGTGGAACCGGCACGGGCACCCATGAACACCACGAGATCCGCATCTGCCATGGCTTCCCATGTCTCATCCGTGCCGCCATTAGAGCCAACAACGCCCACACAGTTCGGATGCGTTTCAGCCAGCGAGCCTTGACCGGAGATGGACGTTGCGACCGGAATATCGAGGCGTGTTGCCAGACGATCCAGCTCTTCCATCGCGCCTGCAATCACAACGCCGCCGCCACAAACAATCAGCGGCTTCTTTGCAGAAAGGATCGCATCAACAGCCGCTTCTGCAGCACCCGGAGCCGGGGCCTGACGGTAAGCTGGATAAGAGGTGAGCTGCTGATCGGCCCAGATGTCGGAGGGATCAACGGCATCATACTGAATGTCGTAGGGCAGGCCGAGGTGTGCCGCACCGGAGCGACCGGTTGTCATGGCGCGGAAGGCTTTGCGAACCATACGTGGAATGTGATCTGCACACTTGATTACGGTATTCCACTTGGTCAGCGGACGCATCAGCGCTTCCTGATCCACTTCCGTCAGCGGGTACTTGCCGTAGGACCCGACGGAGATATCCGTCGTAATGCCAAGCACAGCATAGGAGCTTTCAGAAGCTTCAATCAGACCCGGCAGAATGTAAGTGGCGCCACCACCGGATGGCCCCTCACACACACCCGGACGACCAGTCACTCGTGAATACGCATCCGCCATGTAAGTGGCGCAGCGCTCATCACGGGTCAAAACGTGGGTCATCTTGTGATCAAGCTTATACATCGCGTCATAGAACGGCAGTGTTGTATCGCCGCAAAGACCGAAAATGTGCTGAACGCCCTGAGCCTCCAGCATTTTTACCATGGCTTCGGCACCATTCATCTTATTCGTCACAGTGTCACCTATCAGACCCGTCCCACCCGTTAAGCAGGCAATTTACTAAACCCGAAGAATGCAGAATCGATTGCACTCAAAATTGTATACAGCACCATATTCAATATTGAGCGCAGGTCAAATGGAATGTACAGTTCACCTATGACGTGGTAAGTGCTGAGCCGATTTTTGGGGCCTGCAGCGGCAGGATTGAGAGCGATTTTGGAATGACAAAAGCTGATAGCAACGTGGACCGCATCTACGAAAAACTACGGAAAATGGCGGCGTATTTTGAACTTAAGCCGGATGCCCGTATCAACGAGAGCGCGTTATCCACAGAGTTGGGTGCAAGCCGGACACCACTGCGCGAGGCGTTGAATCGACTCGTGGCAGAAGGCTTCCTCACGTTCCAGAGTGGCCGCGGCTTTTTTTGCCGCCCCCTGAGCCCAAAGCTTATTCTTGACCTTTATGAAGCGCGTGTCGCCATTGAGACGGAGATTGTCCGCCTTGTTTGCCGCCGGGCCAGTGATGAAGAACTTCAGGATCTGATGGAGTTTTTGAAGTCCACGGAGCCGGACTACGACAGTTGCGAAGACCCCAT
This sequence comes from Pseudovibrio sp. JE062, assembly GCF_000156235.1. NCBI lineage: Bacteria > Pseudomonadati > Pseudomonadota > Alphaproteobacteria > Hyphomicrobiales > Stappiaceae > Pseudovibrio > Pseudovibrio sp. JE062. The sequence continues at coordinate 398,497 of NZ_DS996811.1, forward strand.
GGAGCTTTTGAGCATGGACGAGGCGTATCACATGCGCATCGCTGCTCTGTCTCAAAGCAACGAGTTGGTCCGCATTCTGGAAAACCTGAATGACCGCGTGCGCTACATTCGTCTTGTCGACCTGAAGTACCTGCGCGGCAAGACCCCTGTTTCCACGCAGGAGGAAGCCCAGCTTTCAGCCCACCGTGTGGTGCTGACCGCCCTGATCAACCGGGACGAAGACAAAGCGGTTTCCACCATGCGCCATCATATTGAACGCCGCCGCGACGAGGCCACCGAAGCCGTGCGCATCGCCTATTCGCAGCTCTACGTTCCAGCCGATTAACGCGTACTCCCGAAGGCGCTTTTTGCTTTCGGGGGGAGGGTACGCGGAAAACCAAGAGCAAAGCAGCCTGGGGATCCCCAATACTCCGGCTGCTTTGATCCCCCAAATTTAAGGAAGAGGTTTTGAATTATGTCCGTTGAGTATGGAGGCAAGACCGTATTTGGTGCCTCGGTCGGCATTCTCATGCTGGAGACCAAGTTTCCGCGTATTTACGGCGATATTGGCAATGCACAGACGTGGCCGTTCCCGGTGCATTACCGCGTGGTGCGCGGCGCGACCCCAAATAAGGTGGTGCGCAACGACCCGCGTGAACTGATGAATGAGTTCATTGAAGCAGGCCGCGATCTGGTGCGCATGGGCTGTGACGGCATCACCACCAACTGCGGGTTTCTGGCACTCATTCAGGATCAGGTGAAGGAAGCGCTTGGCGTGCCTGTTGCCACCTCTTCTTTGATGCAGATCCCAAGCGTGCAGCAACTTCTACCGAAGAACAAACGCGTAGGCGTTATCACCATTTCCAAAGAAACGCTGACCAAGGAGCACCTGAAAGCAGCCGGTGCGCCAGAAGATACGGTGATTGTGGGCACAGATGGTCTGCGTAACTTCACCCGCGAAGTGCTGGATGATTACGACGCCATCAATTTTGATAATGCCCGCCTTGACCTGCTGGACGCCGCCGCTGAACTGGTGACCAAAAACGAAGGCATCGGTGCGATTGTGCTGGAATGCACCAATATGGTGCCTTACGCCAATGACATCCGCAAACTCACCGGTTTGCCGGTATATTCCATCTACACTTTCGTGAACTGGTTCCAATCCGGTCTGGTTCCGCGTAAGTTCCCGCTGGAACTGGATGACCCGCGTTTGAATTTAGCGACCTACGGAAATTAATCGATGTCCAAGCCTAGTCAGATTGAAGAGATAAACACAAACGGCCTTGTTTTGCTTGGCTGCGGAAAGATGGGCTCGGCCATGCTGAAAGGCTGGCTGGAAGCAGGCGTTCTGCCGTCCAGCACCACCGTGATTGACCCTTATCCATCTGACTGGCTCCGGTCACTGGAAGATCACGGCCTGAACCTGAACAAGTCACTGCCAGCAAACCCCGCCGTGTGCATTCTGGCCGTGAAGCCGCAGATGATGGGTGATGCAACCCCTCAGATTGTTGCTCTGGGTGGCGGCGGAACCGTGTTCATTTCCGTTGCAGCTGGCACAAACCTGAATACGCTTCTTTCTCTGGTGGGAGAGGGTAGCCCAATTGTGCGCGCCATGCCAAACACACCGGCAGCCATTGGCCGCGGCATCACCGCACTCATTCCAAACAGCCATTGCTCAGAAGACAATCTGGCCATGGCGCAGGAACTGCTCGCTGCTGTAGGCCAGACTGTGGTGCTGGAAAATGAAGGCCAGATGGATGCTGTTACGGCTGTGTCCGGCTCCGGTCCGGCCTATGTGTTCCATCTGATTGAGTGCCTCGCCAAAGCGGGTGCAGAGCAGGGCCTGCCAGAAGAGCTTGCTATGCAACTGGCAAAAGCCACCGTCGGCGGTGCAGGGCAACTGGCAGAAGATGCCAGCGACAGCCCATCTCAACTGCGCATCAACGTGACATCTCCAAACGGCACAACAGCCGCTGCTTTGGATGTGCTCATGAATGAAGACAACGGCATGCCAGCGCTTCTTTCCCGCGCAGTTGCGGCAGCTAAGAAGCGTAGTGAAGAGCTGGCTTAAGTTCTTCTGACTTCACCGAGTTTTAAAGCCCCGCTTTTCATCAGGACGGCGGGGTTTTCTTTTACTCTCCCGCAACTGTCAAAAACAGGCTTGACCAATTTTGATTCTTATATAACCATACGGTTATGCAACAACTAAACCAGACACCCCAGCCCCAAAACCTTGATGCCGTGTTTGCAGCACTGGCCGACCCCACCCGCCGCGCAATCCTAACACGGCTCGCCAGTGGGGACGCATCGGTCAATGAGCTGGCTGAGCCGTTTCGCATGAGCCAGCCCGCAGTTTCAAAGCATTTGAAAGTTCTGGAGCGGGCAGGGCTGGTTGAACGCGCCATAGACAAACAGCGCCGCCCGGCCCGGCTCAAAGCTGCGCCCATGCGTGAGGCCGTCAAATGGCTGGAAGAGTTTAGCAAGTTCTGGTCAACCAGCTTCGATCAGCTGGATGATCTTCTGGAGGAATTGAAGAAATCCGAGAGTTGAGGAGGGAATAAGAATGAGCGAACTACCAACCTATGTTTTGGAACGCACCTTTAACGCCCCGCGCGAACTGGTCTGGCGCACGTGGACCGAGCCGGATCTGGTTTCACGTTGGTACGGCCCAAACGTGGAGAGCATTCCGCACAAGATGGATGTGGAACAGGGCGGCCTCTGGCTGCATGAAATGAAGTGGGGCGACAACTCCAATTACCAGCGCGCCGAGTACATCGAAGTCTCCAAGCCTGAAAAGCTCGTTTGGCTTCATTCCAATGCAGATGAAAACTGGGAGGTCGCAGGCAATCCCATGATGCCTGACTGGCCACGCATCCTGCTGACCACCGTGACTTTCGAGGAAAACGGCGACCAGACCAACCTCCGCCTTACATGGATTCCCCATGAAGCCACCGAAGCCGAAATCACCTGCTTCGAAGCTGCCATCAGCGGCATGAACAAAGGCTGGAACGCCGGTATGGCTCTCCTGGAAGACCTCCTCGCCGAGCTTCAGGCAAGTTTGACGGCGTAGGGTGGATTGGAGACCTCTCCTCAGCCCCGACCTCTCCCTAAGAGGCGGGGTTTTTCTTTGGGTTGATTGAGGTCTTTTGACGCATAGGTAAGCAGTTTTTACGCAGAAATCTGCCCTATCGGAAATATTATAAGTAATTGTTCTGATTATATTTCTGCATATTACCGAGCGGAATAGATCAAAATTTAATTTGTTATTAGTAAGTCCGCCATACCCCTAAAACTAACAGTGGTATTCTTAGAAAATACCCGCAGCGGAAAATAAGAATATTTATGGGGCACTAATGCACTTTTCCGGTATTAAACTCACCACAAAGATCGCTCTCGCAGTTTCATTTGCCATTGTCCTGACAACTGGCATTCTGGTGTTGGCCGCAGACCTTTTACTCTGGGGTACGCTGAGTGATGAAGTGGACAAACGTCACGACATCAATCTTCGCATTGCGGCGGCGCAGCTCCAGCAGGAGTTCCCATCAGCGACCGTTAAACTGGATCACAACTCCAATGTTTCCAAGATCATCATCAGTGATCCGCTGAAGTTTTCTAATAATGATCTTGTTGATCACATCGGTCACCTGACCGGTGAGACTGCCACTGTTTTTGTGTGGGATGACTCCAACCAGGATTACTGGCGCAAAACCACCAATATCAAGAATAAAGCAGGCAAGCGCGCTGTTGATACGCCTCTGGGCAAAGGCGGCGCTGTTTACCCGATTATCAAGTCCGGAAAGACCTTCCGCGGCGAAGCCAACATTCTTGGCATGGCGTACTACACGCTCTACCAGCCAATCTTTGACAGCAACAACCGTGTTACTGGCATTCTTTATGTGGGCGTTGAAAAATCTCACATTGAGGCGCAGGTTGATCACGTCACTTGGAACCTGCTGTACGCTGCTATCGGTCTGGCAATTGTTCTCGTCCTGCTGGCCTACTTCGGCTTCAAGATGATGCTGAAACCAATCCCGGCCATGACATGTGCCCTGCGTGATCTTTCCGAGAACAAGCTGGACATCAAGATTGGCTACTCCGATCGCAAAGATGAGATCGGCGAGATGGCACAGGCGATCGAAGTGCTCCGCCAGAACAACGTTGAGCGCATTCGCCTGCAGGAACAGAGCGACGAAGAGCACGGCGCACGTGAGCAGCGTCAAAGCCGGATCGAGAACCTTCTCAGCCAGTTTGGTGCAGAGGTGACTGAAGCCCTACAGAGCGTTGATCAGCGTTCGCAGGAGATGGAACACACAGCAACCCGCCTGACCGGCATTGCAGAAGACTCCGCGCTTCGCTCCAACACCGCACGTGATGCTTCTGAAGAAGCTTCTGCCAATGTGCAGACCGTTGCAACAGCAGCTGAAGAGCTGAGCGCTTCCATCGAAGAAATCAGCCGCCAGCTGGGTGAAACCAACCGCGTGGTGGGTGCTGCAACAAGTGGCGCAGAAGAGAGCAGCCAGAAAGTTCAGGCTCTGGACAGCGCAGCGCAGAAGATTGGCGAAGTGGTCAACCTCATCCGCGACATTGCTGAACAGACCAACCTGCTGGCCCTGAACGCCACCATCGAGGCGGCACGCGCTGGTGAGATGGGCAAGGGCTTTGCTGTTGTGGCTTCTGAAGTGAAGGAGCTGGCAACACAGACCTCCAAAGCAACAGAAGAAATCTCCGCGCAGATCTCTGGCATCCAGAACTCCTCCAAGGAGACCGTGGAAGCTATCGTGGGCATCAGCGACACCATGAGCGAAGTAAACAAGCACGCCACCTCCATTGCAAACGCTGTTGAGCAGCAGGGGTCTGCGACCATGGAGATCAGCGAGAACGTTCAGATGGCAGCTCAGGGCACCCGCAGCGCGGCGCACAATGTGAGCGAGGTTTCCGTGAAAGTGACTGAAACGCAGGAAGCTGCTTCTCAGGTGCTGGACGCGTCTCAAGCGGTGGCTGACAATGCAGCTCGCCTGCGCAAGACCATCAACTCCTTCATGGAAGACATCCGCGCAGCTTAATCACGCGCGTATAAATCAAATCAGAGTGGCCGCATTTTCCGAGTGAGAATGTGGCCATTTTCTTTTCTGGTGAAGGATTAGTCATCCGGCGTTCACTTGCCCGTTTCTATAACCGACTGTATTGATTGACCTGTTGGGGGCACACATGAAGAAACTCAAATCAAAAATCAAACTGCTCGGATATTCCTTGCTGGCAAGTGCCGGTGCGATGCTGGCGCTGAACTCAGCATCACATGCGGCAGGGCAAGACCTGATCGTCATTGCAGCACCATCCATCAGCGACACCTATGATGACCCGGAGTATGCAGAGCTATTCCAGGGTATCGTGGACTTTGACATAGCCTACGCAAACGCTGTTTATGGGAACGACGAAGTGAGGATCGTCGTGGATGCGCAGACCCGGCCTTACTTTGCGGGCAAGGTGCCGGAAGAAATCATCATCAATGACTATCTCCCGCATATCTGGGCGCGGGATTACACCGTCATCAATCCAAGCAAGCCGGTTCAGTTCCGTTACACACCTGTCACTTTTGAAGGCGATCAGGCCGTTGCCGATGAAATGCAGGAAGGCTTCAACGCATTTGCAACTGCGAGGGGCCTGACATTCGGCAAGACAAAGTACATGCTTGATGGCGGCAACATCGTCGACAATCATGCAGGCCGCGTGATCACCACAACCCGCTTTCTGGAGGACAACGATCTTTCTTACGAAGACGGCAAGGCGGTGTTGAAAGAGCTGCTGAATGCGAAGGAAGTTGCGATCCTGCCACCGGATGAAGAGGTGATGGCCCACAGCGATGGCATGGTGATGTTTGCGGAAGAAAACACCCTCATCCTCAATCGCTATGATGAGCCGATATACTCTGAGATTTTGGAGGAGCTGGAAACCTCGTTCCCGGGCATCAAGATCGTCGACGTGGATGCTATGTGGGATGAGACGAACCTGTCCAGCGCGTGCGGTGTCAACGTCAACGCAGCCATGACCAGCAACTTCATCTACATGCCGCACTTTGGTGACAAAAACAGCGACAAGGTGATGAAGACCATTCAGGCCAACACCAGCAAAAAAGTTATTGCGGTGCCTGCCAACTCCGTCTGCAAACTCGGCGGTTCCGTCCGCTGCCTCACCCTGCAGCTGAAAGGCAAAGCCGCGCAGGCATTCTTGCAGAACTGAACGGCAAAACCCCGCCTCATGGGCCAAGGCGGGGTTTCTTCCAGGCAAGCGGCAACTTGCTAAGACAGCCGCCGCATTGCTTGACTCAGAAAAGCTGTCCTAGTGCATCCAGAAGACCCAGTGTTGCAGTGAGCACCAGAAATCCGCCAAGCCCCGGCACGATCCAGTTGAACACCTTGCTCTCATCAAAGACCTGAAGAGACAGCTGCCCCAGAAATCCGTAGACCATAAAGCAGATGAGTGCGATCAGTCCGATTGGCAGAAACACAGAACTGAGTGCTCCGGCATTGGTCGCGATCTCACTGTTCACGAACTGCGGGAAAAGGGCCACAAAGAACAGGATTGCCTTGGGATTGAAAAACGCGATTAAAAAGCCGGTCTGAAATCCTTCGCTCGCCTTGGAAAGCTGCTTCTCTGCCCCATCCGTTTCCAGCTTAAAGCTGCCACCGTGCCGGATGAAGATGTATCCGATATAGGCAATGTAAAGCGCACCGACCGCTTGCACTGTCAGCAGAACGCGCGGCTCAAGTGAAACCACTGAGCGGAAGGCGAAAAACGCAATCAGCGCCTGCCCCAGGGAGGCTGTGACATTCCCCAAAGCAGGAGGCACAACCCCGTTCACACCACCCCGGGCTCCCTCTGTAAAAGCAAGAGCCATGCTGGGGCCGGGGATGATCGAGACAGAAAAAATCGCGATGCAATACAGGATGAGTTGGTCGACACTCATTTAAATTCTTTCAGTAACATTCTGACGGTTATTCGCGGTATTGTCGGAATTGATCACACCGCTATGGATCGCCTCACCAATTTTGAAACCTTCATGGATGTACTCATCAATGACTTTCTGGCCCTCTTCTTTTTTAAGAAGCCGAACGATGTGGCCCATGAACACCTCCCCTAATATGGAAAGGCGGTAGTCATCATCACTCTCGATAACCAGAGCTTCATCAATCAGGTCCTGCAATGTGGAGAGCTGGGATGCATCAACATCCCCATCTTCGATCATTGCGTGAAGCCTGTCTTTTTTCAAGCCTTGATAAAACAACGGGAACGTCCATAAGGACATATCCTTCTGGTGATGCAATGCCGACTTTCTCAGGTTGAAGCCGAACTCCCCATTGCCAATGGCAGCCTTCCAGTGATTGATATCGACGGTGTTTTCAAATCGCACGCCCGGGGCGGAGCCAATGGCCTGCGCACCTGCTGCGATCAGGAAGGTATCGTAGTGTGCCGCACCAATGCACTCATTGCCTGGAAGATGATCCAGAACTGTTTGGTCAACCGAGGCCCGGTCCACATAGGTGTTGGTCCCCCGGCGTACCCAACCCGCTTGCTGCAAGGTGCTGTAAGAATGAAGCCGCATCACCGCCTGTTCTTTATGCGTTGGCACATGCGGAACTTTTTCCCCCTTCACATCAGCCACCAGAGAAGGGGCAGCGCGGGCGTAAGCAGATAGGTGCTGACAGCATTAATAACCGGATGCTTCAAAGCATAGCTGAGATCTGCTTCCACATCGGCCAGTGTTTGCCCCGGCAGGCCGGTGATGAAATCAGCGTTTACAATCGGGGTTTGCCCAGCAACATACTCACAGAGTTCCTCTACTTTTCGCATAGAACGTGGCAGGCGCACATTGGCTCTGATCTGCGGATTGATGCTTTGTACGCCGAAGCTGAGTTTGGTTACCTTGTGCGCAATCAGCTCATCCAGAAAATCCGGTTTGGTTGTCGAAGGGGCGCATTCAATGGCGATCTCGGTGTTGTCATCAATCCCGTCCAGCCCGCGCACATGAGACAGGAGCTTGCCAATCTGGCCGCGCACAAGATCCGGACTGCCGCCACCAATGTGGACGGACCGAATACGCTTTTGCCCATAGGCGGGTGTGATCTGCAGGATCTTATCGAGCTGTTTGATCAAAAGCGCGATGTACTCACGCGCATCAGCAAAATCTAACGTGTTGCCACCAGAGAATGCACAAAACGAGCATTTCTGTGCGCAGTACGGAATATGGAGGTACAACTGAAAGGTTGTCTGCTCCGTTACCGGGGCAGAGGCGATTGAATGCACGACCTCCGCTTCACTCAGCTTTTTGCTGTCCGCCACCATCCAGTAATCGATCGTGTTGCGCGCCATGTAGTGGAAACGGGTATTTAAAAGACTTTCATCACCTTTACGAAGATCAACCATTCATCACCCAATACTTAGATCAGAAGTTTCGGGTGAGATCCTATTAACGCAGAGGCATATAAAGCAATTATACGAGATATATTATACATTGAAATAATCTAAGCATCACAATAACTTGCGGAGCACAAAAGAGAACGAAATTCACTAAATAAAAGCAAAACACAATTAAGCAATATGCCTAATATTATTAATAATAGAAGAGCGTCGCCGACCGGATAATTCTAAGCTCATGGCACCTTAGTCACTGGGATAAAACGAAGTGCTGCAGCTGAGGCCATAAAACCGAAGATCAACGGACGGGCATTTCGGCGAGTATTCCCAAAAAAAAGGAGTATACGACAGCTGAGAAATGCTTTGGTGTTTCCCAAAAGCGGAACTCATCACGCCAAAACTGGAGATCTACATTCTCCAAAAATCTTCATTTGACAGAAAATGCGCTGGTCACCGGACCAAAAAACACGGCGTGTCCTGTGGCTACTCAGCGCCCATCTTTCTGGCGATCACCAGTTGACCGGTGATTGGGTTACCGTGTTCAAGCCGGATTATCATTTCAGTGCGATCCAGTAGTTCCAGATTGTTCTGCGCCAGCAGGCGCTGAATGTAATCCAGTGAGTGAGCATAGCGGCAGTGCTTGCCCATCACATAGGACTGGCCGTTGAAGTTTTCTTCCGGCTGGACCTCATTTGAGAAAAGAAAGATTCCATCAGGCGTCATACTGCCCGCGATGTGCGAGAACATCTCATCCAACTCGCCGTTGTACGGAATAACGTCAGTTGAGACGACGAGATCCCACGGTTCATTGCAGTTTGCCTTGAGGAACCGCGTGATCTCTTCTTCGTGCAAGACATCGTAGAGCTCTTTCTCTCTCGCTTTCTCAAGCATCTCTGCAGAAAGGTCTAAGCCAGTTTTGTGTGTGACTTGCTCCTTCAGAACCTCACAGCAAAGGCCAGTTCCGCAGCCAAGATCCAGCATGCGCTTGAACGGGCCGAGCCCAAGCGCAGCAAATCTCTCACCTACTTTCTCTGGAATGGCATACTTCAGGTTTTCCAGAAGGCGTTGATCGTAGGTTCCGGACATCTGACCAAACAGCGACAGAATATGGGCTTCGGGCATACTGCTAGGCACATCCCTTTTACCAATGGCAGCCAGATGGAGGGCGGCGCCTATGCTGTCTTCAGGGTCATTGCGCAACATCTGCTCAAAAGCTTCTGCGGCTTCATCGTATTTGCCGGAGGCTTCCAGATCCAATGCATTGTTGAGCTGAAAAAAGTCAGAAATAATATCTGCAACGGGATTAAAGTGATTGTTATCGCCAATATCATTGCCCATGGCTCACGCCCTCATGATTTCAGGTGAGCGCAGTTGGCCATAAAACACTTAAGGAGCCACCCCTGCAGTCTGGCTGATCTTCCGAAAACTGTAATCAGTCTGTTGAGAGGTCTTGTTAAAAGGCAAAGAAAAACCCCGCCTCACGAGGAAGCGGGGTTCTCAATAACAGAAGCTGGGTCAGCTTAGCCGAGGATCTTGCCAAGGCTCATGGCAACCATCTTGTCGCCACCAATCTTGATCTTGCCCATCATCACCGCAGTCATTGGGTTGACGGAACCATCCACCAAGCCTTTGAAGGTCTTTGCAGAACAAGAGATTGTGCAATCTGCCTCTGCTTCTTCTGCGCGCGCACCGTTTTCGTCAACGATGATGGAGCCCTCATCCTTGATGTTGAGCGCAATAGACTTTGACATATCGACGCCATCAAGCTTGTCGTTGATTCCGGATACGATCTTCTGGATGAATTCGGACATCTGATCCTCTGGCTGTTTTTCTGTTTAGGGAGGGCAAACCCTCCAAATTATTTCAGCTACTTAACCACTATCTGTGGCGATAACAAGCGCCTCAAAGGTCTAGTATACGTAAAGCACTAAACCAATTCGTCATAGTGCCATGCAATGTGATCCTGCATAAAGGACGCAATGCAATAGTAGCTGTGATCAAATCCGCCATGCATGCGCAGGGTCAGATCAACGCCTTCATCCCGGCAAGCCTTTTCAAAAACCCAAGGTTTCAGCTGCTCTTCGAGGAAGCCATCTGCAGAACCCTGATCAATCAGAATTCGGCCTTTCCAGCCACGGGATTTGACCAGCTCGCAAGCATCATAGTTTGCCCATGTGGACCGGTCGTCGCCGAGGTAACCGGAGAATGCCTTCTCACCCCATGGGCAGTTGATTGGGTTTACGATTGGTGCAAAGGCGGAAACGCTTTTGAACAGGCCCGGATTTTTCATCGCAAGGGTCAACGCACCATGACCGCCCATGGAGTGGCCGGTGATCCCCAGAGCACTCAGGTCAATCGGGAAGTGCTCTTCCAGAATCTCCGGCAGCTCCTGCGTGATGTACTCTTCCATGCGGTAGTGCTTGGCCCATGGTTCCTGCGTAGCGTTCAGGTAGAAGCCGGCGCTTTTGCCCATGTCCCAGCCATCATCGTCCGCCACATCATCACCGCGTGGGGATGTATCCGGTGCAACGATAATCATGCCCATCTCAGCCGCAGCACGCTGGCTGCCTGCTTTGGTGACCATATTCTCCCAGGTGCAGGTGAGGCCGGAGAGGAACATCAGGGTAGGGCACTCTTCACCGTTCAGCGCGCGGCGCGGCAGAAACACGGCGAATTCCATTGGTGTGCCGGTGGACTTGCTGTCATGGCGGTAAACGCGCTGCTCGCCATCAAAACAGCGCCAGCTTTGGATCAGCTCAATCATAATAGCTCTCTTACAGCGCATTCCCGAAAAGCGGCTCCGGTTTTCGGAAAAGAATACGCATTAAAATGAAGGTCTAAGCAGAGCATACGTCCGCTTAGACCTTATCAATACGAAAACCCGGAATAAGGCTTAAAACGTCACAACCGAACGGATGGACTTGCCTTCATGCATCAGATCAAACGCCGTGTTGATCTCTTCCAACGGCATGGTGTGGGTGATCATGTGGTCAATGTCGATCTTGCCGTCCATGTACCAGTCCACGATCTTCGGCACATCCGTACGACCACGCGCGCCACCAAATGCAGTGCCTCTCCAGGAGCGGCCAGTGACCAACTGGAATGGACGGGTGGAGATTTCCTGACCAGCACCAGCAACGCCGATGATAATGCTTTCGCCCCAGCCTTTGTGACAGCACTCAAGCGCCTGACGCATGGTGGTTGGGTGGCCGATACACTCGAAGGAGTAATCCGCACCGCCACCTGTCAGATCAACAAGGTAAGGCACCAGATCGCCTTCAACTTCCTTCGGGTTCACGAAGTCGGTCATGCCGTACTTTTCAGCTAGGTCTTTTTTGGCAGGGTTCAGGTCCACGCCAACAATCTGGTCCGCACCAATCAGACGAAGGCCCTGCACAACGTTGAGGCCGATACCGCCGAGGCCGAACACAACAGCCTTACAGCCCGGCTCTGCCTTTGCTGTGTTGATCACAGCACCAACGCCTGTGGTCACGCCGCAGCCGATGTAGCAAACCTTATCAAACGGTGCATCCTGACGGATCTTCGCAAGGGAGATCTCTGGCAGAACAGTAAAGTTGGAAAAGGTGCTGGTGCCCATGTAGTGGTGAACTTTTTCACCATTGATGGAAAAACGGCTGGTGCCGTCCGGCATCACACCTGCGCCCTGTGTTGTACGGATGGACTGACACAGGTTGGTTTTTGGGTTGAGGCAGTACTCACACTCGCGGCACTCTGGCGTGTAAAGCGGGATCACATGATCGCCCGGCTTCAACGAGGTGACGCCTTTGCCAACTTCGCGCACGATGCCAGCGCCTTCGTGGCCTAAAATGGCTGGGAACAGACCCTCAGGGTCATCACCGGAAAGGGTGAAGGCATCCGTATGGCATACGCCAGTTGCCATAATTTCAACCAGAACCTCAAAGGGTTTCGGGCCTTCTAGCTGAACCGTTTCGATGGAAAGAGGGGCTCCGGCTTTATAAGCGACAGCGGCGCGTGTATCCATATTTTAAACCTATACGTCTTGTAATCGACCCACCGAAAATGGCAGGCCCTCCCCAAAGTTGTTGAATGCGGCGCACACCTCCCGCGTGTCACCACCAAACTTGCACCCACAACTTATAACGCGCAAAGACGCGAATTGCATCAGCCAATTCAGGAGTTTTGCTTAGAGATGAAAGTTCCTAACAAACAACATTTTTGAGTGCACAGAGTGGACTTCATTGCGCGATTCAATCATTAGATTGTTGTTTTCAGGAGAAAATTATGAGTGGCCTGACCAAGGGTAAGATTCTCGAATTTTTGCAGGGCTATCCGGTTTACCTTCTGGCCCTGACGTTGGCTGGGATCACCGCTTTTCTTGGCTTCTATTTGCTCGCCATCTTCCCACCTGTCGGCTTTGTGCTCCTTTACATCCTGCAGGACAGGATCCCGCTCACAACGTTCATCCCTTTCATCGCTGGCCCCGCCATACCGGCAGCCATCGTCTTCTACCTCATCCTCAGAAAGACGCGGTTGAGGCTTACCATTCCAGCAGTCTTGGTCGCCTATGCAGCAGGGAACGCTACAGCCATCCTGCTCCTGCCTCTCATCGCGACGCCAGCGGTTGCAAGGCTGGATGGCTTCCTGATTTTCTTAGGGCTTGCATGCTCAGTGGGATACGCATTCGTTTATTGGCGACGCGATACAGCTGAAGCAACAGATAATAAGCAAGCCCCTGATCACTCATCATAGCTTTCAATGCACGCTTATTGCATGATCAGATCATTGCTGGATGTGAGAGATAGATAAACAAATGCGCGACAGAATTTTTGAGTTTTTTCGCCTCTATGCAATCTATAACATTGCAATCGTTCTTGCTGGTCTCACTACCTTCATAGTCTTTGCTTTGCTCGTGCGCTTCACACCAGTAGGCTTTATAGTCTTTATGTTTCTTCGAGAGGTTACGCGTACTGAGGATGTTGCTCCTCTTATTTTAGTTTCCAGCCTACCGGCAGTTTCGGTGTTTTACTTCTTCCTCAAAAGAACAGCTTTGAGGATCTCTCTAAAGGCAACTTTCCTCTGCTATGCAGCAGGGAACGCTACAGCCATCCTGCTCTTGCCCCTCATCGCAACACCCTCAGTCACAAGGCTGGATGGTTTCCTGATTTTCTTAGGACTCGCCTGCACCGTTGGCTACGCATTCGTTTATTGGCGGCGGGTACCAAACCAACCTCACAGTCCTATAGTAGATACTTGATTGCAAGGATGATGCCGCCAAGCAGCAGAAGTGTCTCCGCGACGATGACGAACAGGTGCTGGTGGCCAAGGCTGACCAGGGTTTTCAGGGTGGTCATGACACCCAGAGCCGAGATCGCGATGACGAGGCACCAGGTGGACGCATCCACGAGGATCAAGCGGGGTGTTTCCGGTATCCAGCCCAGTGAGTTGACCACGACCAGAGCCGCAAAGCCGAATGCGAAGTAAGGGACAGGAGCTTTGGCCTCCAGCGTGGCCGTCGTGGCCTTGCCTTTGGTATGCAGCCATTTGGCGGACCAGAGGGAGATGATGAAGATCACCGGCAGAAGCATCATCACCCGCATCAGCTTTACCACCGTCCCGATTTCTCCTGCGCTGTCCGACACCGCAAAACCAGCCCCGACAACCTGCGCCACATCGTGAATAGTCGCGCCAAAGAAGATGCCAAGCTGCACATCATTGAGGCCGAACATCTGGCCGATGCTGGGGTAAAGGATCATGGCAAGCGTGGAGAGGGCGGTGACGGCAATCACTGTAAACAGGGTGTTCTGCTCATTTTCCTTCGAACTCGGCAGCACAGAGGAAATCGCCAGAGCTGCGGAGGCACCGCAGATGCCCACAGCACCGCCTGTGAGCAAGCCAAAGCTGGCGGAACGTCCCAGCAGCCGCGCCACGATGAGCCCGACAAACAACATGGCAAGGACTGAAAGGATCACCAGCGCCAGAGTTTGCCAGCCCAGCTCAAGAATCTGCGCAAAGGAAACGCGCAGGCCCAGCAGGATCACCCCCAGACGCAGCACCTTCTTGGCCGCAAAACTCAAGCCAGCCTGACAGTTGCCGTCCTCATAAATGGAATGTACTGCCATACCGATAAGCAAGGCGTACAGCATCACCGGACCGCCCTGATGCTCTGAAATGTAACGCGCGGCAATGGCGATCACCGTTGCGATGATGAGGCCGGGAATGGTCTCTCGGCCCTCTTTCATCCATCTGGAGAAGAACGGGCCGGACCCTTCCGGCTGGTCTGGCAGGCTGGAATCGGCTGGCATGAACTCACCCTTGCAATATCCCCGTGCCTCCAGTTGGAAACACGGGGAACAGCATAAAGACCCCACATGGGGAAGTGGTTACGCCAGCCAAAGAAACAGCCACACCCCATGGCAATTCAGGGGCGTGGCTTAAGTAAGTACGCGGGCTTATTGCGTTTCGCTGGCCTCTGCTGGCTGGGTTGAGCCGCCAACAAGGCTGAGAGCCAGACCGGTGCAGGCAATGAACGCGGTGAGGGCGAGGATAAGCCAACCGGTGTATTCCACGGACGTCACCAGACCAACCAACAGACCGGACAGCGGCAGGGTGAAGTTGTTGAACAGGATGATCACGCCAACAGTTTTGCCGTAGTCTTCCGGCGGAATGATCTTCTGCCGGGCGCTGCGGATATAGACGTTAAACATGCTGTCGAAGCCAAGGATCACACAGTAGCCCAGCAGATAAATCCAGTAGTTGCTGGTGAACCCAGTGATCACACCTCCAATCACCAGTCCGCTGTAGGAGATGATGCCGATATGAGTGAGCTTTAGACGGCTCACGCCGGTGATCAGCAAAACCGCAAAGGTCGCAATTGCCCCAACAGATTGCAGCAGGGCGTAGTATTCCTCTGACTGCTCATAGAGGCCAGTGACCATACTGGCCGAGGTTGCCAGCGTAACGCCAAAGACCAGATTGACCAACGCAGTGAGTGCCACGATACGCTTCAGACCCGGCAGATAAAACAGGTGGTTGAGCGCAGTACGGAAGGGTTTGGTCCAATGACCATCCAGCGGTTTGGCTTCTTTCAGCTCCACAACACTCAGTCGGCGCCAGATGGAGATGAGGGCATCGGCACTGACAAACAGTGCGCCAGACATGACCACCACAATTTCCCAGCCAAACAGGTTGAACAGTGCGGCTGCGATCACAGGGCCAAGCACGATGCAGATCTGGTCAACACTCTGCGCGTAGGATTGCACTTTGGTGAAGGCCACGTCCTTAAAGATCTGCGGCAGCATCACTTCACGAGCCATGAATCCTTGCGTGGTGAGCACGCCGGAAAGCGCTGCAATGGCAACAATCCAACCCACATGGGGCATGAAGTATTGACCAAGCAGACCAATGGCACACACGAGAGAGCGGCCCGCTTGGGAGATGCGAACCAATGTGACGGGAGAAAAACGGTCCGCCAGAATTCCGCAGACGGGAAAGCACAGGATACGCGGCAGCGTTTCAGCAGCAAAGGCAAGACCGGAAAGCGACACACTGCCAGTGGTTTGGAAGACAACAAGAGGAACGACGAAAAGCAGCAGCTGGTCCCCCAAACGGGAACCGAACATGGAGCCAAAGAACAAAAAAACGGAGCTTTTCACTCTGTATTCCAGACATAATTGGATGAGGAAACGAACAGGGGTGCTCGCGGCACAAGGTGATCCGCTGAAGATCAGGGGAGGTGGGGTAAGGCCATCAGCCTAAGAAGATCAGCTTGCAGGTTGCGTCGGCGAGTTATTTTTGTGTGGCGACCTTGTTTTGAAGGTCATCAAGGAAAAGAGAAACAGCCTCCTTGTTCAGGCGAAAATACACCCAGTTGCTGTTGCGCGTGGGCGTCACCAATCCGGCATTCACCAGCACCTTCATATGATTGGTCGCGGTGGGCTGAGAAATGCCGAGTTTTCGAGCAATTGCCCCCAAACACACGCCGTGCTCAATCAGATCGCCATTCTTCTGCGGCGGAAAATGCGCCACAGGATCCTGAAGCCATTCCAGGATGGTCAATCTGTTCTCGTTGGCCAGTGTCTTAAGGATCTCAATCAAGCTCATGCCCCCAACTATATAGCTGATTCACTATATAGCAATCCAGCAATATAGCTTATCAACTATATTCAAAATTCAACCCTGAGTGTCACCTGTCGCACCACGCACAATGCCATTGAAACCGCGCAGAAAATGGGGTGTTATTGGCTTATTGCTCTTCACTGTTTTTTTCAGAAAGCTCGTTCTGTGCCGTATCTCCAGCCGATTTTCACTCGCATGCTTACCGCAGTGCTCGCCATCCTCCTTTCAACAGCAGGGGTAAAGGCCACGCAGTTCTATCCGCTATCGCTGGACGTGAAAGGAGAGGGGCAACCCGTTGTCGTGTTCATTCATGGCAACGGAAGCAACGCCTTAGCGTGGAGCGACATCGAGCCGCAGACACGCAGCATGGGCGTGCAGACAATCGTTTATGACCGGGTTATCCTTGATCCTCACCCAATGTGGGAAGCGGGATATGCGGTTGAACACGAGGCGAAAGACCTGATCACGGCTCTTTCCGACCTCGCAGATAATGCCCCCATCATTCTCGTTGCACATTCCTACGGCGGCTACATCGCTAGCCTGCTGGCGGAAGAGCTAGAGCAGGTGCAAGGCCTCGTGCTTGTCGACGCAGGCATCCCACAGGATATGAGCGCAGAGCTGGTTGATTTTGTTCTGGCCGAATACACCCCACGCTTTGAAGCGCTTGAGAAAGCAGCACCTGAGCTGGCGAAGACCGTCATCCCAGTCATCAAAGCCTATCCAGCCACAGCACAGCGCATGGGGACTGTCACCATCCCCCAGCATCTGCCTGTCATCGACATTGTAGCAGAAACCTCGTGGGTGAAGGATGCGCAGGTCATCGCGCAAATGCACAAAGCCCATGCAGACTTCACCGCAGCGTCTCCAGAGCGGACCAGCGTTTTCGCAAAGGGCAGCGGACACAACGTGATGCAGGACAAGCCGGAGTATGTGATCGAGGCCATTAAACGCATTGTGGAACAGGTGAGGGACAAGTGAAACTCACCCACATCAACCTCGTTGCCCACGATGCAAAAGCTCTGGCCGCGTTTTATGAAACCGTATTCCAATGCAAGCAGATGCGGCCAGCCAAAGTTCTGTCAGGTGAAAAGGTCTCCAGAGGGAACGGGCTACCTAACTCCGAGATCCTCAGCATCTGGTTGACGTTCCCCGATTGCGACACGCCGTTTTTGGAGTTGCACCAGCATGCTGCAACTGAAGACCGCGGTGTTGCGCCCGTGAACGCCACTGGCTTTGGTCATCTTGCATTTCAGACACCGGACCTTCACGCATTGATCACAAAGGTTCTTTCCGCAGGTGGCAGCAAGCAGGGTGAGGTTACCAACTTCGGAACCTCCGATAGACCGCATCTAATCGCCTATATGCGTGATCCTGAAGGCAACATTCTTGAGCTGGAGCAGCCCTTTTGCATACCGGAGGAGGATCAGCAGCAATCCTCTGACCACTGCCAATCAGTTTAGTTTCCCTGCACCTAACCCGCTGGCACAAGGGCCAGTGCGCGGATCGGGCTGCCGGTGCCATTGGCAATCTTCAGCGGAGCGGCGATCAGGATGGCGCCTTTGGGCGGCAACTTGTCCAGATTGGCGAGGCTGGCAAGGCCGTAGCGGTTGGCTGCGTGCAGCAGGTTATGTGCAGGATAAGGTGGTTCCATACCGCCAGCACATCCAGCATCCGTGCCGATACACTCATTGCCCCAGCCAAGGATGCCCTTGGAGAGAAGATACTCAATGCAGTCTACCGTTGGCCCCGGAGAATGCGGGCCGTTTTCATCTACGTTGAGAAACTTCGCTTCATCTGTGTTTCGGTGATACCAGTCGCTGCGCATCACGACCCATTCACCGGCATTGATCTCGCCGTGTTCCGCCTCCCACTCTTTCACGCGGTCTGCTGTCAGCAGAAAATCTGCGTTCTCAGCAGTCTCCGCAGAGCAGTCGATTACGTTCACAGGTGCTACGAAATTTTGCGGTGAGATGGTGTCAGTATATCCATCTGCATAATCTTTACCGGTGATCCAGTGGTGCGGCGCATCAAAATGGGTGCCTGAGTGTTCACCCAGTTTCATCCAGTTCCACGCGAAGAACGGACCGTCCTCGTCATACTCAGAGATCTTATGGATCTCCACTTTCGGCGTGTTTTTGGCAAAGTCTGGCGGTAACTGCAAAATAGGCGTATCCGGCCCTAATCTGCCAGATAAATCAATCACCTCCACATCTCCGGAAATCAATTTCGCACCAAGGTCTTCCAATATGCTTTTGGTCAGCATCCCTCTTTCTCCCTCCCAGAAAGTGGTCGATCCTAATGTGAGAAGCACACCGTCCCATGAGCCTCTCATGGGACTACGCTAACCAGATTTATATGTATATGCAAATATTATCAGGGATACATGGCGTGCGACGAGAGCAAGGACTGCGCGCAAGGCACAGATATCCTTCACTAAATCCGTATCTCTTTTCTAGAAAGATGGCTGATTGTCAGGAGGCAGCGTCGATCAGCGCTTTGGCGGCTTTCTTTGCTTCGCCTGCCGGGTCATCACTGTTGCCAAAATGGGCGGTGATGATCGCGCCTTCCTGCAGCATCAGCAGTTGGCGGGCCAGAGCTTCAGGGTTCTTCAGATGCGCAGCTTCCACCAGAGCCAGCACCCCTGATAACATGTGTGCGCTGTCAACGTTGCTGGTGGATCGGATGGTCGGGCTCCGGATACTCAGAGCTGGCCTTGATGAACATGCAGCTTTGAACGTGTCTTCGCGAAACCATTCACCCAGCACATCAAACAGCGCCAGCAGCTGATCTTTCGGCTCGCTGGCAAGCTCAGACACACGCTTCGTCGACCAATCGTGAAACTGCTGCTCGCGCAATCCAAGCGCAGCCAGGATCAGGTCTTCCTTGCTTTTGAAGTGCTTGTACATGGAGGTTTTGGAAATGCCGGATTCAGCGACCAGCATATCCATACCGGTGGCGTGAAACCCGTTTCTGTAGAAGGTTTCCATCGCCTTTTCTACGAGTTCATCCCGTTTATTTTTGCGCATACCAACCTCAAGGTTTACTGATCAGTACATATAACGAAATAAATATGGCCGAACAAGGGAATTCATTTTTATCGCGAAATCAAAGGGCTTCGTAAAAGCGAGTGATATGCATCACGCAGCTCGCAATTTGGTGAATTGACTAAATGAACAGATCGGTACACCTTGCTATCAGTAACTGTACCGATCAGTAAACAACAAGAGGCAACAAAAATGCTCAGTTTATCAATGCGCCCCATAACAGACGACGCTGCGGTAGCAAAAGTAAGAGCTGCGGAAGATGCGTGGAACTCACGCTGCCCGACAATTGTTGTCCGAAACGTTTCCCGCGATTGCCTGTGGCATGACCGGAACCAGACCATTGAAGGTCGGCCCCAGATTATGGGTTTCCTTTCCGCCAAATGGAAAACCCAGCTCCATTATCGCCATATCAAAGAGCTTTGGAGCTTCAACAAAAACCGCTTCTCCATTCGCATCGTCAGCGAGTGGCGGACCATACACAACAAGTGGTTCCGCTCCTGCGGCAACGAGAACTGGGAGTTTGATGACAACGGTCTCATGAAGAAGCGGATCACCTGCATCACAGATACGGAAATCAACGAGAATGAGCGGCTCTTCGTCTGGCCCTTTGGTCGCCGCCCGGATAACCACCCCGGCCTGTCGGAGATGAACTTATAAAGAGCTCCACAGGAGGAACGCGTCCATCCGCTTAGAGCGCCAAGCACGGCCCCATCGACTTGGCCTTCCAGAACACTGCGGACCTACCCCAGTTCCTCCAGCTCTCCCCAGAGCAGTGCGACGACTACTTCCTGCCCGAGGTAGTCGTCGCATTTTTTGTATTAGTCCCCATATGCAAGCATATTGCTTCATTTATTGGGGGCTCCTATGCCAAAAGCTTTTGCTCAGATTGCCTTTACCTCTGCCGCTCAAACTTTTCAGGACCGCTACGGAACCAAAGAGGCCTACGCCAAGTTTCTGGAAGGGGAAGAGCTGAGCGGTCACACCATTGAACCGGATCATGCTGCTTTCATTGAGAGCATGGATGGGTTCTATCTCTCAACCATTTCAGAGACTGGCTGGCCCTATGTGCAGTTCAAAGGCGGGCCACGCGGGTTCCTGATGGTGCAGGATAACAGGCATTTTGCCTATGCAGATTATCGCGGCAACCGGCAGTACTTGAGCGCTGGACACATCTCCCAGAATGCACGTGTCTCCCTCATCCTCGTGAACTACGAGACACAGGAAAGGCTGAAGATCTGGGGGGAGGCGCGGATTGTGTCTTTGGATGAAGATCCTGACTTCGTGCTGG
>NZ_DS996810.1:0-1325 GCF_000156235.1 Pseudovibrio sp. JE062
GTTTTCCATCCCCCGCAATGCACCTCTCGCCCAGCGGACGCTCACCTTGATCTAATCATCTAAACTATATAGCAAGTAGTCCCAAAACCAGAAAACAAAAGAACTTAAATCAAAGAAAATGCGGCTTGGTGAGCCTAATGAGCCAATCGATAAAATGTACAGTACCTTCAGAGTAAAGCCTGTTACAATTGACTATTTGTTTCCATCATCAGTTCCAAGCAACTTAGCTCCGACCTGATCAGATATGCTTCTCAGTGGATCTGCCGACAAATGCGCATAACGTTGCGTTGTTGCAGTATCTTTATGTCCAAGCAAAGCCCCAATCATCGGCAGGCTCGCTCCGCCAGCTACAGCTAGGCTTGCGAAAGAGTGCCTGAGATCGTGCATGCGTAGTTTCTCATCGCCAAACTTGGTCCGCAAATCTCGCCATACTTTGGTTGCGCCAACATAGAAGCCGTCTCCGCGCTCGCTTGGAAAAACATACGGGCTATCGATACAACGCTCCTGCTCGGCTTCCCTTAAGAGGCCAATCACGGCAGCGCTAATAGGAATTGATTTCTGCCCGGTTTTGCTGTCTTCAAAATGCAGAGTACCCTGTTCGAGGAAAACCTCTGACCATTTAAGCTGTTCTATTTCTCCCCTACGCGCGCCAGTCAAAGCAAGAAGCTTAATTATCTTGACCGCCTTGGGGTTTGCTCCGTCAGCTTCTATCTCTTCGAGCAACTCAAAAAGACGAGTAAGCTCTGACTGCGTGAGATAACGTTGGTTTTTCTGATCAGGAAATCGCTTTACGCCATGGACGGGATTGTCGGTTCTGTAGCCCAATTCATTCGCAAATGAGAAGATCCCGCCTAGCAGTCCGACTGTCCGAGATGCTGTACCTTTGCCACCGAGCTTGTCCGCAACTGGACCTACCCCTTCTCTAGGAAGGTTGCCCTCTGCAACTTTCTTTAGCAAGGTGCGAACATGATTGGCTTTAATGTCTGAGACCAAAAGGTCTCCAATAACCGGTTTAATATGGCGCTCAATACGCCCTTTGTCCGTCGCAATTGTCGATGCCTTTTTGGTTGCCGTACCTTCTTCAAGATAAAGGTCACAAAGTTCAGCAACAGTAAGGTCTTTCCTTCGTGCCTGCCTTGCAGCCATGGGATCCCCACCATGCGCGACATCACCAAGAACTCTCTTAGCTTCGGCACGTGCCTCCTCTGTAGTCCAAGGAGATCCATGCCTTCCAATAGACAACCTTCTGACCCGTCCCCTTCGACCTCCCTCACCTCGATATTGAACCACATACGTCTTAACGCCTCTGGGGCTAACCTTAAGCC